>CAZMSO010000022.1:16849-43619 GCA_964568975.1 uncultured Caulobacterales bacterium | reverse complement strand
ACTCCGCGCCGTCTGCGTCATCGCCCGCGGCGGGCGCTTCATAGGTCACAGACGGCCCAAGCGCTGTGACAATCGCGTCAATGTCGGCGTCGCCCTCTTGAGCTTGAGCGATCAAATCGCCAAGCCGCACAGGCGTCTGCGGGCTGAGCGAGAGGCCGACCACGCCGGGCTCGCTGATGAACGCGCCAAGCGCGCCGGCCACCTCTTGGGCCAGGGTTTGCAAACCCGGCGTCGGCGCTAAAGCGGGCAAAAACAACAAGCTGGCGGACGCCTGGGCGCGAATGTCGTCCTCCGCTTGGCCCGTGGTTTGGGCGGCCGCGGCGAAGGCGCGTTCCGTCAGCCCCGCGTCCGTCACGCGCATGCCCAGGCTGTGCACGATCAAGGGCGCGTACATTTGCAGGGCCGCCGCCGGGTCGACCGCAGCCGGATCCGCTTGGCCGTCGAGGTCAAGCGCCATCGCCGCGGCGGCTTCGGCATATTGCTGGACGCCGCCGAAATCATACGCGAGATCAAGCGCAAATCCGTCTTCGACCGTGACCGCATACTCCTGGGTGGTGACGCGATCCTGCTGAGGATCGGCGGTCGCGGACGTGCGCACCGAAATATTCACGTCATCATAGCCAAGCATGCTGAGGAGCTGCGCCACTTGGACGCCCGCGCCGCCGCCTTCGACGTCCGCGGTGATGGTCATTTCCGCTTCGCCCGTGCTCAGGAGGCGGCCGCCCTGCTCGCGCACCGTTGCTGTGGCGCTCGGCACCGTCAGGTTCGCCCCCGCGACGTCCATGTCGAGGTCCGTGATCGCGTAGGCGTCAAAGCGCTTGGCGTAGACATCCGTGAACACAGAGCTGGTCAACAGAGCCCGGGCGATCTCGTCTTCGCTCGCGTCCTCGCCTTGATCCAACGCGTCGGCGAGGTTTTGAAACATTGTGGCGTCCAAACCGCTCAACGTGGCGGATGCGATAGACGCCGTCACCTTTGCGTCCTCGGCGTCGACGGTCGCGGCCATGTCCGTCAACGCAAGGCTCTCCACACGCTGCGCGCCGAAGCCTTCCGCGCGCATCTCCGCGACGGTCATGGTTGCTTGGCCGTCGCCATCGCCGTCTTCAGCCGACAGCGCCACGCCGGAAAGCGCTAAGGCGTCGAACGTCACCTCCCGCGGCTCCACTCCCTCAATCGCGTCCGCAAGGCCGTCAGCGTCGCCAAACAGAGCCGCGACCACGCCCGACGCCGCTGGCGAGGGATTTTCAAGCACGAGGCGATCCACGCGCCCCGTAACGACGTCAGCGCCGTCAGCGCCGTCCTCCAGCGCCAAGCCCTGCAACGTCAGGGAATCAAACCGCGGCGCGCCATTCTCCAGGCGCGCGCCGTCAAGACGCATCGTCGCGGCGGTTGCGACCCCATCGGAGGCGGCGAACCGCACATCCTTGAACACGACCGCAGAGCCCTGCTCAGTCATGCTCTCGAAACTCACACGGCCCGCGCCGGATTCATGCAGGCTCATCACCCGCAGCACGTCGGCGTCCGGCGGGCCGGCGCTTTCCGGCTGGCCGCACGCGCAAAGCGCAATCATTGAGGCCGCGAACGCTCCACTTCGTCTCATGATTTCCCTCACACCTTCCGGCGACCACACAGCGTCCCGCCTCTGTCGATGGGATGCGGCCGAATCGCGGCGGCCGCGCGCGTCCGCAAACGGCGCGCGTCGCGCGGGCGCATGACGCACGGGAAGCAGGCCTCTGGCAAGGCCGCGATCACAGGCGCGGCGACGGCGATTGGGAACGTTCAGCGCGACGCTGCGGCGAGGACGCGACGCCGCCCGCGCGGCGGTCGCCGACACCGGCGTCTTGCGGCGGGATCACGCCCGGCGCGCCAGCTATGGGCGGCGTCGTCTCCGTGTCGAAGCCGCGTGGCGGCACATCTTTCAGCGCCTGCGTCATGAAAGCGCGCCACAAGCGCGCCGGCGCCCCGCCGCCCGTAATGTCGTCCATGGGCTCAAAATCATCATCGCCCATCCACACGCCCGCGACGAAGCCCGGCACAAAGCCAATGAACCACGCATCGCGGTGCTCATTCGTGGTCCCGGTCTTGCCGGCGGCCTCGCGACCAGGATCAGCGGCCCGACCAGTGCCCTCAACCACAACCTGGCGCAGCATCGCCGTCATGCGCTGGCGGGTGACGTCATCAAGGGCCAACGCAGCGTCCGGCGGCGGCCGCTCATAAAGCAACACGCCATCGGCGGCGCGCACAGCGTTGATCGCGTAAGGCCGGATGCGGTACCCGCGGTTGGCGAAAGGCGCATACCCCGCGGTGAGCTCCAGCAGCGACACTTCATACGCGCCGAGGGCCATGGCCGGCGTCGCCGGCAAATCCGACGTGATCCCCAAGCGGCGCGCCGTGGCGATGACATTGTGGCGGCCAATTTCCTCCGACACTTGCACCGCGACCGTGTTGATGGAGCGCGCGAACGCCGTCGACACCGCGACCTCGCCGCGGTGCTCCTCGCGATAATTGCGCGGCCGCCAGCCCTCCACATCAATGGGTCCGTCATAGCGGGTCTCCCAGGGGGTCACGCCGCGCTCGAACGCCGAGGCGTACACAAACGTTTTGAAGGCCGAGCCCGGCTGGCGGCGCGCTTGAACGGCGCGGTTGAACTGGCTCACACGGTAATCGCGGCCGCCCACCATCGCGCGCACGGCACCGTCGCCATCAAGCGCCACTAACGCCGCTTGATGCGCGCCCTGGGCGCGGGTCGCCTCATCCAGGGCCGCCGCGACAGCGGCGTCGGCGGCGTGCTGCATTGTCAGATCGAGTGTGGTCTCAATCACGAGGTCGGGGCCCGCGACGCCTGGCAGCGCGCGCGCTTGGGCCACGACCCAGTCAACGAAATGGCCGGCGAGCGCGGTGTTGGAGCTTTGCTTAATGACAATCGGCTCCGCAAACGCCCGGGCGCGCGTCTCCGGCGCCAGCACGCCCTGCTCGCTCATCACATTGAGCACGAGCGTGGCGCGATCCTCCGCCGCCCGCGGCGACAGCGCCGGGCTGTAACGCGAGGGCGCCTTCAACAACCCCGCTAACAGGGCGGCCTCCCCCACGGACACCATTTGCGGCGCTTTGCCGAAATAGCGGTGAGAGGCCGCGCGCACGCCCCACGCCCCAGCGCCGAAGTAAACCCGGTTCAGGTAGATTTCGAGGATTTCATCTTTGGAAAAGCGCCGCTCCAACCACAGCGCCAACAGTGTCTCTTGAAGCTTACGCTTCAGCGTCCGGTCGTGGTTTAAGAAGAGATTGCGCGCCAATTGCTGCGTGATTGTAGAACCGCCTTGGACCACCCGGCCGGCGCGCATATTCGCCCCCGCCGCGCGCATCGTCCCGGCGATGTCGACGCCCATATGCGCGTAAAAGCGCCGATCCTCCACCGCGATTACGGCGTCGATCAAGGCCGGCGGCAATTCCGCAAGGGCCACATGCTCCATCTCGCCGGGCCCGCGCCGGGCGATCAGGCGACCGTCCATGTCCATGACGGTGACGCTCGGGGCGCGCGGCGCCGCCAACGCTGCTTCCGGGTCCGGCAGCTCGAGCGCCGCCATCGCGACCAACACCGCCACGCTCGCCACCGCCGCTGCGCCCAGCACAAACAGCCCGCGCGCGATTTGGCCCGCGCGCCGGCCCGGGCGAGGGTCGTCGTCGTCCGGCGGATAGGGTCGCGTGAGCGTCATGCGCCCTCCTTGGGATCGGGGCTTGGAAGCGACGGGAGCAGCGGTGATGCTGCGTCGCCATGCTTAACAAAGGGTTGCGCGTGTGCGGCGATCACCGCCTCGGGGCTCGCGTCGCGGCGTGGGACGGGCTAGTCTCATCGGGGTTGGGTCTCCCTTGGAGCGTATGCGATGCAACGGGTGCTGGCGCCAGTGGTGGTGATGGCGGCGGCGTGCGCGCCGATGCGGGACGGCGCGCCGGCGACCGCGCCCTTGTCTTATGTGGAGGCGGCCGCGCCGGCGGACCCTCTGGCCCCGCGGCCCGCCCCGTCGACCCGCGTGGTGATGCAGAAACTGCCGCCGCCCCCCGGCGCGCAGGAGCGCCCGCCCGCGCCGCCGGCCCCGTTCCGCAGTCGCGGCGGCGCCTGGCCCGCGCCCAACCAACCTGACGAGCCTCCGAGCTTAGAAGGCGTGCTCATGAACGCGCCCCTGGCGGAGGAGCCGCGGCCCTAGATTGGCGGCCGACGACCGGGCGCCGTCATGGAGGGGTAGGCCCGGTCACCCCCTGTGATGCGCGGGATCTCAGGGACAGGCTCGGCCTGATGTGCTTTGTGATGTCCATGGTCAGGTCCATCGGTCCGTTCAGGACGCCCCCGCCCCGGCCCACGTCCACGCGACTGAAAGCGGGGTGAGCCCGCGCCACGTCGATCCTGCCCCGGATTGGGACGTCCGCGCGGCAGTCCTTGACCGCCCTTTGTCGTCACACGACCGACCCCGCGGGTCCGCCGCCAATGGCTGCGCCCCGCCGGCACCCCGCGCCGAAACGCCCCTGGCGCTCGACAGCCGCTGACCACGCTTAAACCCCTCAAGTCGCGACGCCGCGTCAGGGTGTGTCGAAGTCGTCAAGCGAAGGCGCAATCGCCGCGCGCGCCTGCGGCGCATCCGCCAACGTGTCGCGCACATGGCCGCGAAAGCGCCACTGGTTTTCCCGCGACCACAAAAACACAGCGTCGGCGGTCGCCGCGCGCTGCAAGTCCGGCGTCAGCTGGTCCCATAACGGGACCATGAACGCAAAACGCCACACCGCCAAACGCTCACGATACCGAGCCGATTCAATCGCTTGCTGTAAGGCGTGGACGCCGACGCGCGACAAACGGCCATCGCGCGCGACATCGATCGACGCCACACGCGACCAGGGCCCGTGATTGCGCGGCTGGCCTTCCAGCGCGCGTCGCGCGGCCGCCTCCGCAGCGGTCAACCGCGCCACTAAAATGTGAGGCTCAAGATTGGGATGAGAGGCCGCGATCAAGTGCAGGCGCGCGAGGCTGTCCCAATAGCGGGGGGAGCCGCCGAGCACTGGCGCGCGCGCGCCGTCGCGCGCCAACCACCGGCTCGCCATCACCGCGCGCAAGGGCGCGCTCGGGCCAGCCTCCACCGCCTCAAGGACGCGCGCAGCCCGGTGGGCGTCTCGCTCCACCGCCACGATCACAGCGCCGCCGGCGACTCCCGCCAGGGCCGCCGCCCCAACCACGACCGCCATCACCGCCTGACGCCAGGGCGCTGTGCGGGCCGGAGCGGCGCAAGACAGTCGCGCCGATTCCCGTTGTTTTCGATCAACATTCATCGCAATCGGTTCGTGTCTTCGTTACACATCCGAGGCTTCATTTTGGCGTCACCTGCTTAAGACTTGCGTATCGTCGCGCAGGTGAAGAATTGCCTTACTCTCTCCCTCGTTTATGGCGCGCGTGCGCGCTCATCGTCCTGATCGGCGTCATCGCTGCTGGCTGCGCGTCGTCAATTCCGGACTCAAGCCCCCTCGCGGTCGGCGCGCCGGCCCTGCCGCCCAACGGCTATGCGGCGTATTGCGAGCGCGCAAGCGATGATCCCGCCTGCGCGCCGGGACGTCCAGAGGCGGATCGGCCGCGCGTGCTTGCCTCCACACTGGCCTCGCCTTCAGACGTGGGCGGGCCGGCAATGCGTCGCGCCTCCCCCACCAGCGCCGGGGCGCCCAACAGCCGCCTGCGGACGCCGCCGCCCGCCGCCCGCAGCGCGCCGCCCTCGTCCTGGACTGACGCCGGCGCACGGCGACGCGCGCCACGCGGCGACGCGCCGCCGCGCCTCACCACCAAACTCTGGGCGGCGCTGAACCGGGTCAACACGCGCATCAACAACCGCCTCAGCTACGCCAGCGACCAGCGTGTGCACGCCCAAAGCGACGTCTGGTCGCGGCCGCTGTCGGGAGCGGGCCCGCGCCGCGGCGTGGGCGATTGCGAGGATTTCGCGCTCGAGAAGCGCCACGCCTTGCGCGCGCTCGGCGTACCGGATGAGGCGCTGTCCATTGCTGTGGCGCTGCTGCCTGACCTGACGTGGCACGCCGTGTTGGTCGTCTCCACCGACCGGGGGGATTACGTCCTCGACAACCGCTATCCCGATGTGCGGCCGTGGCGGCGATCGCCGTACTACTGGGCGGCGCGGGAGCATCATGGGCGCATCAGCGACTGGCGGATGATCGCCGCCGGCCCGCCGGCGCGCCGCTAAAAGGCGCGCTTGCGGAACAAGTGCGCGACCAGAATGAGCGGTGTGACGCCAATCACCCACAAGTCAAAGAACACAGACCACCGGTTTTGATACTCAAGATCGAAATGAAGCCGCCGCGCCACGTCGTCATCGGACTGGATCAGTCCGCGCTCCCCCTTAATCTGCGCTAGGCCAGTGATGCCGGGCTTGCAGCGGAAGCGGAGATTGTAATCGCTGACGCGCGCCGCAAAGAGATCGTCATGGGCCAAGGCGTGGGGACGCGGCCCGACAATCGACATGTCGCCCACAAGGACATTGAACAGCTGGGGCAATTCATCAAGGCTTGATTTGCGGATGAAGCTCCCCACGCGGGTGATGCGTGAATCGCCGGGCACGGCCTGCTTGATGGTGGCGCCGTCATCCATGGTGCGCATGGACCGGAACTTCACAATGCGAAAAATCCGCCGATCTTGGCCATTGCGACGCTGAAGGAAAAACACCGGCCCGCCGTCCTCCAGCCGGATGGCCACCGCAATCGCCACCAGCAGCGGGCTTAAGAACACTAACGCGGGCGCCGCCACCAAGACGTCCACGACGCGCTTAGCGAAGCTGTTGATCCCGGGGCGAAAGCCGGCGGTCTGCGCCTCCCCCGCGGCGAAGCCAGCGTGCGTGTCCATCTGCGCCATCTCGTCCACCGCCCTTTCTGACCGCGCCCCATAGACGCTCGCCTGAGCGGCGTCGCCGCCGCGCGCCGACCGGCGGCGCTGCGGCTCGGGGGGCAGCGTGTCTGACTGAAAGGACTGCATGATCTGTTCCAGCACGTCTGGGGCCGCTTTGCGACCGTCGCCCGTCGCTTCAGCGATACCGGCTTTGACGCGCCGCCACAATGCACAATGGCCATGCCGCCGCGGCTGTCCTCAGGCGCGCGCCGCCCGCGATCACGACGTCGGTCGAGAAACGGTTTGCAGCGCGCGTTCCGGCGCGGCTTCTGAGCTTGTGCGGCGCGCAAGCGCTGCAGCCCACAACGCCCCTAGCCCCAGCGCGGCCAGGCACGCAATGGCGTAAATGTTAAGCGCAAAATCCACGCCGGCGTGGATCGCGACCACGATCACGATCACAGCGCCCGCGCGCCGCCAATGGCGTTGACGCCCCGGCCGCGCGGCGGCGCGCAGAACCGGGCCGATCAGGATTATGAGCGCTATGAAAAACGGCGCCGCGCCGAGAAGGCCCGCTTCCTCCACCCATTGCAGATAGACGTTGTGGGCCGCGCCGATCGGCGCCAACGCATCGACCGTCTCCACCGTCATCGCGAGATTGTTGACCACCCCGAACGCGCCAAACCCATGGCCGACGAGGAGGGCCTCCCCCGCCGCGCGGGCGTGGGCGGTCATCATGATCAGCCGCGGATCCTCCGCCAGCGCCAGCGTCTCCCAGCGCACGGCCAAACCGCCGCCGAACAGCGCCGCAAGCGTCGCCGCCGCCGCCACCAGCGCCGCGGCCGCTCCGCGGGTTTGGCGGTCGCGCGCCGCTGAGAGCGCCTCCGCGGCCGCCAACACCACCAGGCCCGCTAAGGTGAGCGCCGTCGCCGCGCGCGAGGCCGTGAGCATCAACGCCCCGCCCGCCAGCGCAAAAGCCGCCGCGCTCACCGGCGCGGCGCGGATGACGCCGTCCAGCATCGCCAGCGGCGGCAAGCCCTGGATCGCGCCGCGGCTCACCGTGCGCAACAGCGCAGCCGCCGCCGCAATCACGACGACGCCGAACACAAGCCCGGCCGCGTTGGCGCTGGGCAAGCCGGCCATCAGGCGCCCGCCTGGATCGGCCAAGGTCGCGCGCGCCACGCCGTAATGGACCAGGGCGACGCCCGCATAGGCGGCGCCGGCAATCAGCAGCGCACGCATAACAGCGTCGAGGCCCCATGGGTCGCGCCCCGCCGCCACGCCGATTAAAAACGCCGCGCCAAGGCCGAACAGCTTCACGGTCTCCACGCGGGCCGCCAGCGGGAACAAAGCCGCCGGCCCGACCTCGCTCACGCCGGCGGCGCTCCATGCTGGATGGGGCGGCGCAACGCCCGGCGTCGCTTGGAGCACGCTCCACAGCAGCGTGGACGCAAACAACAGGGCCGCAACGACTGGGACCGGCGTGTCGAAAAGCCGGGAGCGCGCGGCCGGCGCGCTTAATCGCGCGAGAAGACTGGCGCACAACGCAACCGCCAGCGCGGCTGAGCCGAGCCGGGCGTCGAGGCCGCCCGCTGCGCAGCCCGCCAACGCGCCTGCGGTCCACACGGCCGCCAGCGGGGGGCTCGCCTCAGCAAAGCGCTGTCTGATGCGGCGTCCCCGACGCTCAGGCGCAGGCTCGGCCCCGCAGGTGAGCGCTTGGGACGCGTCGCGGCCGCTCACGCGCCGGCGGGGTGCGGACGCCGGGCCCGCGCGCGCCATCACGGCGTCCCAGGGACGCGGCGCGTCGGCGCGCCGCGCCGGGCCGCAGGGACCGCGCCGGGGTTAAGAGCTGTAGTAGCGAGAGTATTCCACGGTCTGGACGCCATCATAGAGCTCGCGTCGCTGTGTGTTCACCTGAGACATCACAAGCGCAGCGGCCTTAATGCGCACTTTACGCAGCTCCGCGAAGGCCGACCGCACGACTTCGCGTTTGGTGTGCGCCCACCGCACGAGCACGACCACAATGTCCACCAAACGCGACAGCGTCAGCGTGTCGGCCACGGCTAAGAGCGGCGCAGTGTCGAAGACAATCACTTCATAGCGCGTGCGCATGTCCGCCAGCAGCTCCTCAAACGCTTTGAGGCCGAAGACATCGCGCTGGGTGTAATAGACCGGGCTCACCGTCAGCACATCCGCGCCGCTTTCGTCCGTGATCACAGCGTCATCGAGGGAGACTTTGCCCGCGAGCACTTCCATGAGACCGTTTTTGTGGTCGGCCGCCACCCGCTGGGAAAGCGAGCGCTGACGCAAATCCCCGTCCACAATCAAGACCTTCGTGCCGGACATCGCCAACATGCGCGCAAACGCGAAGGACGTGGACGTCTTGCCCTCGCCCGGCAAGCCGGATGTCACCAGCACCACCTGGGAGCCCGCCTCCGCGTGGGGCAACACCACAGCGGCTTTGAGCGCCCGGAAGGATTCCGCAATCGCAGAGAACGGCCGCAAGAGCACGTAATCCGGCAAATCCACTTTCTGCTTGTCGACTTTCGCTTCGGCCTTACGCAAGAGCGGGATGGACCCCGCCACAACGCGCCCGCCGACTAAGCGCTCCAGCTCTTCACTGGTGCGGAACCCGCTGTCGAGGAGCTCTGCAACGACGACCATGCCGACCCCGAACCCGACCGACACCACGACCGAAGCCAACAGCATCAGCTTGTTGTTGGGAAAGCTCGGCGAACTCGGCGCTGTCGCCGCGGAGACCAGCTCTGCATTTGCTTGCTCCACCTCCGTCGCCTCAGTCGATTGCTTCAGACGCGCGAGAAAGCTCTCATACAGTGCGCGCGTGGCTTCGGCGGTGCGCTGCAGTTCGCGCAACCGCACCAGAGACTGGTTGTTCTGGCCAAGCTCCACTTCGGCACGCTTCAGGTCGGATTCCAGCGACCGAACCCGCTCCGCAAGCACAGTGCGCTCATTGCGGTAGCTTTCCACAATCCGGCGCACTTCTTGGTCGATTTGAACCTCCAAATCAGCCAGTTCGCGATTGACGCGGATCATGTCGGGGTGGCGTGGGCCGAGATCGACCTCAAGCTCCGCTTGGCGGCGCACGACTTGCGCCTGCTGCTGGCGCAAATCGCGAATAACGTTGGAGCTGAGCACCTCCGCGATCGTGTCCGCGGACTCCCCGCGGTTCAAGCGGGACTGCAATGTGCGCAGACGCGCCTCACTGGCGGCCAAATCGGAGCGGGCGATGATCAGCTGGGTGTTGATGCTCTTGATTTGCTCCTCACCAAGAGTCGAACCGCCAAAATCCAACAGACCCTCCGCCTGCTGGTAAGCGACGACGGCGCTCTCTGTGGCCTCCACCTCTTGACCCAACGCGGCCACGCGCTCGTTCAAGAAGTCCCGCGCCGACAGCGCGGTTTCATACTTTGTCTCCAGCTGGCGCTGGATGTACTGATCCACGAGCGCGTTCGCGATGGCGGCCGCCGATTGCGGGCTTTCGCTCTCGACACTCACATTGATCAAATATGTCAAATTCACCCGCTCAGCGCGCACGCGCTTAGACAGGGCCGCTGCTGCGGACTCCACCGCCGCCATCTCCTGGGCGTCAGTGCGCCCCCCGGCGGCGTCCAGCACGGGGTCGGCGTCGCTCACCACCGCGCTCACCGCGCCCTCGCCCGCGTCATCCGCGATCAAGACGCCGGCGGCGGTGGAGACAGTGCCGACATCGTTCAGCGACACCCGCACCATGCCGAAATCATCGCCTAAATTGGCGTTGAATTCGGGATCGAATTGAAGATCAAGGGCGCGCACGACCCGGCGCAGCAAATCCGGCGAGGTGATGATCGCGACTTCGGTGTCCACGGCCGAGGCGTTCATGCCGCCTCCAGCGAACGGGTTCAGGCCAATAATGTCTTGCTGGTTCGGGTTGATTTGGAACGTCGCCGTGGCGGTGTAGCGCGGCGTGAGATTGAGCACATACGCCGCAGCGGCCAAGAACACGAGCGTTGTGCAGAACACAAACAGCACAAAGCGGCGCCGGGCGACGCGCATTAACGCGTCAATATCAATCAAGTCCGCACCGACGGGAGCGGGCGGCAAGCTCATCGGATCCACGCTTTTTTGATGTCCCGTCGAGCCAACGCCCTCAAAGGCCGTGCGTTGAAACCCTGGCGCGCCTTGGTCAGTCACCGCCCACCCCTTTTATTGTGTACGAAGCAAATTCTACGCCGACGACCGCCCTAGAAGCGCACTTGCAAGCCGGCGAACACGCGATTGACGTCGAAATCGCGGCCGGCGAAGCCCGAGCTTTCTTGCTCCGTGCGGGCGAGGTTCATCTCCAAGCTGTATCGGTTATTGAGGAGATATAACAGCCCCAAACCGTATTCGAACCGGGTGTCCTCCCGGTCAATGCCTTCAAATTCCTCAAGGAAAAAGCCCAACTCGCCATAGAGAATGATGTTGCGGTCAAGCTCGTGATCGACGGTCACGCCCGCCGCCGTCGCGACGATGCGCGACGCGTCGTTGAGCGACGTGGCTGTCACCTCCCGATCCGCCTCCACCGTGACGTTGGTCAGCGTCGACACCAGCCACGTCAAGTCGATGTTAGCGCCAAAGCCGCTGGAGGTGTTGTCGATCTCCAACTCGCCGTCAATGGCGTCGTCTTCGGGATTGAAGACCGGATCAATGAACAGCGCGCGGCCCGTGTCGCCGAACCCCGACACGAATTCTTCGTTGAAGTATTTCAGCGACGCCTCGCCCCGCAGCACGCGCGTGAGATCAAAGCCAAAGCCCGTCAACACTTCAAAACCATCCGACGAGCGGTCCAAGCGCGGGTCGTCGGTCCGGTAATTGTTGTCTTTGTAAACAATCTCCGCGAGGCCAAAGGTGGTCGGCGTAAATTGATACTCCGCGCGCCCGGAGGCGCGATACTCCACCCGATCGCGAAAGCCCTGTTCGAGAACGCCCGGCGCCGACTGGAACGAGCCCAGCCCGCCTTCGCCATTGTCCGCCAAGGTTTGGTCCGCGAACTCTTGGATCTGGAACAATTGGTTCGAGGCTTCATCAAAGAACACAAACAACGCCGCATCGAGATTGCCGATGAGACGCAACTGGTCGAAGGTGTGGCGCGCCGTCAGCCCCGTGCGCCACACATTGAAGTTGATCGGGCTGTTCGTGAACACGCCGTCGTCCTCGATGGCGCGGATCTGGGCCTCAGCCGCGTCAGCGCCCGCGACATCGTCGCCAAATGAATCCCGCACTTCGTCCACAATCGCTTGGACGCCGACGACGGCGTCGGCCCGCACGCGACGCTCAAATCCGTTTGTGAAGGACACGCGCGCCTCCACAGAGGTGTTGCGCGCAATATCCACACGGCCGCGCGCGCCAATAGTCACATCGAGATTTGATTCATCAGTGTTGTCGGTATAAAAATCATAGTCGGCGGTGTAAAACGCTGCGAATTCGTGGCGACGCCAGTCGGACTTTAACTCACCAGCGCCGAGGACATTCACAATCAAATCTTCCTCGGTGTTTACGTCCCGCGCGAAGATATTGTCTTCATAGCGCAGCCCGACGCGGAAATCCGGCCGCCCGACAAAGCGCCCCAAGAAAATGCCGCGTGGATCATATTCAGGGCGACGCCGCTCGCGCACCGTTTCATTGGCGCGATCGTCGAACAGCTGAGCCTCCGCGCCGATCACACCCGCCAGGGCCAACGCAAAACCGATCGCGGCGGACTTCTTCCACATCACGTAATCCCCATTGTTCGCGCGGACCCTGCTCGGTCGTCGCCGCGCCGCCTGCTTTACCCTACGCCACCCCCAGCGCGCCAGCGCGGTCCGCCGCGCCTGACCTGTGCTATACGACGCCCGCTAGGGGGCTGTGTAGCCCGGATCGCCATCGCCGCCGCCAGAGCCGTCATCACCTGGGCCGCTGCCGGGATCCGGCGGCGTCGGGCCGCCATCGTCGGGATCGTCGCCGCCGCCACCCGGACCGCCGCCGGGATCGCCTCCGGGATCTGGGGGCGTCGGACCGCCGTCGTCGGGATCGTCGCCGCCGCCGCCCGGGCCACTTCCGGGACCACTTCCGGGGTCCGGAGGCGTCGGGCCGCCATCACCAGGATCGTCGCCGCCGCCGCCGGGACCGCCGCCGGGCGTGTCGCTCGCCGTCGTGACAAACGCGCCGCCGGGGTTGATCCCGCCGCTGTCGCGGATCCCATTACCAAGAGTCGCCAAATTAACGCCAGCATCGCCCAAGGGCGAGTTCAAGCCCTGGGCGGTCGCGGCCATAGCGCCCAAAACGCGCTGCACCGCGCCGATGAACCGCCGGTCCGTCGTCGGTTCCGCCACAAGCTCACCCGACAATTGGACGATCGCGACTTGCTTGACGCCAAAATCAGCGTCTGCAAAGCCGAGGCTGGCGCTGACGACATTCACCAGCTGATCTTCCGTCGCGGCTGGGTTGCGTGTGAGCGCAACATCCGCCGCGCGGCGCACATCCTCCTTAACCGCGGCAACCGCTTCTTGTTCCGCCACGGATAGCGGCCGACCCAACGCCGGATCGTCGAGGCCCGTCGCCGCGCGCAAGGCGATCGGCTCGCCCTCCGCGCCGACTTGCGCGACGCTTGGCGCGCCGGCGAGGCCCGCTGCAACGATCGTGACCGCACTCCAGATCGCTTTCATACCGTTCTCGCCTCTACCGCCCAGCGCCCGAATCGCACACCGTGAACCAGTGCATGATTCTGACCAGTTTGGTGATTCTCCCACGGAGAAAGCGATCAAGTGGTTAACGAAACGCCGCCGAACCGCTCCGCCGCTACAAGCGCCGATCCGGCACGCGGATCCGATCGCCGGGGAAGACCGGCGTGGTTCCGGTCACTTGAATCGACCGCTCCTTGGTTTCGCCATCCCGTTGAATAAACACGCGACGCTCATTCGCACGATATGTGTACCCACCCGCGCGAGCCACCGCCTCCACCACGGTGAGACCCACCTCAAACGGGTAGCGGTCGGGCGCGTTCACCTCCCCCAAAATGGTGAACGGGCGGAACTCCACAATCTCCACATTCACTTGCGGATTGCGCAGCAAACCCTGGCGCTGAAGGTTGGATTCAATTTCGCGCGCCAGCTGAGCCGACGTCAGGCCCAGCGCGCGAATACCCCCCAACAATGGCACGGAGATCAACCCCTCTGCGTCCACAGCAATATTCTGCGACGATAGGTTTTCGTGGTTGAAGACGAGCACATTCAAACGGTCGCCTGTGCCAAGTTGGTATGTGGTGACCGCCAAAACGGGCGCATCGCCCGCGCCCGCTTGGGCGGCGGGCCCAGGCCCGGCGGCCGGCGTCTCATAAACCTCAGGAAAAGGCTGACAGCCGCTCGCAATCCCCGCGAACGCCACGCCGGCCAACACCCACGCTATACCCCTCATCGCCATCTCCTGGACGCCAGACGGTTCTCCCGCCATTCCTGGCCAACATGAGCGGGGAAAGCAAGGGGCGGGCCCCGTGGACGCCCGAGGACGTGATCATCGCAGCGGGCCTGGGCGGCTCTTGATCGCGCCGGGCGCACGCGCCATATCGGGCAGAACAAATGTTCTGGGCTGAGCCATGACGGCATCTTCTGATCGCCTCGAGGCCGCGGTGGAAACGGCGGCGGACTTGTTTCGGCGCAATGGCTATGAGCGGGTCTCGATCGCGGACGTCGTGGCGGCGACCGGCCTCAATCGCTACACGCTCTACCGCGCCTTCGGCGGGAAGAAGGAGCTGCTGCTGGCTGCGCTCAGCCGCTATCAGACGACGATGATGGCGGCGTTGAACGCGGAACTCGCCCAGCGGCGGCAATCCGTGATGGCCGCGCTCCAGGGCTATTTTCTGGCGCCCTTGGCGGACATGGTCCGGGGCGGCGACGCGCCCGGTTCGCTTTTGTGTCAAGCGGCGTTCGAGGTTGGGCCCGTGGAGCCGGACGTGCACGCCTTCGTGCAGCGATGCGTGGCGGAGAAGCGCGCCGCCCTTGAAGCGGCTTTAGCGCGCGCCGCCGCCGACGGGGAGCTGCGGGACGACATGACGCCGGCGGCGGGCGCAGACCTCTTGATCACCACAATGTTTGGGCTTCGCGCCCAAGCCTACGCCGGATTCGACGTCGATCGCCTGGCCGTCGGGCTGCAAGCGGTGCTGAACGCGCTGGCTGCGGCGCCCCTCGCCCATGCGCCCGCAGCGTCGCCGCTTGACTCCCAGAATTAGCGTTCTAGGTATGGCGCACGATCACGGACGCAGCCCGCCCCCAATCGGGACGCGACGCCGCGCTTTCACGCGAGGACGACGAGATGGCCGCCACCCGCAACCGGATCGATGCGTTCGCGTCAGGGCTCGCACGCTTCACCATAAACCGGCGCTTTTTCGTGATGTGCGCGGCGCTCATCAGCGTGCTGGCGCTGGCGGCGGGCGCGGCGAATTTGGTGTTTGCGACGAATTACCGCGTGTTCTTCGGTGACGCCAACCCGGAGTTGTTGGCGTTCGAGCGCTTTCAGAACACCTATACTAAAAGCGATAACATTCTGATTGTGCTCAAGCCGTCTGACGGGGACGTGTTCACCAACGCCACCTTGGCGGTGGTGGAGGATCTGACGGCTGAGGCGTGGCGCACACCCTTCGCCTCGCGGGTGGATTCCCTCACGAATTACCAACACACCTTCGCTGAGGGCGACGACCTCATTGTGCAAGATTTGGCCGCCGGCGCAGCCGATCTGAGCCCCGCCGCGTTAGAGCGCGTGCGGCGCGTGGCGTTGCGCGAGCCGGTGTTGGTCAACCAGCTGGTCACCCCGGACGGCGCCGTGACGGCCGTCAACATTGTCCTGCAATACCCTGAGATCGATCCCCAAGAAGTGCCGCAAGCGGTCGCTTTTGTGCGCGGGCTCGTGGCCGATGTCGGGCAGGCGCATCCGGATCTGGTCATTGGCCTCGCCCACCAGAGCCCTGAGAGCGCGGACCTCACCGCCGCGCTGACGGGTGTGTCGATGTTGAACAACTCGTTTGTGGAAGCGGGCATGCTGGATTTGATGACCCTCTTCCCGATTATGTTCTTGGTGGTGTTTGCTCTTGTGACAGCGACCACGCGCAGCGTCTCTGGCGCGACGGCGACGCTCGTCGTCAGCCTTCTGTCGATTGTGGCCGGCTTTGGCTTTGGCGGCTGGATCGGGATCCAGCTGACGCCGATTTCGGTGTCGGCGATGGTGATCATTTTGACGCTGGCGGTTGCGGATTCCGTGCACATCATCATGACCGCGCGCAGCGCCATGCGCGATCAGCGGCTCGCCAAACGCGACGCGCTCGTGGAGGCGATGCGGGTCAATTTCTTAGCGGTCACGATCACGTCGCTGACCACCATTATTGGCTTTTTGGCGCTGAACGCCTCAGACGCCCCGCCGTTTCACGATTTGGGGAACATGACGGCGGCTGGGATTTTCGTCGCATGGGCCCTCTCTGCGACCGTGTTGCCGGCGCTTTTGAGCCTGCTGCCCATGGGCGTGGCGCAAAACCCACACGCCGGCGCGAAAACGACGCCGATGGAGCGGCTGGCGGATTTTGTGATCGCCCACAATCGCGTGCTGTTGGTGGTGGTCGGCGGCGCGGCCGTGGCGTTGAGCGCCATGACGCCGCGCCTGGCGTTCAACGATCAATGGGTGGAGTATTTCGACACCCGTGTGGACGCGCGGCGCGACAATGATTTCGCGCTGGAGCATTTCGGCCTGTACCCGATCGAGTTCTCTTTAGAGGCGGGTGAAGCCGGCGGCGTCAGCGACCCGGCGTTCCTTCAGGCCCTGGAAGACTTCACCACCTTTTTGCGCACACAACCGAATGTGGTGCACGTCTACTCCATCGCAGACATTATGAAGCTACTCAATCGCGCCATGAATGGCGATGATATGAGCTTTTATCGCCTGCCAACGGAGCGGAATCTCGCGGCCCAGTACTTGCTCCTCTATGAACTTTCCCTGCCCTATGGCCTTGATCTCAATGACCGCATCAATATCGACAAATCCGCCACCCGGCTCACCGCCACCTTGGCGAATGTGACGACGGCGGAAACGAAAGCGTTCTTGGCGGCGGCCGACAGCTGGCTCAACGACAACGGTCTGCCGTCCATGCGCACCCCCGACGACCGCCAAACGCAAGCCACGGGGCCTAACGTCCTTTTCGCTTACGTCACAGACCGCAATGTCGCGAGCATGATCCGCGGCACGATCCTCGCGGTGGCGGCGATCGCGGTGGTGATGATCCTCGCGCTGCGCAGCGTGGGTCTTGGGCTGTTGACGCTGATCCCCAACGGCTTGCCGATTTTGACCACCTTCGGCGCCTGGGCGCTGCTTGTGGGGACGGTCGGCTTTTCCGTCGCCGCGGTCGCATCGGTCTCGCTTGGCATTGTGGTCGACGACACGGTCCACTTCATGACTAAGTATTTGCGCGGCCTGCGTGAACGCGGCCAAGGCAAGGCTGACGCAATACGCTATGCGTTTCGGACAGTCGGGGCCGCGCTTGTGGTCAACACGGTCGTGCTCGCCATCGGTTTCGCCGTGCTGACCTTCTCCACCTTCAAGCTGAATGCGGACCTCGGCCTGCTGACCGCACTCGCGATTGTGTTCGCTCTGATCTTGGATTTCCTCTTACTGCCGGCGCTGCTGCTGAGTTTCGGCGGCACGTCGACGCCCACAGCGATCGAAGGAGCCCCTGATGTCCGTCCCCTGCCCGCGCAGTAATCCCCGCCGCTGCAGCGCCGCCCTGGTCGCGGCGGTCGCCGCGAGCCTGCTCAGCGCCGCCGCCTGGTCTGAGGACTATCCCGCTTGGGCCGACACAGAGACCGAGCGCCAAGGCTATGACATCGCCGCCGCCTCCGACCGGTCCGACAATGGCTTTGGCGATAGCCGCGCCGTCGCGCGCATGGTGTTGCGCAACGCCGCCGGCCAAGAAACAACCCGGGACATGGAGTTCACCACGCTTGAGCGCGAGAACGAGGATGTGGGCGACAAATCCCTGGTGGTGTTCTCAAGCCCCCGGGATGTCGCCGGTACGGCGCTGCTCAACCACGCTCAGATCATTGAGTCCGATGACCAATGGCTGTTACTGCCAGCCCAAGGCCGCGTGAAACGGTTGTCCTCGGCCAACAAATCCGGGCCCTTCGTAGGGTCTGAATTCGCCTTCGAGGACTTCACGGCGCTGGAGCTCAATAAGTATGAATACAACTACCTTGGTGAAGACACCATCGAGGTCGGCGGAGAAACACTGACCGTCGACGTGATGGAGCGTTTCCCGCGTTACGAAAACTCTGGCTACACGCGCCAAATCTCTTACTTTGACCAAGACATTCATCAAATCCGCCGCGTGGTTTTCTTCAATCGCGGCGGCGTCGAGCAGAAAGTGCTCGACCTCCTTGACTACCGGGAATATGGCGACGGCGTCTGGCGGGCGCATACTTTGTCCATGACGAACAGCCTCAACCGCAAAGCCACCGACATTATTTATGACGACTATGAGTTCAGCGCGGGGCTGACAGACCGCGATTTCGACAAATCAGTGTTGAACCGCATCCGCTGAGGGACGTCGCGTCCGATCGCGGCGGCCCGCGGTCGCCATCGGGGGAACCGCCATGGCATCGCCACCCGCCACGCGCTGGCTGCTGACCGCCGCCACGGTTCTTCTGGGGACCGTGAGCGCTGCTGACGACGACGACACGCACTCCTGGCGCGACGGCTTCGACCTCGCGGCGTCCGTCGGCGCTGAGAGCCGGATCTTTTTCAATGAACCGGCCGCGCCGAGCCAATTCAGCGACGTCACGCAAAACAGCCTCATCCTCAACGGCGAAGCCGCGTGGGAAAGCGAGGACCGGCGGCACTTCATTTATGTGAACCCGTTCGCGCGGCTGGACGACCGCGATGACGAGCGCACGCATTTCGATTTGCGTGAGGCGTATTATCAATGGGTTGGCGACACGTTTGAAGCGCGCGTCGGCGTCGGCAAAGTGTTTTGGGGCGTAACGGAATCCCGCCACTTGGTCGATATCATCAATCAAACGGATTTTGTTGAGAACATTGATGAAGAAGACAAACTCGGTCAGCCCATGATCGAAGTGTCGACTTTACGCGATTTCGGCGAGTTCACGTTTTACGTCTTGCCGGGCTTTCGCGAGCGCACATTCCCCGGCCCGCGCGGCCGCTTTAACTTGCCGCTGCCCGTGGCGGACGAGGCCGCGCAATTTGAGTCCGACGCCGAAAACCGCCGCGTCGACGTGGCCGCCCGCTACAGCCACTATTTTGGCGACTGGGATGTGGGCTTGTCGGTGTTTCACGGCACGTCGCGGGAGCCGCGGTTCTTGCTCGCGCCGCGCGGGGACGCCTTCATCCCCTTTTATGACGTCATCACGCAAGGCGGCGCGGACGTCCAGTACACGCAAGGCCCGTGGCTTTTGAAGTTCGAAGGCGTGGTGCGCGCAGGCCAAGGCGATGTCTTCGCTGCGACTGTGGCGGGCTTTGAATACACGGTCTTCGGCGTGACGGCCTCGGGCGCGGACCTCGGCGTCCTGGCGGAGTATCTTTATGATGGACGCGACGAGGATCCCGCTGTCGCGCCGTTCACGGTGGCGCAAAACGATCTCTTTACCGGCGCGCGCCTTGGTCTGAACGACGTCCAAGACACCGCCGTGCTCGCGGGCGGCGTTGTGGATATGGAGAGCGGCGCGGTGGCGGTTCAGGTGGAGGCGGAACGCCGGGTCGGGGAAAACTGGTTTGCAGAGGTCGAGGGACGGTTTTTCGTCAACGTCGCAGATGACGACCCGATCGCCACCTTCGCCCGCGACGACGCGCTGACCCTGCGGCTCACCCGGTACTTCTGACGCACTGCGCGCGCCTGGCGCGCTGGCCTGCGCCCGTTCGCGCGCGCAAATTTGGTTTGCGTGTGCGTGCGCCGCGGCTAGGACTGAACGGCGCTGCAGACCTCGCAGCGCGCCCCCTCGACGCAGCGAGCGAGAAGCCTATGACCCTGCGCCCGCGGATTCTGCACATCGCCGCTGACTTTCCGAACGCGTATCGGCCCATCAACACGCTGGCGGTGCGCAATTTTGTCGATGTGAACACAGAGGCTGATCACCTCGTCTACGCCGTGACGCGCACGCCTGATCCGCGCCAAGCCGCTTTAGAGCCGGGCGACGGCGCGGGGCGACAGGACGTCGTCTCCATCCGGTATTGGGGGCTGCCGGGAGGGGTGAACTTGCCCCAATCCATGGCGCTGCTGGCCAAGCGGATCGAGGCGCATGTGGCGGAAACGGGCCAACGGGTCGACGCGATCCACGCCCATAAGTTGACTTTTGAAGGACTCGCGGCGCTGAAACTCTCTCAAGCGCTCAACGTCCCTTATGTCTGTTCCGCACGCGGTGAGGCGGAGACAAAGACACTGAAGTATCTTCCGTTTTACTTTAACCTCTTTCGGGAGGCCGCCCACAACGCTGAGGCGGTCTATTTGGTGTCGGCGTGGGTGCGCGACTTGCTTCAGCGCAAGCTGGCGATCCCCGAGGAGAAAATGGCGCCGCTGCCGAATTTCGTGCAGCTGCCCCAGGCGCGCACCTCCTTTCACTTCACCCCGAATCGGCTGCTGTGTTTGGCGCATTTGGAAGTCTACAAAAAGAAGGGCGTGCCGGAGCTGCTCACCGCCCTCGCCCAGATCCGCCGCGATTATCCAGACGTGCATTTGGAGATTTACGGCCGCACGCCCGAGGACGCGGTCGCGGAGATCAAAGCCCACATCGCCACGCTTCACCTTGAGAACCACGTGACCATCGCCGGGCAAATCCCCCATGGCGATATGATGGCGCGGCTGCCCGACTATGCCGGCATGGTTTTGGTCAGCAAAAACGAAACGTTCGGCATGGCCTATGCGGAGGCGCTCTATTGCGGCGCGCCGATCGTCTACAGCCGGGGCACCGGCATTGACGGCTTTGTCGACGGGGTGGACGCCGCCATCGGCGCAGATCCCCATGACGTGGCGTCCGTGGAGGCGGCGGTGCGCCAATTGCTCAGCCAGCAGCGCGCGCTGCGCACCTGGCTGATCAACAATATCTCCGCCGTGCGTCAGCGCTTCGCGCCGGGGCCGTTCCTGCGCGCTTACAACGCCCGCCTGCGCCAAGCCATTGAGCGACGCGCCACAGCCGCGTGACGCGCGCGGTCCGGCGGCGCTGATCCGCCCCGCCGCGCAAGGGCCCGATACGCCCCACCCGGTCCAGAGGTCGCTGGGAGACGGCGGCGCGCCGCGATGAGCGACAGCCCCCGACGCGGCCGCCCCTTGCGATCCCTCATTCAGCGCGTGATGACACCGCGCACAGCCGTCCGATCGACCGCCGCCCTACCTGTCGCTCGACAACCGATCGCGCCGCTGGCCAAGAACCCGGGCCAGAAAAACCACAAGGTCCACGGTGTAGCGTTTCGCCAAACGCCGCGGCTCTTGCATCAAACGGTAGACGAATTCGAGCCTGAGCTTGCGCATCCACATGGGCGCGCGCGGAAACTTCTCTGCGAGGAAGTCGAGATAGGCGCCAACGCCGATATACACCGTCGCACGGGTCTGGTGCATGTAATCCGCGATCCACACCTCTTGGGCAGGATTGCCGAGCGCGACTAAAACGACGTGAGCTCCGCTGGCGTTGATCGCATCGGCGACGGCGGCGAAATCGTGCGTGTAGCCGTGGTGATAACCAACAACGTTCGCGCCGAACCGTTCAGGGATCACGCGCGCGCACACCTCCACCACATCCTCGCGCGCGCCGAACAAAAACACGCGCGCGTCCGGCGGCAGCGCCGAGAGGAGCGCCGGGGTGAAGTCCGTGCCGTTGAGGTTTTCCGGAAACGTCGCGCCGTAAAGGAGCTTCGCGGCGACGTCCATGCCGACGCCATCGTTCAGGACGAAGACGTCCTTCAAAAGCGCCGGGCCTCTGGGATGCTCGCGCACGATGTTCAAGAGATTGGCGTTGGCGAAGGCGACAGGGGTTTTCAGCCCCGCCGCCAGGCGTTTGACGATGTGGGCGCGCGCTTCGTCCGCCGCGCACACTGACACCGCCACGCCGAGAATGTCGCGGGTCGGAAAATCGCCGCGCACCGGCGCCTCCTGACGCGCGCTGAAGGGCGACGGCCCCGGTCCGCGCGCGGATTCATGGGAGGGCTTAAGCACGGGCGCCGGCATAAATCTCCTCCAATCGCTCCACGACATGGTCCCAGGAATGGGTGAGCGCGAACTCCCGCGCCGCGATTTGATCTTGGCGGCCAACGCTGTCGCGCCAGGCGAGGAAAGCCGCCGCAGCCCGCTCGGGATCGTCGAACTGCGTCAGCAGGCCGACGCCCGCCAGCTCCACCGTCTCGCGGAACGCCGCGTTGTCATGGACGACCGGCAAGAGCCCCTTGGACATCCCCTCCACCAAGGAAATGCCGAAGCCCTCATACCGCGACGCCGACACAAGATAGCGTGAGGCCGCGCACAGCGCCTCCATCTGCGCACGATCCACAAAACCGTGAAACGCGACTGCATCCGCGACGCCGCGATCCACCGCCCGCTGCTTCACGCCGTCCGTCAGGCCTTCGCTGTCGCCGCCGACAATGTGCAAGCGCATGGTCAGATCCGTTCGACGCACCGCCGCAAGGACGTCAATCAGCAACTCCACGCGTTTGTTTTGCGAGACTCGGCCGATGTAAATCATGTCGCCGCCATCGGCGATGGGCGGCGCGAAGGGTTCAATGGGGTTGCGCATCAGCTCGCTGTCGACGCCGACGCGGGCCATGATGTCGGCGTCATTGCGGCTGATCGCGAAGACGGCCGCCGCGCCCTTCAACGAAAACCGCGTGATCGCGCGCAAATAGATTTCCTTCACCCGACGCAGACTGGCGGTGTGAAAGAACAAGCCGTGGCTGGTCACCACATAAGGCGGCGCTCCCGCAAGGCGCGCCAGATGGATCAGATCCAACAGCTGATCAGTCGCGTGAATGTGAACAATATCGAATTTGCGCAGCCACGCCGGATTGAGAAAAGGGATGAAGAATTGCCGTGAGCCCACAAAGCCGATGCGATGCACCGGCGCGTGATACATGCGCTCGAGCCGGCTTAAGCGCGCCGGCTGCCCGAACACCCGGTCCAGGGTGAGAATGTGCACGCGGTGGGTGCGCGCTTGGCGCTCCACCAGCTGCTCCACATATGTCTCCAAACCACCTATGGAGGGGGTGTATTGACGCACCACATGGAGAATGCGCAGCCCCTTGCGCCCGGGCGCGGGCTCGGCGAGCGCGCCGAAGTCGATCGCGGCGGGAGCGCTGTCGGACACAGTCATAACCGGCTCTCTCTCGCAGTCGGCGGAGGTCGCGACCGCGGCCCGCTCAGGGCGGTCGCTTGGTTCAACATCTTTCGGAACCCGTCGTAAAGGGGACATTTGGGAATTCACGACGCCGCCGCAGCCTGTGCGGCGGCGGCGCGCGTTCGACGGCGTAAAGGTGAGGCGTCAGCATGCGATTAGCGTCAGCGGCGGTGGTGATTGGGTGGCTTGTGGCGGCGAGCGTGGCGTCGGGGTGCAGCCCGTTGCGCAAGATCCCGCTTAACGGCGTCGAGATCGAGGCGCAGCCGGCCCTTCTTGGGGCGTTTTTGGACGACGCGCCCGTGACGACGTTACAAGCGTGGCGCAACCGCCGCGTCCCGCTTTTGCGCGACGCGTTTCAGCGCAGCGTCTATGGCGCGATGCCGGCGCCGGCGCCCGCGCGCGTGGTGGCGCGGCGCGTCCTCGATGACAACGCCTATGGCGGCCTTGGCGTGCTGGAGCAAGTGACGTTGCGCGCGGGCGACGCGGCGCCGTTCAACCTCGCCATCGCACGGCCGAAAGGCGCGGGACCGCATCCCGTGATTATCGCGCAGACGTTCTGCGGCAATCACCGCGCCACCCCGCGCCCCGGCGTGGAGACCCTGGGGCCCTACCCCGACTTTTGCGACAATCGCGTTATGGGCGCGCTGGTGACGGCGGTGATGGGCCGCCACCTCTCCACCCCGCCGGTGAAGACGATCCTGCGACGCGGCTACGCCTTCGTGGCCCAGTATGGCGGCGACATCGCGCCCGACAACGGCGCGGCGGCCGAGCCGGCGCTCAAGGCTTTGACGCCGCAGAACACAACCCTGCCGCGCACTGGCGCGATCGCCGCGTGGGCGTGGGCGTATTCGCGCGCTGTGGATTTCATTGACGGCGAGGCGGCGTTTGATCACGCGCGAGTGGCGGTGTGGGGCCATTCGCGCAACGGCAAGTCGGCGCTGCTGGCCGCGGCGTTCGACCCGCGCATTGATTTGGTGATCGCCCACCAATCGGGCACGGGCGGAGCGACCTTATCGCGCAGCCCCCATGGCGAATCCGTAGCGCAGATCACCACGGCTTACCCCCATTGGTTCGCGCCCGGCTTTGCTGATTACGCCGGGCGCGAGGATGAGCTGCCGGTGGATCAGCACCAACTCTTGGCGCTGATTGCGCCGCGGCCAGTGCTGTTGGGCAACGCCCGTCGCGACGGTTGGTCAGATCCGGCCGGCGCCTTCCACGCCGCGAAGGCGGCCGCGCCGGCTTACGCCCTTTACGGATCAGCGGGCCTCGCACAAACGAGCATGCGCGCCACGGACGTGGAGGCGGATGTGGCCTTTTTCTTGCGCGGCGGCGTTCATGGAGTGACAAGCGGGGACTGGCGGACGTTTCTCGCTTTTCTCGACGCGCATTTCGCGCCCGACGCCTTGTGAGGGATCGTCCGCCCGCTTGACCCGCCTGGCGCGGGTGTGGTGAGGACACGCACAAAGCGGCCGCAGCGCCGCCTCAAAGCACGGACTGATCGCTGATGATCCGCGTGGTGACCCAAAACACAGCGCTCGGCCTCCAGCGCACAGTGCGTTTCGACATGACGCCGCTGCTGACCCTGCTGCTGTTCACGTATCTCTTGGGCGTGTGGGCGCCGGACTACACGACGAAAATGACGGCGGACGCCGTCATTGAGGCCATGACGCGCGATGCCGCGCAGGCCGGCGGGCGGAACTTGCTCAACCAAGTGTTTTGGCTGGCCATGTTCATGATCACGTCGCTTTATACGTTGCAAACACGGCGCGTGACCGCACTCATCACTGTGCTTGTTCCATTCATACCATTTATTTTGTGGATTCTCGCGAGCGTCTTGTGGTCGGAGCACTCATCGTCGACGTTACGCCGCGCCATTCTGACGACCTTGGTCATGGTCACCATCGCCTCCGTCATGGTCACATCGCCGTCGGTGCGCGAGTTTTGGCGCGGCGCGTACGCCGCGTTTTGGGTATGCTGTCTTATGAACACGCTCGCCCTGGTGGTTCCCGCCTGTTACGATCAAGACGGTTTGTTCCGCGGCATTTATGGCGGTAAAAACATTATGGGCATGATCGCCGCCTTCGGGGTGCTTGTGTCGGTCGGTCTTGGAACGTTCCGTCCTCCAATCGATAAGACGTGGCGTCGCGCGGCGATGTTCGTGCTGTTCGCCATCATGTTGGCGCTAAGCTTCTCTAAGACGTCGATCGCGTTGACGATCGCCATCCTGGCGCTCGCCGTCGCCAATGGCCAATGGAACCGCGTGATTTCGCCGAAGACGCGCGTTCTCGGCCTGATCGCATTCGTCGTCGTTGGCGGTGCGATCAGCTTCTTCTTTGTTCTTAATATGAACAACTTGCTTGCGGAGTTGTTCGACCGCTTCACCTTTACGGGGCGCACTGCAATTTGGGCGTTTATCGATTCCGAGATTGACAAACGCTATGTCCTGGGAAGCGGCTATGGCGCATTTTGGGGGATCGGCGCCTCGAGCCCGGCGCTGAGTTCGCCCATCCCGTTCATCCGCTTGCTAAACCAAGCCCACAACGGGTATCTGGATATTCATGTGCAAACGGGCATCATTGGGCTAAGTTTGTTTGTGGTGTCTGTTATTCACGTCTTAGTTTTGTTGATAAATGCACGAATCAAATCCTTACCAGGCTCATTTTTGTACTGGTCAATCATTTATTTCGCCATTTTGCACAATCTCTTGGAATCGACAGCGTGGCGCGGGCCTGTGCCGGTGTGGGTCATGTTCACAGCCGTCGCGCTGTCATTGACCATGCATCGATGGATCAGCCGCCAGCATGTGGCGCTGGCGCGCCAGCGCCAGGAGGCGATGGCGTATCAGGCGGCGTAAGCGCGGTCTCGCAAGCCGCGGCGCAGACGGCGAGGGATGGCGATGGGCGCGACGCTGGCGGAGCCCAAACGCCACCGGCGCGCGTCTGGGGCTGAGTCTTGGGGCTGAGTCTTGGGGCTGAGATGGTGGGACGCGGCGGCGCGATTGGGGCGCGACGGCCTTGACGCGCCGATCCCCGCGCCGTATGCAGCGCGCTTGTCGCCGGCGCTTTGTGCGCCGGTTTTCGTTTCCCCCTAACGCGCGGCTGACGGCGGCGCGAGGAAGGACCGGCGCGGACCGCAAGGACCGTCGGAAAATGCTATGAGCGCTTATGCGGTCATCAAAACGGGCGGCAAGCAATACCGCGTCGCCCCCGACGATGTGATCGTGGTCGAAAAGCTGGCGGACGCCGACGGCGCGGCGCTGGAGGCGGGCTCTGAAGTCGTCTTCAACGATGTGTTGATGATTGGCGGCGAAGCGCTGGCAGTGGGCGCGCCCATGGTCGATGGCGCGGCGGTGACAGGCGAAGTGGTGGAGCAGCGGCGCGGCGACAAGCTCACGATTGTGAAACGCCGCCCGCGCAACACCTATCGCCGCAAAATGGGGCACCGCCAGGCTGAAACGGTCGTGCGCATCACGGGCGTGAGCGCTGATGGCGCGCCGCCGCCCAAGAAAGCGACATCAAAAGCCAAAGCG
>CAZMSO010000022.1:0-16749 GCA_964568975.1 uncultured Caulobacterales bacterium | reverse complement strand
GCGGCGGAGAACGCCGCGCCCGTGCGCTTCTTGGATGCGCCGGAGGGCGAACCGGACGATTTGTCCTTGATCGGCGGCGTCGGCGATGCGTTGGCGGCTAAGCTCAACGGTTTGGGCGTCTATCATTTCCGTCAAATCGCGGCCTTCACGCCGGAGGATGTGGCGCGGGTCGACGCGGAGCTGAATTTTAAAGGCCGGATCGAGCGGGAAGACTGGATCGGCCAAGCCAAAGAGTTGATGGAGGGCGGCGCGCCTCGCGCGGCGGTGGACAAAGCGGCCCAAGATCGGCACAACGCACCCCAGACACCAGCGACTGGAAACGACGCTGCGGATGACGCCGCGGAAGACGGCGAGGCGTAGGAGGACCAGGCATGGCGCATAAAAAAGCAGGCGGCTCATCGCGCAACGGACGTGATTCTGAAGGCCGCCGCCTTGGGGTGAAAAAATTCGCGGGTGAGACTGTGGTTCCGGGCAACATTATCGTGCGCCAACGCGGCACGCGTTTTTTCCCGGGCGACAATGTCGGCATGGGCAAAGACCACACGCTGTTTGCGCTGACGGACGGCGCGGTCGCCTTCACCCGTAAGCGCGGTGGTCGCGCTTATGTGTCCGTCACCCCGGCTGCGGCCGACAGCGGCGACCGCGACGCCAGCTGACGCGGCGCTCCAGCGCCGTCCTCCTCAGTAATGCGTAGACACTCAGTGTGCGTGGCTTGACGTAGTGACACTGCGTTGGCGACGCCCTGTAGGGGAGACGCCCATGCGTACCGTGATCGAGACGGATCGGCTGCGTTTGCGCACGCCGCGCCATGACGACGCGCCCCACCTTGCGGCCCTCGCCGGGGACGAACGCGTCGCGCGCATGACCACCGCCATCCCCCATCCCTACCCCGTGGAAGTCGCGGAGGGCTGGGTGATGCTCCAGGCTCAACGCCAAAGACGGGGCGCGGATTATGCGTTCGTGGTGACGCACGACGAGGCGGTCATCGGCATGGTCGGGGCCCACCGTCCCCGGGCGGGAGCGCTGTTTGAACTCGGCTATTGGATTGGCGCGGACTTCTGGGGCCGCGGCTATGCGACAGAGGCCGCCAGGGCGCTGATTGCGTGGCTTGAACGTGATTTGGGCCAGACCCGCGTGCGCGCCACGCATTTCCGCGACAACGCCGCCTCCGCGCGCGTTTTGGAGAAATGCGGCTTCACGCGCACCGGCGATGTCAGCTTGCGCTATTCGCTCGGCCGCGACGCGCGGGTTGTGTGTGATGAAATGATCTGGGCCGCCACGGCGGACGCGCCGTGCGCCGCGTGACGCCGGACCCAATGGCGCGACGCGCCAATGCGGGACAAGGTGGCGCGGCGGGCGCGTGCGGCGCGCTCTCGCTAATCGTGTGGGCGCGCGCTGGCGCGACTGTGAGCGCTTAGGCTCGCGGCGGGCCTCGACAGCGCGCGGATATCTCCGCACAGTGGGGAAAACACGTCCAAGGACCGGTCCCGGGGAGAACGCTCATGCCCGCAGACACCGCCGTCGCCACAGATTCCGTAACCGACATCCGCAAACTGGACAATTTTGTCGCCGGAGCCGCGGCCGCCGCGACCTCGGGCCGGCGCGGCGATGTGTTCGACCCCAACACCGGCCACGTGCAAGCGCGCGTCGGGTTGTCGAGCGCCGCTGACGTGGAGGCCGCCGTCGCGGCCGCCAGCGCCGCGTCCCCGCGCTGGGCGGCGGTGAACCCCCAGCGGCGCGCGCGCGTTCTGTTCGCCTTCAAGGCCCTCGTCGAGCAGGAGATGGACGCCCTCGCCCATGTCCTGTCGTCAGAGCACGGCAAGGTGCTTGCAGACGCCCGCGGCGACGTCCAGCGCGGGCTGGAGGTGATTGAGTTCGCCTGCGGCGTCCCCCACGCGCAAAAGGGCGAGTACACCCAGGGCGCGGGGCCGGGCATCGATGTCTATTCCATGCGCCTGCCGCTCGGCGTGGGCGTGGGGATCACGCCGTTCAACTTCCCCGCCATGATCCCGATGTGGATGTTCGGCGTCGCGATCGCGTGCGGCAACACCTTCATCCTCAAGCCGTCGGAGAAGGACCCTTCCGTGCCGTTGCGTTTGGCGGAGCTGTTTCTGGAGGCGGGCGCGCGGGCCGGAGTTGATGTGACGGGCGTGCTCAATGTCGTCCACGGCGACAAGGAGGCCGTCGACGCGCTGCTCACGCACCCCGAGGTCAAAGCCGTGAGTTTTGTCGGCTCCTCCGACATCGCCCATTACGTCTATGCGACCGGGACCGCCCACGGCAAACGCGTGCAGGCCATGGGCGGGGCCAAGAACCATGGCGTGATTTTGCCGGACGCCGACCTCGACCAGGTCGTGAAGGACTTGACCGGCGCGGCCTTCGGCTCGGCCGGCGAGCGCTGCATGGCGCTTCCCGTGGCCGTGCCCGTGGGCGCGAAAACCGCCGACGCGCTCGTCGAGGCCATGGGCCCGGCCATGGAGGCCTTGCGCGTGGGCGTTTCCACGGATCGCGACGCCCATTACGGGCCGCTCGTCACCGCCGCCCACCGCACGCGGGTGGAGGACTACATTCAGATGGGCGTCGAGGAGGGCGCGACACTCGTGCGCGACGGCCGCGGCTTCACGCTGCAAGGCCATGAGGGCGGCTTCTTCATGGGCCCCACCCTCTTCGACCATGTCACGCCCGCCATGCGCACTTATCAGGAAGAGATCTTCGGGCCGGTCCTGCAGATCGTGCGCGCGGAGAGCTTTGAGGAGGCGCTCGCCCTCCCCTCCCAGCACCAATACGGCAACGGCGTGGCGATCTTCACCCGCAACGGCGCGGCCGCCCGCGAATTCGCCGCGCGGGTGGAGGTGGGCATGGTCGGGATCAATGTGCCGATCCCCGTGCCGGTCGCCTACCACACCTTCGGCGGCTGGAAGCGCTCGGCCTTCGCCGACATCAACCAGCACGGGCCGGAGGGCGTGCGGTTCTGGACCAAGATCAAGACGGTCACCCAGCGCTGGCCCGAGGAGCGGGACGACGAGAACGCCTTCGTCATCCCCACCATGGGGTAAGGGGGCCCTCGGTCAGAACGGTCGCCGGCTGAGTTCAACCAAAGAGGATTGCCCGACGCCATGACGCTGGCTTTGGTCCCCATCGACATTCAGCAAGGCCTCGACGACGAGGCCTATTACGGCGGTAGGCGCAACAATCCCGCCTTTGAGGAGAACGTTGCGCGCCTGCTCGGCGCGGCGCGGACGGTCGGAGCGGCGATCGTCCACCTCAAGCACAACTCCACTGAACCGCAAAGCCCCCTGCGGCCCGGCCACCCCGGCAACGCCTTCAAGCCCGAAGCTGAGCCCCAGCCCGGCGAGCCCGTGTTTGAAAAGACCGTGAACTCCGGCTTCATCGGCACAGACCTTGAGGCGCGCCTGCGCGCCGCCGGCGTGACGGAGATCATGGCGTTTGGCCTGACGACGGAGCACTGCGTGTCGACCACCGTGCGCATGGCCGGCAATCTCGGCTTTCGCGTCTGTCTTGTCGGCGACGCCTGCGCGGCGTTCCCGAAGGTCGCGCCGGACGGCCGCCGGCTTGACGCCGAGCTCGTCCACGACACCCATCTGGCGAGCCTCCACGGCGAGTTCGCGGATGTGATCACAACGCACGCGGCGATCACCCGACTAACGGCCAAGGAATCATGATCCTACGCGGATCGCTGGGAAAGGAACGCGCCATGCCGGTGGATTTGGCGGAACGACCGACACTCGATCACGGCGCGGGCCCCGATCCGCTGATCCAAGAGACAGCCGCCCAATTCGCGCGCGAGCGCCTCGCGCCCCAGGCCGCACGTTGGGACGAGGACCACCACTTCCCCATCGCTGAATTGAAGGAGCTCGCCGAACTCGGCTTCGCGGCGATTTACGCCCGCGAGGAACATGGCGGCTCGGGCCTCACGCGCCTGGACGCGGCGGTGATTTTCGAGGAACTCGCCCGCGGCTGCGTGGCGACGTCGGCGTATCTTTCCATCCACAACATGGTGACGTGGATGGTCGATACCTTCGGAAGCGCGGATCAACGCGCCCGCTGGGTCGCGAAGCTCGCGGCCATGGAGGTTCTCGCGAGCTATTGCCTGACCGAGCCGGGCTCGGGCTCCGACGCCGCGAGCCTGCGCACCAGGGCCGTGCGCGACGGTGAGCACTACGTGTTGAATGGCGCAAAGGCGTTCATCTCCGGCGGCGGCGGGGCCACGGAGTTTTTCGTCGTCATGGCCCGTACCGGCGGCGAGGGGCCGAAGGGCGTCTCAGCGTTTCTGGTCGAGGGCGACACGCCCGGGATCAGCTTCGGCGCCCAGGAACGTAAAATGGGTTGGAACGCCCAGCCCACCGCCCAAGTGAATTTTGAGGATTGCCGGGTTCCCGCGTCCAACCGTCTCGGCGCGGAGGGCGAGGGCTTCAAGGTCGCTATGGCCGGCCTTGACGGGGGGCGCATCAACATCGCCGCCTGTTCCCTCGGCGGCGCCCAAGCAGCCCTCGAGGCCGCGCTGGCTTATGTGAAAGACCGCGAGCAATTCGGCCAGCCGCTCGCGGCCTTCCAGAACACCCAGTTCGTGCTCGCGGACATGGCGACGGATGTGGAGGCCTCGCGGCTGATGGTCCACCGCGCCGCCCGCGCCCTCGACGCGAACCATCCCCAGAAGACGACCTATGCGGCGATGGCCAAGCGCTTCGCCACCGACGCCTGCTGGCATGTGGCGGATAAGGCGCTGCAGCTCCATGGCGGCTATGGGTATCTTAAAGATTATCCGGTGGAGCGGATCCTGAGGGATTTGCGCGTCCATCGCATCCTTGAAGGCACGAACGAGATCATGCGCGTGATCGTCGCGCGCGATCTGCTGCGCTGACACCACGTCACGGCGTCCGCTGCGTCATCGCAGCGGCGGCGGACGACGCGCTTCGCCCCTCGCGCGTTCAAACGGCCCGGGTCGCGGTGAAGGTTGCTGGCGATCGTGGACACACTGTCGGCCAAGGACCGCCGTCAGTGTGAAACCGGGCGACGGATCTGAGGGACGACGCGCGCTCGCGATCACCGACGCAGCGCCGGTCGCGCCGCGGCGGTGATGACGGCGGCGGCGGCGATGGGCGTGGGCATCCTCGCACGACGCGTCACGGCGGGAACCCTTGGCCCGTCGGCGCTGGAATGCGATGGGAACCGCGTAAAGCCATGACGGCTTTGGGGCGCTGAGCAGAGGGGATGCATGATGAACACTCGATGTGGGTGGAGCGCGATTGTACTGGCGGGGCTCGCACTGAGCGCGTGCGCCACCGCCGGCGACTTTGTGCGCCGCGTGGATGACGACGGCTCTGTCTTGTTCACCTGCCCGGACCAGGCGGATGCGCGCACCTTGCGCATGGATCGGCGCGAAACGGACGCCGCACGGGCTGTCGCGCCCACCGCGGGCGGCGAGGGATCGACCGATCTGTATTTCGCCAGCCAGCTCAGCGCCGCGGCGTACGCGATGTACGCCGCTTATGACGACGGTCGCGAGCCGAGCGAGGGCGCGCCCGAGGTCACAGGCGCGTTGGGCCTCGCGATCGAAGCCTACATTTTCGGCGAGCCCGGACGCGCCACGGAGCGCCGTGGACGGCGTCGGCGGGCGAATGCGCCGACCTTTTACGGCTTTGTGGCGTCGGACCCGCGCACGCGCGTGCGCTATGTGACGTTTCGCGGCACGCTGCAGGCGGAGGAATGGGTGCGCAATGTGCAGCTGCGCCAGGTCGACTTCCCCCAGGGCGGAGGCGTGCACAAGGGCTTCTACACAATCTATGAAACACTGCGCTTTGATGAGGAGGGCGTGCGCGGCGACTTCCTCACCCGGCTGGGAGCGGCGGCGCCGCCAGCGCCGAAAACCGTGTTCATCGGCCACAGTCTCGGCGGCGCGCTGGCGTCCATCGCCGCCATCGACGCCAGCGATGAAGCGTGGTCTGCAACCGGCGAACGCCTGGCGCTCACGACCTTCGCCTCGCCGCGCGCCGGCGACCCCGCTTTCGCCGAGCTCGCTGCGCCGATCCCGGAGAAGACGCGCGTGTGCAATGTGGTGGACCTGGTGCCGGGAACGCCGTTCTCCACGCGGACTCTCGCCTATGCGCATGTGGGCGAGGTCTTGGCCGTATCGTCCTTTGATTACGATGATCAGTTGGAGAACACTTTGGAGTCCCGCGGTGATCAAATCCTGTGTTGGCACAGCGTCACCGCGTACGGCTTCATGGTCGACCCCGAGGGGCGTGCGCCACGCGACAACAGCTGTTTTCGCGACACGGGGTCCTAGACGGCCGAGCCCCGCACGGCGGCGCGCTTGGCGCAAGGGAGTGCGTGTGCTGAAGTCACACGAGCGCGTGCGCGGTGCGGGGTCACAGTCATGCTCGATCGTTCGTCCTCTTGGCCGCGGCGGCGCGTGCGCGCGGCGGCCCTGGCGTTAAGCGCGGCGGCTCTCAGCGTCGCCAGCGGCGCCAACGCGCAGGACGACGCCCTCACGGCGCGCCAGCGGTCCCACGCCGCCGGCTATGTGGCGGCGTTCACCTGCTCAGCGACATTCAATGCGGGCCGGAGCCTGGCTGCGATCCGCGAGGGAGAGCTGGCGCGCATTTACCCCGATTTTCGTCGCCCGATAGCCGCTCTCGCGGCGCCCGTCGTCGACCGCGACGCCAAGACCGTCAGCGTCGTGGCGGGCGGCGGGCTGGCTCCGCGGCTTGTGGTGTGGCGTCCGCATTTGGGGTGCGTGCAAGCGCCGCCTGGCGCGACGCCCGACGTCGTAGCGCACCTTGCGCAAGTCGCGTTCACCGCCTCGCCCCCCGCGCGCGCGGCGCCCTGGCGGCCAGGCCCGGATCCGGCGGTCGCCGTCATTGCGGAGGCGGCGTTTGACGGCGCGACTTATGGCGACGGGACCCGCACGACGGCCGTCGTGATCCTGCGCGACGGCAGCCTTGTGGCGGAGCGCTACGCGCCGGGCTTTGACGCTGAGACGCCCCAGCGCACATGGTCGGTCGCGAAATCGCTTGCAGCCACTGTGATCGGCGCAGCGATCCATCAGGGTCATCTGCGCCTTGACGCGCCGGCGCCTGTGCCGGAGTGGTCCGCGCCGGGCGATCCACGCGCCGCGATCACCCTCGCCAATTTGCTCCACATGGCCAGCGGCCTGCACTCCGGGGAGCGCGGCTCGCGCACGGACGAGATTTATTTCGGCGGCGGCCGGGTGAAGGATCACGCCGCGACGACCGAGCTGGAGGCCGCGCCCGGAACCCGGTGGAGGTACGCCAACAACGACACGCTCCTGGCGCTGCGGGCGTTGCGCGGCGCGCTGGCGGACGAAGCGGCGTATTTGCGCTTTCCATTTGAGGCGGTGCTGGGTCCCCTCGGCATGACGGGCACGACGCCGGAGACGGACTGGAACGGCGACTTCGTGATGTCGAGCCAGGTATGGACGACGGCGCGGGATTTGGCGCGCCTCGGTCTTTTGTATTTGCGCGACGGCGTGTGGGAGGGCGCGCGCATTTTGCCGGAACGCTGGGCGCAGTTTGTGCGCACGCCTGCGCCCGCGCAACCGGCCGGACGCGCGTGGGGTTATGGCGCGCAGTTTTGGCTGCTCGGCGGCGTCAGCGGTCTGCCCGAGGACGCCTTCGCGGCCGCCGGTCATCGCGGCCAATATGTGGTGATCATCCCCTCGCAAGAGCTTGTGGTGGTCCGGCGCGGCTTTGATGAAAGCGGCGGAACGGCGTTTGACATCGCCGCGTTCACAGCGGATGTCCTCACCGCGGGCGCGCGCGCGGGCGTTCCCTGATCCTCGCGCCCCGACGGAGGCAGAGCATGACCCGACGCACACCGCTCGCGGCCGGCCTTGGCCCTGGTGTCTTTCGCCTTGGGATCCTTGGCCTGGCGGCCCCTCTCCTCGCGGCCTGCGCCGGCCCGGACGCGGCCATTCCGCCGGCGCCGCTCAACGCCGAGGCGGAACGCGGGCGGCTGCAACGCGAGGCGCTCGATCAGGCTTTAGCGACTCAGCGGCGGCTGACAGATCTGTTGTGGCCGCTGATGGTGGCCAATGCGGAGCTCTGCCGCGACACCGTCGCGCCCAGCGTGGGCGTGACCATCGCCGACCGCGAGGTGCTCAGCGCGTTTGTTCCTGAGCTTCGTCCGCGCCAGGTGAAGGCGCTTTCCCCGGGCGAGGACGCGTTCATCCTTACTGTCGCAGCGGGATCGCCCGCGGCGGCGGCCGGCCTGGCGCCGGGGGACCGGATCCGCGCCATCAATGATGAGCCTCTGAAAACGCCCGTGCGCCGCAGCGCGTTGGAACGCGCGCTCGACACGGCGCTTGAGGCGGAGGAGGACGCCCACACGGCGCCGCTCGCGCCCGTGACCCTTGATGTCGCGCGCGACGGCGAGGACGCGCGCACTGTCGATCTGACTCCGGTGTGGGCGTGCGACGTCACGCTGATGCTTGAGAACACGGCCGAACTCGGCGCCACTGGCGGCGGGGGCGACATCACATTCACCGCCGGGCTTGTGGACGCTCTGGAGGATGACGACGCCATCGCCTTCGTGCTGAGCCACGAAATGGTCCACGCCACCCAGGGTCATATGGGCAAAGTCGTGCGCAACTTCCTCATCACCGGCGGACCTGTGGTGCTGCCCGTAGTGGGCGTCGCGGGCGGGGTTGTGGATCTCGCCGCCTCCTTCTCGCCGGTGCAGCCGACAATTCCGCCGGGTCAAAACGCCACTATTCGCATCGCGGCGGCCATGCTCAATGCGGAGGCGCTGGAGCGGGAGGCGGACTATATCGGCGCGTACTTCGCCGCGCGCGCCGGCTATGACGTGCGCAAGGGCCGCGATGCGTTCGAGGAGATCTCGCTGTCTGTTCCAGGGCGCACGTGGTATGACCCCGCGCACTTGCCGACCGCCGAGCGGATGCTGATCCTCGACGCTGTCGCGGCGGAAATCGACGACAAGCGCGCTCTGGGCGAGGCGCTGATCCCAGCCATGCGGTGATGCGGCCGACGGCGCGCCGCGCTTAGGGCGCAGCGATGTTGGGGGCGGCGATGTTGGGGGCGGCGAATTTGGGCGCGGCCAGAGCGTCACGGACCGTGGCGATGGCGTCGGCGTTGGGCAGATATCCCGGCTCTGGGCGGGCTTGGGCGCGCTGCTCATACGCGTAGGCGTAAGCGAGCACCGCGGCGTCCTGGCCGCCGCTCGCGATAAAGGAAAGGCCGACGGGAATGGCGTCCACCGCACCCATGGGCGCTGTGGCGTGGGGGTAACCGGCGATGGCCGCCATCCACCCCGCGCCCGCCCAATCGGGCCAGACATCGCCGTTGATCGGATCGACCCGCGGCGCCACCGGACCCGACGGCGCGACCAGAACGTCAAGATCATCGGCGGCCAGCATGGCGTCGATCCCCTTCTCGCGGGTGGCGGCCCGGCCGGCGGCGAGGGCGGCGATGTAGTGGGGATCATCAAGGCCGCCGCGCGCTTGCGACAGCTCGAAAATGTCCTGCCCAAACAAGGCCAGTTCCGTCTCGGCGTTCGCGGCGTTGTGGGCGATCAAATCCGCCAGCGTGCGCGCTTCGACCGCCGGCGCGGCGTCAGCGAGATAGGCGTTCATCGCCGTTTTGAACTCGAATTGGAGCACGGCGAAGCCGTCCATGCCCTCGTCGCGGACCTCAAACGCCTCGATCTCCACTAACGTCGCGCCGGCGGCTTCAAGCACGTCGAGCGCTGCGTCGAACTGGGCGATGATGTCGGGGTTGGAGCCTTGGCTCCAGCGCATGACGCCCACGCGCGCGCCCTTCAGCGCGTCAGCGTCGAGGGCTGCGGCATAATCTGTCGCGCCCGGACCATCAGCCATGGCGGTGAGCATCATCGCCGCGCCCCGCACAGTCTTCGTCATGGGGCCGGCGGCGTCTTGGCTCGGTGCGATCGGCACGACGCCCGCTTGCGCCACAAGCCCCACTGTCGGCTTGAATCCCACGACGCCATTGACGTTGGCCGGACAGATGATGGAGCCGTTGGTTTCCGTCCCCACCGCGCCAGCGGCGAGGGAGGCCGCCACTGCTGCGCCGGACCCCGAGCTTGAGCCGCAGGGATTGCGATCGAGCATGTGCGGGTTGCGGACTTGCCCGCCCAAAGACGACCAGCCGGACAATGATCCTTCGGATCGGAAATTGGCCCATTGGCTCAGATTCGTTTTGCCGAGAATCACCGCCCCCGCCTCGCGCAAGCCTTTTGCGAGGGGTGCGTCGCGGCCCGTGACGTTCGCCGCCAGGGCTGTGGAGCCGGCTGTGGTGGGGATGGGGTCCGCGGTTTCGATGTTGTCCTTCAACACAATCGGCACGCCATGGAGGGGACCAAGCGTCTCCCCCGCCGCGCGGCGGGCGTCGAGCGCGCGGGCTTGCGCCAGCGCCTGCGGGTTCAGGGTGAGCACGCTTTGCAGCGTCGGACCCGCGCGATCCACGCGCGCTATGCGGTCGAGATACGCTTGGGTCAGCGCTTCCGCCGTCACCTCCCCCGCGCGCAGCGCCTGGGCCAGTTCCGGCAATGTCTGAGCCGTCCAGCCGTCCGCGGCGTAGGACCCCGGCGCCGGGTCTGAGGCGCAGGCGGCGAGGCTCGCCGCCGCCGCGATGATCATGGTGCGCAGAACCATGGCGCGTCCTCCCCCCTCTGGCGAGCGCCGGCGCCCCGCGCGCGGCCGCCATCAGCCTCTCATCGAACCGCGCGCCCTGGCAATCGGGGACGCGCCATTGCCAGGCGCCTCCACGCGCCGTACACGCAATCGCTCCGCGCGCAAGCGCCTTAGCGGGAGACGGCGAGAGACGCCATGACGATCCATCACCACCGCGGCGACTTGCCGGACGGACTGACGCTCGGCCCGCTTGTGGCCGTAGACACTGAGGCCATGGGACTTCAATTGCTGCGCGACGCCTTGTGCGTGGTGCAGCTGTCGGCGGGGGACGGCGACGCCCATGTGGTGCAGCTGGACCGCGCGACGTATGACTGTCCTAATCTGATTGCGCTGATGGGCGATCCGGCGGTGGAGAAGATCTTCCATTTCGCTCGGTTCGACGTGGCGATGATGATGCGTTACCTTGGCGTGGCGTGCGCGCCATTGTTCTGCACAAAGATCGCGTCGCGCCTTGCGCGGACCTATACCGACCGCCACAGCCTGAAAGAACTCGCGCGGGAGCTGGCGGGCGTAGACATGTCCAAACAGCAACAGAGCTCCGATTGGGGCGCGGCCGAACTGAGCCAGGCGCAGCTTGCTTACGCCGCCTCTGACGTGCTGCATCTGCATATCTTGCGCGAGAGGCTGATCGCCATGCTGACGCGCGAAGGGCGGTTGGATTTGGCGCGCACATGCTTTGCGTTTGTTCCGACGCGCGCCGCGCTCGACTTAGCGGGCTGGCCGGACGAGGACATCTTCGCTCATTCGTAACGGATGTCGATCTTCGTCGCAGACTGAAGCGACGTCTTGAGCTATTGTGAAACCACGCGCGTGCGGCCCGCCCGCCGCACGCAGCAGCGAGTTCAACGAGATCATGGTGTCAGCCACCTATTACGCCCCCCACAATCCGGTGTTTCTGGAGCCGCGGCGCGTCGTCACATTGCGGGCCGCGCGCCGCCGATCACGGCTTGTGCGCTGGGCGCGCCGGGGAACGCTCGCCGCGATGGGCGCCATTGTCGCCGCCGTCGGGGGGTTGTGCGCCGTCAACACCTTGGGCGAGGAGATCACCACCACCCGCGGCATCGACGCCGGCGCGGTGCGCATGATCAATCCACGCTTCACCGGCCGCGACGCCAAGGGCAGCCCGTATGTCATCGTCGCGGACGCCGCGATCCGCCGCCCAGCTGAACCGACGCGCTTGCTGCTGGAGAACCCGCATCTGAGCATGGTCGACAGCGACCAGCCGCGTTTTGAAGTCACGGCGAAGAACGGCGAGTACGATCGCGATAAAGCCACGCTTGATTTGACGGGGGATGTGCGTCTCGCCTCCGGCGACGGGTATGAGTTCAAGACCAGCCAAGCTCGGCTGTTTGTCGCTAATGGCGTGGCTGAAGGGCGTGAGCCCGTGACCGGCCGCGGCCCCATGGGCGTGATCGTGGCGGACGCCTTTGAGCTTTACCGCGAAGAGCGGCGAGTTGTCTTTGAGGGCGCGCCCGTGATCGGGCGCGTCGATCAAGAGCCGCGGCTGATCGCGCCTTTGCGGTCGGGCGAGCTTGCCGGCGAGGACGACGTCGACGCGGGCTGAGCGCGCCTGGGCCGGCGGATGGATCAGCGTGTGGGGTCGGTGCGGCGCATTTCCTCGACGCAGGCGCGCCTGGGCGGGTGACCTGAATGAGAAACGGGGTATGAAGGGTGGCGCACGCCGTCGGCGCTGGACGTGACGTCCGGCGGACGCGTCTGGCGGACTTTGCGACGTCCTAAGGCGACGCCCGGGTCGGATGAGGAGGCGGTGAGATGACGGCTTGGCTTTCAGCGCGGCTGCAGGCGGCGATCGTCAGCGCTTTTGCGATCAGCGCGCTCGCCCCAACGGCCGGCCTCGCGCAGATCGGCTCCGGCGGCGGCCCGATCGACCTCAATGGCGACCGTACGGAATTGCTGGAAGATCAGCAGATCTGGCGCTGGATCGGCAATGTCGATGTGCGCCAGGGTGACGCGCGCTTGTTGGCGGACACCATGGACATCCATTACGCCGCTGGCGATGACGGCCGCCCGGCCGACATTTTGCGCATCGTGGCGTTGGGATCAGTGTCTTACATCACGGCCGAGGAAATCGCGCGCGCAGATCGCGGCGTTTATGACGCCGACAGCGGGGTGATCAAGCTCAGCGGCAATCTCAGCGTGTTGCGGGGAGACGACGTGCTGGTCGGCGGCAGCTTGACATACAACCCCTCCACCGGCCGTTCAGTGATCACAGCGCCGCCGGCGGGCGGCGACGCAGCGGGTGGGCGCGTGCGCGCGGTGTTCGGCCAGCCGACGACCACGGACGACGACGACCAGTGAAGCCTCCGCCTCGCCGGAGGTTAACGCGGCGCGTCGCTTCACCAGGGTGTTTTCACGTGATCTTAAAGCCGGTGACGATTGTATGCTGACGACGACGAGACGAAGCCCCACGACCGAATCAGTCGTTCGCGCACCACTCGCCGGCCTCTTGGTAAACGGTATCGGTAAGTCTTATCGCGGACGGCCGGTGGTGAAAAAAGTGAGTTTGGCGTTACACCGCGGTGAAGTCGTTGGATTGCTGGGACCGAACGGCGCGGGCAAAACGACGTGCTTTTACATGATCACCGGGCTCGTGAGCGCTGATTCCGGTTCGATCTTACTTGATGGCGAGGACATCACTCACTTGCCAATGTATCAGCGCGCGCGACTGGGCGTTGGGTACTTGCCGCAAGAGGCGTCGATCTTTCGCGGCTTAACGGTGGAGCAGAACATTATGGGTGTGGCGGAGCTGGTCGAGCCCAACCGCCGGCGCCGGCGCGATATCGTCGACGGCTTGCTGGCGGAGCTGCACATTGAGCACATCCGCACCGCCCCGGCGATGGCGCTTTCAGGCGGCGAGCGCCGGCGTGTGGAGATTGCGCGCGCCTTAGCGACAGGGCCGTCCTTCATTCTGCTTGACGAGCCTTTTGCGGGCGTCGACCCGCTGGCGGTGACGGACATCCGCGATTTGATCACCTATTTAAAACGGCGCGGAATCGGGATTTTAATCACCGATCATAATGTGCGTGAGACTCTCGAAATTGTGGATCGCGCCTCGATCCTGTTTGAGGGCGAAGTGCTGTTCCAAGGTCCACCGGATGCGGTGCGCGACCATCCCGAGGTGCGGCGCGTGTATCTCGGTGACCGGTTCTCCTGATGTAATCGAGGCGAACGGGGAAATCGGCGGTGTCTCTCGGACAAAGATTGGAGCTGCGGCAAGGCCAGTCCCTGGTCATGACCCCGCAACTGCAGCAAGCGATCAAGCTGCTGCAGCTGTCCAATCTTGAATTGTCGGAGTTCGTCGAGGCGGAACTCGAAAGCAATCCCCTGCTCAAGCGCGATGACGGCCCGCCGGCGGGCGAGGGCGACGGCGACGGCGCGGGTGAGGCCGACCGCGGCGATGGCGCTGAGGTCGGCCTGGCGGAACTCGATATGTCCGCAGGCGCGCCCTCAGCGGAGGCGAGCGCCGCCCTCGACGCCGATTTTGAAAGCGTGCACCCGGAGGCGATCGGCGATAGCGGCGGCGCAGCCGACGCCGGCGGGTCCGTCGATTGGAGCCGCGCGGGATCGGGCGGAGGCGGCGGCGAGGACGATTTTAGCGCGCTCGACCTCGCCACAGCGACGGTGAGCCTGCGCGACCACCTCAGCGACCAAATGGTTGTGGCGATCACAGACCCCGCTGAGCGTATGATCGCGGCCACTCTGATCGAAGCGCTGGAGGACGACGGCTATCTGCGCGCTGACATTATGGAGATCGCGCTGCGGCTCGGCGCGGCCGAAGCCCATGTGTTGACGGTGCTCACAGTGCTCCAAGGGCTGGAGCCCACAGGCGTGTTCGCCCGCGATTTGAAGGAATGCCTGGCGTTGCAGCTGGAGGAGCGCGACCGGTTCGACCCCGCGATGGCCGCCCTGGTGGCCAATCTCGAGCTGGTGGCGACCCACGATCTCAAAAAGCTCCAAAAACGCTGCGGCGTCGACGCTGAGGACCTCAGCGACATGCTCGCGGAGTTGCGGGCGTTGACGCCGAAGCCCGGCGCAGCGTTCGGCGGTGACCCCACCACCCCCGTCGCGCCGGACGTTTATGTGCGCGAGACCGCCAGCGGCGGCTGGGCGGTGGAGCTGAACGCAGACACCTTGCCGCGGGTGCTGGTCGACTCACGGTACTACACCGAGGTCAACGCCGCCGCGCGGTCCGATGATGAGCGCAGCTTCATCAGCGAATGCCACCAAAACGCCAATTGGCTTGTGCGCAGCTTGGATCAGCGCGCGCGCACGATCTTGAAGGTCGCCACAGAGATCGTGCGCCAGCAGGATTTGTTTTTGGCGGAAGGCATCCAGGCGCTGCGGCCGCTCAACCTCAAAACCGTGGCCGATGAAATCGGCATGCATGAATCGACTGTCAGCCGCGTGACGACCAACAAACACATCGCCACGCCCCGCGGCGTGTTTGAGCTGAAGTATTTCTTCACCGCCGCAATCCCGGCGATTAATGGCGGCGAGGCGCACTCCGCGGAGGCTGTGCGCCACCGCATCAAGACCCTCATCGAGAACGAAACGATCGAGGAGGTTCTTTCCGACGACCGAATCGTGGAGTTGTTGCGCGACCAAGGAGTTGAAATCGCCCGACGGACTGTCGCGAAGTATCGCGAGGCGATGCGCATTCCGTCCTCCGTCCAACGACGTCGGATGCTCCGACAGGCGTCCTAACCCACGACGCCGGCGCCGTCACGAATTGACTTCACGCACGAGCCACGACATCGTCAGCGTGTCGTGATGAGCGCGCAGACCAATAAAGAGGCTGATATGGCGTCAGCGGATCCGCGCATGCAGTTTCAGTTCGTCAATAAAGGTATTGACGCCAGCCAAGCTCTTCGAGAACGCGTGGAAACACGGTTGAGTGAGGCCGTGTCTAAGTACTTCCAACGCTCAAGCGAAGCGTTTGTGGCCATGACCCGCGAAGGCCACGGTTTTCGCGCGGACGTGTCGATCCATTTGCCTTCCGGCGCGTTGCTGCAAGCTCATGGCTTTGGCGGCGACGCCTACGCGGCTGCGGAAGGCGCGGTGGAGCGGTTGGAGAAGCGCTTGCGGCGATACAAACGCAAGCTTACAGACCACCGCGCCGGCGACGCGCGCAGCCAAGCCGCTTCGCTTGTGGTGCTGCAAGGCTCAATGACGGATGTCGATGCGCCGGACTACGACGAAGACGCCGAAGAACCCGCCCCGTCCGGCGATTTCGAGCCCGTTGTCGTGGCGGAGACGACGGCCGAGCTTCCGGTGCTGACCGTGGGCATGGCGGTCCATGAAATGGATGTGAGCCATGCGCCATGGCTGATGTTTCGCAATGCGGGTCATGGCGGCGTGAATGTGGTGTATCGTCGTCCTGACGGTCACGTTGGTTGGATTGATCCTGAACGGGGTCCCGACGCGAAGCCGCGCGACAGCGCTGGATGACATACGAGGTCTCGCCTGCATGCTGCTGACGGACATCCTCCACGCAAACGGCGTGATTGCTGATTTGCGCGCCACGAGCAAAAAGCAGCTCTTTCAAGAGCTGAGCCGTGTTGCGGGCGACCTCTCGGGGGTGCCGTCGCGGCGCATTTTCGAAGCCGTGTTGGAGCGCGAGCGGCTGGGCTCCACCGGCGTCGGCCATGGGGTGGCGATCCCGCATGCGCGCCTGGAGGAGTTGGAGACAGTCCAAGGCTTGTTTGCGCGGCTTAGTGAACCGATTGATTTTGACGCGATCGACGAACGCCCAGTGGATCTGGTGTTCTTGCTCCTAGCGCCGGAGGCGGCTGGGGCCGATCACCTGAAAGCGCTCGCGCGGGTCAGCCGGGTGTTTCGGCGTGAGGAGTTGCGTGAGCGATTGCGCGCAGCGCCTGATCAAGAGGCGCTGGCGGCGCTGCTGTCGGAGCGCGCGGACGCCGACGCCGCCTGACGACGGCGCCTCTATCGCATCACGGTCGGTCGGCCTCGCCCCGTCTGTCGGGCGGCGTTTCGGCTGGGCGCCGTCGGGCAACGCCGCG
>CAZMSO010000021.1:0-56177 GCA_964568975.1 uncultured Caulobacterales bacterium | reverse complement strand
CAGCCGATCCACAGATCCGGACATGGCCCAGTCGCGCCGCCCGTCGCGTCGCCCGTCGCGTCGCCCGCCGCCGCGACGGTCCGGCCGGCGCTCGCGATCAACATGGAGCGCGGCACGCGCCGCACCCGGATGTCGAGGGGCGTGCGCCGGGCGACGGCTTCCGCCAGACCAAGCGCTTGGTTCTCCATGCCGATGCGGCCGTCGGAAACAACCCAACACACGCGCGCGGACGAGGGAGCGGCGGGGGCGCGAACGACGTTCATAAAGCCCCCGTAAAGCCTGGCGTCGCGCGTCCCTAAGAGAGCGCCGCCGCCAGAACGCGCGGCGCGCCCCGGCGCGCTACAACCAGCGAATGGCCAGGATCTCGTATGATTTCGCGCCGCCGGGGGCGGCCACCTCCACCACGTCGCCCATTTCTTTGCCGATCAACGCGCGCGCAATGGGCGAGGTGATTGAGATTTTGCCGGAGCGGACATCCGCCTCATCTTCGCCGACGATCTTGTATTCGGCTTCCTCCTCCGTGTCCTCGTCATAGAGGCGGATCGTGGCGCCAAACTTCACCGTCGAGCCATTGAGCTTCGTGACATCAATCACTTGGGCGCGCGACAGCTTATCTTCGATATCCATCACGCGCGTTTCGATGAAGCCCTGGCGTTCTTTCGCGGCATGGTATTCCGCGTTCTCCGACAAATCGCCATGCGCACGCGCCTCTTCGATAGCGGCGATGACAGCGGGGCGTTCTACGGTTTTTAAACGTTTCAGTTCTTCGTCGAGAGCGCGATGACCCTCGAGCGTCATGGGCACTTTTTGCATCTTACGTTATAATTTCCGTCTTGGCCGAAACGGCTAGTCCACCGACATTCCCATCGTTTCGGAAGAGTAGGACTGGAGCGAACGCACTTCAAGCGCGCCTGCGTCCACCGCCCGAATCGAACGCACCGCGGCTCGAGCCCCCGCAATCGTTGTGTAGCACGGGACTCCACGTGTCAACGCGGTGGACCGAATTGACAGGGAATCCAGCAAGCTCTGGCGGCCCTCGGTGGTGTTGCAAATGAATTGGACGCCGCCGTCGCGGATGGCGTCGACAATGTGGGGCCGGCCTTCATGGACTTTGTTGATCGGCTCGACGGCGACGCCCGCGGCGTCGAGGCTTGCGGCGGTGCCGCCGGTCGCCACTAAGGAGAACCCCGCCTCACACAGCTCCCGCGCTAACTGGGCGCCGATCCCCTTGTCGGTGTCCTTCAAAGACAAAAATGCGACGCCCGACCGCGGCAGCGCGACGCCGGCGGCGTCTTGGGCTTTGGCGTAGGCGCGGGCGAAATCGGCGTCGAGGCCCATCACTTCGCCCGTGGAGCGCATTTCCGGGCCCAGCATGGGATCAGCGCCGGGAAAGCGTTTGAACGGCATCACCGCCTCTTTCACCGCGATGTGGCGCGAGGCCGCCGCGGGATCGAGGTCAAACGCCGCGAGGCGAGCGCCGGCCATCACTTTGGCGGCGATTTTCGCAATCGGCAGACCGATGGCTTTCGCCACGAAGGGCGCGGTGCGCGAGGCCCGAGGGTTGGCTTCAAGAACGTAAATCTCGTCACCTTGCACCGCGAATTGCACATTGAAGAGGCCGCGCGCGCCGAGCGCGCGGGCGAGACGCGCGGTCTGGTCTTCAATGCGCGCCACAATCGCGGGATCAAGGGTGTAAGGCGGCAGCGAGCACGCGCTGTCGCCGGAATGGACGCCCGCCTCTTCAATGTGTTCAAGCACGCCCGCAATGAAGACGTCCTCCCCGTCGCACACCGCGTCCACGTCCACTTCAATGGCGTCGCGGAGATACCGGTCCACCAGAAGCGGGCTGTCGCCGGTGACGGTCACGGCTTGCTCCACATAAGCGTCCAAATCGTCGGCGTTGGAGACAATCTCCATCGCGCGCCCGCCCAGCACGAAAGACGGCCGCAGCATCAGCGGGAAACCCAGACGCTGGGCGGCCGCGCGGGCCTCATCGGCGGAGCGGGCGATGGCGTTGGGCGGTTGATTGAGGTCGAGATCCGCCAGCAAGCGCGTGAATTGCTCGCGATCCTCCGCAGCGTCGATCGCCGCGCGGGGCGTGCCGAGAATGGGGACCCCGGCGTCGTCTAAGGCCGCGGCGAGCTTCAGCGGCGTTTGGCCGCCATATTGAACAATGACGCCCAAGAGCGCGCCCGCTTGGCGTTCCGTCTCAATGATCTCAAGCACGGCCTCCGCCGTCAGGGGCTCGAAGTAAAGCCGGTCCGCGGTGTCGTAATCGGTGGAGACGGTCTCGGGATTGCAATTCACCATAATGGACTCAACGCCCATTTCCGCGCAGGCGAAGGCGGCGTGGCAGCAGCAATAATCAAACTCAATGCCTTGGCCGATGCGGTTCGGTCCGCCGCCCAATATGATGACCTTCGTGGCGGATGAGGGCTCAGCTTCGCATTCGGCCGCGACAGGCTCCAACTGGCCTGCGGCGTTCAGGCGCCCAGTGGGCGCTTCATAAGTCGCGTACATGTAAGGCGTGGCCGCAGCGAACTCCGCCGCGCAGGTGTCCACGCGCTTATAGACCGGACGCACGCCGGCGGCGCGGCGGCGCGCGCGGACTGCAGCCTCGTCCAGCTCGCTGAGCGCGGCGAGGCGCGCATCCGAAAAGCCAAGTTGCTTCAGCGCGAGCCAGCCATCGCGATCGTCCTGCGCCGGCAGGCCCTCCGCGATCACACGCTCCTCGGCCCGCACAATCGTCTCCACCCAGCGCAGGATCCAGGGATCATAGCGGGTGACGGCCGCGATCTCCTCCACCGTCAGGCCCCGGCGCAGCGCGTGAGCGGTGAGGCGCAGCCGGTCCGGCGTCGGGGTGGAGAGCGCCTCTAAGATCGCGCGCGCGCGCGGGCCTTGGGCCACGCTTTCAATTTCCATGGCGTCGAGCCCCGACACCCCGGTCTCCAGGGACGCAAAGGCTTTTTGCAGCGCCTCGGGGAATGTGCGCCCGATGGCCATCGCCTCACCCACCGATTTCATGCTCGTGGTGAGGGTGGGCTCGACGCCGGCGAATTTCTCAAAAGCGAAGCGCGGCGCTTTCACCACCACATAATCAATCGTCGGCTCGAAGCTGGCGGGGGTGGCCCCGCCGGTGATGTCGTTGGCGAGTTCATCAAGGGTGTAGCCGATGGCGAGCTTTGCTGCGATTTTGGCGATGGGAAAGCCTGTGGCTTTCGAAGCGAGCGCGGAGGAGCGCGACACCCGCGGGTTCATCTCAATGACCAGCTGGCGGCCGTCCTGGGGGCTGACGGCGAACTGGACGTTGGAGCCGCCGGTCTCCACCCCGATCTCGCGCAAGCAGGCGATGGCGGCGTCGCGCATGCGCTGCAGCTCGCGGTCCGTGAGCGTCATGGTCGGCGCGACGGCCCAGCTGTCGCCAGTGTGGACGCCCATGGGGTCAATGTTTTCGATGGCGCATACAATGATGCAGTTGTCGGCGCGGTCGCGCACGACCTCCATCTCATACTCCTTCCAACCGAGGACGGATTCCTCGATCAGGACTTCAGTCGCGGGAGATGCGTCGAGGCCGCGAATGACGATGTCGCGGAACTCATCCTTGTTGTACGCCACCCCGCCGCCCTGGCCGCCGAGGGTGAAGGACGGGCGGATGATCGCCGGCAGACCCACATGATAGAGCGCGGCCTCGGCCTCAGCCAAAGTGTGGGCGATGCGCGCGCGCGGGCACGCGAGGCCGATGCCTTCCATCGCAGTGCGGAAGCGCTCGCGGTTTTCGGCTTTGTCGATGACATCAGCCTTCGCGCCGATCAGCTCCACCTCATGGGCCGCGAGCACGCCGCGCCGATCGAGCTCAAGCGCGCAATTGAGGGCGGTCTGGCCGCCCATAGTGGGCAGAAGCGCAAAGCCGCCAGGGGATTTTGCGCGCTCAGCGGCGATGACTTTGGCCGCCATTTCCGGCGTGACCGGCTCGATATATGTGGCGTCGGCCATATCAGGGTCGGTCATAATGGTGGCGGGGTTGGAGTTGATCAGCACCACCCGATAGCCTTCAGCCCGCAAGGCTTTGCAAGCCTGGACGCCGGAATAATCGAACTCGCAGGCCTGCCCGATGACGATGGGCCCGGCCCCGATGATCATGACTGTGTCGAGATCGTCGCGTTTGGGCATCCCCGCCTCCGTGACCGCGCGCCGCCGCCGCGCTGTAGGCAAATCCGCGCAGCTATAAGCGCGCGCGCAGGCTGCGGCAAGGTCGCGGCGTGCGTCCTGACGCGGCCGCCTGGTGAACGCCGCGGGAGACATGGCCGTCATCTTTGTTAATACTAACCCGCGCCCGGATCGCAGAGAGCGCGTTCGGCCGGCGGGGCGGCCGGGACGGCGATCGGGGGCTTGGGGAGGGCGGGTCCGTGCTGAGTATTGAATCCAACGATATTGTCGTGTTCGGCGCGGGCGTGATGTCCAGCGTCTTGGTGCTGATGATCGGCGTGTTCATCTCGCGTCATCTCGCCCGGGCGCGCCGCGAAATCACCTATGTGGAAGACATTCAGATGCTGGCGCGCGAGAAGCTCGCGTACCCGACGGATGTGCGCGCGCTGTTCGAGCAAACGGGCGTGTTTTCCTACCGTCGCTATCTCATCGCGTTTTTGAACACAGGCACGGAGGCGCTGCGGTCGAGCGACATTAACGCCTCGGATCCCATCACTGTGCGCCTTGACGGCGTGAAGATCGACGAAGTGCTGATCAAGGCGCAGTCATCGCGCGGCATCGGCGCGCGTATTGAAACCCAGGACGATCATTTCACCCTGCATTTTGACGCGCTGGGCCGTCGCGAGGGTGTGAGTATTGTCTACTTCGCGAAAGAACGGAAAGACCCGGTGGTGACCGGCACACTAATCGCCGGGTCGGTGAAAAAACGCGACAAATCCAGCCAGGTGATGCAGGAAATCTCCACCGTGTTGACGCTGATGGTCTTGTTTGTGATTTTGGCGGTGGTTGATTTTTCTGACGCGCTGCAAACGTTCTTCGGCTTTGAGCGGTTCTATGAAGTTCTTCTGTTGATCATTGTCGCCGCCCTCGGTTCCGTCGCCATTCCGTGGTGGCATTTTTCGCGGCGCGCAAACTCCGTCGCGTTTGGCGACATTACCAGCGGCGAGGGCGATTACTATCCGGCCTCTGTGAAGTTCACCAATCTGGTCGGCGGCGGACGCGCTGATGCGGCGGGCGGCGCGAAAACGTCCGGCGCGGCGAAAGCCGCTGCGTCCGCACCGGCGTCCAGCGGCCCGCGCAGCGCCAACCCCTTCGCGCGGTCGCCAAAGCCGGAGCCGCAATTCACAGAACCGCCTAAGCCGAGCCCGGTGCCGACGCCCGCTTCAAGCAGTGCGTCCGGCAGCATTTCTGGCGGCGTCTCTGGCGGCGTCTCTGGCGGCGTCTCTGGCGTCGCCGCAGCGGGGGCGGGCGCGTCCTCGACCGCTGCGGCCGCGACGCCCGCTAAGGACGCGGACATGGGCGCAAACGCCGACAAGGCCAAAGCGAAGTCCTAATCCGCTCCGCACCGGCGGCGGGCGCGGCCGCCGTCAGGCGCGCGCGCCCGCCACGCGCGGCGATGGGCGCCGCGCAGGGTGGGGCGTCGGAGTCCGCGTCCTCGTGTCTGCGGTGCGCAGATCGTCCGCCTCGGTCATTTCACTCAGCAGCGGGCCGATCGCTTTCGTCACATAATGAGCGTCCGCGAATTCGAACTTCGCCAGATAAAGCTCAATCTCGCCGCGGATCATGCCGCCGTCGAGCGTCGCCTCATCCGCGCCCGACACCACCACGATCGGGGCGTCGCTCAGATAACGCACACGAACAATCGCCTCGTCCAGGCTGTAGGCGTCCGGCAGCCGCAAATCGACAAGCGCTAAGTCCACAGGCATGCGCGCGAGATACGTCTCAGCTTCGCGCAAAGTGGCGGCGCGCATAATCACGGGCTCCGCGCGGCGCATCGCCGCCCGCAGGCCGCGCTCAATCAACAGCGCGTCCGCGTCGTCATCCTCCACATGTAAGATCCTGGGGCGTCGCATCGCCACCTCCCGTCCACGGTGCGCGAACAATCGACGCGCACTGCTAAGAGAGCGTTGAATCAAACGGTTAGAGGTTGCGACAGGATGTCGCGCTCCGGCGTCCGGCGTCGCCGTCAGTCGGCGGCGGCGGGGGCGGCGCGCTGCGCAAACGCCTCCAGCGCCTCGCGCCAAAGCCCCGGCACGTCTTGGATCGCAGCGCCGCGCGCGCGCGCGGCGTCGCGCCGCAACGCCCGTTCTTGCGGATTGCGCGCGAGCGTGACGAGGGCCTCGCTGATGGCGGCTTCATCCGCCACGTGGAAGTGTGGCCCGGCGACGACGGCCACATCGCCCACCGGCGGCGTCACAATGATGGCGCCGGCGTCGAGCGCCATCGCCGCGGACGTGCCGCCCCCTTGGCGGGCGGGGTTGGCGACAATGTCGAGGGCGCGGCAAAAGGCGCGCACATCGTTTTGGTAGCCGGTATGACGCGCGCGGGCGGCGAGGGCCGGGTACGGCGCGAACACGCCATCGCCTTGATCGAGCTTGCCGGCGGTGCGCACGCACAATCCTGGCGCTTGGGCGCAGGCGGCGTCGAGGGCGGCGAGGAATGTCGGCGTCAGCTCTTGATCCAGCCGGTTGCCGATCACGCCGACCAAGACGGCGTCGTCCGGCGCGTCGAGGTCCGCGCGGGTGAGGACGGCGTCGGAGGCGGGCAGCTCAATAGCGGGCCGGGTGACGATCACGGCGTCGCGGTTGCGGCCGAGGCCCGCCAGCACCGCCTCATCTTGGGCGCGCGGTTCGCGTACGAGGAAAGTCGCCGGCGCCGCAAAGGGATCCATCGCCTCCGTGGTTTGGTGGATCGCGACATCTGTAAAGCGCGCGCAGAGGTCGGCCAGCACATTAGTCGCGCCATGGCCGATGACGAGGGCGGGCTTCGCTTCTGCAATCATGCGCAAAACGCCTTCCAACGTAGGCAAGTCCGGCATGGGGGCGGTGACTTGGCGGAAGGGGATCTGCAAATCGCCGAAGCTCAGCGCCTTCATCGCGTCATAGCGATCCAGCCGCGCGCCGAGAAAGGGTGCGTGCACGGCCGTCGGCGGCGTCATGGCGAATTGGTTGGCGTTGATGATCACGGGGAGGCGGTTGAACGTTTGGATGAACACGCGCGCGTAATTCAAAAGGTCGCGAGTCGGGGCGTGGGTGTCGGCGCGCAAGAATTGCTGGATCACACACACAATAATGCGGTCGTCACGCTCATGGCGTGGAATTGGAGCGGGAAGCGTGATGGAGCGCGCGATCTCCTCCACAACGCCGCGATAGAGCGTGTGCCGGCGCAGTTGCGCGGCCGCGCTTCCCATGGCGTCGCGATAATGGGCGTTGAGCGCGTGCAGAACGAACAGCCGCGTCTCCAGCGGCAAGGGCTCCACATGCCGGATCAACGCGATCAGCCGATCTGGGTCGCTGGTCACGCGCGCTAGGACGGAGCGGAGGTAAAGCGCGCGGTGGGGGTCTGCGGTCACGGCCGCGGCGGCCTCCACCCGCTGGAGGGAGGCGGCGGCCTCCTCCGGCGTCGCGGCGCGCCAGGCCACGGCCCACTGCGCGACTTTATCTTCAGCCTTTGCAAACCCCTCGCCTGCGCAGTGCTTCGCAGCCGCGAGCATGCGCCGCTCGGCGGCCTCCACAGATTGAGCGCCGCCGCCGGCGGCTGACGGCGTCGCCGCGGCCCGGGATTTTGCTTTGCGCGCGCTCACAGCATTTTTCCGCCCATGGCGAGCTTCGCCACCAGCGTCTCTGCATCGCGCAGTTTTTGGTACCACTTCACCGTCCAGGCGCGTTCATCATCAATGGCGAGCCGGCCGGCCTTCAGCGCTTCATAGATGGCCAACGCGCCGTCTTCGATGGTCACGTCGGGCCTGAAGCCCATCACAGACGCCGCCTTCTGGAAGTTCACATTGTAGGAGCGCCGGTCGGGATCGAGGTCATGGACTTCGATCTCCAGCGGGAAGGGCAGGATCTCGCGCAACAAACACGCCAGAGGGAAGATCTGCAAATTGCGCAGACCGATGTTGAACACCTGGCCGCACACTGTCGCAGGTTCTTGAGCGAACACATGCAGCACTGCGCGCGCAACGTCATGCACATGCACGAACGGCCGCCATTGCTTGCCTGAACCGTGGACATCGATGCGCCCCTTCAGCGCCGCAGCGCGCACCATGGCGTTCACCGCTAAGTCAAACCGCATGCGCGGCGAGAGGCCGAACACCGTCGCCAGCCGCAAGGCCGTGACCGCATAGCCGTCTGCGGCGTGGGGCAAGAGCGCGCTTTCAGCAGCGAGGTTCATGGCCGCATAGGTGGTCAACGGCGCGGTTTCAGAGCGTTCGTCCACGCCGTCGGTCGAGCCCGCGCCGTAGACTGAGCACGAGGAGAGCAACACATGGCGCTCCACCCCCGCCGCCTTCGCCGCCAGCGCCAAGCGTTCACGGGCCAAGAAGTTGATGGCGCGGGTCAGGTTGGGATCAAGGTCGCCCGCGGGGTCGTTGGAGAGCGCGGCGAGATCGGCCACGCCCCACACGCCCTCCAACAGCTCTGCATCCATCGTGCGCACATCCGCGCGCAGGATTTCCAGGCGCGGATGGTCGCGCACGTCCGCGAGGGTTTCCTCGCCAAAGTAAAAGCGATCAAGGGCGCGCACGGCGTAGCCGGCCTCAAGAAGGGCCGGCGTCAACACTGCGCCGACATAGCCGCCGGCGCCAGTCACGAGGATGGTTTTCGCGGCGGGTTTCGTGATCATGCCGCCCGCTCCGCTTTTTGGGCCGGATCCGTCGTCGGATGTGCGGCGAGGAGCGCGCGCATGGTCGCAATCACATGGTCTTGCTCAGCGTCGGTGAGGCTTGGATACAGCGGCAGCGACACCACCCCATCCCCCCAGGCTTCAGAGACGGGAGCCCCGCCCGGCGTCGCGGCGGCGGCGTCGCGATAAAGGCGCAAGCGCGTCAGCGCCCGGTAATTGACGGTGGCCCCGATCCCCGCTCGCGCCAAACCCGCAAGCAAGGCGTCGCGTCGATCCGCGCCCACGAAAACCGGACACAAATGGTGGGCGTGCACGGCGTCTGGGGCGATCGTGGGCACGCGCACATCGGCGTCTGCGAACGCCGCACGATAGCGGTCGTCCACGACGGCGCGGCGCGCGCGCGCATCCTCGGCGCGCTCGATTTGGCCAGGCAGCAGCGCCGCCGACACATCGGGCAAATTGGCTTTGACGCCGAGCCGCTCGACGTCCCAATGGCGATAGCCGCCCGTCTTAAAGCGATCAATCGCGGCCGCGCTCATGCCGTGCAGGCGCGTGCGCAGGAGCGTCTCGCCCAACGCGTCATCGCGGCTGATGACGGCGCCGCCCTCGCCGCACGTGATGGTCTTGGTGGCGTAGAAGGAGAAAATCGCGCAATCGCCATGGGCCCCGGGGCGGGCGCCGCCGCGGCGGCCCTCAAAGCAATGGGCTGCGTCCTCCAGGATCTTCACATCGCTGCGGCCCTGAGCCTCAAGGAAGGCGCGCAACGCCGCCACATCGGCCATCTGGCCATAAAGATGCACCGGCATCACCACGCGCGTGCGCGGGGAGAGGGCCGGGGCGAGCGTCTGCGGCGTCATGAGCAGGGTGTCGCGGTCGACATCGCACAGCACGGGCCGCGCCCCGACCAGCGCAGCCACATTGGCGCAGGCGACAAACGTCATGGCGGGCACGACCACTTCGTCGCCCGACTGCACGTCCCAGGCAAGGAGCGTCGCGAGCGCGCCATTCGTCCAGCTGTTGGTGAGCGCCGCGACAGGAACCTCGAAGCGTTCGCGCAATTGCGCTTCGACCCCGCGCCCAACCTCGCCGGAGGTCAGAAACGGCGTCGCGAGCACCTGCGCAATCGGCGCGGCGTCCTCGGGCGTGAGGCTGTGGCGATGAAATGGAACTGGTGGTGTCGCGGACGCCATGGTGCTCGAAGCCAGTGACTGGTGGCGTGGTGTATGCCGCAAACACCTTTCTAGAGTGCTGGCGGAGATCATTCTTTTGGTGAACGCGCGATGACCAAGAGGGTGTTTGAGGCGGCGTTGATGACAATTTGAGGTAATTGACGCTTATTGGATTCTCTCTCCGAGTTTTTAGGCTCCGATCAGCCAATCTTGGCTATCGTCCGCGATGCGGCGTGGTCGGCGCGGCATGACCGGCGCGGGCTCGGCGGCGCGCGCGTCGGCCTTTGTGGAGAGCAATGATGGATGCGCGGACCTTCTTGGCGGAATGTGTGCAAGCGGGCCCGCCGCCGGCGCAGGCGTCGCGCGAGACCTGGCCGGCGTGGGACAGCTTCGCCCATCTCACGGTGATGTTGGCGCTGGAGCAGCGGTTTGGCGTGGCGCTGACGGATGACAACGTCGCACGGTTTGCAAGCTTGGCCGCGCTCGAGCGCTTATTCGCCGAACGCGCCGCTTGAGGGGCCAGGAAGCGGCGGCGTGACGTCGCTTAATGTCAGCCCAGCCGCGCGCGCCCGCGCCGCCATGGCGTCGACATAGGCGGGGCGGGTGAACAGCACCACTGCAAGACCGCGCGCGGCCGCCTCCTCGCGGGTGATGACGTCGAGCCCGTGAAAGCGTCCGCCGGCCTTCACATCATCAATCACCGCCGCGGGCGGCGTTGCGCTGAGAGCCGGCGAAAGCGCGGCGGAAAACATGCCGGCCCCAAACAGGGCGTAAGGCCCCCGCGCCGCCTCGCGGCGCGCGGCCGTCTCCGCGGCGGTCCACCAGCGCACGAACGCCTCAAAGTGCGCCCCGGCGTGGTCTGTCTCCCCCGAAGGCCGCCACGGCCCGGGTTTGGGATCGCAGGCTTCCGCAATCACATGCCAAGAGGAGGCGTTGTCGGCCTCCTCCAGCACGTGAAACCCGATGACGGCGAGCCAGTGGTGGACTGTCGCGCGGGTGGCGTGAAAGGCGTGATCCCAAATGCGCGGCGCGTAGGGCGCGGTCTCGAGATAAACAAGCTCAAAGCTCGCCAGCGCGCCCGGCCGCGCCAGGCGGCGCAGCCCCTGGAGCGCCGCCAGCGGCGGCGTGCGGTTTAACAGCCCGTGGGCGATCAGAAGGTCGTGGCGTCCAGGCGCGAAGCGTTCGGGTCGAAACACCGAGCGGAGCAGCCGCGGCGATCCTGGGGCGGCGTCCTGGGGCTCAAGGTCGGGCGAGGGATCGAGGCCCGTCACCTCCCAGTGCGGATAGGCGGCTGCAAGGCGTCGCGCCAAGTCGCCGCGCCCGCAGGCGACTTCAAGGGCCGCGCGCACGCCGCCGGCCCGGCGCGCGATCCAGGCGTCGAGGCGGTGGTCGATCAGGCTTTTCTTCGTGTGAACCACGCCGTCGCGGACCACGAGATTGTTCTGCACCGCCGGGGCGAGGTCATAATCGCGCGCGAAATGGCGGCTGAGCGCGTCGGGCGGATCATAGACGGCCTCCAGCACGCCGCAGTCGCGACATAACAGGCGAGCCGCGCGCACATCCGCTAAATACGCGCCGTCGGACGTGGCGACGGGCGCTGCGGCGCTGTCAGCGCGTGCGAGCACAGCGCGCGGGGCCGTCGCGCCGCAGGAACACTGGGGCTGGGTGTTCGCGCGTGACGCCGCCAGGGCGCTCACGCTTGGGCCTCCGCGCTGGGACGCTGCGCACCTGGGGGCGCATCTGGGGGCGCACCTGGGGGCGCATCTGGGCGCGCGCCTTGGGGCGCTTCGGGGGCCGCGCCGGCGTCGGCCTGCGATGATGGGATAGCGCGGATGGTGCGCGCCTCCATCACGGTGGCGTGGGCGGCGACATCGCGATGAATGAGGCCGCCGGCGGGCGCGCGCACGCCGTCGCCGACGCGCACGCGGTCAACCACCACGCCGTTGAGCCCGACAAAACACGCCGCGCCCAACGTCGCGCCGCCGCCAATGGCTGCGCCGGCCGCAATGTAGCAGCACGGGCCGAGGCGCGCGCGCTCGCACACGCTGACATTGAGGTCGATGAAGCCGCCGTCGCCAATGGCTGCGCCTGCGTCCACGCACGCGCCGGCCTGGAGAATGACGCCGTCGCCAACAACGGCGTCGGGCGCGATGACGGCGGCGGGGTGGGTGAGCCGCGCAAACGTAAACCCGGCCGCCCGCGCGCGTTCATAGACCGCCAAACGGGCGCGCAGGTCGCGATACCCGACGGCTAAGACAAGCTGGACGGATGCGGGATCTGTTTCGGCGGCGAAAGCCTCCCATGAACCCAGCACCGGCGCGCCGGCCCGGCTGGCGGGCGGCGTCGCGACCCGGTCGTCGATGAAGCCTTTGAGGGTGTGGACGCCGCCAAAGGGCCCCTCGATCAGCCGCGCTAGCTGGTCGCCGAACAGTCCCGCGCCCAACACCACCAGGGGCGGGCGAGCTTCAGCGTTACGCGGGCCGTGGGGCGCGGTCTCTCGAGGGCCTTGGGGTGGGGTGTCGGTCATGATCAGCACAAGACCGCGCCGCTGGTTAGGGTCGAGTTAGCGGCGCGCGTGCATGCTCTGACGCACTCACCAGCCGCGAGGGCGGCGTTTGGGCGGGAGCGCGCCATGCGGTTTTCGGTGTTCTACCCCATCGCCGCGCGGGACGTGGATGATCTCGCGGCGCTTTACGACCAAGCCTTGCGCGTGGCCGAGCGGGCGGAGGCGCTGGGGTTCCACGGCTTTTACTTCAATGAGGGCCATCGGTGGACGGAGAACTTCCGCTCCCCCAATCCGCGTGTGATGATTGCCGCGGCGAGCCAACGGACAAAACGCCTGCGTCTCGGGGCGAGCTTAGTGATTTTGCCGCTTCATGACCCGCGCCTGGTGGCGGAGGACGCGGCCATGCTCGACGCCCTGACCCAGGGGCGACTGATCCTGGGGCTCGGGCCGGGTTTTCAGCGTGAGGAGCTCGCGGAATTCGGCGCAGACCCGGACGCGCGCCGGGCGATCTTTGACGCCAAGCTTCAGGCCCTTGAGGCCTATTTGCGCGGCGACGTCGTGACGGCGGACGGCCCTTTTGTCCAGGCAGTCGACGCTCAGGTGGGCGCGCGCATGCGCAGCGATTATCGCGCGCGGCTTTATTGCGGCGCCGTCTCGCGTGAAGGGGCGGCGGCGATTGGCGAACGCGGGTATGGGCTGATGCTGTCGCCTCTCGAGCGGCGCTCGGAATACGCCGACCGCGATGGGCTGGCGCTGGTGCGCGCGTGCTGCGCGCTCCATCACCTCGGTTGGGCGCAGTCCCCGCAGTCAGACGCGCCGCGCCCGCCCGTGTTGATGCAAGTCTACGCGCATGTCGCGGAAAGTTTCGACCACGTGCGGGCGGAGGCCGGCGACGCCTTTGAGCGCTTCCAGCTCGAGGTGTGCCGCCGCGAACCCAAGGGACGCCATGGCTATTTCGAGGAATACGCCGCGAATTCCGCCAGCATGATCGGCGATGTCGCCACCCTGCGCGCGCGCGCGGAGGCATTGCGTGACGCCGGGGTGGAGGAGATCTTGCTGATGACCAATTTCGGCGGCCGCGACGAAGACGCGGTGGTGGAGACCTTGGCCCGATTTGCGGTGCAAGTGATGGGGCCTCTCGCCCAAGCGCAAGCGGATCGGCGCGGACACGACATCGACGCCGGCCACGCGCGCTTGCCCGCGGGCGCGGCATGAGCGGCGGGGGCGAAGCGACCGCACCCGGCGCGCTCCCGGCGGGGCTTGCGGCTGACGGCGCCGGTCCCGACGCCGGGCCTGGGCCCCATCATCTGGTCGCTCCCGTGGAACCGGCCGTGATGAGCGTGGCGACGCCGGCCGCCCTCGATGCGCGCGCGGTGATCCGCCACGTCGCTGAGGGCGGCTATCTCCTTCTGCGGGACGTGGTGTCGGCGGAGGCGGCGGCGGCGATTAAAGCCGCATTTCATGAGCGCTTTGATCCGAGCCTTGATGCGCCGGGGGTCGGAACCCCGGCGGACGCAGCCCAGCGCGCGTTCCAAAAGCTGGTGATCGGCGGCGGCGCCCAGCGCGGCTATTATGTGCCGCGGTGCGTGCGCGTGCTTTACACTCCGTTGTGGACGGAGGACGTGTTCACCGCCCATGACGCGCTGCGCACGCTGGCGCGGGTGCGCAATCGCCTCCTCGGTCGCCCCTTAGACAATGCGGTGGAGGGGGTCAGCGGCGGCCTGTTCACGGGCGCGCGGCTGCAGCACTATCCCGCGGGCGGCGGCTTTTTCGCGCCTCATCAAGACCGCGTCGCCGCCACCATCGCGCGGGAGTCCGGGGTGGCGGCCTTTTTTCAACTGGTGCTGGTGATCACGGAACGGGGTGTGGATTTCGAGGCTGGCGGCGCGTTTGTCGACAGCGGGGATGTGCGGCTTGATCTCGAAGCCATCGCGCGTCCAGGTGATGTGTTGGTCTATGACGGCCGCTCCATGCATGGGGTCGATGACGTCGATCCCGACCAAAAACCAGATCTCACAAGCGCCCGCGGGCGCCTTGTGGCGATGGCCTCGCTTTATGCTGACATGACTGGCGGGGAGGCGTATCAGCGGTATTTGGACCGCGCGGCGTTCAACTAGCGGCCATCACGCGTCGGGGCGACGCCAGGCGCGCCCGGTTGTGATGACGTCCGCGCCGAACTTCGCGCGCGCGGCGTCCATGGCGCGCTCGGCCCGGTCGCGCTTTGCTCCGGCCTCATCGAAGAGATCCTCCAGATCCACATCCACAGAGGCGTCGCGCAGATCCGTCAGCCCCACGCCGATCAGCCGAAAGCGTCGGCCATCGGCCTCAGCGCTTAAGGCCGGCGCAAGCGCGGCGAACATGCGGTGGGCCATCTGGGTGGGCGCGGGCAAACGACGCGCGCGGGTGATGGTGCGAAAATCAGCGCTTTTGAGCTTCAGCGTCGCGCCGCGGCCCGCGACGCCGAGCGCTTTCGCGCGTGTCGCGACGCGTTCACAGCAACGCCAGAGCCTCGCCTCGAGATCCGCGCGATCGGCGAGATCCACCTCAAACGTGGTCTCCGCGGAGACGCTTTTGCGCCCGCCGCCGGCGCGCACGGGCCGGGCGTCGTCGCCGCGGGCCAAGCGCGCCAAACGCATCCCGCCCTCACCGAACCAGGTGATGAGCGTGCGGTCATCGCGCGCGCGCACATCCGCCACCTGTCGGAGGCCCCGCCGCGCCAACGCCTTTGCGAAAGCCGGCCCGACGCCCGGCAAGGCGCTCAGAGGCAGCGGCGCGAGGGTGTCGAGCACAGCGTCTTGGGCGATGACGGCGAAGCCGCGCGGCTTGTCCTGTTCACACGCGAGCTTGGCGAGGAATTTGTTGACGGAGAGCCCAACAGAGACGCTCACCCCCACCTCAGCGGCGATCGCGTGTTGCAGCCGCAACAGCGCCAAGGCCGGCGGGGCGGCGTGCAGGCGCGCGCAGCCCGCGAGGTCCAAGAACGCTTCATCAATGGAGATCGGCTCCACCAGCGGCGTCAGCGCCTCAAGCCGGGCGCGGATCTGGCGCGAGACCGCGACGTACTTCGCCATATCCGGGCGCACCACCACCGCCTCGGGACACGCGCGCAGCGCCTTGAACATGGGCATCGCCGAGCGCACGCCGTAAGCGCGCGCGATGTAGCAGGCGGTCGCGACGACGCCGCGCCGGCCGCCGCCGACAATCACGGGCCGGTCCGCGAGTTCGGGCCGGTCGCGCTTTTCCACAGCGGCGTAAAAGGCGTCGCAATCAAGATGCGCGATCGTAAGGCCGTCATCACACGGCGCGACCACGGGGCGGCCGCCGCAGCGGGGGCATTGTGGCGCGGGCGCCGCCATCGGCGTTAAGCAGAGGCGGCACCACGCGCCCATAGCGTCACGGGACTGCGACCCTGCGGGCGGCGACCCTGCGGGCGGCGACCCCGCGGGCGGCGACGACAGCCCTGGGGACGAGAGGCGGCTCATCGCGTCAGGTCACCTTCACGGGGCCGCGCGGACATGCGATGTGTCAAGACGATGTTAGAGAATCGGGGTGTCAAAGGGGGTCGGTCCATGCGGGCCGCGTCCTCGATAGCGTCAGGCGCACGGCGGTCATGGGTAAGAAAGTCCTTATTGTCGAAGACAACGACCTGAATATGAAGCTGTTCCGCGATCTGCTGGAGCGCTTCGGCTTCGAGACGGTCGAAACGGCGGAAGGGCATAAGGTCCTTGAGCTCGCCCGCAGCCATCGGCCCGATTTGATCTTGATGGACATTCAGCTGCCGGGCGTGTCGGGCCTTGAGGTCACGCATTGGCTGAAATCCGATCCCGATCTGGCCGCGATCCCGATTGTGGCGGTCACGGCCTTCGCCATGAAGGGCGATGAAGAGCGCATCCGCGCCGGGGGCTGTGAAGCCTACATCTCAAAACCCATCACGGTTCGCAGTTTTTTGGACACGATCAATCGATTCGTCGAATAGGATCGTCGCCCATGAGCGGACGGATTCTCGTCGTCGACGATCTCGAAACCAACAGACGGCTTTTGAAAATCCGTTTGGAGGCCGAATACTATGATGTCGCGACGGCTGAGACAGGGCCCCAAGCGCTGGCCTTGGCCGCCACGGACCCGCCGGATCTCATCCTCTTGGATGTGATGATGCCGGAGGTCGACGGCATGGAGACCTGCCGGCGGCTGAAAAACGATCCGCGCACGCGCCAAATCCCCGTCATTATGGTCACCGCCCTCGACCAGCGCGAAGATCGCGTGCGCGGTTTGGAGGCGGGCGCAGACGATTTCCTCTCAAAGCCGTGGGACGACGCGATCTTGCTGGCGCGCGTGCGCTCCATGCTGCGGTTGAAGGCGGTCACGGACGAACTCGCCTCTCGCCGCGCGAGCGGGCGTGCGGTGGGCGCAATTGATGATCGCGAGGAGCAGCGCGTGGTGTCCGGCGCGCGGGTGCTCGTCATCGGCGATCCCGTGCGTTCCTCAGAACGCCTCGCCCGGCGGCTGGAGGATGAACACCGGCCCCGCCTTGTGACGGACCCTGGGGCTGCCAGCCGCGCCGCGCGGGGGCCATGGGATTTAGTCATCCTCGACACCGCCTCAGAGACCTTTGACGGCATGCGCCTGGCGGCGCGGCTGCGCTCTGACGAGGCGACGCGCACGCTTCCCATCCTCGCCATCGTGGATGAGCGCGACAAAGCCATGCTGCTGCAGGCTCTCGATATTGGCGTGAATGATGTCATTGGCCGGCCAGTGGACGGCCAAGAACTCTCCGCGCGCGTACGCACGCTCGTGAAGCGCAAGCGTTACGCGGATTATTTGCGCGCCACCTTGGATGAAACGCTTGAGCAGGCGGTGACGGATCAGCTCACGGGGCTCTACAACCGCCGCTTTATGGAGATCCATCTGAAAGAACTGATGGAGGAGGCGCTCTCCACGGGCCGGCCGCTCTCAGTGCTTGCGCTTGATCTCGATCACTTCAAACGCATTAACGACGCGTTCGGCCATCAAGGCGGAGACACGATCTTGACGGGGTTCGCCGCGCGGGTGGCGGCGAAAATGCGCCCTGCGGACCTCGCGTGCCGGTGCGGCGGGGAGGAGTTCGCCATTTTGATGCCGGGCGCGGATCTCGACGCCGCGAAGACAGCGGCGGAGCGCTTGCGGCGTTTGATCGAGGAGGAGCCGTTTCGGCTGCGCGACGCCGCAGAGCCGATCGCGGCGACAGTCAGCGTCGGGGTGACGCAGTTCCATGAAGACGACACGGCTGCGAGTTTGCTGCGGCGGGCGGATCAGGCGCTCAACGCGGCCAAGGGGGAAGGGCGCAACCGGGTGATGGCGGCGCGGTTACGCCGCGACGCCGCCGCCTAAGCGAGGGCGATCAAGCCCGCGCGGCTCACCGCGCGCGGCGGCGCGTTATTTGATTTTGCCTTCTTTGAACTCGACGTGCTTACGCGCGACGGGATCATATTTCTTTTTGACCATTTTTTCGGTCATGGTGCGGGTGTTTTTCTTCGTCACATAGAAAAACCCGGTGCCGGCGGTGGAGTTCAGCCGGATTTTGATGGTTGTCGGCTTCGCCATAAGGATCCTCGCCGGAGCGCCGGTCGCCCCTTCGCTGTTGTGAAGCGCGCTGACTATCGGGCGGTTGACGCGCTGTCAAGGCGCGGCGTCTCAGCCCATAGCGAGGCGCCGGCGGCGTTCGCGCACGTCGTGACGGTCAGCGCGCCAGGTGATGAGGGTGAAGCTGATCCACGCCGCATTGTACAGCGCGCCCACCGCGACCACCGCCCAGCCCGGCAATGGACCCACGGCGGCGCGGTCGAACAGTTCGCCGACGTCCGTCAGCGGCGTCGGATGAGCGAGGAGCTTGGCGATGTAAGCGAGGGTTTGAATGCCGACGATCCACACATAATTGCGCCGCAGCCGTCGGCCGATGGCGCGCACCATGCTGATGTGGAATTCGGGCGTGTTGTAATCGCGCGCGAGCACCTCGCTCCACCCGTCTTCAAGCCGTGAGCCCTGGCGCAGCAACATGGGCGCGTAAAAATGCGTCTCAAGCCACCGCGCGCGCGCGCGCCAGACTGTGAAGTACCGGTAGCGCCGCGCCTCGAAGAACAAAAACACCACGACTAACAAGCCAACCAGCAACAGCGGCACGGCGGAGGCCTCTGGGCTCGCAAACACGATGGAAAGCGCCACGCCCAGGCTCACCACCGCCCAGTTCGTGGTGTTGTCGAGCCGCGTGCGCCAAATGGTTGAGCGGTAGATTTCACCCCGATACAAATGCGCAAGCGCGCCGATCTCTGCGCCCGTGAAGTCGTGTTCGCCCGGACCTCCCGCGCCGGTCGCCGGCGCGTCGGTCGCGGCGTCGCTCAAGCCGGCGTCGTGTTCTTCATAGACGGGTCGATGAAAGGGCATTGCGTCCTCATCCCTGGCGCGGTTTCAGCGCGGCGGGCTTCGGGCTCCCATGTGGGCCCAGCCTATGGCTCACAAGGGCCGCACGTCAGCGCGCCCCTGTTCGAGGCTGACAAACACAGGCGCGGGCGCAGTGGCGGGGTCAAGGCGCATGAGCGCCTGCTCCAGCACAAACGCCGTGATGGGGTGAAGAGCGTCGCGCCGCGCTTGCGTGGGCGTGCGCCAGCGGACGTCTTCCAACTCGCCGTCGCCGGCCGCCGCCGGCATGGGGTCAGAGTTCGCGTCCGGCGCGAGGTTTTGGACAAAAAACCAGGTGTCATAGCGGCGCACTTGCCCCGGCGGCGTGATCGCGCGGCACACCAAACGCAGCGGCCGGCCCGCCGGATCGGGGGGACGCACGCCCGTCTCCTCCTCCAACTCGCGCAAGGCCGCCCAGCGCAAGCCCGCGAAGACCTCCGCCGTCACTGGGCGCTGGCCCGCGGTGGCCGCGCGCGCGCAGGGCGTTTCAGGCGCGGGCCCCTGGGCGGCGGCGGCGATGTCGGCCTCCTCTAAGCGCCCGCCTGGAAAGACGAGCTTTGACGGCATAAAGACGGCGTCGCGTGTGCGCCGGCCCATGAGAAAAGCGGGCTCGCCACCGGTGGCGCGCGCCAAGATCAGCGCCGCCGCCAGGCGCACGGGCGTGGCGCTCATGGTGTCCGTCATCGCCGTCGACCCCGTGTGTTTGAAGGTTTGGTCTTTGAGGGCTTCGTTCGCGCAGCGCTTCGGCCCGGCCCGCCGCGATGGCCGCGCGCCGGCCCCCGACGCCCGCGTTTGTGACGGGGATGATGGCCGGGCTCCGGCGGGGTGTCGATCTCAAACAAAAGCCCGCCGGTTTCCGGCGTCGCCTCCACCAGCCGCGCCTCCACCTTCATGCCCAAGCGATAACGCCCGCCGGTCTCCTCGCCAATGAGGGCCTGATCGGCGGCGTCGAAAATGAAGTACTCCTGGCCGAGCCGGCTGATCGGCGCGAGGCCGTCGGCGCCGGTCTCCGCGAGTTTCAAAAAACAGCCCGCGCGGGTGACGCCCGTGATGCGCGCGTCAAAGACTCCGTTCACGCGATCCGCGAGATAGGCCGCTAAATACCGGTCCACGGCGTCGCGCTCCGCCGCCATGGCGCGGCGCTCCGCGGTCGAGACTCGTTCCGCGATGGATTGAAGCCGCGGAATCTCTGCGTCGCTCAACCCGTCGCTGTGGGGTTCAGGTCCGAGGCCAAGCGCGCGGACAAGCGCGCGGTGCACAATGAGGTCGGCATAGCGGCGAATGGGCGAAGTGAAGTGGGCGTAGCGCGCCAAACTGAGCCCAAAATGTCCAATGTTCTCGGGGGTGTACACTGCTTGAGCCTGGCTGCGCAGGATCATTTCGCTGACGGCCTCGGCGTGTTCGCCATCGCCTTCGGCCGCGCGCGCCAGCAGGTGGTTGAAGCGTTTGGGCTGGGCCGGCTCACCCTTGTTCCAGGAGAGCCCGACGCTGGGCAAGAAGTCGGCAAGGCTTGCGAGCTTTTCGCGGCTTGGGCTGTCATGGACGCGGTAAATCAGGGGGCTGCGTTTCTGCTCGAGGGTCTCGGCGGCGCAGACATTGGCGAGGATCATGAACTCTTCAATCAGCCGGTGGGCGTCGAAGCGTTCGCGCGTGGCGATCTCCGCCACCCGCCCGTCGGGGCCGAGGCGCACGCGCCGCTCCGGCAGATCAAGGGCTAATGGCGCGCGCGCCTCGCGGGCCGCCGCCACGGCGCGATACGCCGCCCACAAGGGCTTGAGCACAGGCTCCAGCAGGGGCTTCGCGGCGTCGTCGGCCTCGCCGTCAATCGCAGCTTGCGCTTGCTCATAGCTGAGCTTGGCGGCCGAGCGCATTGTCGCGCGCACAAAAGCGTGGCTGCGTTTGTGTCCTTGGGCGTCAAACACCATGCGCACCGCTAAGCACGGGCGCAGCGCGCCTTCGCGCAGAGAGCAGAGGTCCGTCGACAGCCGCTCCGGCAGCATCGGCGTCACGCGATCGGGGAAGTAGACCGACACGCCCCGCTCTTGCGCGCCCCGGTCCAGCGCCGAGCCGGGACGCACATACGCCGCGACGTCGGCAATCGCCACAATCACCTGATGACCGCCGCGATTGTCGCGCCGGTCGTCAGGGGCGGCCCACACCGCGTCGTCATGATCGCGGGCGTCGGCGGGGTCGATGGTGATTAGCGGCAGATGCGTCAGGTCTTTGCGCCCGCCCCGCGCGATCAGGTCTTCCGGCGACGGCGCGGCGGCGGCCTCGGCGAGCTCGGCCTCAGAAAACCCGTCGGGAACGCCATGCTCATGCAGCGCGATCAGGCTTGCGGCGTTGGGGGCGGCGGCGTCGCCGATCACGTCCACAATGTCAGCTGTCTTCAGGCCATAAAGACGCTCATGGCTGGCGGTGACGACGACCAGGTCGCCGACATTCAACCGCGCCTGGTCGCTTTTGCGCAAAGCGAGGTCGTGTTTCAGCGCACGGTTTGTGGGCTCGAGCCGCTTGATCGCGCCCGCTTCGCGCACCACGGCCAACAACCGCCGGCCGTCGCGGCCAAGCGCTTTCATGATTTTCGCCGAGTAGGCTCCGTCGGCCTCGCGGGTCAGGCGCGCTAGCGCCCGGTCGCCGGGGCCAAGCGTGGGCCGCCCGCGGCGGCCGTCGGCCTCCCGCGCTGCGATGCGGATCTGCAGCGCCGCGCCGTCGTCACTGAGATTGCGCCGCTCCACGGGGCGCGCGCGCAAACCACCGTCATCGTCGCGGTCGACCACTTCAATCATGGCGACAGGCGGCAAGGTGTCAGCGGTCTTGAAGGCGCGCCGGCCTGCGCGGTCGATCACGCCTTCGGCCTCAAGCGCGCGCAGCAGCTGTTTCAGCTCTAGTTTTTGCTCAGAATCGAGACCGAGGAGCCGCGCGACGTCGCGTTTGGTCGCGCTGGGATGGGCGCGCAAGACCTCCAGCACCGCGTTGCGGTCGAGGGGCGCGCCCGCGTGGGGGCCGGGCTCGCGGGGCGTCGGCGGTTTCGATCCACTCATAAGCTCGACTTAGACCGATCCGGGCCCCGATGTCGCGTCCGGCGCCGCGCTCGCTGCGCGCGCGCCACGCGGTGCTCGAAGGTCGGCCGCCACCGTTCCACCAGCCAGCTCACGCCGATAAACGCATCCTCGCGTTTTCCAACGCCGAAATGCGGGATGTCGCGTCCCTCGACAGTGCGCAACACCGCGACGAAGGGCGCGCCCAACGCCCAGGTGCGCAACAGCGAACCGACATAAAAGTCGTGAATGATGGGTTCAAGTATTTCGCCGTGGCGCACCTCAATTGACAGGCTGTCAAAGTCGTTCAGGAGCTTGAGGAGGCCATCTCTTAATCCGGTAGTATCTTCGCGGCGTTCACTGTAATATTTAAAAATTTCATTGATCGCCTCGACGTTCACCTGCGAAGGGCCATTTTGCGTGCGCAAGTCGTCGCCCACCTGGCGTTGCGCCTCAAGCAAGGCGGGGTCGTTTCGGAACGCCTGCAGCATGGTCGCAGACCGCTCGCGCAGTTCTGAGTGCAGCTTGACGGCTGAGTTGAAGAAAAAGCCGCGTATGGCCGCAAACACAGACGCCGCGATTGCGGCGCGCGCTTCGTTTAACGCCACGGCCACGACCGCAAATGCAGTCGCAAGAGCCGACACGACGCCTGCGCCACCGAACAGAAATGCCGGCGTTGTGAGATAAAACACCAAAGGCACCGACAAGACCGAGCGCCATGAGGACGCTCGATCGGCTTCACACGCCGTTAAAACCACGGCGCATAACTAAACGCTCCCAGTATTGAGGGCATTAACCCTAAAGAACAAAACGCGTATATGCAACCCCTCATCTTGGTCTCTCACCCGGTCGCGGCGTCGCCGGCGGCGGCCTTAGCGGCCTTCGCGCCGCGCGCTTTGGTGGTGGATTTCGCGGCCGTTTTCTTCGCCGGCGCTTTTTTGGTCGTCGCCTTCTTGGCTGCAGGCTCTTTCGTGGTCGATTTCTTCGCCGGCTTCTTGGCGGCCTTCGCCTCTTTCTCGGCGATTAAGAGCACGGCCTGATCCAAGGTCACCGCTTCGGGATCCGTGCCGTTGGGCAAGGTGGCGTTGGTCTTGTCGTGTTTTACATATGGCCCATACCGGCCCTTGTGCACCGTCACGGGCTTGCCGCTGTCGGGATGCGCGCCGAGGTCTTTTAGCGCGGCGGCTTGGCCCGGGCGTTTGCCGGCGCCGGCTTTTTTCTCCGCAATGAGGGTGACGGCGCGGTTGAGGCCGACCTCAAACACGTCTTCGATCGATTCAACATTTGCATACGTTGATTTGTGCTTCACGAAGGGCCCATAGCGGCCAAGGCCCGCCGTGATCATCTCGCCGTCTTCCGGGTGGGGTCCAACCTCGCGCGGCAGGCTAAGAAGGCGCACCGCCTGGTCCAGATCGACATCAGCAACCGCCCAGCCCTTCGGCAAGCCGGAGCGTTTCGGCTTCTCCGCGCCGTCGACGGCCATCTCCACATAAGGGCCGAAGCGACCGTTCTTGAGATACACCATCGCGCCGGTGTCGGGATGGGGACCAAGCTCGCGGTCTTTCGTCGCTTCTTCCTGGGGATCCGCGCCGAGCTGGCGGGTGTGGCGGCACTCGGGATAATTCGAGCAGCCGATGAATGCGCCATAACGCCCAAGCTTGAGGCTGAGCCGTCCGTCCGCGCAAGCGGGGCACGCGCGGGGGTCAGTTCCGTCGTCCTTGGCCGGGAAGATGTGGGGGCCCAGCGCCTCATTCAGCGCCTCCAGCACCTCAGCCACCCGCAAATCGCCAATATCGCCGACGGCGGCGGAAAATTCCGCCCAGAACTCGCGCAGCAAATCTTTCCAGGAGAGGTCGCCCGCTGAGACTTTATCGAGCTTCTCCTCCAGAGACGCCGTGAAGTCGTACTCCACATAGCGGCGGAAGAAATTCTCCAGAAACGCTGTGACAATACGCCCTTTGTCTTCCGGGAAAAAGCGGTTCTTCTCCATGCGCACATATTCACGCGCGCGCAGCACCGCCAAAATCGAGGCGTAGGTGGAGGGCCGGCCGATGCTTAATTCCTCCAGCCGCTTGACCAGCGAGGCCTCGGAAAAGCGCGGCGGCGGCTGCGTGAAATGTTGCTCGGTGACGACCGTGTTCGCCTCGGCCTTTGCGCCCACGGTCACCGCCGGCAAGCGCGCTTCACCTTCTTCTTGGGCGTCGTCGAGGCCTTCGCGGTACAGCGTGAGGAAGCCGTCAAACACAATGACGGAGCCGACCGCGCGCAAGCCCACTTGGTCGTCGGCGGAGGCGAGGTCGATGGTCGTGCGCTCGAGCCGCGCGCTTTCCATCTGGCTCGCCAGGGCGCGCTTCCACACAAGCTCGTAAAGCTTCGCCATGTCCCCGCTGATGGGCAGGGTGCCTGGACGGCGGGTGAAGCTTGTGGGGCGCACGGCTTCGTGGGCCTCTTGGGCGTTGCGCGCTTTTGAGGAATACGCCCGCGGTTTCTCCGGCAGATATGCGTGGCTGTAGTCGCTTTCGATCACGCGGCGGGCCTGGCCGACGGCTTCCCCGGCCATCTGCACGCCGTCGGTGCGCATGTAGGTGATCAGCCCCGTCGTCTCCCCGCCGAGGTCCACGCCTTCATAGAGTTTCTGGGCGACTTGCATGGTGCGGTCGGCGGAGAAGCCGAGCTTGCGGGCCGCCTCTTGCTGCAAGGTCGATGTGGTGAAGGGCGGGGCGGGGTGGCGTTTGGTCGGCTTCGCCTCCACGGCGCTGATCGTGAAGGCGGCGGCCGTGACCGCGGCTTTGGCGCGGTCGGCGTCGTCCTTGGAGGCGAGATCAAACTTCGCGACTTTTTTGCCATCAAGGCGCGCGAGTTTCGCTGTGAACGGCGCGGAGCCGTCGGCGGTGATCTGCGCCTCCAACGTCCAGTATTCTCGCGGGACGAAGCGCTCAATCTCCATCTCGCGCTCGGTGATCAGCCGCAGCGCCACAGACTGAACACGCCCCGCCGAGCGCGCGCCCGGCAGCTTGCGCCAAAGCACCGGCGAGAGCGTAAATCCGACGAGATAATCTAAGGCGCGCCGCGCCAAATACGCGTCGACCAACTCCATGTCGACATCGCGCGGTTGAGCCATAGCCTCAAGCACCGCGCCTTTGGTGATCGCGTTGAACACCACCCGCTTGACGTCTTTGCCCTTCAGCGCGCGCCGTTTCGCGAGGACTTCCAACACGTGCCAGGAAATCGCCTCGCCCTCACGGTCGGGGTCGGTGGCGAGGATCAAGCCGTCGGCGTCGGCCAATGCATCAGAGATCTGCTTCAGATGCTTGGCGGATTTGGCGTCCACCTCCCACGACATCGCAAAATCTTCATCCGGGCGCACGGATCCGTCTTTGGACGGCAAGTCGCGGACATGCCCGAAGCTCGCCAGGACCTGATAGTCGCCGCCGAGATATTTGTTGATGGTCTTCGCTTTCGCCGGCGATTCGACCACGACGACCTGCATCGCGAGCTCCCATGCCACCGCCGCGGAACAGCCGCGCGTGCGCGGCGGAACCTGGGAAACGCCTCCGCCGATGTCAACGGGCGCGCGCCGGCGGAACGTGGCCGCTAGACGTGCGGCGGATACTGACGCCACCTTAAGGCGAGTAGTCGCTCTGAGGTTTTGGCATGCCCACCACCAAGCCGCTCGCCACGCCAGCGGACACCGCCGCGTATCTCGCACCCTTAATTGAGGAGGCGGCGGGTTTAGCGCGCGCGGCCGGTCTGCGCCGCACCAGCCGTCTGCTGATGGTCGCCGCACGCTCAGCCCGGTGTGAAAGCCGCCTTAATCGTCCCCCGTCGTGACGCCGGCCGCCGCAGGCGACAGCGTCACCACATCGCCGGGCAGCTGCACGGCCTCGCCGGCGAGTTCGAGCTCAATGAGCGCCGCCGCCACGGCGCTGACGCTGGCGCCCGCGGCGCGGACGATGTCGTCGCGGGTGGTTGGGGTTGGCGACAACAGGCTGCGCACGGTCGCGCGCACGGACTGGGCCTCGCGCTCAAGCGCGGCCGCTTTCATGTCGAAGGGCGGGGGGCCGGCGGCGGGTTCGTCCAGGCGCGGCGGCGCGCTGAGGGCGTCAAGCACGTCCTCCGCGGTTTCGATCAAGCGCGCGCCGTCTTTAATCAGCGCGTTGGCGCCGCGGGCGCGGGGGTCGAGGGGGCTGCCGGGCGCGGCCATGACTTCGCGGTTTTGCTCCAGCCCATAGCGCGCCGTGATCAACGCGCCTGAGCGCTCTGCGGCCTCAACGACCACCACGCCGTCCGCCAGCCCGGAGACGATGCGGTTGCGGCGGGGAAAATCATGGGCCGTGGGCGCCGCGCCCAAGGGCCGCTCGCTGACAAGAGCGCCGCGCTCAGCCATCGCTAAATGCAGCTCGCGGTTTTCCGGCGGATAGACTTGATCGAGACCGCCGGCGAGGGCCGCGACCGTGCCCGTCTCCAACCCGCCATGGTGAGCGGCGGCGTCAATTCCGCGGGCGAGGCCAGACACGATCACCACCCCCGCTTCGCCTAGCGTGCGCGCGAGATCGTGAGCGAAACGCCGCCCGATGGCGGAGGCGTTGCGCGAGCCCACAATCGCGACCGCCCGCGCGGCGTCGAGGGATGTCGGCCCGATGACGGCGATGAAGGGCGGCGGCGGGGCGAGGTTCGCCAGCCGGCGCGGATAGCCTTGGTCGCCCAAAACGAGAGCGCGCGCGCCAATGTCGGCTAAGCGCTCCAACTCCTCGCGCACGGCGTCCTCGGAGGGGGGCGCCGGCGGGGCGGTCGCGCCGCCGCGGCGCGCGAGACGCGGCAGCGCCTCCAACGCCGCGTGGGCTGAGCCGAACCGCGCCATCAAATCGCGATACGTCACCGGTCCCACATGGCGCGTGCGGGTGAGGCGGATCCGCGCCAGCCGCTCCGCCTCATCGATCCCGGTCTGTTCTGGTGTGTCGTCGCTGGTCACGCGGCGGGCTTCGGCGTTGCTTTTCGCCCGATCTTAGGCTCATCGCCGGCGAGAAGGCGCTGGATGTTGGCGCGATGACGCCAAAACACTAAGGCTGCGAGCCCGGCCAACACCGCCGCAGTGGTCGCCGGCGCGCCGGGCCAAGCGACGCGCGGCGTCCCCAAAAGCGGGACAAGCGCATAGACCGGCGCCAGGGCCGCGGCCGTCAACGCAGCAAGGGACGAGTACCGAAACACCGCCGCCATCGCGAGCCAGGTCAGGCACGCAAGGACGCCCACCGGCCACACCGCCGCCAGCAGCGTCCCCAAAAACGTCGCCACGCCTTTGCCGCCCTGGAAGCGGAGCCACACCGGATAGAGATGGCCAAGAAACGCCGCCGCGCCCGCCAGCAAACCCGTGGCGTGGTCAAAAACCGCCCAAGCGATCAACGCCGCAATTCCCGCCTTGCCCGCGTCGAGCGCTAATGTCGCGGCGGCCAAATCCTTGCGCCCCGTGCGCAGCACATTCGTCGCGCCGATATTGCCCGAGCCGATGGCGCGAATGTCGCCCAGCCCCGCTAAGCGCACCAACACTAAGCCGAAGGGGATCGAGCCGAGCACATAGCCCCCGATCCCCGCCGCCAGCACCGCCGCGATCGTCATTGTCCGCCCCCGCCTTCGCCCGTTGCATCCGCGCCATCATACGCGCGAAGCCCGTCGCGCCACACCATCCGCACCCGCCCCGTCAGCAGCCGCCCCTCAAACGGCGTGACGCGCCCGGCGCTGGCGAACGCCGCGGCCCGGCACGCCCAGGGCGCGTCCATATCAATCAGCGCCAGATCCGCCGGCGCGCCTGACGCCAGCGTGCCCGTTCCAGCAGGGAGCCCAAGCAGCCGCGCGGGGGCTGTCGTCACAGTCTGCAACCCACGCGCGAGGGACAGCCGGCCGTCCTGGACCAGGCGCAGCGCCGCCGCCAGCAGCGTCTCCAGCCCCGCTGCGCCAGGAACGGCGTCGGGAAACGCCCGTTGCTTAAGCTCTAACGGCGCCGCGTCATGGCCCGAGCACAAGACGTCGATCGTCCCGTCCGCGAGCGCCTCGATCACCGCCTGGCGGTCATCTTCCGCGCGCGGCGGCGGGTCGAGACGGAAGGCGGGGTTGAAGTCCGCCACGTCGAGGTCGTTGAATGTGATGTTGAACGCTGAGGCAAGGGCGAACACACGCCCGCTCGCGGCCTGCGCTTTTGCGGCGCGCACAGCCTCCACGCCGGCGCGAGTCGACACGCCCTCAGCCGCGTAAATCGCCCCGGCGTCGCGGGCGAGGGCGGCGTCGCGCGCAATGGCGATGGCTTCCGCCACGGCGGGCGCGCCCGACAAGCCCAAGCGCGCAGCGATGGCCCCGGCGTGGGCGACGGCGCGCGCGCCGAGGGAGGCGTCCTTCGCCGGCGAGAGCACCGCCAGGCCATACGCGGCGGCGTAGCGCATGCCGGCGTGCAGCAAGCCGGCGTCCGCCACGGGCGTGCGGCCAAGGCCCGCGGCGAGGATCCCCGCCTCGCGCATCAGGCCAAGCTCGGCGATGCGTCCCTGAGGCCCATCGCCGATAGTCAGCCGACCAATCGACGCGATGCGCGCGCCGGTGGGCGCGGTCGTTAACAACGCCACCGCTTCAGGATCGCTGGGCGACGGCGCGCTGTCGGGGCTGAGGGCGAGCGCGCCCACGCCGCCGGCGAGTGCGGCGCGCGCCAGGATGTCTAAGTCGTCGCCCGTTGCGCCGGAGCGATCCGCGCGGGCGCCGATGTCAATTAGCGCCGGCGTCAGCGTAAGGCCCCCGGCGTCACACTGGGGCGCGTCGACAGCCGGCGGCGCGCCGGGTCCGCGATCAGCGATGCGCCCGTCGCGGATGAGGAGCCAGCCCACGCCGCCCTCGCCGCCCGTGTCGAGCTCCGCGCCGGGACAGACCACCCGCGCGCTGTGGATCAGGCAATCGCGCAGACCGCTCATGGGCGCGCTCGCGATCCGCGCGCCGGCGGGTGGTCCCAGCCGCCTGCCGCCTCTGCGACCAGCTCCAACACCGCCATGCGCACGGCCAGGCCTGAGGAGACTTGCTGGCTGATGACGCTGACCTCCAAATCATCGGCGAGGTCGGGCGCAATCTCGACGCCGCGGTTCATCGGCCCCGGGTGCATGACGAGGGCGCCAGGCTTCGCCCGCGTCATCACCGCGCGCGTGAGCTGAAAAAAATGCGCATACTCGCGCACGGACGGAAAGACGGGCCCGGACAAGCGCTCCGTTTGCACCCGCAGCGTCATCACAGCGTCGCAATCAGCCGCGGCGGCGGCGGCGTCGGCGTGGACGCTTGCGCCCCAGCTTTCAATGTCGCGCGGCAACAGCGTCGGCGGCGCCGCCACGCGCACTTGCGCGCCCAACATGTGCAGCAGAACCACATTGGAGCGGGCGACGCGGCTGTGGGCTAAATCGCCGATAATCGCGACGCGCAGCCCTTCAACGCGGCCGCGGCGGTTGAGCAAAGTGAGCGCGTCCAAAAGCGCTTGGGTCGGGTGGGCGTGAGCGCCGTCGCCCGCGTTGACGACGCTGGCGCGCACGGCCCGGTCGACGGCGACGGCGGCGCCGGCGGCGGCGCTGCGCAACACAATCACATCCCCGCGCAACGCATCCAGGGTCGCGGCGGTGTCGATCAGGCTTTCGCCTTTCTCCGTCGACGCGCCGGAATCGCTGACATTAATGACGTCCGCGCCCAGCCGCTTGGCCGCCATCTCAAAGGAGGCGCGGGTGCGGGTGGAGGGTTCCAGGAACAGGTTAAACACCACCCGGTCGCGCAAGGCCTCGCCGCGGGGAAAATCATCACGCCACAGCGCCTGGGCCCGATCGAGAATCCGTTCCGCCTCCAGACGGTTCAACGCCGCGATGGAGAGCAAGCTGGCGTGGCGGAACGCATCAGTCATCGGGCGCGGATCCTGCGGCGGCGTCGCGGCCGGGGAGCCGGCGGGCGGCGCGCGCTGACACATACCGGTGACTCGCCCCGGCGCCAAATCGCCGGCGCCAAATCACCGGCGTCGGCGGACCGCACGCTTCACGCACGTCACGCACGCGCCCCGGTCAACAGCGGCGTGAGCGCGAGCGCCGTCGGCATAGCGAGCATTGACAACGGCGCCGTGACCGTCACCAGGGCCGCCACGAGCGGCGCGTCCCCGCCCATTTCCTTCGCCAGCGCATAACCGGCCGCGGCGGCCGGCGTCGCGCCCGCCGTCACCAGCACCGCCGCCTCCACGCCGGTGAGCCCAAACACCCGCGCGCTGACGGCCATGGCCGCCGGCATAGCGATCAGCTTGAGCGTCGCGCCGAGGGCCAGGAGCCCCGGGCGCGCACGCACGGACGCAAAGCGTAAGCCCGCCCCGACGCTGAGCAAAATCGCAGGCAGCGTCGCGCTGGCGAGGAGGTCAAGCGTCGTCGCCACGGGCGCCGGCGGCCTCCACTGCGCCGCGGCCGCCAGCCCGCCGGCCGCGCAGCCAATGATCATGGGATTGACCGCCAGCCCACGCACGACGGCCGCGATCGTCACAGCGCCGGAGCCGTTCGCGCCCCAGATCAACAGCACGATCACGCTCAACACGTTCACTAACGGCACGCTCAGCGCGATGATCATAGCCGTGAGCGTCACGCCCGCCGGTCCAAACAGCGGCGCGGCGGCCGCCAACAGCACAAAGCCGTTCCAACGCACCGCCGTTTGAAAGACGCTGGTGAAGGCCGGTCCGTCGATCCGCAGACAAAACCTCAAGGCCAATGTCACGCCAGCCATGGTCAGATAGCCGCACGCCGCAGCGGCCAAGAACGGCCCCGCCGCAAACGCCGCATAATCGGCCTCCGCAATCAAAGTGAAGAGCAGCGGCGGGTACAAAAGGACATAGATCACGCGGTTGAAGCCGGCCCAGGCCGCCTCATCGCCAAGGCCCAAGCGCCGCGCCGTCCATCCCGTCGCAATCACGAGGGCCACCGGCGTCAACGCAGCCGCAGCGGTGAAGAACGTGTCGCCCATGGGACAAATCTCCGAAGGGGGCGCGGCCGCTCGGGCTGCGGCGTCAGGGGCGAACGGCGTCGTGTTCCGTGCGCCAGCGGTCAATAGCGCCTTGGAGGATGTAAGCAGCGGCCATCGCGTCGATGACTTGAGCGCGTTTGGCGCGGCTGGCGTCAGCGGCCAGGAGCGTGCGCTCCACAGCCAAGGTCGACAGCCGCTCGTCCCACAGCGCGATGGGCGGCGCGCCGGCCTCGACCAGATTGCGGGCGAAAGCGCGCGCTGATTGCGCCCGCGGGCCGGCGCGGCCATCCATATTGAGCGGCAAGCCCACCACCAGGCCGACCGCCGCGCGTTCCGCCGCCAAAGCCAGGATACGCGCGGCGTCGGCGGTGAAGCGCGTGCGGCGGATCGTCTCCACTGGCGAGGCGATCACGCGGGCGGCGTCGCAGGCCGCCACGCCGATGGTTTTGCTCCCCGGGTCGAGGCCGAGAAGCGCGCCTGGGCTCGGCAAGGCGAACAGGTCCACAATCATAGCCGGCCCGCCCTCATGGGCGGCGCAGCCGCGCTTGCCGGCGGCGCGCGCACAGTTTAGAGCGGCCCATCGCCGCGGAAGGAGCGCCCATGTCCGTCACGCCTGATGATGTTCGCCGGATCGCCCGGCTCGCGCGCATCGCCGCGCCCGAGGACCGGCTGGAGGAGTTGTCCCAGGAATTGTCGCGGATCCTGGACTGGATAGAACAGCTCAATGAAGTGGATGTCGAGGGCGTGGCCCCGATGACGGCGGCCGTTGATGTCGCGTTGCCCCTGCGCAAGGACAAAGTCACCGACGGCGACGCCCCAGCAAAAGTGCTCGCGAACGCGCCGAAGGCCGAAGGCGGCTTTTTCGTCGTGCCCAAAGTGGTGGAGTGAGCGCTCACCCGGTTCGCTGGAACGGGTAAAACCCGCCGCCGAGTTTCAAAATCCCGCACAACGCGTCGAGCGCCTCCTGAGATTCGCGGATGAGGTTGGGGTCGCGCATATCCGCTGGCGCCAGGTCATCGCGATAATGACGCTCAACCCAAGCGGTGAGCGCGCCATAAAGCTCATCGTTCAACAGCATGGCCGGGTTGGCCGCCGTCTGCTGCTCAGGCGTGAGCACCACGCGCAACCTTAAACACGCCGGCCCGCCGCCATTGCGCATGGATTGGCGCACATCAATGAACTCCACGCGCGTGATCGGCCCGCCTTGGCGGCCCTCCGCCTCTAAGCGCGCGCACACCGCGCGGGCGCGGGTGTTCTCTTCCGCTTCCGCGGGCGCAAGGAGAAGCAGGCCCGTCTCGCCGGGGATCTGCAAGAGCTGGGAGTTGAAGAGATAGCTTTGGATCGCGTCCGTGAGCGGCAGCTCGTCGCCGCCGATAGAGACCACCTGCAGTGCGAACAGGCCGTCGGCCGCACGGCGGATCGCCTCAAGCGCTGGAGGCCCGTCGGCGTAGGCGTGGGCGTGCAGCAAGAGCGTGTCGCCAGCGCCGACGCTCACCACGTCATTGTGGAACGCCCCGGCCTCCAACGCTTCGCGCGATTGGCGCAGATGCACGACGCGATGGGGGTCGAGCTGGTGTCGCCGCGCGATGGATTCCCCCGTGAGGCGGGTCTGGCGCGCCGGCACGCGCAGATCCACCGCCTCGCCTTGAGCGCCGCCTTCGCGGCCGTAAACAAACACTTCCACTCCCGGCGCGCCGGGGCTGGCGCTGAGGCGAGTGTGGTTGGCCGCGCCTTCATCGCCGAGCGCGGGGTGGGCGGTCAGCGGCGCGTGCACCGCCACCAGATCGGGGCGTGGAAACGCCTTTAAAAGCGCGCGGCGGGTCTGATCCGCTTCAACGCGCCGGTGGAGCATCGTCACCAAATTCGCCGGCGTCAGATGAAGGCGTCCGTCCGCGGCGTCCGCGCTTGGGCTCACCGTCGCCGCGTTGGCGGCCCACATGAAGGCGGAGGACGCGCTGACGGCGGCAAGCTCCGGCGCGTCGCGCCACGCCGCCGCCCAAATTTGCTCGTCGCGCCCGGTGAAGCCAGCGTCGCGCAACAGCGGCAGAAACGGACGCTCTTGGGGCGGCAGCACGCCCTGGACGAGCCCGAGATCCATCAGCCGTTTCATTTTGGCGAGGCCCTGAAGCGCCGCCTCTTTCGGGTGCGCGACGAGGCCGGCATGGGTTTGAGAGGCGCGATTGCCCGCCGACAGGCCGGCGTAATTGTGCGTCGGCCCGGCCAGGCCGTCATAATTGGCTTCAATCGCCGCGTTCACGCCACGCTCCCGACACCCCTGCGATAGACTACACTGCATCGCAGACAATGATTGCGCCAGCGCGAAGCCCCGTGCGGCGGGCGCGCGCGGCCTTCCGCGTCCATGTTGCGGCGCATGTCGTTTTCCCTAAGCGCCAGGCGCATATGACAGGCGCAACGCATGCACTCGGGAGGACGCTTTATGGACTATGCGCCGTTGTCAGGACGCGAGCAGCCACGGTTCGCCGGCGTCAAAACGTTCTTTCGCTTGCCCCACGCGCCCCTCGACGCGGATTGGGAGGTGGGGGTGTTCGGCATCCCTTATGACGGCGCAGTGAGCTACCGCCCCGGCGCGCGGTTCGCCCCCGCGGCCGTGCGCGAGATGTCGTCCATGGGCCGTGGCCACCACATGACGCGCGCGGTGAATTGGGTTGAGCGGCTGCGGGTCGCGGATCTCGGCGATTGCCCCACCGCCCCCGTCGATCAAGCGCAGACCTATGCGCACATTGAAGGGTATTGGACGGCCATCGCGAGGGCCGGCAAACGCGCGATCGCGGTGGGCGGCGATCATTCCACGACGTTAGCGAGCTTGCGCGGACTCGCGGCCGTGCATGGCCCGCTCAATCTGATTCATTTCGACGCCCATCTCGACACGTTTCCGGCGGCGTGGGGGTGCGACTATCACCATGGGGCGTTCTTGCGGCATGCGCTCGAGGAGGGCGTCGTCGACGGGCGGCGCACGCTGCAAGTGGGCATTCGCGGCCCGCTGGCTGCGGCCTCTGACGTCAACGTGGTGCGCGACCATGGCGTGCGCGTGACGACGGTCGATGACGTGCGCATGGGCGGGTTGGAGGCGTTTATCGCGGATCTGCCGGCGTTTCTTGATGGTCCGACATATCTTTCCTTCGACATTGATTGTCTCGACCCCGCTTATGCGCCGGGGACCGGCACGCCCGTGCCGGGCGGCCTCACCACGTATGAGGGGCAACGGATTTTGCGCGCCTTGGCGGTGGGCGCGTTGGTCGGCGGCGATGTGGTGGAGGTCTCGCCGCCTTTTGATGTGTCCGGCATCACGGCCTTAGCGGCGATGGACGTGGTGTTTGAACTCCTGTGCATGATGGCGGCGCCGGCGCGCGGCGGCGGGCGTGCGGGCGAGGCGCAGGCCGTCGCTGCGGCGTCTTAAGGCGTCGGCTCGCCGCCGCCGGCCACGCGGGCTACATCCCCAGCACGACACACCCGGCTGAGCGGACCACGCATGACGCACGCACAACCACCGGCGTTGGGGCTTTAGGCGCGCGATGCAGCGCTTGCGAGACGGATACGCCGCCGCCGTTATTGGGGCGAGCGGCGGGATCGGCGGCGCTTTGGCGGATCGCCTGGAGCGCGATCCCCGGTGTGGGCGGGTCGCGCGGCTCTCGCGCTGCACCGCCCCCCGCCTCGACATCACGCAGGAGGCGGATGTCGCGGCGGCGGCTGCACACCTCGCTAAGGAGGTCGACCAGCTTGATTGTTTGATCATCGCCACGGGCGTGCTCACTATTGGGGGGCGCGCACCGGAAAAAGCGCTGACCCAGCTTGAGCCGGCGGCGATGGCGCAGGCGTTTGCGGTCAACACCATCGGCCCGGCGCTGCTGCTGAAGCATGTCGCGGCGTTAGCGCCGCGGCGGGAGGCGAGCGTGGTCGGCGTGTTGAGCGCGCGCGTCGGCTCGATCCACGACAACGCGCTTGGCGGTTGGATCAGCTACCGCGCCTCGAAGGCCGCGCTCAATCAAGTCGTGCGCACTGCCGCCTTGGAGTTCCGGCGTACGCGCCCACAGCTCGCACTGGCGGCGTTGCAGCCGGGTACGGTGAAGACGCCGCTGAGCGCGCCTTACGCCGGGGCGCGCCCGCAATTCACCCCTGAGGCGGCGGCCCAGAAGCTCTACGCCGTGCTTGACGCGCTGACGCCGGAGGACAGCGGCGCTTTCCTCGACCACGCCGGCGCGCGCATTCCGTGGTGAAGCGTCGGTTCAAAGGGGCGCCCAGAGGGCGATCGAGAGGGCGACCGAGAGGGCGACCGAGAGGGCGACCGAGAGAGGGGGAAAAGGCGGCGTCAGGCAGGGCGTCAGCGCGTGCGCCCTAATCCGCGCTTAGGACCATAGTCGGGCGCCCCTGACGCGGGGCGGGCCTTGATCAGGCTGGCCGCGCCCTCGACCATAACGCGTCCCACATCCGCACACACAGGCGTCGACCCATGAGCACATATGATGCGTTTGACAAGCGCCCCGCCAACCACACGCCGCTGTCGCCGGTGTCGCTGGTGAAGCGCTCCGCCTTGGCGTATCCGCACGCCCCAGCCATTGCGTTCGATGATCAGAGCTGGACGTGGGCGGAGGTGTTTCATCGGTGCTTGCGGCTGGCGGGCGGGCTGCGTGCGGCCGGCGTCACCCGCGACACCACCATCGCCGTGCTCGCGCGCAACATCCCTGCGGCGGTGGAGATGAGCTACGCAGCGCCCATGTCGCGGGGCGTCCTCAACATGATCAACACACGCCTTGATCCCGCCGGCGTCGCCTTCATTCTCGACCATGGCGAGGCGGCGGTGTTTGTGGTGGACGAGGCGCTCGCGCCCCTGGCGATCCAAGCGCTGCACATCGCGGCCGTCCGCCCAAAGGTCGTGGTCGTGCGCGATCCGGCCGTGTCGGAGGACGCCCCGGCGCATTGGCAGGACTATGAGACCTTTCTCAGCGCCGCGTCGCCCGTCGACGCCAATGACGTGGCGCCCGCGGATGAATGGGACGCCATTGCGCTGAACTACACCTCAGGCACCACAGGCGATCCGAAAGGCGTGGTCTACCACCACCGGGGCGCGTACTTGGCCGCAATCGGCAACGCGCTGGAGTGGTCTTTGCCTCATCACCCCCGCTATTTGTGGACGCTGCCCCTGTTCCACTGCAATGGCTGGTGTCAGCCTTGGATGGTGGCGGCGGCTGCGGGCGTGAATATCGGCCTGCGCGCGCCGGCGGCGGCGGCCATTGTCGACGCCATCAGCGCCCATGGGGTCTCTCACCTCAGCGGCGCGCCGATCGTGATCAACATGGCCACGACGGAGCTGGAGGCGCGCGGGGTCGTCTTGCCGCAGCGCGTCGCGGTGATGACCGCCGGCGCCGCGCCGCCGCCCTCAGTGCTTGCGCGGGCGGAGCGGGTCGGCTTCGACATCACGCACGTCTACGGCCTGACGGAGGTCTACGGCCCCACGGCGGTGTGTGCGTGGCGGCGCGAGTGGGACGCGTTGGCGGCGGATGACCGCGCGGCCAAGAAGGCGCGCCAGGGTGTCAATTATGTCGTGCTGGAGGAGTTGAGCGTCCGTGATCCTGAGACTCTCGCGGAGACGCCGGCCGACGGCGCGACCCTGGGGGAGGTCATGTTCCGCGGCAATGTCGTCATGAAGGGGTATCTGAAAAACCCCACCGCCACGGACGCCGCGTTCGCGGGAGGTCAATTCCGCACCGGCGATCTGGGCGTGCGCCATCCCGACGGCCATATCGAGCTGAAGGACCGGTCGAAGGACATCATCATTTCCGGCGGGGAGAACATCTCCTCCATCGAGGTGGAATCGGTGCTCTATCGCCATCCGGCCGTGGCGGAGGCGGCGGTGGTCGCCGGGCCCCATCCAAAATGGGGCGAGACGCCCGTCGCTTTTGTCGAGACGAAAGCGGGGACGGTCGCGGACGCCGACGCCATTATCGCCTTTTGCCGCGAGCATTTGGCCCACTTCAAATGTCCGACGCGGGTGGTGTTCGCCGATTTGCCGAAAACCTCGACCGGCAAGATCCAGAAATTCGAACTTCGCGACCGCGCCCGCCGAGAGACGCCGGCGTAAGCGCTCCTCGCGGACGCGGCTAGGTCGCGCGCACGCGCCCATCCGGCGTGAGCGCCAGCGGGCGCTGCGCCGCGGCGGCGGCGTAAATCGCCTCCATCAACCGCACATCCCGCAACCCCATCGCACCGGGGGTCCGGATGGGGGCGTTCTCGCGGATCGCGGCGGCGAAGTGGTCGAGCTGGGCGGCGAATTGGGTGCGCGATTCCCCCGGCGTCAGCACCTCGCGCGCGCCGTCCGTCTCCAGCGTCAAGGTGTTGCCGCGATAGCCCGTGGCGGGATCCATCACCAAAGAGCCGCGTGCGCCGCGCACCGCCACGCGATTGCGCCCTGGCGCGTCATACGAGGTCACACACCGCGCCGTGGCGCCGCTGGGGAAGGTGAACTCCGTGGTGGTGGTGGCGACAATCTCAAGAAAGCGCGGATCATTCGGCGGCGTCTCAAGCGTCGCGCGCACTTCGACTGGCGTTTCGCCCGTGAGGTAAAGCGCGGCCTGAAGCCCGTAAATCCCATAATCCTCAAGCGGACCGCCGCCGGCGAGCGCGCGGTTCACGCGCCAGGTCTGCGCCGGCGTCGTCGGGCCCATCACATAGGTCTGAGCGGTGTCGATGTGGTCGATCGCGCCGAGGGCCTCAGCGTCCATCAACGCCATAGCGCGGCGATTGTAGGGCTCGAAATGGCAGCGATAGCCGATCATCAAATGGCGATCGGCCCGCTCTCCAGCGGCGATCATGCGCGCGCACTCCGCCGCGCTCAACGCCATTGGTTTTTCGCACAGCACATGCTTGCCGGCCGCAAACGCCTGCTCCGTCCATGGCGCGTGCAAGCCGCTGGGCAAAATGATGTAGACGCCCTCGATGCGGTCATCCTCGGCGATGCGGTGGAAGGTGTCATAGCTGTAGATTGCGTCCTCGGGCACGCCATAAGCGCGGGCGACGCGCGCGGCTTTGCGCGGATTGCCTGAGACCAAAGCGGCGATGTGGCAGCGTCCCGCCGCCGTGAACGCCGGCATGATTTGCGCCAGGGCGTAACGCCCGAGGCCGACAATCGCTACGCCGACGCTGTCTGCGCCGGGGCGCGGAGCCGGCGCGCTCGGCAGGCGCACGCCGCGCGGAAAGGGCTGGCCGATCGCTGTCGGGGGGCTGTTCGTGGGCGGCGTTGGTGCGCGGTCGCAGCCGGTTGCGCTCACAAGCCCAGCCGCAGTCGCCCCGGCGGCGAGATGAAGCACAGAGCGTCGCGACAGCGCTGACATCGACATGGCGTCTCCCGTTCTCCCCACGCGGCGCACCAGCCTTTGCGCCCCCCCAGACCCGACGAACCCAGACCCGACGAACCCAGACCCGACGAACCCAGCCCCAATGCGTCCAGACCCAACGTCTCCAGACCCCAAACCGATGACGCGCTCGCGGTGCGCGGCCGCGCGAGGCTCATACGCGCCGGGGTTGTCACAGAGCCGTTGCGCTGAGGCTGTAGGCTGACTCGACACGCAAAATACGACAGCTATACTGCAGCTTAGCGAGTGTGCGCTGTCATCTCAATCATTCGGGGGACGTGATGACCAAACGGAATGTGTGTGGCGTCGTGCTTGCGGCGTCTCTGAGCGCGGCGGCGCACGCGGAGATTGTCGCCGTGGACGGGCCACAAAACGACCGGGCGTATGTCGAGTATTTCGCCGAGACGGGCAAAGATGGAACGCTTGAGGTTAAGTATCGGCTGCGGTGCGAGCGGTTGGGAGCGGGGGAGACTCAAGCGCGCGCGTTCATCACCTTCTTCGTCTTTAATCAGTCGGGTGAGTTTGCCGAAGAAATCCAGTTCAATGATTATTGCAGCGTTAGCGGCGCTGGCGGTTCCGATGAGCCGGCTCTGTCGTCGAACGACCTCTTAAGCGTTAGCTTTCCGGGCTACAGTCAGTTTGATTTGGCGGCGGCCGGCGACGGCTCAGCGCCGATCATCCTCCATGGCGCGATCGATCGCAGCACCAACAAGCTGTGGGAAGAAACCGGCGTGCCGAAGGCGCTGTATCAAACGCTGGCTGAAGCGCGTGAGGAGATTGTGAACCGTTAAGCATCGCCGGTGTCTCGGCGCACGCGCCGAGACACTCAAGACGACGCTCGGGTCGACGCTCGAGTCGACGCTGGGATTGACGCTGGGATCGAAGGCGCTCGGCGGTCGCCAGATGCGGCGTCGTTGCGGCGCCGCGGGCGTGGCGGGGTTTGGGGGCGTTTGTCGTGCATCACAGTGGGCGGCGTGGGCGTTGCGGCCCGGCGGCGTGGCGCTGACGCGTCTCCCCGACCGCCGACACGTGTCCCCGACAGCCGACACGTGTCCCCGACAGAAGGTCGCGGGTGGTTGTGGTGATGGCGCGCCGGCTGTGGAATCGCGGGAGCGGCTGTGGCGCGCCTGGCCGCGTGCGGCGTGCGGCGCTGGACATGGCGCACGATGACCCACTGCTGTGGCGCCGTTTTCGCTCAGACTGTGCGCATACGGCGCGGAGCGCGCCGCGGCTTGGGGAGACGCTGATGGCTGTCATTGACGCCGACGTGGAGTGCGGGGCGCACCCCCAGGCCTTCGCCGTGGGGTTCCAGTTTCCGGTCGTCTTTACGGAAGGTCTGTTGCGGCCGGAAAACCGCGCGCTCGTGGACGCGATGCATGGGCGGCTTGAGGGGTGCGCCGCGTCGGCCGTCGCGCCGTCGGGAGAGCGCGTGCGGTTTGTGGCGTTCGCGGACGGGGGCCTCGTGGCGGCCCGCCCAAGCCTGCGCCATGAGCTCGCCGCTTACGCCGACGCTCACGCCGACCTTGTGGAGATGGTCGGCGACCTCGTCGTCACCCCCGCCGGCGAGGCGGCGAAGAACGATGTGTCGCTGTTGGAGGCCCACCACCGCGTGCTCTATGAGCGGCGCATAGATCGCCATTCTTATGTGGTCGCCTTTGGCGGCGGGGCGGTGTTGGACGCTGTGGGCTTCGTGGCGGCGACGTGCCATCGCGGCGTGCGCTTGATCCGCGTGCCGACCACGACGCTGGCGCAAAACGACGCCGGCGTCGGGGTGAAAAACGGCGTCAATTTGTTTGGCGTGAAAAACTTCATGGGCAGCTTCGCGCCGCCGGCGGCGGTGCTGAACGACATCGACTTCCTCGACACGCTGGGCCCGCGCGACAAACGCGCGGGCATCGCTGAGGCAGTCAAGGTCGCGCTGATCCGCGATGGTGCGTTTTTCCACTGGCTGGAGGCGAACGCCGACGCGTTGGGGCGGTTTGAGCGCGCCGCCATGGCGTATCAAATCCGCCGCTGTGCGCAATTGCACATGGCCCAAATCGCCCATGGCGGCGACCCGTTTGAAAGCGGCAGCGCCCGGCCGTTGGATTTCGGCCACTGGGCGGCCCACAAGCTCGAGATTGCGTCCAACCATGATCTGCGGCATGGCGAAGCCGTGGCCATCGGCATCGCGCTCGACGCCCAATACTCTGTCCTCGCTGGTCTCCTCAGCCAAGCCGACAGCGACCGGATTGCGGGCGCGCTGGAGCGGATCGGCTTCACGCTCTGGCACGACGCGCTGGCTGAGCGGGAGCCGGACACTGGGCGTGCGGCGGTGCTGCAGGGGCTGGCGGACTTTCAGGAGCATTTGGGCGGCCGGTTGACGGTGACGTTGCTGACTGGTCTCGGCTCGCCCCACGACGTTCATGTTATGGATTTCGAGCGGGTGGAGGCGGCGATCGCCTGGCTTCGCCGGCGCGCGCACGCGTGAGCTCGCGATGGACGTAACCTATTGCACCAATGTGCATCCGGGCGAGAGTTGGCCTGACGTCGCGGCGATGCTCGCGCGCGACGCTGCGGCTGTGCGTGATGAAGCCGGGGCGAACGGCGCAAACGGCGCGACGTTTCCTGTGGGGCTGCGCCTGGCGGGTCGTGCGGCCGCCGCGCTCGCCGACCCCGCTGAGCGCGCGGCGCTGCAGGCGCTGTTGCGGCGCGAGCGCCTGAGCGTGAACACCCTCAACGGTTTTCCGTATGGGACGTTTCACGGGGTCCCGGTCAAAGCCGATGTCTACGCCCCCGATTGGGCGGAGCCTGAACGGGCCGTTTACACCGACCACCTGGCTCAGAGCCTGGCGGCGGTGCTTGAGGCGGGGGCGGTGGGCTCCATCTCCACGCTGCCGGTGACGTACAAACCCTGGGCCGAGCCGGCGCGGGTGGAGGCGGCGGCGGCCAATCTCGTGGCTGCGGCGATTCGGCTGGAGCGTTTGAGCGAGGCCGCTGGCGTCGACTTGACGCTCGCTCTGGAGCCTGAGCCGTGCTGTTTCCTTGAGACCACGGCGGAAACCATCGCGTTTTTCCACGATCGCCTGTTTTCGGCTGACGCCGTCGCGATGGCCGCGCGCGAGACGGGTCGTGCGCGCGAGGCCGCTGAGGCGATCCTGCGCCGGCGTTTGAGCGTCTGCTATGACGTCTGCCACAGCGCGGTCGAATTTGAGACCCCCAGCGAGGCCCTCGCGCACTTGGCGGGCGCGGGCGTGCGCATCGCGAAGATGCAAGTGAGTTCGGCCTTGCGCATCCCCCACGCCGACGCTGACGCGCGGGCTCGCTTGGCGGCGATGGATGAACCGACCTACCTCCACCAAGTCGTGATCCGCCAAGGCGATGCGCTTCACCGCTTCGTCGACATTCCCGAGGCCCTGGCGCTGGGCGATCAAGCGGATGGGGCGGAGTGGCGCATCCACTTTCATGTGCCGGTGTTCCTGGGCGTCGTGGATGGCTTCGCCACAACGCAAGACGCCCTGATCGACGCCCTCCGCGCGCAACGCGCCCATGGCTATGCTGATCATGTGGAGGTTGAGACCTACACCTGGAGCGTGCTTCCGCCGGAGCACCAGGCGGAGGATTTGCCGGCGGCGATTGCGCGCGAGCTTGCCTGGACGGCGCATGTGTTGGCGCACGCATGACGCCGCGGCCGACTTCCGCCGGCGGCGCCGGCCCGACGCGTGCGCGCGATCTCTTGGCCCTTGGGCGAGTGTCCAATTTGCCGACGGTGTGGTCGAATGTCTTGGCGGCCTCCGCCCTTGCGCTCGCCAGCGAAGACGGTGCGTGGAGCGGCGCGACGCTCGCGGGTGCGCTGGTCGCGCTGTCGCTCATGTATGTCGGCGGCATGTATCTCAACGACGCTTGTGATGCGGAGATTGACGCGCGCGAGCGGCCGGAGCGGCCCATTCCAAGCGGTCGCATTGCGCGCGCGACGGTGTTCCGCATCGGCTTTGGCCTGCTCGCAAGCGCCGTGCTCGTGCTGATGCTGATGGGCTGGGCGGCGGGCGTGGCGGCGCTCGGCCTCGCGGCGGCGGTCGTGGCGTACAACCTCCACCACAAAGGATTCGCTCTGAGCCCTGTGGTGATGGGGGTGACGCGGCTGCTTGTTTATGTCGCGGCCGGGGCGGCCATGAGCGGCGCGCTCATGACGGGGTCGGTCTGGCTCGCGGGCGCGGCGCTTTTGAGCTGGATCATCGGTCTGACCTACGCTGCTAAGCAAGAACGTATCGACGCCGTGCGCCATGTCTGGCCGCTGATTTTCCTCGCGGCGCCCATTGCTTACGGCCTGTGGCGGGCCACGGAGCCGGCGCTCGTGGGGGTGCTGGCGTTTACGGTCGCTTTGACGGTGTGGGCGCTTCACGCGCTGCGCCTTTTGGCGCGTCGAGCCCCGGGGGACGCGCCGCGCGCCGTGACCAGTCTCATCGCTGGGGTCGCGTTAGTGGACGCCGTGGTCGCCGCCGGCGCCGGCGCGCCGGGCGTGGCGCTTGTGTGTGTCGGCCTGTTCGTTCTGACACGGATGCTTCAGCGCCATATTGCGGGGACGTGACGCGCCCCTGCGGCCGGCTCAGTCGAAGACGTGGGCGAGGGCGAGGTCTTTGAACTCCGCGGCGCGGATCGGCCGATCAGGCATAAGCGCCGGCTCGGAGCTGATTAAGAGCGGGCCGGCCTCCTCGCGCTCGGTGGGGCGGCCGTGGGAGCCCTTCACCAGCTGGGTGTCTTTGAGGGAAATGACGTCCATCAGCGCACGGAACCCCAATTTCCGGCGCGCGAGTCGCAGCCCCGCCGCGAGCTTCGGATTCTTCAGCGCGGGATCAAAAAAGAGCTCGACAGGATCGTAACCGGGCTTGCGATGAATATCGACTGTGCGCGCGTAATCCGGCGCGCGGGCGTCGTCGAGCCAATAGTAATAGCTGAACCACCGGTCCGGGGCCGAGATCGCGACGAGTTCGCCGGAATTCGGGTGGTTGAGCTCGACCTCGGCTTTCGTGTCGGCGTCGAGCACCCGCTCGACCCCGTCTAAGCGCTCCACTAACGCTTTGACTGCGGTCAGCACGCTGGGATCATTAACATAAATGTGGGCGATCTGGTGGTCGGCCACGGCGAAGGCGCGGCTGGCGCCGGCGTCGAATTGCTCGCGCTCGCCCTCGCGGCGCACCGCGACATAGCCGGCTTCGCGCAGCGCGCGGTTAATGGGGATCGCGTCCGTGACCGGCGTGATCCCATATTCAGACACAACAATCACGCGCCGCCCGCCGGCTTCGGCGGCCTCAATCAGCGCGCCCACTTGGGCGTCGAGGTCCTGGAGATCTTGGGCGAGCTGAGGGTGATCAGACTGAGGACCCAACCGCTGTAGATTGTAGTCTAAGTGGGGCACGTAACACAGCGTCAGCGTCGGCGTGCGCGTCTCCATCACATGGCGGGTCGCGCCGGCGATCCAGGCCGTTGAGGAGATATCGGCCATCGGCCCCCAAAAGGTGAAGAGCGGAAATTGGCCGAAGCGTTCGTCCAACTCGTCATGCAGGCCGTCAGGATAGGCGTAATGATCGGGGATTTTCCGCCCATCGGCGGGGTATTGCGGCCGCGGCGTCGCGCCGTAATCCGCCCCGGAATACATGTTGTACCACCAAAACATGTTCGCGCAGGTGAAGCGGGGATCGCGCGCTTTGCCCGCGCGCCAGATTTTTTCGCCGCCGACCAAATGGTTCGATTGCCGCCACAGCCAGACCTCCGCCAAATCGCGGAAATACCAGCCATTGGCGACACAGCCATGGCGCGACGGCGCTGCGCCGGTCATGAGCGTCGCTTGGACGGTGCACGTCACCGCCGGCGTCACCGTGGTGAGCGGGCGCAGGCCGCCACGCTCGGCGAAGCGTTTGATCGCCGGCGTGTGCGCGCCGATCAGATCCGCCGTCAAACCGACGGCCAAAACAACCAGTGTGTCGCGCATCGCCGCACCCTCCCGCCGCCGCCGCCCGTGCGGCGCGCACCCGCTTGTCGCCCGCTGCGCTGCGGCCGACCGGCTCTAGGGTTTGCACGCATGCGTGCAAAACGCGATGGTGGGCCGCATTGCAACACCGTGCGGGGAGAGCGTGCATGACCGAGCCCTTGGGCGTTTTGACGGCGTGGATCGACCGCCGCGCCGCGCCCGACGCGCGCGCCTGGCTTGCGGCCCGTCGCGAGGCGTTGCGCGCGGCGTTTTCCGAACGCGACTTCACTATCGCGTTCGGCATGGTCCCGCGAAAGCTCGGGCGCGCGGATCTCGACCTCACGGCGCAGGAGGCGACCGCCGCCGACGCCGCGCGTCCAGGCTGGGACGCCGCGCAGTGGAGCCTTGATCACGCGGCGCGCGTCGCGCTGATGGTGGAGTTTGGCGGCGCGGGGGCGCCGGCGTTCCACGAACGCTTTGCGCGGATGACGGCCGAGGCGGATGTCGCGGAGGCGATCGCGCTGTACCGGGGTCTGCCCCTGTACCCGGACGCTGCGGCGTTGGTCGATGCGGCGGCGGAAGGGCTGCGCACCAACATGCTGGCGGTGTTTGAAGCGGTGGCCCATCGCTCACCCTTCCCGAAAGACACCTTTGATGAGCGCCGGTGGAATCACATGGTGCTGAAAGCCCTGTTCGTGGGGTCTTATCTTGCGCCGATCCAGGGGCTGGACGAGCGCGCCAACGCGGATCTGGCGGTGATGCTGATCGACACGGCGCGCGAGCGCCGGGCGGCGGGGCGGCCTGTGAGCTTTGAGCTCTGGCGGTGTGTGGGCCCGTTCGCGCGTCAGGACATGATCGCTGACATCGCCCATGAACTCGCCCACGGCGATGCGCTTGGCCGGCAAGGCGCGGCTCTGGCTTTAGCGGCCGCGCCCCATAATCTCGGCCGCGGCGCGCTCGACACGGCGCCGGATCTCGCGGCGCGGATCGCGTCCGGGGATCTCACCTGGGCGCGCCTCTCACGCCATGCCGCCCAAGGTCTTCATCAACATTTCGCTCGTCCAGAGGAGGTCGCTGACTGATGTTCATCGATCCGCACACCCACATGATTTCGCGCACCACCGACGATTATGAGGCCATGGCCGCGGCGGGGATTGTCGCGCTCATTGAGCCGGCGTTTTGGATCGGTCAGCCGCGCACCCATGTCGGCAGCTACATTGATTACTTGTCCCACATTGTGGGGTTTGAACGGTTCCGCGCCGGCCAGTTCGGCATTCGCCATTACTGCACGATTGGGCTGAATTCGAAAGAAGCCAATAATGAAGCCTTAGCCGAAGAGGTGATGGAGATCTTGCCTCGGTTCGCCGTCAAAGAAGGCGTCGTGGCGATTGGTGAGATCGGCTATGACGAACAGTCGGAGTTGGAAGACAAATACTTTCGCGCGCAGCTTGAGCTCGCGAAAGAACTTGAACTGCCGGTCATGATCCACACGCCCCATCGCGACAAAAAGCGCGGCGCGACGCGGTCGATGGATGTGTGCGATGAACACGGCCTCGACCCGTCTTGGGTGGTGGTCGACCACAACACAGAAGAGACCGTCGATGAGACGCTGGAGCGCGGCTATTGGGCGGCGTTTTCCGTTTATCCCAGCACCAAAATGGGTTCAGCGCGCATGGTCGAGCTCCTCAAGCGCTATGGCGGCGAGCGCATCATCATCGACAGCGCCTGCGACTGGGGCATTTCTGAACCGCTGGCGGTGGCGAAAGTCGCAAAGCTCGCACGCCAGGCTGGCGTGTCGGAGGAGGCGATCCGCCTTGCGACCTATCAAAACGCCCTGACCGCCTATGGCCAAAGCGGTCAGATGAAGGAGGACGACTGGCTCAACCCCGCGCCGATTGACCAGCGGACCCTCTATGAGGGGAACTCCATTCTGCGCGGCGGGCGTGAGCCCGTGGTGGGCGACATCCGCCCCAACGCCAATCTCGACGACCTGATGATTGAGTGAGCGCGGGCGATTTTGGGGCTCATCACCGCGCCGGCTTGCAGGGCCTACAGCCTGATTGACTGCGCGCGCCAGGCTTTGTGGGTGTCGAAACGGGCGGCGCGGCTGGCCCGGGCGCGATTGTGCCCTTCAGAGCCGAGTGGTTCTATGGGGTGATCACACGGGTGCGCGGGATGCGCGATCAAGGGGGGTGGGTCGATGAGACACGCAGTGGTGCTGGGCCTCGTGGCGACGATGACGGCGTGGGCGGCGACCCCGGCGACGGGCGATGAAGGCATGTACACCCCTGACCAACTCCCGCAGCTGCGGCGGGAGCTGCGGGAGGCGGGCTTGCGCCTGCGGCCGCGCCGGTTAAGCAATCTGACCGGTTTTCCCATGGGCGCGATTGTCTCCCTCGGCGGTTGCACGGGTTCTTTTGTGTCGCCGACAGGACTTGTGGCGACCAACCATCACTGCGCGCGCGGGTCTGTTCAGTTCAACTCCACGGACGACAACAATTACTTAGACACCGGGTTTTTCGCGCCGACCAATGACGATGAGCCGCCGGCGGAGCCGGGGTCGCGGATTTATGTCACGGTGGCGGTGGCCGACGTCACTGACCAGATCACCGGCGACCTCGATCCCGACCTCTCCGGCCGCGAGCGCTTCGAACGCATTGACCGGCGGCGCAAAGCCGCCATCGCTGAGTGTGAGGCCGATCCCGGCCATCGCTGCCAAGTCGCCTCCTTCTTCGGAGGTCTTGAATACAAATTGATCAAACGTCTTGAGATCCGCGACGTCCGCCTCGTCTATGCGCCTGCGGACGCGATCGGCAAGTATGGCGGCGACATCGACAATTGGCGGTGGCCGCGCCACACGGGCGACTTTGCGTTTTATCGCGCTTATGTCGGCCCCGATGGTCGCCCGGCGGAGTATGCAGACGACAATGTGGCGTTCCAACCCGAGCACCACCTGAAGGTCTCCGCGGCGGGGCTGGAGGACGGCGCTTTCGTAATGGCGGCGGGGTATCCAGGCTCCACACAGCGCTATGCCCGCCTTGCGGAGGTGCGCAACACGTTTGATTGGTGGATCCCGACATATATCGACATCTTGGGCGGATGGATCGCAACGATTGAGAGCGCGGCGCCGGAAGCAAGCGGCGCGCGTTTGAAGTACGAACCGCGCCTGGCCGGCCTCAACAATGTTCTGAAGAACTTCCAAGGCCAGATCGAGGGCGCGCGGCGCGTGGATTTGGTCGGGCGTCGCCAGGCGCGTGAGGCGGCGCTGAACGCGTGGATCGAGGAGGATCCCGCCCGCGCTGCGCTGGGCGAGGCGGTGGCGCGGGTCGATGTCCTCGCCGAGGAGGCCGCAAGCGCTGCGCGTCAGGATTTCTGGTACAACAACGCCACGCGGCCCCAACTCCTGCGCGCCGCGCAACGGCTCTATCGGTTGTCGAAGGAGCGCGAAAAGCCGGATGCTGAACGCGAGTCCGGCTATCAAGAGCGCGACATGGCGTTCTTCGAGCAGTCCCTGCAAGCGATTGACCAGCGCTATGATCCCACAGTCGATGAGGCGGAGTGGCGGTTCTTCTTGGAACGCTATGTGGCTGCGCCGCAGGATGAGCGCGTGGCGGCGTTTGACGCAGCCCTTGGCCTTGACGGCGTCACGGACGCGGCGGGGCTTGGCGGCACACTCACGCGCTTTTACGCCAACACCACCCTCAACGACGTCGAGACGCGCCTCAGCCTGATGACGGCTGAACCAGCGGAGTTCGAAAACTCTCGCGACCCGTTCATTCAGCTGGCGGTCGCGCTGTACGACACCGAACTGGCCCAAGAAGAAGCTGCGAAAGCGCGCGCGGGCGACAGCGCGGCCGCGCGTCCGGGGTACATGGCCGCCATCATCGCCTGGCAAAAGGAGCACGGCCAAGTGGCGTATCCGGATGCGAATTCAACGCTGCGGGTCACATACGGTTCTGTTGTCGGCGGCTCGCCGCAAGACGGCCTGATTTATGAACCGTTCACCCGCCTTGAAGGGATCGCCGCCAAGCACACGAATGAAGACCCCTTCGATGCGCCGGATCAACTGCTCGCGCTGATTGACCAAAAGGCTTATGGCGACTTCGAATTGGAGTCCATCGGATCAACGCCCGTCAACTTCTTGTCGGATCTCGATGCGACGGGCGGCAATTCGGGCTCAGCGACGCTCAACGCCCGTGGTGAGCTCGTCGGCCTTTTGTTCGACGGCACCATTGAGAGCGTGAATTCGGACTGGGATTTCGATCCGCGCACCACGCGGACCATCCATGTCGATTCCCGCTACATGCTGTGGGTGATGGACAATCTCGACGGCGCTGAACGTCTGATTGAGGAAATGACCATCGTGCGCTGAGGCCGATCTTGACGCGCGCGCCGACGCTGGGCGCGTCGGGCGCGGCTGTGCGTCGCCGCGGCGCCGGCGTGGCCTTGCCCGCGCCGACGCCGTCGTGTCACGTAACATTGTAACACTCACGAACGACGCGGAGAGCACGCCATGAAGACACACCGAGCGGCTGCAGGCCTGGCGCTGCTGACGGCGACGGGCGCGATGGCGGACGACGACGCGCGGAAGTTCACCGCCGAGCGGGTGTTTGATCTTGAATACGCCGACGACCCGCAGATTTCCCCGGACGGGGGGACTGTGGTTTACGTCCGCCGGTCTATGGATCGCCAAACGGACCAAATCCGCGGCGATGTGTGGATGATCAGCCTAGCCGACGGGGCGCATCGCCCGCTTATTCATGGCGGCGCATCCGCCGGCGCGCCGCGCTGGTCCCCCGACGGGTCTAAGCTTCTTTACACCACATCCGCGGATGGGCGGCCCGAGCTGCGCGTCCGCTTCATGGACGACGGGACCAGCTTTTCGCTCGCCCGATTTGAGCACGCGCCGCGCCAGGCTGTGTGGTCGCCCGATGGCGAGACCATCGCCTTTACGCGTTTCACGCCCGCCGACGCGCCGAGCTTCGCCAAGCCGCCGAGCGCGCCGGAAGGGGCGGACTGGTCGCCGCCAGTGCGCGTCTTCGACGACCTCATGTTCCGCTTTGACGGCGTCGGCTATCTCAAAGAGGGGGCTGACCACGTCTACACTGTGCCGGCCGAAGGCGGCGCGCCGCGCCAAGTGACGGACGGGGAGGCCGGCTTCAGCGCGCCGGCGTGGCTTGACGCTGACACGCTGCTTGTCGTCGGCAATGACGCCCCCGATCGCGAGGCCGATCCCATCGAAAGCGACATTTACGCCGTTGAGCTCACTGATCTTAGCCGCGAGAAGCTCACTGACCGGGATGGTCCCGACGTCAGCCCCACGGTCTCCGCGGACGGCGCGCGCATTGCGTATCTCGGCTTTGACGACGAGGTGGTGTCTTACCAGCACACCCGGCTTTACGTCATGAACGCCGACGGCTCGGAGCCCCGCGCGTTGGCGACGGATCTCGACCGCTCCATCGACGCCATCGCCTGGCGTGGCGACCGCATCATCGCCCAAGTTGAGAATGAGGGCGGCATTGATCTTGTCGAAGTGCGCCTCGACGGCTCGACGACGACCGTCGCCACCGGGCTCGGCGGGACGTCTATTGGGCGCCCTTACGCAGCGGCGTCCTTTTCAGTGTCGCGCGGCCGGCGGGCGACCTTCGCCTACACGCGCGGCTTTGCGGATCGCCCCGCGGAGGTCGGCGTGCGCACGGAGGGCGCGGAAGGTCGCGTGATGACGGACCTCAACAGCGATCTCCTGCCCCATCTCGACATGGCGCGGCTGGAGGAGATCACGGTGGAGTCCCGCTTTGACGGCCGCGAGATCGAGGCCTGGGTCGCGTTGCCCCATGGGTTTGAGGCGAATGGCGACTCGCCCATGGTGCTTGAGATCCATGGCGGGCCGTTTGCGATGTATGGGCCGTTTTTCTCCGCCGAGATTCAGCGCTACGCCGCGGAAGGCTATGTGACGGTCTATGTCAACCCGCGCGGCTCGACGGGCTATGGCGAAGAGTTCGCCCAGCTGATCGATTTGAATTACCCCGGCGAGGATGTGGACGACTTGATGAGCGTCGTCGATGCGTTGGTGGCGCGCGATTATGTCGACCCCGAGCGCTTGTTCGTTACGGGCGGTTCGGGCGGCGGCATCCTCACTGCGTGGATTGTGGGCGTCACGGACCGGTTTGCGGCGGCCGCCTCGATTAAGCCCGTGATCAATTGGATGACGATGGCGCTGGCGGCGGACATCGCCCAAGTGGTGCGCCGCCATTGGGTGCGCGCTGACCCGTGGGAGGACCCTGAGGCCTATCTCAAACACTCCCCGATCATGCGCGTTCAAAATGTTACGACGCCCACCTTGATGATGGTGGGGGAAGAGGATTTCCGCACGCCGGCCTGGGAGGCGGAGCAATTCTACACGGCCCTGAAAATGCGCGGCGTCGACACCGCGCTGATCCGGGTGCCGGGCTCGCCCCATTACATCGCCGGGCGGCCGAGCCGGCTGATCGCGAAGACCAACAACATTATGGGCTGGTTCGCCAAATACGACCCCGCACAACACAAAGACGACGGGGAGACCGACGACACGGAGACCGACGACAGGAGCGAGTAACGCCGAACGGCCGCGCGCCGGTCGTGTGCGGCGGCCGCCCGACGCGATGGCTCGAGGGGCCGTGGACGTTCGCGTCGCTTGTGTGGGCGCGAACGCCGTTGGGGTGACGCTGAAGCGGGACGTCGCGGCCGTGGCCGTCACCTTGGCCGTCAGGCGGAAACCGGCTCCGCCGTCAACATCGCTTTCGGCAACGTCCTGGCGCAGCGTTGGCGAGACAGTTCGAACTCCGGTGATCGGCGGCGCCCGCCGCCCCTTTTGGTTTGTCCTACCGCTTCGCTGCGTGAGGATGTGGCGGAGAGACAGTCCGCCTTGCTGGAACGTGCCGAAGTCCAATGAAGACCGAAAAGCCAAGTGAATGCAGGAGGTTCTGCCGCTTGACGCTCCCAGCACATCCGATGTAGTGCGCTTCCATCCCACAAAAAATGTGGGCTGTTTTGAGGGATGGAATTGGCGATTAAATCCGGTAAGCATCCGGACCGCGCGCTGTCGGCGGCGTTTGTGCGGTCGGCAAAGACGCCGGGGCGATACGCCGACGGGAACGGTCTTTACCTGCTCGTGGACAAGTCCGGCGCGAGGCGTTGGGTATTGCGGACAGTGGTCCAGGGACGGCGGCGCGACATTGGCCTTGGCGGCGTTTCGCTGGTCTCTCTCGCTGAAGCGCGCGAGCGCGCCGTCGAATTGCGCAGAGTGGCTCGGGAGGGTGGAGACCCGATCGCCGGCAGGGCGGCGAAACGGGAGATTCCGACTTTTTTAGAGGCAGCGCGGCAAGTTCATAAACAGAACGTCGCCGCATGGAGAAACGCCAAGCATGCTGCGCAGTGGCTCACCACGCTCTCGACGTACGCGTTTCCCGTTATTGGAGACCTGCGTGTTGACCAGGTGAACACGCCCGCGGTGCTGTCAGTCCTGCAGCCGATTTGGCTCGCCAAACCCGAGACAGCGCGCCGCGTCCGGCAGCGCATCGGTGCCGTCCTCGACTGGGCGAAGGCGGCTGGCTTTTACCCGGGCGAGAACCCGACGCGCACGGTGACGCTCGGCTTGCCGAAACAGCCCAAACGGGACCGCCACCACGCCGCTCTCCCCTATGCGCAGTTGCCGGAGTTCATGGCGATGCTGCGCGTGTGCGAACTGAACGTGGTCACGCGAAAGGCGTTTGAATTCCTCATCCTCACTGCAACGCGCACACGCGAGGTGATCCAGGCGCAGTGGTCGGAGATCGACCTGGAGGAGCGCGTGTGGACGATCGGGGCCGAGCGCATGAAGACAGGGCAGGAACACCGGGTGCCCTTGGCGCACGAAGCGTTGGCTCTCTTGAACCAGATCAGAGACCTCGGCCTTCAGTCGATGTTTGTGTTTCCCGGACAAGCGCTCGACCGCGGCCTCTCAGACATGGCGTTTTTGATGGTGCTGAGGCGAATGAAGGTTGCCGTCACAGCGCATGGGTTCCGCTCGACCTTTCGCGACTGGGCGGCGGAAGAGACCAGTTTCCCACGCGAGGTCTGCGAGATGGCGCTTGCGCATCAGATCGAAAGCCGCGTTGAGGCGGCCTATCGGCGTGGCGACCTCTTTGAGAAGCGCCGGGACCTCATGGCCGCCTGGGCGTGGTATGCGACCAATCATCCCTCCAATCCGGCCTAGGGCGAGTACAGGCATCGGCAGCGCAACAATTCCCCATGGGTAGCGCCGCTGAGAGTTTGACAAATTCTCGAATTGCCGAAATTGGTCGCAGATGGTGCATCGAAGCTCACAAAGTATCAAGCCGTTGGTCCTGGCTCGATTTGTCCAAATCGGATTTGGTGATCGCGCTTGGCTGGAGGAGAACTATCCAGGGGACGTGATTCTACCGGCAAGGTGCACGCCTTGTACTGTGGATTCGATCCAGGTGAGAGCTGCCCGTTTTCTTCTAGACACGCTGTCTGACCTGCGCGGTAATTTTCACAAAAATTGGCGTGGTGACACTCACTATCAAGAGTTATTCCTTAATGCGCTCGCAGTGATTGATCTCAATCAAGCACGGGATATCCTCAAGTCAGCGGAGATTATTGCAGATCTCCGTGTTAATTTGGAATCATCTGCAGAACAGGCCGAAATTAATTATTGGGGGCGCATTTCGTCTTGGACGATCGCTGAAATCGCGCTGTTAGCGATGAATATAGATCCACGGTGTGTAATCGTCGAACATGTTCGCGCGGCTCCTGTAAAGTCTCCGGTTCGGAGGACTTATTTTGGTTGGGTTGAAATTTTTTTGAGGGGCTTTGAGGAACAATCTGAGAGGGCTAAGCTTGATCCGATCGATGTTCTCGAATTCTGCGAGCGCATGGGCTTTGATTTTCCAAAGCGTCTCGGCGATGAAGTTCGCCGAGTCGCGCCCTTGCGTGGCGCGTCCCGAGTGGTTGAGGACGTAACTGACGCAGTAGGCGGCAATTGGTCAGTAGGCGAAGGGGACCAACCTCCAAGCAAGGCGCTGACCCTAGAGGCGGATGTAATCAAAGATGTCGGTGCGCGCGAGCGGACGAGCATGCTTCGCTTGATTTTGGGCATGGCGATAGCGGGGTATAAATATAATCCTGAGTCTGCACGGAGTAATGTGATCTCAGAAATTGAAAGTGATTTGCAAAATCTAGATCTTAATTTGACTGCGGAAACGATCCGAAAGTACTTGCGTGAGGCTGCAGAGTTGCTCCCGGGTGATGGCCATTCTTGATCAGGCCTTAGTTCTTGTCGTTGGCCAATCAGTGTTTTCGGTCAAAGCGTGTCGCCCACAACCATGAACGCCGCCCAGAAGGCGGGGTGGGCGTAGCGGGGTGTCTGGCGCAGCAGGGCTTGGGCGCGCTGGAGGCGCTGGGCCTTGGTGAGGTCGTCGACCTCGGGGCTGAAGAGCGCTTCGATGAGGCGCTCCGTGGCGTTGGCTTCGGCCGGCCAGTGGGAGACGAGCAGCGAACGCGCCCCGGCGTAGAAGAAGGCCCGCGCCAGGCCGGAGAGGGGCTCAGCGCCCAGGGTGTCGCCGGCGGCGGTGTTGCACGCGGTCAACAGCACCCAGTCGGCGTCCAGATCCAACTCCACGATCTCAGACACCGTGAGCAGGCCGTCATTGGCCGGATCGATGGCGTCGGGCGTCTCCCCGCCGCAGGACCAGGGCGGTGTGAGCACCAGCGCCGGCTCGGCCGCGCCGGCGAGCTCCCCGGCGGTGAGGCCGTGGGTGTTGAAGGCGAGCACGCGGGCGTCCTTGAGCGCGGAGGGGCCGTCCTCGCGCGGAGCCGCAGCGGCCCGCAAAGCGCCTTCGGTGGCGTCCGGGCCGAGCAAGAGCGCATCGTCCTCTGCGCCAAGAGTACGCGCCATGGCCCGCGCCATGGCGCGGGTCTGCGGCAGGGAGGAGAGCTCGCAGACCGCCGCGGCGTCCATGTCCCCGCCCATGGTGAGGAAGGCGTCTAAGCTGATGGCTTGGCTGTAGAGCGCCGCATCCACCTGGGGCGCCCAGTCCTTCAGCGCTGGATCGCCCATGGCGAAGAGCGGGGCGGAGCCCTGGGCCGCGCCGGCGTCCCGGCGCAAGGCCCGCCAAGCCGACAGCGTCGGAACCGTGGTGATCGCATAGCGCGCGCCGAGCCAGGCGGCTGGGGCGTCGGCCGTGGGCGGGGTGGTGACCAGCGCCTCCAGCGGCAGGGATTGCAGCGGTCCGTCCGCGATGACGGTGAGATGCTCCACGCCCGCGAGATGGTCCTCCAACGGCGCGATCAGGCCCGTGTAGAGCCGGAGGGCGGCGGCGTGGTCGAAGGGCTGCTCGGGGCCGCTCTTATCGAAGGCGATGCTGGCGCGCACGGCCGCCACATCCGCCGCCACCACCTCCGGCGCGGCGGGCAGTGTCAGCACCGAGAGCGCATCGCGCCGCGTCACCACCGCCAACCAAGCCGCGTCCATGCCCCCGCTCTGCTCCGCCTCAATCAGGGTGATCAGCGCTTCGCCTTCGCCAAGACCTCGCTGCAGCTCTGTCCGCGACACCGGCGTGAAGGCGATCAGGTCGGCATAATCGGGAAACTCCGCCACGATGGTGTCAGTGAGGGCGTCGAGCGCGGCCTCAGCCGCCGCGACGTCTTTGTTCAGCTGGCCGGCGTCCTCGCGGCGCCCGTCCACAAACGCTTGGGTGCGCGCCGCCTGCAGGCCCGCCAAGCGATCCACCGCCGCATCGCGCTCGCGGATCAGCCCGCCGACGCGATCATCGCCCGCCGCCAGCCGGGCGGCGGCGGCCGCAATCGCCGCCCCGGCGCTGGTGTCCCCGCCGAGCTGGGCCGCGACCACCGCGGCCTGTGCGCTCTCCCCCGCCGGCGCGTCCTCCAGTTCACTCAGCAGATGGAGATAAAAGCGGCTCGCTAGGCGTGCGTTGGTGGCGATGGCGGGGTCGGTGCGCCGTCCCAGCACGGCAGCGAAGTGCGCCATGGCCAGCCGTTGGGTCGCCACCGCCTCGGTCGTCCGGCCCGCAGCGTCATAGAGCGCCGCCAGATTGTTGACAGAGGTGAGCGTGTTGGGGTGCTCGGGCCCAAGCACGCGCTCCCCGGCTTCCAGGGCGCGGACCAAAAGCGGCTCGGCTTCCGCGAAGCGGCCGGTGGTGTTGTAGAGGAACGCCAGATTGTTGACGGAAATGAGCGTGCTGGGATGCTCGGGCCCGAGCACGCGCTCAAAGGCCTCGAGGGCGCGGACATAAAGCGGCTCGGCCTCGGTGGTGCGGCCGGTGGCGCGGTAGAGCTCCGCCAGATTGTTGACGGAGGTGAGCGTGTCGGGGTGCTCGGGCCCGAGCACGCGCTCAATGGCCTCCAGGGCGCGGAGATAAAGCGGCTCGGCCTCGGCGAAGCGGCCGGTGGCGTTGTAGAGGAACGCCAGATTGTTGACGGAGAGGAGCGTGTCGGGGTGCTCCGGCCCGAGCACGCGCTCGCGGGCCTCCAGAGCGCGGACATAAAGCGGCTCCGCCTCGACGTACCGGCCGGTTGCCTCGTAAAGCGCCGCCAGATTGTTGACGGAGGTAAGCGTGTCGGGGTGCTCCGGCCCCAGCACGCGCTCGCGGGCCTCCAGGGCGCGGACAAAAAGCGGCTCGGCCTCGGCGAAGCGGCCGGTGGCGTTGTAGAGGAACGCCAGATTGTTGACGGAGGTGAGCGTGTCGGGGCGCTCGGACCCGAGCACGCGCTCGCGGGCCTCTAGGGCGCGGAGATAAAGCGGCTCGGCCTCGGCGAAGCGGCCGGTGTCGTCATAGAGCGCCGCCAGATTGTTGACGGCGATGAGCGTGTCGGGGTGCTCGGGCCCGA
>CAZMSO010000020.1:9602-62970 GCA_964568975.1 uncultured Caulobacterales bacterium | reverse complement strand
GACATTGGCCAAATGGCCGCTTTAAGCGCTGCGACGCTTCCGCCATCGGCCAGGAAATGACACTCGCGGGCCCGAGGAGCTGGTCCGCTGTCGATCATCGAGCCGACATTTCGGGTCCAGTCTGATGACGCCTCAATCGCCCGCGCGCTCGCGATACGCGGTCGGGGTGAGCCCCGTCGTGCGTTTGAACGCTTTGTAGAACGACGATCGGGCGTTGAACCCAACCTCGAGGGCAATGACGAGGACGGTCTGTTCGCCGGCCAATACAAGCGGTTTGGCGGCTTCAATCCGCCACTGGTTCACATAGTCGAAGAAGGTTTCGCCGATCGTCTCGTTGAGCGTTTGCGAGACCCGATGCGCCGGCGCGCGCACATGGTCTGCGAGGCGGTGCAAGGATAACTCGGGGTCGAGGTAGAGCTGATCGTCCCGCATCGCCGCTTCAATCTTTTTGGCGAGCCGCGTCGTTTGCTCTTCACTGACGCCGGAGCGCTGATACTTCACGGGCACGGCGGGCTCGTCGGCGTGCTCTGCTGCGGCGTAGCGTCCCGCAAAACCCGGCGCCTGACGCAATCCCCACAGCGACACGAACCACACCAGCGCCAACCCCATCGCCGCGCCGGCGCGCGGGCCAAACGGAAGCCAGTCCAACACATTATCAGCCAGGACGGTGATGATCGCGAGCGCCCACAGCCCGCCGAGAACACCAAGTAGCCAGCCGATCCAATGCAGCTCACGGTCTTCCGTACTGGCGAAGAGATCCTTGAGCCGGCGGCGATAACGGATCAGACGCGTTGCGCTCGCCGCAAGATAGACGCCCGACTGCGCCCCCCACGCCAGCACTAGGGCGAACGCTAAGACCGCCGCTACCTTCGCTGCGACATGATCCGGCAGATCGCCGCGGAGGATCATCGCGTCGCGCCAGGGCGACGGCAAGGCGATGAACAGGGCGGCCGTCGCCACGCCCATCGCCGGCAGGATCCCGTGCGCCGCCTGCCGGCGGTCTAACCGCCACACGCCCTCGGTCGTGAGCGCGACGAGGTAGAGATAGAGGGCCGGTCCGAGCGCAAGCAGCGCCGGCAGAGCGACGGCGACCGTCACGGCGACCATGCGCGGCGCCAGCGTCGCGACGATGATCTGGGCGACCATCACGCCGATACTGAGGAGCGCGACACCGAGGGGCAGGTAGCCCGGCGTAGCGCGCACACGCAAGGCCAAGAGGCTGATCGCCAGGACCGTCACACCCAGCGTCACGTTCGCCAGCGCAAAGGTCAGGCTGTCGGTCATCTGCGGCTCCCCCGCCGTCGCCCATTGATTGAGCCGGCTCTGTCTACAGTCGTCTCAGCGTGTCCGCCGTCCGTGCCGATTGGTACGGACACGCGTGGTGTCCGTACCAATCGGACGAGCCGACAGAGGCCCGCCAGCATGGCTCCGTGATCCGCATTGGCGGACGGAGCCGCCATGCCATGGGGAGCCGCGGATCTATGACTCTGTCTGTTTTTATCCATATTATCGCTGGGACCGTCGCCGTCGGCGCAGGCGTGATTGCGTTCATGACCCGAAAAGGAGAGCGCGCCCATCGCCGCGCCGGGCGCGCCTTCATCATCGCTATGGCGATAGCGGGCGCCGGTGGGGCGCTCCTGGCCGTGAGCGCGCCGATGGCGATCGCCGCGATTGTCGGCGTGTTCGTGTGCTACCTGCTGGCGACGTCTTATCTGACGGTCAAGCCGTCGCGGATGGGTCGGCGCTGGCTGGATGTCGGCGCGGTCCTCGCCGCCGCCGGCCTCGCGGGGACGTCCATTGCGTTTGGCCTTGAAGCGCAAGCGAGCTCTTCGGGCGTAAAGGACGGCTTCGCCCCCGAGCCCTATTTTGTGTTTGGCGGTCTCATCGCCCTGTGTGCGGGGCTCGACCTGAGCGTTCTTGTGCGAGGCGGCGTCACCGGCGCGCACCGCATCGCCCGGCATTTGTGGCGCATGGGCTTTGCGCTCTACATCGCCGTCGGATCCTTGTTCACCGGCCCCGGCGCCAGCGCGTTTCCCGAAGCCCTCCAAGGCTCGCCCATTCTGCTCGCGCCGGAGCCGGTCGTGCTCCTCGCGACCCTCGGCTGGCTCGCGTTCGTCCTCTCATCCAAACGGTTCCGCGCCGCGTGAGGCGCCGGCCGACGTACACATCCTCGACAAATGGAGAACCACCTATGTGCAAACATGTGACACCTCTGCTCGTCATCGCCGTCGCCGCTCAAGCCGCCAGCCCGGCGCTTGCGCTGCCCCCGCCGCTCGCGGAGGCACTTGCGCCGACGGCGGGTATGGATCCGGTGACCTACGACCTCACCGTGCAGACCGCGCATCGCCGCATCACGGTGGCGGTTGATCCGACCGCGCCGGCAGGTCGCGACCTTGAGCTAAGATCGCTGGAGCCCGACGGCTCTCGGGATAACGCGCTCGCGACGTTACGGTCCGAGTTCACAGCGGAGACGGGCGGCGATATTTGGTGCGCCTCCCTCGCCAAGCAAGTGCCGAACGCCGTCGAACCGGTTTCGCAAACCCCGACGCGCGCGGCGTACCGCTTCAAGCCGCGCACTGATGTGGCGGAAAACCGAGCCGAGCGCCGTTTGCTCGCAGCGTCTGTCAGCACGATGACAGTCGAACGCGACGATCCGGATAGCGCGTGGCGCGTAATGTCGCTCTCGATGCGCCTCGAGCGCCCGTTCAAACCGAACCTCGTGGCGAAGATCACGTCGATGAACCTTCACATCGACTGCGAACCGGCGACCGATGTGGACGGGCGCAGCTACCATGCTGCTATTCGCGTCGCTGTGGGTGGGCGCGCGTTTTTCGCCCGGTTCAACGAGAGGCAAGAAGTGCGCGTCTCGGCTGTGCGCCTGAGGGAGCCAGGGCGGGCGAGGGGCGACGGTGACGCTCACCGTGCCCAATGACCAAAAACGATACTTAACCGGTTAATGCCTTCGCTGGAGCCGATGACTGCTCTGGATCGTCAGCCGATCTCGTCGCCTGGCCGCGGCGGCTCGCCGCCGGTGCGGTCGCGGCCGAAGACCTTCTGCAAGGCGCCGACCTTGGCCCTCGCGGCGCGGTCTGCGAAAGAGGCCGCCTCGCTCTCGTCGGCGACCCGATCGGCGGCGGCTTCAGCCACGATATCCTCCACCGACTTGCCGTAGCGGGCGGCGAGCGCCTCGATGGCGTCTCGAGTGGGCTCCGGAAGGTCGATGGTGATCGGTCTGCTCATGTTTGGAGTTTAGCCCAAAATGCGCCCGGCGTCATGACAGCGACGCCGAGGTCCTCAACGCCGGAGAACGTGCGCGTCTCAAACGTGACGATCACGTCCGCGCTGCCGTTGATCGCCGCCTCCAGCACCATGTCGTCGTCGCGGTCGCGAACGTAAGGCCGCGCGCGACGGCGCCCTTTCGGTCGCACAATGAAGCGCGCCAGGGCGTCGAGGGCTTGGCCGACATCCGTCTGCGTGACGCCAGCCGCCGCCAAATGCTCCGAGCGCGTCAGCACAGCCTCGTATTCAACGAACAGCGCCGTGTTGGCGATCAAGGTGATGCGTCCGGCCTCCACGGCCTCGATTAACGCCGCCGACGCGCCTGACGGGCTCCGCATCGCCGCCACAAGGACATTCGTATCGAAAACGACGCGCATGATCGGCGCATAGGCCGAGTCTGAAAGGCGCGCCAAAGCCGCCGTTCAGCGTTGGACGGCGCAAGTCGCTTATGGGTCGTTCTCGCCCGGTCGGCATCGGCGCGGGCACGTCCGCTTTCAACGAATGCCTCCAATACCGGCCAGTTTCGTCTCTGCGCCAAAGCGGAACCATCAACAGCCCAGCGCCACGTCCGCGTGCGAGGCCTGACTGGTTACCCGCGCCACCTCCCCCGCCCATTCCTCCAGCGCGCGGCGCTTTTCCGGCTCATAGGCGTAACGCTGATAGACGCGGGCCAGCGGCCCAGCGGAGGTCGTGGCGTGGTTGAGCACGCGCTCGACCACCTGCGGATCATGGCCGAGCCGCGCCATGCCGGAGGCGGCGGTGCGGCGGAGATCATGGAGCCGCCAGCCCGCGACGCCGCTCGCCTCATCCAAGCGGCGCTTGGCCTTGCTCCAGCCCGAGAAGGCGCGGCCGCCGCGGAGGTTGTTCTGGGCGGGGAACAGCAGCGGGCCGACCGGCGTCAGGCCCTCGATCAGCGCCAACGCCGCCGGCGCGAGCGGCACGATGTGGGCGCGCCCGCTTTTGTTGCGCTCCGGCGGCAGCGTCCAGGTCGCCGTCTCACGATCGATCTCCGCCCAGCGCATGTGCGCGACCTCATCGCGCCGCTGGCCGGTGAGGATCAGAAGCTGGACGATGACGCCGAAGGGATAGCCGGCGGCCTCCGCCGCGCACCACACCGCCGCCAGCTCGTCGTCGTCAAGAATGCGGTCCCGGGCCACCTCCGGCATGGGCGCCCGCACGGTTTCGGCCGGCGAGCGCTCGATCAGCCCGCGCTCCACGCACCACCGCAAATAGGTCTTGGCGTTGGCGAGGACGCGGTTGACACCGACGCCGAGGCCGCGTTCCGCCGCGGCGTCCAGCATGGCGATGATGTCGGCGCGGGTCAGACTCGCCACCGGGCGGTCGCCATGCAGGCCGACGAGGTGGTTGCGCAGCCGGGCGGCGGTGTCGGGCCAGGAGCGCGTGCGGGGCTTGGCGTAGCGCTCGATGTAGTCCTCGACGGTGGCGGCCACCGTGGCGCGCTCGGCGGCGGCCTTCTGGGCCTTGACGTGGCGCTGACGCGCAACGGGATCCTCACCGTTCTGGGCGAGGCTGATCACCTCGCGGGCTTTCTCCCGCGCCTCGGCGATCGACAGCGCCGGGAAGACGCCGAGCGTGAGGCGCTTCACCACGCCGCGGACGCGCACCATGACGATGAAGCTCTTGCGGCGCTGGCCGACACGCACGCCGAGGCCCGGCGCGAGGCTGTCCCACACCTCCAGCCGGCCCGATGCAGGCGGCGCCAGCCGCTCAATCCCGACATCCGTCAGGCGCTTGGTCGCCATTCCCGCCTCCGAGCGTGACCCCAAAACTGGGTAACGTTTTGGGTAACAAAATTCGCTGGAAACAGCCAGATGAGGGTGGGTGAGGGCGGACGGTGATGGACAAATAAGTACAGTAAAACAATAGACTAAAGAACCATGATGAGGGGTGGTGGACAAGATGTTATGAGACTCATAATCCTGAGGTCGAGGGTTCGAGTCCCTCCCCCGCCACCATTTTAGGTTTGCGGGTAGCCGCCACGCCAACCCTACCCGCGTGGTTCCGGTTCGAGGTTACACCTCTCACCTCCACCAATAATCCTGACATCATGGCGGCGGACAGGACAGTAAAGCGTCTCACCGCCGTCTGATCGCCCGAACCCCGCCGTCTTGGCGCGCGGCGTTCGCATAGGGCGATAAAGCGAGCCTCGTGGACAGGGCGCACGTTCGCGCCTCATTGGCGCTGTGCGTGTCCACGCGGCGCACGGCCACCCCTCGCTGTCGTCAACGAGTGTGGCGAGCATTGTCAGATCAACGGCGTCGTCTGCGCGCCTCAATGATTGGCCGCTTAAGAGATGACTTGGTTGTGAGGCGTCGCGCGCACCGCCACGTCGACGGCCCCGGTCGGTGTCACGGGCGCGCATGCGCAAGGCAGGGCGCCGTCACTGGTCATGGTCCGGCCGCAACATGCGCGAGGCTGCTGTAACGCCTGTTCGACACCAGCGCCGTTACGCCCGCCGCGTGTGTGCGAGTGACGATGCGCGCGTGTGCGCAGCCGAGCGCGTGCTAGGGCGTCGCCACGCGGGGCGTGAACCGCACCGCCGCACCGCCGCCCGCCGCAAGCGGCAGCCTCAACGTGTCATCGGCGGTGACAGCGCGCTCCTCAATGGCGATCGCATAAGGAGCCGATTCCCAGTGCGCGCCGTCGCCGTCGCGATACACCGTGGCCCGGTAGCCGCGGTTGCTGTCTAGGAAATCCAGCGACAGCTCCAAAACGCGCGCGTGCTCATCCGTCACAGCACCAAGATACCAGTCCTCGCCGCCCCGCTCGCGCCGCGCGATCGCGACAAAATCGCCAATGTCGCCCTCCAGGGCCACCGAGGTCTCCCAATCAGTGGGCACGTCTTTAATAAACTGAAACGCATCCGGCCGCGCCTCATAGTGTTCGGGAAGATCAGCCGCCATTTGGATTGGACTGTAAATAACGACGTAAAGCGCAAGCTGGCGCGCGAGCGTGCTTTGAATGTGCATGGCGCGGCCGTCCGGCTCCGGTCGAACGAACTCCAGATCAAAAATGCCCGGGGTGTAGTCAAACGGCCCCGACAGCATGCGGGTGAAGGCGAGCAAAGGCACATGTTCGGGCGGATTCACCGGCTCGCCCCAGGCGTTGTACTCCTGGCCGCGCGCGCCTTCGCGACTGACCCAGTTCGGATAGGTCCGACGCAGACCCGTGTCCTTCACCGGCTCATGGGGGTTGATGGCGATGCGTCGCGCCGCAGCTTCACGCACGACGCGCAAATGGTGGTTCACCGCGAACTGACCGTCATGCCATTCATAGCGCGCCGCCCCGTCCTCGTCGCGCCGCACGAGTGCACCGGCGTCCGCCACATAGCCTGTCTTCACGATGGCCACGCCGAGGCGCTCATAGAGGTCGAAGGCGTCCGCGAGCTGAGCCTCGTAATTTGTGATCCCGCCTGAGGTCTCGTGGTGGCCGATTAAGCGCACGCCGCGATCGCGCGCGTACGCTGCAAGGCCTTCCAAGTCGAAGTCAGGGTAGGCTTGCGTGAACTTGAAGACATCGCCGTTTGCTAACCAGTCGCCATCCCAGCCGACATTCCAGCCCTCCACAAGCACGCCGTTAAAACCGTGCTCAGCGGCGAAATCGATCATACGCTGCGTGTAAGCCGTCGTGGCGCCGTGGTCTGGGCCGGAACCCCACGTCTGGACGCCTAAATGCATGCCCCACCACACGCCGACATACTTGCCCGGCGTGACCCAGGACACGTCGCCCAAGACGTTCGGCTCGTTGAGATTGAGGATGAGGTCGGAATTGATCAGCCCCACGGCGTCGTCCGCCAGCTGGATCGTGCGCCAGGGCGTGACGAACCCATCCTTCACCTTCACTTTCACGCCGTCGCTCCACGGCGCGAGTTCCGCGGTGAGAACGCCGTCGCGCCGCTGATTGATCCACATGCCGGCGTAGTCCGCCAGCGCCGCCTCATGAATGGCGAGATAAGGCCCACCGGGAATTTGGAGCGTTAAGGGCGTGTGCGCGCGATGGACCGCGCTCAGCGGCGTGGTCTGGTAAAGATACTCATAGCGATTGGCGAAGGCCGCGGGGATCCACCACGCGCGGGAGTCCGGCGCGACGCGAAACTCCGTGAGTTCATCGACAATTTCAGTCTGCTCAGCGGCGAGATCCGTCACTTCATAGCGAAACGCCACGCCGTCATTGAACGCGCGCACGCGCAGCGAAAAACCAGGCCGCCCATCTCCAGCGATCACAGCCAGGAGTTCATTGTGATGATCGCGCACCATGCGGCGCTCGCCCCATGGCTGCTCCCAGCTCGTGTCGCGCGACGCCATCGCCACGCTCTGGACATCGCCGGCGTCGCGGTGGCCGCCAGCCGCAAAGCGCACGCCCAGGCGCGACGGCGCAATGATCTCCGCGCCGTCGCGCAACACCCGATAGCGCGGCGCGCCGTCGGCGCTGAACACCTCCACGACGGTGCGCCCGTCCGGCGACGTCACGCGGCCTGGCGCGGGGGGGCCAGCGCGTTGCGCGTCATCTTGGGCGCGCGCGCTACAAGCAAAAACCGCCAGCGCGAGCGACATGGCCGCGACGGCCAGCACGCGCAACGCGCGGTCGTCCGCGATGGGTGTGATCATGGGGCCTCCTCCCACGGGGGCGGGACGCTCTTGCGGCGTCATCGGTGTGTGTCGCAACCGTTCCACATTGTGAAAATCTCTGCAACAGGCGGCGTCGCCGCCCAGCGTGACGCCGGCGGAGACGCCCCGGGCGACCGCCGATCGAGCTCCGGCCTGACTGGATGCCTCGACAAGCAGCGCAGGATTCGGCAGGCTTTGAAAAAAAATGAAAACAGGGAGGGCGACGATGGAAAAACCATCGCTCGGATTCTGGCGCATTTGGAACATGTCGTTTGGCTTTTTCGGAATCCAGATCGCCTTTGCGCTTCAGAACGCCAATGTCAGCCGGATCTTCCAATCCCTTGGCGCCGACACTGGCAGCCTGGCTGTGTATTGGCTGGCTGCGCCGCTCACGGGGCTCTTGGTGCAGCCCATCATCGGCCATTTCAGCGACCGCACCTGGATCTTCGGCGGACGGCGGCGGCCGTATTTTTTGGTCGGCGCCGTGCTGACGACGCTGGCGTTGTTCGTGATGCCGCACGCGCCGGCGCTGTGGTTCGCTGCTGTGATGCTGTGGTTGCTCGACGCCTCCATCAACATCTCCATGGAGCCCTTTCGGGCGTTTGTCGGCGACATGCTGCCGAACCGCCAGCGGACGCACGGGTTTGCGATGCAGACGGTGTTCATCGGCGCGGGCGCTGTTTTGGGCTCGGCGGCGCCGTGGATGCTCTCGGCGTGGTTCGGCGTCAGCGACGCCACGGACGCGGCCGTGCCGGCTAACGTGATCGCCGCGTTCGGGCTTGGCGGCGTGGTGTTGCTCGGGTCGATTCTATGGACCGTCGTCACCTCGCGGGAGTACGCGCCGGAGGAGTTGGCGAAGTTCCGTGAGCCGCCCAGCCTGTTTCGTTCCGAGGAGGACATAGAAGGCGTCGCCCCGGCGTCCGCGGCCGGCCTTGTGCGCGCCGGCGTCGGCTTCCTCATTGCCGGGGTGGTGGCGACCGCTGGCGTGGTGCGATGGGAGGGCGACAAGCAGCTCTACATTCTCGCGGGCGGCTTGGTGGTGCTGGGCGTGTTCTTCGTGGCGCGTGCGGTGATGAAACGCTTAAACAGCGGCGACAATTTCTTCAGCCACATCATCGACGATTTGACGACAATGCCGACCGTCATGCGCCGACTGGCCGTCGTTCAATTCTTTTCGTGGTTCGGTTTGTTTATCATGTGGGTGTATTCAACGCCCGCCATCACCAGTTTTCATTATGGCGCTACGGAGGTTGGCTCAAACCTTTACAATCGCGGCGCAGACTGGGTCGGCGTGCTCTTCGGTGTGTATAACGGCGCGGCCGCGCTTTACGCGTTTTTCCTGCCCGCAATTGCGGAGCGTGTTGGAAAACGCGGCGCCCACATCGCCAATCTCTTGATTGGGGCGGGCGCGCTCGTCAGCATGATGGTGATCCGCGATCCGGCCATGTTGTGGATCGCCATGCTGGGCGTTGGCGTCGCCTGGGCGTCGATCCTGGCGATGCCTTACGCCATTCTGTCGGAATGCCTGCCGCCCAAGAAAATGGGGATTTACATGGGCATTTTTAACTTCTTTATCGTGCTGCCGCAGATCACGGTGGTCGGCGTGATGAGCACGGTGCTGGTGGGATTGTTCGGCGGCCCTGCAAGCGCGGGGGGCGACGCGATTGTCGGCTCTGAAGTAATCTGGGTGTATCCGATGGCGGCGGCGTCGTTTGTCTTGGCGGCGGCGGCGATGGTTTTTGTGCAGGCCCGCGCGGCCGCGCCCGCCGTCGCGCCGGCGCAACAGACGTAGGACGGCGATGACGGCGTCACGCAAAGTCACGCGTTTGGAGGACTTGGCGGCGCTTGCTGGGGTGTCGATCGCGACGGTGTCGCGCGCGTTAAACGACAGCACGTCCGTCAACGCGGCCACCAAACGCCGCATTTGGCGCATTGCGCGGGAGCACAATTATCCCTTTCGACCGACGATGCCGGCCATGCTGTCGGGAGCTGCAGCGACCATTGCGATTGTGGTGCCGCCTCCCCAGGGGCGCAAAGCCGGACGGCCGGTGTATTTGTCAGATCCGTTCTTGCTGGAACTGTTAGGCCGGATCGGTGAAGCCGCGCGCGACAGCGATTGCGATTTGCTGATCTCTCATGTCCAGCCGCGCACATTCGACGACTTGGCGGAATTGATGGCGACGAACCGCGCCGGCGGCACGATTTTTCTCGGTCAGAGCTCCTTACATGACCGATTTAACAAGCTTGCGGAGACCGAGCGGCGGTTTGTGGTCTGGGGCGCGGAGCTGCCAGGCCAACGCTATGGTTCCGTCGGCAGCGACAATGTCCGCGGCGGCCAGCGCGCGGCCGCGCATTTGCTGCGGCTGGGTCGTCGGCGTCTGGCGTTTTTCGGCGACACCGAAGCGCCTGAGGCGTTGCAACGCTTTGAGGGGTATCGCAAAGCCCTTGATGAAGCGGGCGTCCCATTTGATCGCGATCTCGTGCGGCCTTTGTATTTTGAAATCGATTCCTCAGCTGCGGCGGTGTCGGCGCTGCTCGCCGACGGCGCGCGCTTTGACGGCATTGTCGCGGCGAGCGACGCCATCGCCGTCGGCGCGGTGCGCGGCTTGGCTGAAGCGGGCGTGCGGGTGCCTGACGACGTGTCCGTCGTCGGCTATGACGATGTGCTGCTAGCGCGCTGCGCCCGCCCGGCGTTGACGACGGTGTCGCAAAACTTAGCGGAGGCGGGGCGTCTGCTCGTGTCGCGGCTTCTCTCAGCCAATGACGGAGGCTCAGTCCTTTCCCAGCGTGTGACGACCGAGCTTATTGTCCGGGAATCCTGCGGGGCGTGATTGGCCCTCGTACTCCGCGATGAAGCCCTGAAACGCAGCAAGCGCGGCCGGCGCGGCGTCGCCGTCGCCGCCTCCGCCGACTGCGTCCACAACACGCCAACCCACGAGGTCGCGGGGTGAGGCCCACGTCGCCGCCGCGGCGCTCAAATTAAACACGCACAGCAAACGTTGCGTCCCGTAGACCCGTTCAAAGGCGAGCACCGGCTCACGCGCCTCGCGCCACTCCACAGATCCCAGGCGCAGCGCCGGATAGCGCCGGCGCAAACCGATCAGACGCCGAGCCACATGGAGCATGGAGCCCGGATCCGCCTCCTGCACGTCCACGGCCAGCGGCGCATGCTGTGAATCAAAGGGCAGCCAGGCGCGCGCAGCTGGGCGTGTAAAACCGCCATGGGCGGCCTCCGCACGCCAGGGCATCGGCGTGCGCGCGCCATCGCGCCCCAGTGTCTCGGGCCAATTCGTGATCGCTTCGGGATCTTGGAGCGCCTCAAACGGCACATGCGCTTGGGGCAAGCCGAGTTCTTCCCCCTGATACACAAAGGCGTTGCCGCGCAAAGCGAGAAGAAGCAGCAGGGCGAGAGGCGCGTACGCCGCGCGGTGCTCCGGCACGGCCCAACGGCTGACCGCGCGGGGGGCGTCGTGATTTGAAAACGCCCAAGACGGCCAGCCTTCCCCCTCGCCGCCCGGCCACGCCGCTGCGGCGGTGCGCACGCTCTCAGCGGTGATGTGGTCAGCGTAGAGGAACGCGAAACTGTAGGCCGAGTTCAGCCGCGCGTCAGTCTCAGTAAACGCCTTCATTTCGCCCAACGGGTCGGGTCCGCCGACTTCAGCGACAGTGAAGCGGTGCGCGTAAGCGTCGGTGACCGCGCGCACTTTTTCCAGAAAGTCGACAATGTCTGGGTGCGATTGATTGTAGAGATGGCGTTGAAAGTCGAAGGCACGCGTGCGTTTCGCCTGGGTCGGCGGCGCAGGCGGGTTGTCCCTCAGTTGCGGGTCATGCATCGCGAAATTGATCGCATCCAGACGAAATCCGTCGACGCCGCGTTCAAGCCAAAACCGCGCCACGTCCAGCAGCGCGTCTTGCACCGATGGGTTGTGGACGTTGAGATCCGGCTGCGTCGTTAAGAAGTTGTGGAAGTAGTATTGGCCCCGCCGCGGATCCCACGTCCACGCCGGCCCGCCAAACACCGATTGCCAGTTGTTGGGCGGCGAGCCATCGGGCTTCGGATCGGCCCAGACATACCACTGCGCCTTCGGGTTGGTTCGATCGCATCGCGAGCGGGCGAACCAGGGATGGAGCGCCGAGGTGTGAGAATAGACTTGGTCGATAATGACTTTAAGGCCCAGCTCATGGGCTCTGGCAATCAGGCGATCGGCGTCCGCCAATGTTCCGAAGATCGGGTCGACGTTGCAATAATCGGCGACGTCATACCCGAAGTCATGCATCGGGGACGTAAAGAAGGGCGACAGCCACACCCCGTCGACGCCCAGTGAGGCGATGTACGGCAATTTCTCGATCACGCCCGCCAGATCGCCGACGCCGTCGCCATCGGTGTCGAGGAAACTGCGGGGATAGACGTGATAAATGACGGCGCCGCGCCACCATGGCGGCGCGAGGGGGCGTGCGCGCGCGTCGGGCGTCGCGTCCGTGCGCGGGACGTTGTGGGCGACAGTTGTGGTCATGGGCGCGGCCGCGGCTCGGTGGAACGACAGACAAGCACGCCGAACGGCGCCAGCGTCACGGGATAGCTGCCCGGCGCAGACACGCGCGGCGCGCACGATCCGACTATGGAGAACCAGGCTTCGGCCTGGGGGTCCACTTCAATCTGCGCCGTGCGGGTTTCCTTGCGCGTGTTGACGACGATGAGAAACTCACCGCCATCGACCTCGTCGCGGCGCGCCACGGCGAACACACCGCCGTCATTCTCAGTGAGGCGCACGACCTGTGGACCGCGACGGAGAGCCGCATGGGCGTGGTAGACCGCCGCCAACTCCGCGATGGCCCGGTAAAGGGGATGCTCACGGTCAAAGTTCTCGTCGGCGCTGGTTGCGGAGGTTCCCGCTAAGACGTCGTCATTGTAGCTCGCCACCCGGCTCGCAAACATGTCTTGGCGGGCGTCTTGATCATGGCCGTCACCGACAAACCCCTGCTCGTCGCCGTAGTAAATCACCGGCACGCCGCGCGCGAACATCATGATGGCGTGAGCGGCGATAAGGCGTTGAACCATCTCGTCGTCGTCGACAGCGCGCCCCTGCGCGGCGGCCGCGTCGGCGATGAAATGCGCGAAACGCCCCATATCGTGATTACCGAGGAAGGTGGGCAATTGGCGCGCCGTCGCGTCGCCGCCGCGATAAAGTACGTCGGCGGTGAACAGGGGCGCAAAGCGCGCCGTCGGCTGTCCATGGGCGAGGACGTCGCGCAGGGCCGATTGAAACGCGAAGTCGAGCACGGCGGGAAAACCGTCGACATGCGTAAAGGGCGCAAGACCTTGCGGCTGGAGTTCATAGGCCTCTCCAAACACATGGAAATGATCAATTCCTTCAGCGCGCGCGCGCTCCAGCATCGCAGGGACAAACGCGCGCCAAAACTCGGGGTTGACATGTTTGGCCGTGTCGATGCGGAAGCCGTCAATCCGGAAGTCCGTGATCCAGTTCGCGAAGATATCGATAAATCCCGCGACCACGTCTGGGTGCTCAGTGAACAAATCATCAAGGCCGGCGAAGTCACCATAGCGGGAGTTTTCGCCCTCAAAAGTCGTGTCGCCGCGGTTATGATAGTATCGGAGATCGTTGAGCCACGCCGGTGACTTTACATTGGCTTCATTGTCTGGTGTGAACGGCGTGTACGCATAATCGCCACGCACGAGCTTGGCGAAATTCTCCCGCGTTTGGAACGGAGCGGCGTCGCCCAGAAAGCCCTCGTTGATCGGCGCGCCGTCGACGCCGCCACGTGTCACATAAGGGTAGTCGGCTTTGCTGCGATATGGGCAGCCCTGCGGCGGCCGCTCGCCTTCGAAGGTGGGGTCGTGACACTCGCGATAGCCGATCACGTCGGCGGTGTGGTTGGTGATGATGTCCAAATAGACTTTGAGGCCTCGCGCATGGGCCGCATCCACAAAAGTCTTCAAGGACTCCCGGGTCCCGAAATGGGGATCGACCGTGGTGAAGTCCGTGACCCAATAGCCGTGATACCCCGCCGTTTCCTGACCCGCGCCGCCTTGCACCGGCTTGTTCTTGTAGATCGGGCCAAGCCAAATCGCGGACGCGCCAAGCCCGGCGATATAGTCAAGGCGCTCTGTCAAGCCTGCGAGATCTCCGCCGTGATAAAAACCTTTGTGGGTCGGATCGAAGCCGTGCTCAAGGCGGCCGCCGTCGAGACCGCCGCGGTCGTTTGCGGGATCACCGTTTTCGAACCGATCCGGCAACACGAAGTAAATGATCTCATCAAGCGGCGTTCGGTCTTCGAGGGGCGCCTGAGCGTGCACGCCGCCCGCCGCGAACAGGGCGGCGAGGCTCGCAACCACCGCCGCGATTGCGCGCCGGCGGTCGCTGCGCCCTTGGCGTCGGCGAGGAGCGGATGCTGTAGCGCCCATGACGGTCTCCCTTCAGCGCGGGCGCGGGACATCAGCGCCTTTGCAAAAATTTACATTTCCGCGTGATGCGGCGGTGGCTCTCAACACTGCCGCATTCGCTCGTCAGGACCAAGATCTGTTGCACAAATGCATCCACTTCTGCGCTTCCGCGGCCAAGTTCGACTTTTTGACAGGGCGCAGCCGCGCATCCCGGATTGCAAAAAAATGAAAAAACCGCAAGCTTGCGCCATCGACGGCTGGCGTGGCGAGCGTGTGCGCTGACGCGGCGTAAGGCCCCAGTCGGATCAAAGTGATCGACACAAAGAAAAGACACGCCAAAGGGGAGGAGCGATTATGCTCAAGACGACGAACACATGGCGGCGCAGCTTGTTGTGCGGCGGTTCGGTTGCGGCGCTGACCATCGGCGCGGCGTTTGCACCAACGTTCGCCCAAGAAACTCAGGACGAGGCGGTCGACACGGTCGCGCCCCAAACGGCCGATCTCCCGCCCGAAGACGAGACAGAAACGATCGTCGTGCGCGGGTTCCGCGCGAGCCTTGAAAGCGCGATTGAAAACAAGCGTAACGCCAGCACAATCATTGAGTCGATTTCGGCTGAAGACATTGGCCGGCTTCCCGACATCTCCATTGCTGAAGCTCTCGCGCGCCTGCCGGGCATCTCGTCTCAACGGATCACGGGACAATCGAGCGCCATCAACATTCGCGGCTTGTCCCAGAGCCTCACCTTCGCGACGCTCAACGGCCGTGAACAAGTGACGCCGAACGGCAACCGGGCGATCGAGTTTGAGCAGTTCCCGTCGGAACTCATCGCCGGCGCTGATGTTTATAAGTCGCCGCAAGCAAACCTTATTGAAGGCGGCCTTGCAGGTACAGTGGCGTTGAAAACCGTGCGTCCCCTGGACCGTCCGGGTCGGACCGCGACTTTCAACATCCGCGGCATCTATAATGACCGGGCTGATGAGATTTTCGACGCCGACAGCACCGGGTATCGGCTGAGCGCCTCGTATGTGGACCAGTTCGCCAACGACACCATCGGCATCGCCATCGGCTATGCGCGTCTGGAGCAGCCGGACGTGGCGACGCGGTTCGTGGGTTTCGATTATCAGGGCGCCTCAAACGACTTTAACGGCGACGGCGTGAATGACGCCGCCAGCTTCGGCTTCGAAACTGAAGAAGAGGGCGGTACCGACACCCGCGACGGCGTCATCGGCACGCTGCAATGGCGACCGAATGAAATTTTTAATTGGGAGGTTGACGCTTATTACTCTCGCTTTGAATCGGAGTCATTCGGCCGCGGCATCCGCGTGATCGGCCCGCAAGAAATCAATAGCGGCAACACCGCCATCGCCAATCCGGTCGTCATCAACAATGCGGTTGTGGGCGGTCTGTTGTCCCGCAATGTCGGCGCGCCGACGGTCGACGGCGGCGGTTTCGGCCTCACCTTCCAAGGCATCAACGACAATCAGTTTGACGAAGACGAGCTGATCTCCATCGGCAGCCGGGCGTCAGTGACGCTCGACCGGTGGGCGTTCGCGGCGGACTTCACCTACTCCAGTGCGGAGAGTTTCTTCGCTAATGAAGTCAGTGCGATTTTGCCAATCGTTGGCTTTAACGGCAACAACGCCGACGGCGTGCCTCAAGCCGATATTCCGATCATGGGCGATGATTTTGTCGTTGACTACCGGTTGAATGGCACAAATCTGCCCGACATCGCGTTCGGCAATGACTTCACCGATCGCACGGTCTGGCAGCTGTCGCGTTTCGGCGCGTTTCCATTCGACAATGAGGATGAGCTGATCGCCATCCAAGGCGACACTAAGTTTGACGCCAACTGGGGACCGCTGGCGTCCATTGAAGTCGGTTTGCGCTACTCTGAGCGTGAAGCCAGCCAGTTCCGCGAGTCCATCGACTTCGGCAACGATGCGGGCTTCTTCCAATTCGCACAAAACCCGTTGACGCCGATTGTGCTCACCCCGGAGAATTCCTCCATAGAAAGCTTCTCCGGCGATTTCGCGGCCGCCGGCTTCCCGGACTTCTTAGTTGTCGAGGATCCGCGCGCGCTGGTGGCGCAACAAGTCGGCCCGATCACACTGGATCAGAGCCAAGGCTTCACTCAAACCGATAGCTTCACGCTGAATGAAGACGTGCTGGCCGGTTACTTCCAGTTCAACCTGGACACGCAAGTCGCAAATTTGCCGGTGACCGGTAATGTCGGTGTTCGCGTGGTCAACACGGATCAGTCGTCGCTGAGCCAAGCAGCCGCCGCCGCGGGGGCGGACGCCACAGGTATCGATTTCACAGAAGTTCTCCCTGCGCTCAACCTGGTCTTCCGGCTGACGGACAATGACCAACTGCGGTTCGGCGCATCGCGCGCTTTGTCGCGACCGCCGATCACGGACCTTGGTGCGGGTTTCACTTTCCTGTTCAATGAAACCGCCAACCGACTGGAACTCAGCGGATCCGGCAACCCCACACTTGAGCCCTTCATCGCCAATCAAGTGGATGTCTCTTACGAACATTATTTCGATGGCGGCGGAATTATTACGCTCGCCGCTTTTTATAAAGACCTGGAGTCCTTCGTCTTTGACGATGTCGATGAAAACGTTGATTTTTCCGATATCCTTGCCGCGAACTTGACAGATGAGGAATTGGCGCAGTTCGAAAATGCGCTGGCCGAGCTTGGCGCCTCAACAGTCGGCGCCGTGTTCGGCCCAGTCAACGGCCAGGGTGGCTACATCGCCGGTGTTGAAATCGCGGGGACGTACACCTTCGATTTTCTGCCCTATCCGTTTGACGGGTTCGGTCTGACGGCCAACTACGCCTACACTGACAGCGAGGTCGAAATCCCCGACAGCATCAGCGGAACCGACATTCAACTGCCGTTGCCGGGCTTGTCCGACCATGTCTTCAACAGCACAGTGTTTTATGAACTCAATGACTTCGCGGCACGCCTCGGCCTGCGGTATCGAAGTGAGTTTGTGTCCCCACAAGTTGGCATCAACCAGCAACTGCCGTTCACCGATGATGAATTGGTTTTGGACTTCCAAAGTTCCTATGACATTCAAACACCGTTTGGGGAAGGGCTGACTCTTCTTTTCCAAGCGAACAATTTGACTGACGAAGAAACAGCGACGTTCTTCGGCACTGAAGCGCAAACAGGCACGATTCAAAACTTTGGCCGAACGTTTTTCTTCGGCTTTAGTTATACGTACTGACCCCGGGTTTTCTTCGCGCGTGCATCGGGCCCCTGGCGCGTCGCCAGGGGCTCGTCTTTGCGCGGGGCGGTTCGCCGACGCTGTGAACGCGCCGCCCGACAGCCGGCCCCGTCATGACGCCGCGTGGGGCGATCCACGGCGCCCAGATCGCACCCGCCGCCAAGGGGCGTGAGGAGGGGGCGCGGGGAGAGCGCGCAGGGGGGCGAAGGGCGAGGCGCGCGTTCACTCAGGCCCGTCGCCGCCCAGCGCGGCCCGCAGATCCGGGCAGCGCGCCGCCACCGTCTCAAGCGCGAGCGGCTGTCCGGCGGGGTCGACGACGCGCACGCGCTCGCCATCACACAGCACAATGGCGACGGGCGTTATGTGAGCGACCACGCTGATGAACGCGCCGAACCGGCGCCCCGCGACGTGCTGGGCGCACACCACGATGATGCGCACGCCGCCAATGTCGCGGGGAGGAAGCGCGCGCCAGGTCATCGCCATGTCGCGATCATGCGCGCGATGAACATAAACACCGGCGGGACCAGAGCGATCGGCCGCGCCCGCAGCCGCAGCGCCGCGGAGCCCGACACGCCCGCGTGGTGGAAATCCGGCGTCACACACACACGCATCCACCCAGGACGCGGCGTCGCCGTCAACAGCGGCGTCAACGCCCCGTAAACCGCGCCGGTGTCAGCGGGATCAGCGAAGCCGAATTGTCCCTCAACGTGCAGCGCCACGATTTGAACGCGGTGCGCGAAACGCTCCAGCAGAACGAGCCCCGCCCGCGCCGTCTCCACTCGCCGATCCGCCGTCGCCCGCGCGCGTGCGGGAGCGGACCGGCGCGGTTTCGGCGTGCGCGGCCTCGCCCGCTGTGACGCTTTCGCCGCCCCGCTCTCCAGCGGCGGCAATGACAAGCGGCCGTCGAGAACAGAGACCGCCAAGCGCCAGCGCGGGCGGGGCGCGCTGGCGACGGCGACCTCCGCACTGACGGGAATGGCGGCGAGAATCGCAATCGCAGCCGCAACGCCAAGCAGCACAAACGCCGGCGTCCACACAAGCCAAGCCATGGCGCTGATCATCGCTGGTTACGTGGCGTCATCGGATCGCGTCGTGCGCCGGTCCATGGCGTGGGCGGCGGTTTCGCCGATCACTTTGGCTAAGCTGGTCACCGCGCCCTTGAAGCCTTCCACGCGCGCGCCGGAGTCATCAATGATGATGGCGCCCATCGGCTTGATGCCGCCGCCGGCCCCAGTTCCCCCGCCTTGCCCTGATTTCTGATCCGCGCCGCCGCCAGCGCCAAAGCCGAACCCGTAACTGACAAGCGGGATGATCGTCGCGCCCTCGCGCTCAATGGCGTCGCCCAACACGTTCTTCGCGTTCAGCAAGCGGTCCAACTCCTCCACAGTGCTTTTCAGCAGCGCCTCAACATCGGTCATGAGGTCCTCCTCGGTGCATGATGACGAGCGCGCCCGCGAGCGCCCGGATGCGTACACGCTGGTCCACACGCCGCGGGCTGGTCGCGGGCGGCTTAGCGGCGGCGATCAATCCGACAACGCATCGTCCACGGCGAACGCGCCGTCGCTATCCGCTTCTGCAGTGAGCAACGCGCCCGACACCAGAAGTAAAACGCCTGCGCCGGGGCGCCCAAGAGGGCTGTCGTCATCGGCGCGCAACACCACGTCGTCAAAGCCGTCGCCGCCAAGGTCAAACGGCCTCGACAGCGCCCGGGTCGCCGGCGTTGCGCCCGTGATGCGCACCGCGCGCACTGTGTCGCCGATCGCGGTTTCGGGGATGACGGCGAGGCCGCCCAGATCGCCGCCGAAAATCAAATCGGGGCCGAAGAAGAAATCGTCGACGCCGTCGCCGTCCACATCGCCCGCCGCGGCTGCGGCGCGGCCGATCCCTGTGTCGCTCACGGCGGTGCGTTCAAACCGCACGCCCAAGCCGCTGTCGGCGATCTCTGCGACGACGACGACGCCGCCGGTGTCGTCGACCACGGTGGGCGAGCCGAAGACCAGATACCCGTCCACCAGCGGAGTTTGCGGATTCACGATGCTGATCATGATGTCGTCGAACCCGTCGCCATTCACATCGCCGACGGGTGCTGAGGCGTCGGGAAAGGCGGTCAAGCCGGAGCCGTCAGCGTCTGGTTCAAAGGTGATGGCCGGCGCGGCGACGCCGCCGGCGCCGCGTGCGGCCGCGATCGCGGCGCCGGCGTGCACGAACACCGGAAAGGCGTTGTTGCGATTGAACGCGCCCGTCAGCACGTCGGCGCGACCATCGCCGTCGATGTCGCCGAGGCGTGTGGCGAAGGCGGTGTCCCCGCAGCCTCCAAGCGCGACGCCTTCGCCCGTCAGACCGACGTCAGCGAGATCAATGCGCCCGCCTTGGCCACGCGCCGTTACGACGGCGTCGCCGAACACGACTGCGGCGTTTGACGCGACATCAGGAGCCGAGGCGCACACGAGCACATCAGTGACGCCATCGCCGTCCACATCGCCGGGCGCGTCGATGGTGGCGGCGAGCAATGGCGGCGCGACATCAAGCCCCACGCCCAGGCCATCATCGACAAGCGTCGCGAACCGGATGACGCCGTCGGCGTTGAGCGCCGCGCGCAGCGCCGATCCAAACACCACAGTGACGCCCGCCTCCGGCGGCGTCTCTGCAGAGAGCGGCGAGCTGGCCGCCACCTCCGGCGCGCCGTCGCCATCCAGATCGCCGACGCCGGCGACGTCGGCGCCCGCCGCGACGGACGCGCCCTCGCCAAAGACACGCACGCCCGACAGCTGATCGAACGCGGCCAAATCAAACACGCCGTCGGCGTCCGTCAGCAAGGCCGCGCCCAGGACGACGTACACCACGCCCGCATTCAGCGCGTCTTCCGGCGTCGCGCCCGCAGCGCCGATGACCAGGTCTGCGACCCCGTCCTCATCCAGGTCGCCGACGACGTCGACGACGCGCGCGGCGTCCCCGGCTTCAGCGCCGAAAATCGCGACAGCGCCGCGGGTGTTGAAGGGATCGACCAGGTCTGTGATGGCGACCGTGATCATTTGCGTCGTGGTCGCCGCGCCGTCGCTGGCGGTGGCGGCGAGGGCGTAGGTGTTGTCGCTGTCGGCGTCTTGGGGCGTTTCGAAATCGAAGGGGCGCGCGCTTGTGACGACGCCGGTCGCAAGGTCGAGGGTGAAAAACGCGCCATCGCCGGCGGCGCTGAGGCTGAGCGTGACGGCGTCGCCATCGGGATCGACCGCCTCCACGGCGAACGCAATGGGGGTGTTTTCTGAAAAGCGCACATCCGGCGCGCTGGTGAATTGCGGGGCTTGATTGGCGGGCGCGGCGCGATTGTCGTCGTCGGAGCACGCCGTCGCGGCGGCGACGGTGGCGGCCAGAAGCACGAAGCGACGGCGAAACCCCGCGTGCAGCGTTCTCATCATCATGGACCCGCCTCGGTGATTGTGAGTGGCCCCCAAAACGGAGCATCAGAGCGCGGGCTGTGAAACTGTGGAATCTACCAAGCGCGCGTGCGGTCCCTGTCGGCTCAGGGCGCGACCGGCCGGTGCGAGCGCGATCCGCCGCCGCCCCGAGGGCGCGCCCCGGCGCACGCGCGCCCATGATTGCGTAGTTTTGCGAGGTTAACTTTTACCGCCCGCTCAGGCCCACTGAGGGCGTTCGTCCCGCCAAAGCCAGCGCACATCGACGGTCGGCCCTCGGGACCGCCGCCGCGCGAGGCTCGCGAGCGGCGATCGACGCACCAGGGAGATGAGCGCCATGGCCACGCACGCCGACACTCAGGCCGCCAAACGCGGCTCCGCCAATCACAAAACCGCCGACCACGCCGCCGACAACACCGCCCACCGCGGCGCGACGGCGACCCACGCCCGCGAGGACCATCCGCTCATAGCGCCCGTGTTTTGGAGCCAATGGATGGCGACGCAAGAACATGTGGTCGACTTTGGCATCCGCCGCGCCGAGCGTTATCGGCGTTTCTTTCACGACATGGGCGCGTGCGCGAACCCGACGGACGCCATGCGGATCTGCGCCGAGGCGGCCCAGTCGTGCCTTGAGGATTACATGGACGAGGCGAAGCGGCTGAAAGCCACGCCGGTCACGTGGCCGTCCTTTGCCGACGCGGTGACCCCGTCGACGACACCGTCGAAGTAACCGGCCGCGGCGCTGCGTCAGAGGCTTTCTCGAGGGCCGCGCCAAGGGACGGGCCTCGCGCTTCGCCGACAGGCTTTACCCAAAGGGCTTTCCCTTAAGCGCGTTCCCTCAAAAGCGTTCCCCCCAAAAGCGTTCCCTCAAGCGCTTTCGGGGGAGCCGTCCGGGAGGGGCCAGAGCCCGCGCAGGGCGCACGCGACGCCGCGTCACGCGTGGGACGTCACGCGTGGGATGTCACGCGTGGGACCGGGGCGGGCGCGCGCAGGCGAGGGCGGCGTCAAGCACGGCCTCGGCGTTTTGCGCCGCGTCGACGCGGCGCCAGCGCACATCGCCGACGTTATAGCGCGTTTGCGCGCGCGCGATGTCGGCGCTGGCGTCGGAGGCGTCGCCGCGCCGTTCGGCGACGCGGCGCGCGCGTTCGGCCTCCGCGCACTCCAACCACACGCCGACGAAGCGCGCGCCGTGCGCGCTGGCGACCGCCTCAAGGGCGTCGCGTTCCTGGGGTCGCGCGTGCACCGCGTCCACCAGCGCGACCCCGCCTTCCTCGACGACCCGCTCCGCCTTCGCGCGCAGCCGCGCATAAACGGCCTCAGTAACTGCGGGGGCGTAGGCCTCAGCCGGAGCGGGGTCGAGGGGCGCGACGCCGACCATAGCCTTGCGCTCGACATCGCTGCGCAGCCACACCGCGCCGCACGGCCCCGGCAGCCGGGGCGCAAAGGCGCGCGCGAGGTGGGACTTGCCCGAGCCGGACAGACCGCCGACCGCAATCAGCGCCGGCGCTGTGGGCGCGACCAGCTGCTCCGCCAGCGCGAGGTGATCAACGGCGTCCGCGGGATGCGGCGGCGCCCGGTCCACCGCCACGCGCGCGCGCACGCCCGCGCGCAACGCCATCATCGCGCCCAGCGCGCCGAGACCCTCAAGGGCGTCCGGCGCTGCGCCGTCGAGATAAGCATTCAGCAGCGTGTTGGCGCGCTCCGTCAGGCCAAGCCGCCGCAAATCCATGAGCGGAAAGGCAAGATCATACAACACATCCACACGCGCCAACGCGTCGCTGAACTCAAGCGCGTCAAAAAGCACCGGCGCGCCGCGCCACAACACAATGTTGCGCAAATGCAAATCGCCATGGCAGCGCCGCACCGCGCCCGCGGCGGCGCGACGGCGCAACGCGTCCGCCGAGCGCGTCAACACGGCGCGGCATTGGGCGAGTATTGGCGCGGGATCGCGCCCCAAGGCGGCGGCGTCGACGCGCGCGAAGCCACGCTCCAGGTCGTCAAGGACGCCGAATAAGCCGTCCCCGACGTGATGACCGCGCGCCACCGGCGCTGCGGCGTGGCTGTCGCGAATGACCTCCGCCAGGCGCACCGTCAGATCGCGGGTCAGACGCCCGTCCCGCGCCAGCGCCTCAAACAGCGCTGATTGGGGAAACCGGCGCATACGCACAAGCGTCTCCACCGGCGCGCCCGGTTCATCAAGGCCGAGCGCGCCGTCCCTGCGACGCGTGATGGTGGACACGCCCAGATAAAGATCAGGCGCGGCCACGACATTCAGCCGCCATTCTTGCTCACACGCCGCGCGCCGCTTCGCCGCAGTCGAATAATCGAGATAGCTGAAGCGCACTGGCCGTTTGACTTTGTAAGCCTCACCCTCGCCCAGAAAGACACAGGCTGCGTGGGTGACGATGGGCGCCGGCGCGGCCGGGCCGCACAACCGTGTCAAGAACGCCGCGACGTCGGCGTCGATGGGAACGCGGGCGGGTTCGCTGGGAAGGGCGTCGTGGTCGGGCGTCATGGCTGAAGCTCGTGGGTGTGGAGTCTGGCCCACCATCAACGCTGGGCGCTAGTGCGCAAAACTGCGGATGGCGGGGCCGACAGCGCCCATCACCAACATTGTCGGGCTCGACGGCCTTCAAAAAGCCGCCACAATGGCGCACATGCAACGGGTGCGCGGAGGGCGGGAACCGGTGGGCGAACACGCGACGCCAGTGACCACAGAGACCGAGGATCAGCGCCCCCGCTTGGTCCCGGCCTTGAGCGAAACACTGGCGCGCTACGCCAATGACCGCCCGATTGCAGAGGCCGCGCGGCCGCTGCTGGATTACATCGCCGCTCGCGAAGCTGGCGCGCGCGTCGCGCTGATCCGCCGCGCTCCGTGCACGGACCGGCTGGAGCTGGCGTGCGCCGACGCCCTTGAGCCCTCATGGCGCGACGCCGTGCTCACGGCGGCGGCGGCGTGGTGGCGCCGGCCGGTGCGCCATGAGCTTCACTTTGAGGTGTTGGCGGCGGAGGGGCTCTCGGGGCGGGCTTACATCGCCGGACTTCAGATCACAGACGACCAGACGTCCGGCGCGCTGCTGCTGATCACGCCGGAGGCGACTGAGGCGCGGTCGCGGGACGCGCTGTCGCCCCACGCTGCGGATGAGGCGATGCAAACGGCGGCGCGCGTTCTCGCTCTGCTGGTGCAGCAGCGCGCCAATTCCGCTGCGTTGATCGAAGAACGCGCGATGCTGCGCATGATCCTCGACATGGCGCCGGACGCCATTGTGCGGATCGACGACCACGGGGTCATACAGTCTTTCAACCGTGCGGCGGAACGCATCTTCGGCTACGCCGCGGCGGAGGTTCTCAACGAGCCCGTCTCCATGTTGATGACCGCAGAACACGCCCCGCATCACCAAGGCTATGTGCGGCGCTATGTGAGCAGCGGGGAGCGGCGGCTGGAGAATTGGAGCCGGCGTCTCACCGCGCGCCGCCGCGATGGCGGCGAGATCCCCATCGAACTTGCTTTGGGGGACGTCACGATTGTCGGCCAGCGCGCTTTTATTGGGGTGATCCGCGATATCACTGATCGCGTTCAGAATGAGGCCCGCCAGGACGCCCTGCGCGCCGCGCTTGAGCACGCCACCCAACTCAGCGCGTTGGGCGAAATGGCCGCCACCATCGCCCACGAAGTCAACCAACCCCTGACGGCTGTCGGAAACTATCTCGACGCCGCCCTCGCCATGATCGCGGCCGGCGCCCCGCCGGACCAGCTGCGCGCCACGTTGGAGACGGCGCGCAGCGGCGTCGCCGCCGGCGGCGACATCGTGCGCCGGGTGCGCCGGCTGACGACCCGCCGCGCGCCGGAGCGCTCTCTGACGGACATCAATGAGGCGGCCGAAGAAGCGCTGACTTATCTTGAACACGTGGCCGAGGCCCGCGGCGTCGCCCTTGCGCGGGACTTCCAAGAACCGCCGCCCATGATCTCCGTCGATCGCATCCAGCTCCAGCAAGTGATTGCAAACCTCGTGCGCAACGCGATCCAAGCCGCCGCCGGACGCCCCGACGCCGGCGTCACGGTGCGCACGCGCGCCGACGCCGAGGGCTTGGAGCTTTCCGTGACGGACACGGGTCCCGGCGTCCCGGCGGCGGTGGGCGAACGGGTCTTTGACAGCTTCGTGACGGGCGACGGCGGCGGCGTCGGTCTGGGCCTGGCGGTCTGCCGCTCGATTGTGGAAGCCCATGGCGGCGTGATTTGGCTTGAGCCCGATCGGCCGTGCGGCGCGGCGTTTCATGTGCGCTTGCCACGCGCCGTCGAGGCGACGGACGCCGCGTCATGAGCGCGGCGGGCGCGGCGGACGTTTTCGTGATTGATGATGATGAGACTGTGCGGCGCTCGACCATCGCCGTCCTCGCCGCCCATGCCGTCACCGCCGTTGCGTTCGACAGCGCTGAGGCGTTTCTGGACGCGGCGGACGCCTCCTGGACCGGGTGCGTTTTGCTGGATTACCGCATGCCGGGGATGGACGGCCTGGCGGCGTTGCCGCGCATTCGCGCGCAGTGCCCGCGCCTGAGCGTGGTGATGATCACCGCCCATGCCGATGTCAAAGCGTCGGTCGAGGCCATGAAAGCCGGCGCGATTGATTTGCTTGAGAAGCCCTGGCGCGCTGATGCGCTCATGGAGGTTATTCGCCGCGCGCACCGCGATTCCCATACGCGCGCCGCCGAGGAGACGCAACGCCAAGACGCCCTGGCGCGCCTCGCCCGCTTAACGCCGCGCGAACGCGATGTGCTGGAGGAATTGATCACGGGCGCGCCGAACAAGATCATCGCGCATCGCTTGGGGTTGAGCACGCGCACAGTCGAGTTTCATCGCGCGCGCGTCATGGCGAAGACCGAGGCCGGCAGCGTGGCTGAATTGGTGGCGCTTGCGGGCCGGGTGCGTCCGGTGTGACGGCGCTGCGCGCTCGGGCCGCCCGAACGGGGCTCGCGGAGCGTCCACGCGATTACAGCGCCGTGCGCGCACGCACGCGCGCGCCACCGTCTAAGGCGTCCGGCGGGTAAAGGACAAGCCGCTCCCCTGGGGCCAGCCCGTCGGTGATCTCCGTGACGCGGCCGTCGCTGCGCCCGACCTGGACGACGCGGTGACGCGCGCGGCCGCCCTCGACCACGAACGCGCCCCACGCCTCGCCCAAGCGGAACAACGCGGCGTCCGGCGCTTGGACCACATCCTCCCCGCGCCAGACCTCGACGTGCACATCCACGCGAAAGTCGTGTCCCAACCCCGCATAGGCGTCGCGTGGGCTTTCGATATCGATCAGGACATTGACGCGCTGTTCTTCGATCCCCAGGGCGGAGACCTTTGTGAACGCCGCCGGCTCGACGCGCCGCACGCGCCCCGCCAAATCCGGCCCGCCCCAGCCGTCAATGCGCACCGGCGCGCCGGTGCGAATCGCCACCGCATCGCTGGACAAGATTTCACTGTAGATCTCGAGATCGTTCGGGTCGCCGACATCCACAATCGCCATGCCGGACTGAAGCACTGTCTCGCTCTCTTCGCGCACGCGCATGATGAGTCCGTCGACGGGCGCGCGCAGCGTCACGCAGCATGCGTCGCGGTCGGCGGCGTCGCCGTTTTCCGTCGCCGGCTCCAGCAGCGCCGCCTCCGCGCTCGCCAGCTGCGCCTGCGCCGCTCGCAGCCCGTCTTGGGCGGCGTCAAACCCCGCGCGCATGGCGTCGCGGGCCGCGCGGCTGCGGTCCATGCGCGCTTGGGCGATGGCGTTGCGCTCCAACAGCTGGCGATCGCGGTCAAACGCCGCTTGCGCCTCCGTCAGCTCCGCCTGCGCGCGTCGGACGTGGGCGGCCGCGGCGTCGCGCGCCGCCACCGCCGCGTCGCGATTGCTTGTGAGTTCAGCCATGCTGCGCGCGTCGCGAAAGTCCGGATCTGCGGGATAAAGCCGCGCGACCACGGTTTCGCCGCCGATGACGGGATCGCCGGGCTCCACATCGACTCGCGCTAAACGTCCCGAAATAGGTGCGGAGAGGGTGTAGACCTCACGCACCCGGGTCCGCGCCTCCTCGGTGACGGTCAACGTCATGGGGCCGCGTGTGACGGCGGCCATGTCGACGGCTACAGGGCGCGGTCGCACGGCCCACGCAACCAACACCAGCAGGGCGAGGCCGACGGCGGCGATCACCGCGAGCCGCTTCGTTTGAGGGGCGAGCGCGGCGTAGCCGGCGGTGATGCTCTCAAACATGGCTATTCTCGCGTTTTCAAAACCTCGATGAGGTCGAGCTGATCGAGACGCCGGCGCACCACGAAGCCGGACACAACGGCGAAGACGACCGTGTACGCCGCCGCCGCGGCGTAACGCGCCGGCGTGACGACTAAAGGCGGCCGGACCAAATCTGCGTCGAACATGGTCGTAATCATCGTCCACGCGACGCCGTAGCCGAAGACGCAGCCTAAGGGCGCCGCGACGAGAACAAGCACGCCCAGCTCCCCCAGAAGCACGAGACTCACTTCCGTGCGGGAAAAGCCCAGCACCCGCAAGCTCGCCAATTCGCGGCCGCGTTCCGATAAAGACACCCGCGCGGCATTGTACACAATCCCGAAGCAGATGGTGCCGGCGAACAGGGAGAATACAAATGAGAAGATGGCTTGGTTCTCTCCCATCGTCTCATCCATCTTCTCAATGATGTAACGGCGTTCTGACACGGTCTGGATGACTGGGGAGCGTTTGACGACCTCATAGAACGACGCGCGCTGGTCTGGATCAAGGCGGATGTGGGCGGTCGAGATCGATGGCGCTTCTTTGAGCGCGCGCCCCAACGCCGCCGCGCTCATATACGCGTTGAGGCCGATGTGGTCCTCCACGACGTCCCTCAGCGGGACCACCAGCGTCGGGCGGCGGCCCTCCAGCACCGTCATGCGCACGTCCTCGCCCACAGTGAGCGCCAGTGTGTCGGCGAGGTGGCGCGACACCACGACGCCATGGGCCGGGATGGCGATCGGCCGCGCAGAAGCGTCCACGGGGCGTTTGAGCTGCGGCGACGGGTCCAGTCCTTCCAGGCTCACCCGCTCGGAGCGCGCGCCATGGACAATGTCCACCGGCACGCTGCGCGCGCCCTCCACCGCGCGCACTCCCGGCATGCGTGCAATGTCGAGCAACACCCGGCACGGCTGCTCCAGCGGAAACGCCAAAGTGACGTCGTCCCGTTGGATGTCGTTGAACTGGATCGCCATTAAGCGGTCCATGGAATCATACATGAAGGTGGCTGCGATCATGAGCGCGCACCCCGCTGCGACGCCGACGGACGTCAGCGCGGAGCGCAAAGGCCGGCGGGTGATGTTGCGCACAATCATCCGCCCTGGCCCGGTCAACACGGCGATGACGCCGAGCATATCCGCCCATCCGCGCGTGAAGTGCGCTGGCGCGGGCGGGCGCATGGCGACGGCGGGGCTGAGCGCGACGGCGTGGCGCACCGCCAACAGCGCGCTTGTGAGGCACACCCCCAAGGACGCCGCGAGCCCAATCACGGCGGTGCTGGCGGGCGGGGCGTGGACAATAAACGGCAGGTTGTAGAACTCAGTGTAGAGGTAAGACACCTGCTCGCCCGACCAGAAGCCGAAGGCGATCCCCGCCGCGCCGCCGGCCAGTCCCGGGATCACAGCCAGTTTCAAGTAATGGCCCGCAATGGCGCTGTTGGAGTAGCCGAAGGCCTTCATCAACCCGATTTGCGGCCGCTCGGACGCAATCATGCGCGAAAGCGTGACGTGGATCATGAACGCCGCCGCGAGGAGAAAGAAGGGCGGCAGGATCCGTCCGCTGGCTTTGTTTTGGTCAATCTCGCCCGTGATGAAGGCGTGGCTCAATTGGTCCTCGCGGGCATAGGCGCCCACGCCGCCATACGGTTCTAGAAGTCGGTCGAGGGCGTCGATGACGGTGTCGGGGTTGGCCGTGCGTTCAATCCGCACCACCACCTCGTTGAACGCGCCGTCAAGGTCGAAGGCCCGCTCAAGGCTGTCGCGAGTCATCCACACAATCGCGAAGCGCTCATGCTGGGGCAAAATGTCGCCCGGGGCGATGGCGTAGATAAACTCCGGAGATTGTCCAATGCCGACCACCCGCAGGGATCGCTGGCGGCCATTGATGACGGCGGTGAGGGAATCCCCCGGGCGCACGCCGCGCGCGGCGGCGAATTCATTGGAGATGATCGCTTCGTCATGGCGGCCGGGCGCAGGCCAACGGCCTTGCGACAAGATGAGGTCGTTGATGTTTGGGCGCGTCGATCGCGGCGCCGACACCAACACGGCTGAGGCGGGCTCGATGAGTTCGGCCACATCCAAGCGCGCATGCTCTGTGATCCGCGCCATCACGTCGCGCACCCCGTCAAGGGCGGCGATGTCGCGTTCCAACCGCAAGGGCGCGCGCCGAACGGAGGCGAACACATCCGCGAACCGGTAGCGATCGTAATACGTTTCTTGAGTTTGCTTGAGCGTGTCGAACAAATACTGCGACATCACCAACACCGCGACGCCGCTCGCGAGGACCAGAGCCGCGGCGGTCAATTGGCCCCACAAACGACGGGCATCGCGCAGCAGCTTGACGTCCAGCGGGTGGAGGACGGCGCGGCTCACCAGCTGATCTCGCGCGGGTGCTTCTTGGTCGTGTTCACGACCACGTCGCGCACTTGACCGTCCGCCAACACAATCACGCGGTCCGCCATTTCCGCGACGCCGGCGTTGTGCGTGATGACGATGGTCGTGGCGCTGAGTTCCGCGTTGGAGCGCTGCAGCGCCTCCAGCACGATGACGCCGGTTTCGCTGTCGAGGGCGCCGGTCGGTTCGTCACACAAAAGCACGTCCGGGCGCTTGGCGATGGCGCGGGCGATGGCGACGCGCTGCTGTTGGCCGCCTGACAGCTGGGCGGGGAAGTGATCCATCCGGTCGTCCAGCCGCACAAGCCGCAACGCGTCGTCCGGCGACATCGGATCAGCGGCGATCTCCGTCACGAGGGCCACGTTTTCGCGGGCGGTCAAACTCGGCATCAAATTGTAGAATTGAAAGACGAAGCCGACATGCCGACGACGAAAGCGCGTCAGGTCGGCCTCTGTGCTGTTGGCCATCGGCGCGCCGCGAAACCACACCTCGCCCGAGGACGGGCGGTCCAAGCCGCCCAAAATATTGAGGAACGTGGACTTCCCCGATCCAGACGCGCCCAGCAGCACAACAAATTCGCCTGTCGTGATGGTGATGTCGATCCCGCGCAGGGCGTGCACCTCGACGTCGCCCGTCACATAGACTTTGGACACATTGTGGGTTTCAAACACCACGTCTGTGGCGCTGTCCGCCGCTGGGGAGCGATTGATCACGTCCGCACGCTCACTCATGGGCGGCGTCTCCGCTCGTGGCGCCGCGAGACCGCGCCGCGCCGGTTCTTCATGACACGCTCTGATTGTGGCGGCGTCGGGCGCTGAGGGGAAGCGCCGATCGTGGATCTATGTGAGGTGACTCGCGCGCGGCGCTGCTTAAGCCGCCGTCACCGCACCAGCCCCCAGACCGACAGACCAGCAAAGGCGCTGGTGGCGATCGCGCCCAGCCATGGGACCCAGATCGGGATGAGAAACAGGCCGTCGCCAGCGTCGGCGCCCGCGCGTTTCACCCGAATCAGCGCGCTGTTCACAAGCGCAAACACAATCAAGAGAAACAAGGACGTCAAGTGCGCCAACGCCGCCAAGGGAAGCGCGGCCGCCGCGATCACCACGCACGCCCCGACAAGGATCGTTGCACGCAGCGGCGTGCGCGTGCGCGCGTTCACCACCCCCCACCACCGCGGAAGCCAGCCTTGCCGCGCAAGGCCGAACAACACCCGCGACGCCATGACCACCTGCACGAGAGCGCCGTTGACGATGGCGATGATGGCGATGGCGCTCATCCATGCGGGCGAAAGCGCGGACACGGCGCTGAACACCACAGACATCGGCTCACGGCTCGCCGCCAAATCCTCGATCGCCACCACCCGCACCGCCGTCGTGGCGACCAGCGCATAAAGCGCGGCGGCGACGCTGAGGGACGTCAAAATGGCGATCGGCATGGTTCGGCGCGGACGCTGCGCCTCCTCCGCGACATTCACCATGTCTTCAAAGCCGATGAAGGCGTAAAACGCGAGCACCGCGCCAGAGACCACGCCAGAGACCACGCCGAGACCGCCGCCGCGCGCAACGCCGTGCACATCCGCCGCCACCGGTTCTGCGGTCACGCCCAGGGCGATCACCATCACCAGCGCGCCGACCTCCAACACGGTGATGGCCGCGATCACCACCGCGGATTCTGTTATGCCCCAGCTGGCCACCGCCGTAATCACCACGCCGGCGGCCAGAAGCTTCAACGCTCCGGGTCCCGGAATGAGAGAAGCGGCGTAGCCGATGAAGCTCTCCACCATGACGCCGGCGGAGACCACGCCGGAGGCGACGATCAAAAGTCCCACCACAACCGGCATGCGTGCGTTGGAAAAACCGGCCGCCACATAGACCGCCTCGCCCGCCGCCTTGGGATAGCGCGATGAAAACTCCGCAAAGCTTGCGCCCGTGAGCCCGGCTAAGCCGGCGGCGATGGCGAACGACCATGGCGCTGCGGCGCCCGCCTGAGCGGCCACTTCGCCGATCAACGCAAAGATGCCGGCGCCCAGCATGGTGCCCACGCCGTAAAGCGTCAGAAGCGGGAGTGAGAGGGATCGCCGCAGCGATGCATCCGTCATGGGCGCGCCGCCGGAGGCCGACGCCCAGCGTGTCGCGGATAACAAGAAGCCGGAGCGATTGCGGTCACGCCGCACTTCACTCTGGATCGCGTGCGCCTGGCAAGGGGCGCCCCGTGGATCCGCACACCTCCTCGGCCGCCGCGATCGCGCCGCCACATGGTCTGCGTCGCGGGTGTGCGTCGCGGGTGTGCGTCGCGGGTGTGCGTTCGGCTAGGCGGCGCGTTCGCCCGCGCCGCTGCGGATCGTCTGGTCGCGCGAGGCGCGGAACCGCTGCTGGGCCGCTGAAACATGATCGACGATCGTGCGAAGGTCCTCAATGAGAGGCTTCATGCCGTCGGCGATGTGGGCGATGGTGTCGGCGGTCTGCGACACAGCGCTCACATCGTCAGCGACGCTTTCGCTTTCGGTCGCTGATTTCTGCGCTTGCTCGGCGATTTCACGCACGGCCGCGCGTTGTTCGCCCGCGCTTTCGGCCACGGAGACGACGCTGGCGGACGCCTCGCCCACAGCTTCTGCAATGGTGCGCATGCTGGCGGCGGAGTCGTTGGCGATGGTCTGGATCTCGTTGATTTGCGACACAATGTCGTTGGTCGCCGCTCCGGTCTGGCTTGCCAGAGATTTCACCTCGGAGGCGACGACGGCGAAGCCGCGCCCGGCGTCGCCGGCGCGTGCGGCCTCGATTGTGGCGTTGAGCGCCAACAGATTCGTTTGATCCGCGATATCGCTGATCAATTTGAGGATGTTGTCGATCTGCGCGGCGCCGGCTTGGAGCTGTTCCACCTGCGCGTTGACGCGTTGGGTGCTTTGCTCCGCTGAGGATGACTTCGCGCGCGAGGCTTGGGCGCCGGAGCTCACGACGTCCACCGATGATGACAGCTCTTCGGTGGCGGCGGCCACTTGGGCGGCGGCTTCAGAACACAGGCTGATGCGCTCTTGAATGGTCTTCACGCCGGAGCGGACGCCAGCCGCGCCGTGCACCAGCTCTGCAAACGCCTCAGACACACGCTGCGCGACGCCGGTCACGGAATCGCTCAATAGCGTCACTTCTTGCTCAAGCCCATCGATTTCTTGCGCATGCTTTTCTTCTATGGCGCGTTCGCGTTCACGCTTGCGCTCATCGTCTGCCGCGCGGCGTTCGACTTCTTCCTGGGCGGCGTGGGCGTCGCGCAACGCCGCGTCGCTTGCGCGAAACGCCGACACCAGCTGCTCGGCGAGCCAGATCAGCGCCAGCGTCTCGGCCACGACGATGACGGCGTGGATCATCACGCGTCCGAAGTCGGCGCCGTCGGGGAACACCAGGCTCGGCATCAGGAAGTTCGCGCCAAGGTGGAAAACGGCGGCGACCGCCGCGCCCGCAATGATGGCGCGCCAATCGCACAGCGCCGTCGTTAACGCGAGCGCGACGAAGAAGGTCATGTGCATGTCGATCTGATAGGACGAGTTCGACGCACACATGGTCACGGCGATAGGCAACGCCATGACCGACGCGCCTAAGACGAGAACGCTCACGGCTTCATGCTCGCGCCGGCGGCAGATCAATCCAGCGCCGAGGGCCGTGCTGGCGACGAGGGCGAGGGCGGGAACCGCGTTGTGAAAGCCATACATCCACGACACCGCCCCCGTAAGCGGCACGCAGGCGGCCAAGATCGCTAAAAGAACCCGCGCGCCTTTGACGGTGACGGTCTGATGCGTGCTCATCCGGTTCTCCACAGGCTCGCTGACGCGGCGTGAGGCGGTGCGTCAGGCGGCGGCGCCGCGCGTTCAACCGCGCGTCCAGGGCGCCGCCAGCATCCCGCGACCGCCGCTGCGTCGGTCACAAACCACCCGCCGCGTCGCCGCAGCGCGCGCCGCACCGCCGGCGTCGGGGTGGTGATGATCATCACGAAATCGGTCCCTCCAAGCGCACGAACAGTCGCGCCGGCGTCGAGGGTGCGCACGAAAGCGTCGGCCCGCGTGACCCAAGGGGCGAAGACGACGGCGGCGTCGTTCCGCGGCGGCGCCAGCAGCGGCCCAATAGCGGCGAGGACCGCCGCAAGCGCTAAGAGGAGCGAGCCCGTCGCCCGTGCCATCATGATGCTCGCCATCCGTGAGGCGCTATGACGCCGCCGTGGCCGCACCCTTGTCGTGCGACCTCGGGGCGTTGCTAACGCACGAGGCGTAAGGGGATCCTTAGCGCGGTGCGTCAAAGGTGCGCGGGGCCGCCGGCGCGTGTCTGCAGCGTGTCTGCAGCGCGTCTGTTTCGGGGCGGCGGCTGGAGCATTCGCCTGGCGTCCAATCCGCCCCGCGCCGGCGGGGCGGATTGGGCGCGGCGGCGTCACGCGGGCGTTTTGCGCAGCTCGATCAGAAACTCATTCGTGTAAGGGCGCGTCTCACCAATGTGCACGACGTCGAGCGACGGCGCATAGTGTTCAATCACATGGTCGATCAGAACTCGGAAATTCGTCGGCGTGAATGTGAAGCAATGGAGGTCGATCGCCTCGGGCTGTTGGGCGGCGATTACGACGCGTGCTTCGGCTTCCGCGCGATCCGGCGCCGGCGTGCGCGACCCGTCCCAAATGTTGGTCGGCGTCACCCCGGAATCCATGTGCAGGAACACATCTTCGATCATCGCCCAGGACGGGTGGCGCAACTTCTCGCGATGCGCTTGCTCAATGTCGTCGACGGTCGATTCCCGGCGCAGCACGTCGAATGTGTAGCGTTTGTCCGGCACAAGCTTCACGATCTTGCCATGAGGACGCAGCACGCGCGCGGCTGACACGAAGAATTGAATAAAGTCGGGAATGTGTTCCAGAACGTGCGACGATACGATGTAATCGAACTCCGCGGCGCCAAACACTTCATCGATCAATTGGTCGCCGAGGACAACGACGTCATAGACGTCAAGGTCTTCGTTGGCGTAGGTTTTCTTCCAGTCCGTAATGTCAACTTTGTCGCAGTAAACCACGTCGCGGGCGATCCCGCGTTCGATAATCGGGCGCGCGCCCGGCGACATTTCAAGACCGCGCCCAGTGGCGTAGGGGATTCGGTCAAGAATCAGCTGCTTACGGTCCGGCGCCGCGGGCGGCGGCGCGGTCGCCGCCGGGATCGGCTCGCCGACAAGCTCACGGCGGCCGTCGAGATCCACGACGGCGTGGCTGTCGCCTTCAACCCCCAGCGAGGCGAGCAACGCCCCGTCGCGCACCCAGCGGGCCTGACCGTCTTGAATGTGAAACAGTTTGCCGGCGTCGTCCCCCGACAGCGAGACGGCCGTGCGCCCGTCCAACCGGTCGAGAACATAGGCGCCGAGGCGGGCTGGAAGCGTCGCGCGCAGCTCTTTCAGCCACCGTGTCTCCGAATCAATGGGCCGGCGCGGACACGTCGCCACGAGGGCGTGCTCTGGCCGGCGTCCGCCCTGGCTGGCGGCGTCGTCAAACAGCTGCACCTCTAAGTCACGGCCGGCGAGCCGCGCGCCCGTGCGCGCGCTGAACAACAGCGTCGGTGCGTTGAGGATGTGGAACACCCCCGTCGGCGCGGCGGCGTGGACGGCTTTGTGACCGGCGGCGATCGCGTCGTCGCGCGGCGCGGACTCTGCGCTCAGGCCATGACACACAAAATCACTGTAGAGATGCTCACGACTTTCAAAGCCGCCGCGTGTCGCGCCCAAGATGTAATCGTGGAGGAGGTGGTTCGGCGTCGCCGGCAGCCGCTTGGCGGCGGGTCCTGCGAGATGGTTCGTCTCCACGATGGCCAGCGTCCCGTCCGCTCTCAACCGGGCGATCCAGGTCGCGAGAACCTCCAGCACGTTGGGCGCGCAGCCGAGAACCCGATCACACAGAACGAAGTCGAGCGCGGCGTCTCGCGCCTCATCGTCGCGGAGCGGCCCTTCGATCCGAAGCGCGCCGCCGCGGACGGTCGCTGAACGCGCTCCCGCCTCCGCCGACACCACAGCGCCGCGTCCAGCGAGGCGCATGGCCACGATCTCCGGCGCACCGCCCCCTTGATCCGCGTGTGCCGCGGCGTCTACGGCGTCTTGAAGCATTGGTTCACCCCACTGGACTGTCGATGCGAAAGGACTGCCCGGCGAACACCGGCTCCTTTGCGGTCAATGTCGGCGGCACTTGGTTCGCCGCGCGAATGAGTTTGTTGCGGATGGCGTCGATCGCCGCGGCCGTGTCGGCCGCTTGGGCGCGCGCCTGCGGCGGCGCCTCAGCGATCGGAGAGGCGGTGTAAGCGAACATCATGTCGATGATGGCGTCGCGCTCGCCGTCGGGAAGCTGGCTGTCGTCGACGACAAAGGTCGGCGCGAGCCCCTCGAGCAGACACGCCGCCATGATTGTTTGACGCGCAAGCGCATGGTCATAGGCGTGCCAATGGAAGTCATGGCCCGACCGGTGCGTTTCTGTACTGATGTGTCGACAGACGTCAAACTTCGACATCGTCTCAAAAGCGGGCGACACGTCCGCCCACGACGTCAAGAATGACAACACATGTTCGCGTGATTCAAAGGAGTCAGCGCCCCGATCGAGCAAATGGTCGAGCAAGATGTGCTCGAATGACGGCAACAGTCGCCCTTTGTCAGGGCATAATTTGTAGTTCGGCAGCGTGATCACCATCACGCCGTCAGTTTTGAGATAGCCGCGCCATTGTTTCAACACGCCGATCGGGTCGGGCGTGTGCTCCAGAACATGATGCGCGATGAGGAAGTCGGCCCCGTCGGGCAAGTGCGTGGCGACGTCGGCGATTGGATGGACGTCGTAAGGAACGCGTGTGGACGCGAAATAGGCCTGAAGCTCTTCGGCGTTGCGCAAGTCGAAATAAACCGCTTCCGCATTCGGGGGGAGCGGATGGGGCGCCATGCCTGCGCCAATCTCCATGCCGCGGCCGCGAAGCACATGTTCGGTCTTGATTTTGCGAATGTGATTCAAATCCATGCGACACCTTTTCAAAAACGCCCTGAGGCGCAAGCTCATTCTGATGGCAGCGCGCCTGGCGTCCATCCAAATGGTTTCCCGGCCTACGTTTCGACTCACATCCGCAATCGGTAGTGTCAAATAGGGTTTTGGTCGAGAGCGAAACCGTGAGTTTTCCGCCAAATCTTAAAGTGCACCAAAGGCTGTGTTTGCAGTACTTAAGCGGCGTGGCGCCTGACGCGATCTGCGGGAGAGAGATCCGCGGTATTTTATGGAGTTTGACCCACACACGGTTATGGCTTCGTTATCGGCGCCGCTCCACCACCGCGGGCGGCGCGTCGCCATCATGCTGTCGCGTCAGGCGCGCCAGCTGTCGTCTTCGATCAGCCGCCTCACGCACGCGTCCACACGCGCGCGCCAATCGGGAAGGGCGACGCCGTAAATCTCTTTGAGCTTGCTGCAGTCGAGAAGCGCATTGGCCGGGCGCTTCGCCGGCGTCGGGTAGTCTGAGGTGGCGATGCGGTTGACCCGGGCCGAGGGGCCGCCGGCGGCGGCGCTTGCCGCGAAAATCGCTTCCGCGAAATCAGCCCAGACGGCCTCGCCGGCGCCCGTCATGTGAAACACCCCCACGCGCGCGGTTTCTGGCGCGGTTTCTGGCGCGGCTTCTGACGTGGTTTCTGGCGCGGCGACGAGGCGGCGCGCCATCGCCAGCAGGCCGTCAGCGATGTCGAGCGCTGAGGTTGGCGCGCCGCGTTGGTCGGCGACGACGCTGACCTCGTCACGATTGTCCGCAAGGCGCAGCATTGTTTTGGCGAAATTTTTCCCAAAGGGCGAATAGACCCAGGCCGTGCGCACAATGACATGGCGCGCATGCGCGTCGGCGACGGCCGTTTCCCCCGCGTGTTTCGACCGCCCATAGGCGTTGAGCGGCGCGGCGGGATCGGTTTCACGCCACGGGCGCTCAGTCTCGCCGTGAAACACATAGTCCGTTGACAGATGGATGATCGGGGCCCCGACCTCGGCCGCGGCGGCCGCAAGACGGCGCGCGCCGTCGGCGTTAAGGGCGTGGGCGGCGGCCTCATCGGTCTCCGCCTGATCGACGGCGGTGTAGGCGGCCGCGTTCACGACCACGTCCGGCGCGACATCGCCCACAGCGCGCGTCACGCTTGGGCCGTCGCAGAGGTCGAGATCGGGACGGCCTTTCGCGATAACAGTTACATCATGGACTGCTGCGCGCTCGGCGAGCGCGCGCGCGACTTGCCCGCGCGATCCAGCCACCAGAACTTTCATGGCGGTTGCGTCCTTTCGTGAGGGCTCACCCGTAGGCGACGGCGTCCTCAAACGGTGTTTCGAATGCCGCGAAATCGGGCGCAGCGGCGTCTTTCGCCGACAAGGTCACAGCGCTGGCGGCGGCTGGCCAGGCGATGGCGAGGCCAGGGGAGTCCCACCGCACCGCCCCGTCCGAAGGGCCGTGATAGAAATCCGTGACTTTGTAGGCGACGATGCAATTCGGCTCCAACGTCATGAAGCCATGCAAAAACCCTTTAGGCGCGAGCAGCTGCTCGCCGCCGTCAGCCGTCAGCTCCGCAGACGTCCACGCGCCAAATGTCGGCGATCCTTTGCGAACATCGACAACGACGTCAAAAACCCGCCCCTTGATGACGCGCACAAGCTTGTCCTGGGCGTGGGGTGGGGCTTGGTAGTGCAGCCCGCGCACCGTGTAGGGCGCGACTGAAAAGCTCTCATTGTCCTGGACGAACTCAAAACCAGAAACCAGGTCGTTAAAAACACGGTGGTTATAGGTCTCCACAAAGTAACCACGGTCATCAGCAAAGCGTCGCGGCGTAAAGAGCTTCACCGGTTCGAGGTCAAGTGACGTCATGTGCATGATTGCGCCTTTAAAACACTGTGTCTGCTAAAACGCCTTTGAGATAAAGGCCGTAGCCGCTCTTTAGCGACGCATCCGCCAAGCGCTCCACTTGATCAGCATCAATGAAGCCCATGCGATACGCCACTTCTTCGACGCAGCCGATTTTCAGGCCCTGGCGCTCTTCGATGGTCTCGACAAACTGGGCGGCTTGCAGAAGCGAGGCGTAGGTGCCGGTATCGAGCCAGGCGTGCCCGCGTCCCAACAATTGGACCGTCAAGCGTTGGTCGTTGAGATACATTTGATTGAGCGTGGTGATCTCTAATTCGCCGCGCGCGGAGGGCGTCACCTCTTTCGACCGGGCGACCACGCTTTCGTCATAGAAGTAAAGTCCAGTGACCGCGTAATTCGACTTCGGTCGCGCCGGCTTTTCTTCAATGGAGATCGCGCGTCCGTCGCCATCAAACTCCACGACGCCATAGCGCTCGGGATCGTGGACATGGCTGCCGAACACCATAGCGCCGTCCTCAAGGGCGGCTGCGCGTTGGAGGGTCGCCGCCAGGCCGTGGCCGTGGAAAATGTTGTCGCCCAACACCAGCGCGCATTTGCCGCCATCGACAAAGTCTTCGCCAATGTGGAACGCTTGAGCGAGCCCTTCCGGCTTTGGCTGGATCTTGTAGTGCAAATGGACGCCCCATTGAGAGCCGTCACCCAGCAATTCTTTGAAGGCGTCCTGGTCGCGTGGTGTGGTGATGATGAGAATGTCGCGGATGCCGGCGAGCATAAGCGTCGTCAGCGGGTAGTATATCATCGGCTTGTCATAGACGGGCAGGAGTTGTTTGCAAACCGCTTTCGTGATCGGATAAAGCCGCGTGCCCGAGCCGCCCGCCAAAATGATCCCCTTCATAGGACACGCTCCGGGGTCGCGGCGGCAAGGCCAAGGCGCGCGCCGTCAAAGCCGTTCGCGCGCACGCCGCGCCACCACCAGTCATTGTCCAAATACCAGTCGACAGTTCGCTGCAGCCCTTCTTCCACCGTGACGGACGGCGCCCAGCCCAACTCGCGTTTGATCTTGGAGGCGTCAATGGCGTAGCGTTGATCGTGGCCGGGTCGATCGGTCACAAAGGTGATCAAGTCCGCGCAAGGCGCGCGGTTCGGCGTCCGCTCGTCCATAAGGCGACAGATGGTGCGCACGAGGTCAATGTTGCGGCGCTCGTTCAACCCGCCGACATTGTAAGTCTCGCCGAGCCGGCCTTGCGTGAGAATCGTCAACAGCGCGGCGGCGTGGTCGTCCACAAAGAGCCAGTCGCGGATATTCTCGCCTGAGCCATAGACGGGGATCGCCTCTCCCGCGAGCGCTTTCAAGATGACGACGGGGATCAGCTTTTCCGGATGCTGATAGGGGCCGTAATTGTTTGAACAATTGCTGGTGACGACCGGCAGGCCGTAGGTCTCGCCCCAGGCGCGCACTAAAAAGTCGGAGCCGGCCTTGGACGCTGAATACGGGGAGTTGGGCGCATAAGGGGTGTCTTCGCGGAAGAGCCCGTCCTCGCCGAGAGAGCCATAGACTTCATCGGTGGACACGTGGTGGAAGCGGAAGCGCGCGCGCCGCTCCGGCGACAGGCGTTCTGTGTATCCGCGCGCGGCTTGCAGGATTTGAAATGTGCCGACGAGATTGGTTTGGATGAACGCGCCGGGCCCGTCAATTGATCGGTCGACGTGGGATTCCGCCGCCAAATGCATGATGGCGTCAGGCTGATGGGCTGCCAACGCAGCCGCCATCTGCGCGCCGTCGCAAATGTCGGCCTGGACGAAGGCGTAGCTGTCGCGCTCCGCCCAGCCTTTCAAATTGTCGAGATTAGCGGCGTAAGTGAGCTTGTCGATGTTCACGACCTCATGACCGCGATCGAGCGCCAGGCGCACGACCGCTGATCCGATAAAGCCGCAGCCTCCGGTGACCATAATCTTCATCAGCGCCTCTCCGCTTTCATCCCCTCAACGCCCGCTCACGCGACCAGGGCCGCCCTCCGCCGACGCTCGCGCGCCCGAGTCACCGCCGCTCGCCCCACGGGCGCGCGATGGCTGTGAAACCGCCCATCCTCAGGCCTCCGCATACGCGCGCAGCGTCTCCGACGCGACGCCGTATCGCGCGTGGAGCCCGGCGATGACGCGCTTCGTGTTGGTGTAGAGAGGATTGTCCCGCAACAGTTCCTTTTTTATAAAAGGCAATCCATTATCGAGCACGTCCTCCCACAAATGGTGGAGGGGATTGGTCTGCGTTTCGCGGGCGAGGTGGCGAAACGCTAAGGCCGTGCGCATGGGCTCGCGGACGTCGGCGCTGCGCCAGAACAGTCTCATGCGATTGGAAAACGGGTTGTGGGGCGGCGGCGTAAAGAGCGCGTCGACGCGGTGGCCGCGCGACTCCATGAACGATGTGAGCCCCACTTCATACGCCAGGACAGTCGCCATTTTGTCCGGCATGGGCGCGATGCTTGACCAAAACTCGTCAAAAGCGGACGATTCGACCACGTCGCGCCGATAGCGTAAAAAATATGACTGCGCGTGGCGGCCGAATTGCCAATTCAACGTCACGCCGCAAATCGCCGCTGAATGGGCCGTCAGACGCGCCAACACCGGCCCCGGGTCCTCGAATGGGCCGATGACGCTGTCATTCGCGAAGATGATTTCGTCATACGGCGCTAAGTCGCCGACGGCGCTGAGGCCGTCGCGCCAGCTCGCAAAATCATAGCCGACGTTCTCACGCACAACCACATCGTCGCACACGCCCGCCAAGCGCCGTTTCTCATGGGCGGAGGGCGCGCTCGCCGCCACCAGCGTCAAGCGCGTCGCATAAGGCCGATAGCGGGCGAGGGCGTCGAAGACATAAGGCGACACCACGCCGCGTCGCGCAAAATGAGCGTAGATGATGAGACGCATGAATGGCGAAGCGTGGGACGCCTGCGCGGTCTCTACCAGCATTGTGTGTATCCTTAAGACGCGTTCACCAATCTCACATAAGCCGTCTTACAATTGTCAACGACGGTGATAGGCGCGGCGAAGGTCCAAAAATGGCTTTTCGATCGCCGCAAAGGTGATCGCGGCGATCACGAGGGTCGCGGGCGTGACGATGAAGGCGGTGGTCGCCAACGCGTTGCGGTAGGCGTCGGCGCCGGGCGGCAGGGCGTAAAGGCCGTGTTGCATGACCGCGTGGATCACGAGGAAATGGGTGAGGTAAATCGAGTAGCTGATCGCCCCGATCGCTTCGCCTGGGCGTGACGCCGCGCGCGGCCAACGTCCGGCGAGGGCGACATAACCCAGAATGAAGCACACCCAGAGCGCGCCTTCCGCCGTCGGCGCGAGGACTTTCCACCACACATCGCGCGGCCAGCCTCCAGCGGCGTTGAGCGCGGCTGCATACGCCAGAACAAGGGCGCCGGACCCCGCCACCAGAGCCATGGCGCGGCCGCCGCCGATGAGACCCCGCTGAAACGCCGCCCCGCCCAGCATGCCGAGAAGGAATTGGTCCATCCGCCCGATAATCGTCCAATAACTGATGTCCCGCGGCGATGCGCCGAGAGCCGTCGCCAGCGTGCGCAACAGGATCAATGCGACAAGCAACAGCAGAAGAGGACGCACGCCACGCTGATTGAGAAACGCCAAGAGAAACGGGAAGATTAAATAAAACTGCCATTCCACCGCGACGGCCCAAAACATTGATGTGTATGGCGTCAAGTCCACAGCTGCACGCGTGTTCGCCAGGAACAGCACCGACTGCAGCACGCCGTCCAGCGTGACGCCCTCAGGACGCGCGGCCATGCCCAAGAACAAAATCACGAGAAACAAGGGGTAGGTTCGCACGAACCGATTGATAATGAAGTCTTTGTACTGAACATCTTTGCCATATGATCCGTAGGCAAAAATAAAGCCGCTCAACACCATAAACAGGGCCACCGCCGTGTGTCCCTCGAGCACCAGCGCTGTCAGCGGGTTGTCCGCGTCTCCCCAATGATCAAAGGTAAAAGGATCGCCATAGGCAAGTTTGTATGTGATCACAGTCACGCCGTGATAGGCGACAATGAGCAAGGCCGCAAATCCGCGCAGGTGGTCGACGCCCGGAAGGTAATCAATATTTTTCGATTTCATACCAACCGCCAGCCCAGCGCTTTGGAAACCCTTAAGCCAATACCGTGGTTGACGCGATTCGCTCCACCGCGCAGCGACGCGCCCCGGGCGTGTCGTGAGCGTCCACAGCGCGCCCGCGACGTCGCCGGCGCCTACACACAACGCCGTTGCAGCGCGCGCCGCCGGCTGACCGCGCCAGGAACGCGCACGGGCGAGCAGACGCAGGCGCCGCGGGCGAACGCCGGTCGCGCCCGTGTCGGCCTGGCGCGGTCAAACAAGACCCCGCCCCCAAAGGCCGCCCGCCGACATCCCGCGTTCCGTTCAGCCTGGCGGCGAGACGCGGATTGGCTCAGCGCGTTTGCGTCATCCAATTCGCCATCACCAGAAGGGTCCACAGTCGCAACGGATTGTCGGCGCGCCCGGCGTAATGGTCGTCCACATCGCGGCGGATCGCCCCGAGGTCGAGCACGCCGGCGAACGGCCCCTGCGCCAATTGATGAAGCGCGTCATAAAAGCGGTCACGCATCACGTGGACGAGATCGGCTACAGGGACGGAAAACCCCATTTTCGGCCGCGTCAGCACGGACTCCGGCAGCTCTGGCGCAAACGCCTCGCGCAGCACGGTTTTGCCGTTGGCGCAGCCGAGTTTGAGTTCGCGCGGCAAGTGGGCCACGAACTCCAGCACGTCCTTCGCGAGAAACGGAAAACGCCCCTCCAAAGACTGCGACATCAAGATCTTGTCCGCCTTCATCATCAAGTTTTCCGGCAGCCAGGTCTTCTGGTCGTACGCGAGCATGCCCTCCAGAAGGGGCGCGCCCGTGAAATACTTGCGAAACGCGCGCAGGCGCGAGGGCGAATAGGGTTGCGCCACCGGCGGCGGGCGGTCGTTGAAATACCAGCTGAAGCCGAGGAACCGCTCGAATTGGTCGTTGGCGGGCGCTGGCGGGTCGTCGACCGTGCGTCGATACTGGGGATAGCCGCCCAGCATCTCGTCGCTGCCTTCACCCGACAACAAGACCGTGACGTGCTCGCGCACGAAACCGCACAGGAGATAAAGCGGAAAGCACGCCGGGTCCGCGATCAGATCGTCCATCGCGCGCACGACCGTGCTGAAGTTTTCCGCCATGGCCTCGGGCGTCGTTTCAATTGTGTAGTGGGGCAAGTCGTGCTTGTGGGCGACATCGTCGGAGAAGCTGAATTCATTCAGGTCCGGAAAGCCGATGTTGAAGGACTTCAGATGCGCCCCGACGTCGGCGCACAGAGCCGCGATCACGCTTGAATCCACGCCGCCGCTTAACAGCACGCCCACAGGCGTCTCCGCCATCTGCTGGCGCGCCACAGAGCCGCGCAAAAGCCGGCGCAGCTCCGCGGCGGCGTCCGTCATGGAGATCGACAGCGGCGTGGCGACGCGTGGCACGTCCCAATAGCGGTGGTCCATGGACCGCACCGCCCCCGGCCGGCCCGTCATCCGCACATACACGCCCGCTTCGATGCGTCGAATGCGGGCGTAAGCGGTGTGCGGCGCTTGGGGATAGCGATAGGTCAAATAGCTCGCCACCCCTTGGGGATCCGGGGTGAGGTCAAGGCCGCCAAAGGTGATCAGCGGAGTGATCTCGCTGCAGAAGAGGTAACACGTCTCGTCTTCATAGAGATAAAGCGGCTTTACGCCGAGCGCGTCACGAACCAGAAAGAATTGCGGCTGGTGCGGGTCGCGCAGATCCCAAATGAAGGCTGAAAACATACCTTCGAGTTTCTCAAAACCTGCCGCGCCTTCCGCCGCGAACAGTTTCAACAACACCTCAGTGTCGCAATGTGTATCAAAGCGCCACCCAGCGCGCTCCAGATCCTGGCGAATGTCTTGGTGGTTGTAGATTTCGCCATTGTAGGACACCCCGACGGCGGCGTCCTCAAGCGTCATGGGCTGGCGGCCGTTGGCGATGTCGATGATCGACAGCCGCCGATGCACGGTCGCAAAGCCTGGCCCGGCGAAGGCGCCGTGCGCGTCCGGGCCGCGGTGCTCCAGGGCGGCGGTGAAATGGCGGCTCAAGGCCGCGTCGTCAAACGGACGCGCGTCGCGTTTCCAAATCACTCCGGCGATGCCACACATATCGGGTCCATAGTTTTCGAGCGAAATCCGTCTGTGGGACGGAGGTGAGGCTCTGTTTTTCGGTTGCACTGCGCCGCGACCGTGAAGGCGGGGGCGGGGGGGCGGCGGTGCGGAAAGAGACGGCCTCGCCGCGCGTGTTTGCTCGTGCGGTCGGCTGGGGCGTCGCGGCGCGCGTGCGAACGCTGACGGCGGACGCGGGCGACGCCGCGCTAAGACACGACCTCCTTCAGAAGCGTCGACCACGCGCTCAGATACCGGTCCTGATTGAACACATCCATCGCCAGTCGGCGGGACTCCTGACCCATCGCCTCGCGCTGGGACGGGGTGCGATCCAAGTAAAGCAATTGTTCCGCAAGCTCGTCGGCCGTATCGGCGTAAAAGCCATTGACGCCATTCTTAATAAACATGTCGACGTCGTGATTGCGAAGACTGACGCTGACCAGCCCCGCCATCATCGCCTCGCCGCGCGACCGCGGCATAGGCGAGCGCTGGGTCGGGTTGAAGTAGACGCTGTGGCGGCCGATTTCGCGCGCGTAATTCTGATACAGCGCGCGCGCCCATTCTGGAGACTGATCTGAATAAGGCGGGTCCGGCATGGGCGTTGAGAGGGTCCACAACAGCACCTCCTCGCCGAGCCGTTCGCGCACCGCTTCAAAAACCGTCAAGCCATTGTAGTAAGGGCGGTTTTGCAGGGCAGCCATCGTCATGACGAGGACGCCGGCGTCCTTGACGGCCTGGGGCGGGTATTCGTTCGGCGCAAAGCCATGCCAAATCACGCGACTGTTGGCGAAGCCCCACTCCTCCATCGCTTGGTGAGAATTGCACACCAACGCCGACACAGGCCGCATGAAATCGACAAACTCCCGCCGGCGATCCTCCATAACCTCAAGCAAGTGGCCGCCAACGGGATCCACGCCATATTGGCCGTAGAATTGCGGCGTGCCGTGGCAAATCGCGACCTTCGGCACATCAACGTTCGCCATGAACCACTTCAGAGTCTCCCCCCAATCAGCCGGCACTTTGCCGTTGCACAATTCGGGGTGGAGGGCATTTTCATCAAACTGGACCAGGGCCAGATCATAGTCGCGCAGATCGATGGCGTCGGCGCGTTCGAACCGGGCGTTGCGTGGCAGCGGACGCTTGTAGAGATCCCACTGGTCGGTCATGGCCGTGCCCGTGCCCGTCACCATTGTGAAGTCGTGGCCGAGCTTCATGAGTTCGTATTGGTGGGGGCAATGCCAGCGGTGGGTGAGAATGCGCAGCGGCCGCGACCGATCGATGATGATCGGGGCTTGGCGGTAGTGTCCCATCCGCCGTTCTAAGCTCTGGTGATCGGGGTGGTCAGACAGGTCAGCGCCGGTGCTGGTCGCCCAGCCGACGATCGCCTCATAGGTTTGGAGGCTCCACTGACGCGAGGCCGTCGTCAAATCAGGATGCTTGTCGAAGAGCCGCCGGAAATTCTTCAACGACCGCAGCGCTTTGTCGGAGTCGTTCGTCGATGAGGGGTGGGTGCAGTGGATTGAAATCGCGGTGTCGACATATTTGATGGTCGCGCCGTGGGCGTAGAGGCGGCAGCCCATCTCCACGTCTTCCCAGCCAAAGCCGGATTCCGGATCCGCGGAGTACGCGAACGCCTCGTCAAACAGCGGCTCTTGAAGCCGCTCCTCCAGGAAACGGCGCTTGATGGAGAAGTTTCGCGTAATGCAATTGACGAAACTCTCCAGATTGACCGGATCCTGCGGGATCATCTCCCGTTCCGCGAGCTGTGGGTCGGCCTCGTGGCGCTCCAGCGCAATAAGCGGGGGGATGTCGTGGGCTTCAATGTTGATCGGCCCAATGACGACATCAGTGTCGGGGTAAACATGCGCGGTGTAATGCTCCGCGAGGAAGGCGCGGTTGAACATGCAGTCGGCGTCCACGACCACGATGATCGCGCCCGTCGCCTCGGCGATCCCGCGATTGCGGCTGCCGCAATTGCCGAGATTGGCCTCGTTTTCGATCACCCGCACCCGCATTGCGCCGCCGCCGACGCAATGCCCGTTCGCAAAGCGCTCCGCCTCAGCGACCACATCGACATCATGGGCGGGCGACGCGTCATTGACGAGGATCACTTCGAAGTCGCCCTGAAACGTTTGACGCCGCAGAGCTTCAAGGAAGTAACGCACCTCGTTGTGCTTGCGGTAAAGCACCGCGACAATGCTCACCACGACACCGTCGCCCGCGGGGGGCGTGAAGCGGCTTTGGGAGGCCGCACGCAAGCGGCCTCCGGCGGCCGCCGCCAGCACGCTTTTGAGGCTGAGCGCTGTGTTCTCGACGTCGAAGGCCGGCGCGATCTCAGCGCGCGCGGCCTCGCCCACAGCGGCGCGCGCTTCTGGCGAGGCGACAAGCGCGCGCAACGCCGCGCGCCAATCCTCGGTCGTACGCGCGAGATAGCCGTTGCGGCCGTTATTGATGAGGGCGGAAAACGTCTTCGTGGCGCTGGCCACCGTGGGCACGCCGAGCGCGGCGGCCTCGAAAATCTTTAACTCGCTTTTGCAGTCGGTGAAGGGGTTGTCGAGCTCCAGCGGCGCCAGATTGATGTCGACCGACGCCAAATTCTCCAGCATTTCCATATGCGGGGTCAAAGGCAGGCGCTCAATGCGCGCTTGGTGACGGTCCAGGCGCGCCGGCAAGTCGATTTCGCCCGCCGCCACCAGCACCGTCTGCGGGTGTTCGTCCATCACATCCGCGAGCGCATCCGCGCATTGCAAGAAGTCGAGATTGTGCGTCTTCGTGCCGCTAAAATACCCCAGACGGACTGGGCCTGTCGCGGCGGACAGACGTTTCGCGCGTTCCTGGCGCAATGTGACGAACACGTCCTGCTGCGCGCGGCCATTGTTGTTGCGCACGACATAAGCGGGCCGCCCGCGTTTTTCGACTTCCGCCGCTAACGCCGCCGTGGAGGTCGTCACGAAATCGCAGCTGTCCAGCGTGCGCTTTTGGGCCTCGAGCAGCTGGCGCAGCGGCTCCGCCGTCTTCGTCGGCGCCATGCGCACATGCGGCAGCAACTCGATGGCGGCCGGATCAAAGACCAAATCGTCAATATCGTAAATAATCGGGATCTGTGCGTCCCGGCAGGCGTTCACCAGGTGTTCAATGGGGGCGGACCACGGCGTTCGACACAAAATCAGGACATCAAGGTCCTGCAGCGCCAGACCTGCGGCGTCGCAATCAACGATGCGATCGACGACATACCCTTCAGAGGTCAGCACAGCGGCATAATTGTCGACGCGGTACACAAACGTCATCAGGTCGCTGTGATTGGTCACGTAGGCGACGCGCAAAGGGCGATCCCCGACCACCTTCGCGGGCCGCGCGGTCGTGGCTGCAAGCGGCTCAGGCGGCGGGGAAACCGCAAGCTGAGCGCGAAAGGCGTCAGCGCGCGCAAGCACCCCGCGAACGCCCTCTTCGCGCAGGCGTCGGGCGACGTGTCCGCCCAGAGCGCGGAACCCGCCCCATCGCGCGCGCGCCTGAGGCAAGGCGCGCACGCCGGCGGCGACGCGGCGGGCGTTGGCGACGACGCGACGGCTGGCGTGGGTCGCGAACCGAAGCGGGCTCGTCAAACGCCAAGACCGGGATCCGGCATACATGCGATGCGTTTCCGCAACTTCATTTTCAAGATCACGGATCCGCGCGCTGAGGCTGTGCACGAGAGTCAAGAAGCGCTGCAGCGCGTCGCGCGCCGCCGTCACGTCCGTGGGCGGCGTGGGAGCGTGGTCCGGTCGCGCGGCGGCGGCGGGGCCGCCGCCCAGGCGCTTGATGTCGTTGAGCGCATCCAGGTCGTTCGCGCGCACGGCGCGTTCGATGCGCAACACCTCCGCCGTCGCGGCGCTCCAGTCCTGCGCGGCGGCCGCCAGTTGGATTTCTTTCGCCGCAAGCTCGCGGTTTGTCGCGGCGATTTCTAGCGCGCGCGCGGCGATCCATGCGTCATCCGCCCGCGGCTCGTCGCGGGCGGGCGGCGTGTCGGACGCGGCGCCTGGGCTGGCGGAATCACGCAGCGCTGACGCCAATGTTGCGATGTGCTCCAGGATTTCGTCATGGCGCGTCTGCATCGCCTCAATCTGGGCGCGCTGCAGCGCCGCCCGCCGCCGCCGACGACGGCGCGCGCGGTGGTTGGCGGCGGCGGCCTTCGACAGATCCGCCACCGCGGCCGCCAGCGCTTGGTTTTGATTGACCACGTCCTGACGTTGCGCGGCGAGGGCGTCGATTTCGGCCTGGCGTTCGGCGTGCTGCTCCTGGAGGCGGGCGCATTCGGCGCGCGCCTCAGCCAGAGCGGCCGCGGCCTCGTCACCAGCGCGCGCGCGGTCTGACAAATCCGGGATCGCATCGGCCAGCCGTCGATTTTGGTCCAAAAGATCGCCGTATTGCCAATGCATCAGCAGGCCGTGGCCGAGCGTGTTGAAGAACGCCTTCGTCTCAGCGCGCCAACGCGGCGACTGCATGCGCGCGAAGAACTCCGTGATTTTCGGCGCCAACGACCGGCCAACCCCCAGCACGCCCAAGCCGTTGGAATGATCGAACGCGAACGAGGGACAGTCTCCGTCGCGCGTCAGCTCGTCCCACAGCCGTCGAACGCCAAAGTCCCGCTCGCGAACATTGATGTCGTGGAAGAGGACGACGGCGGATGAGGAGAGCTTCGCCCGCCATGTCTCAAAATCTTGGCGCACGGCGTCATATGTGTGCAAGCCATCGATATGGAGGAGGTCCACAGAGCCGTCTGCGAAATAGTCTACCGCGTCATCAAAGGTGGTGCGTAGCAATCGCGAAAAAGCCGAGAACTTTTCGTCCTGATAAAGCTTTAGGTTGTTGTAGACATCTTCGCCGTAATAACCTGCGTGCTCATCACCTACCCAAGTGTCGACCCCATAACAGGACGTGTCGAGACGCCGCTCGACCACCGCTTGGCAAAAAGCGACATAGGAATTGCCTTTGTGCACGCCGAGTTCGACAAACACCGCCGGACGCATCGCCTCCATCAGCCAGAAGGCGAAGGGGATATGGCCCGCCCAGGCCCCGTCCGTGACGCGCCAAGGCGACGCCAGGGGCGCGGGACCGAAAAACTCAGCCACGCGCGGCGAGGCGATGGAGCCGGCGAGCTCGGCGACGCCAGTCTGGGCCGACAGGTCCCAGTCAGACTCGCGCGCGACCTCGCGGTGCTGGGAGCCGGCGGCCCCGGGCGCCCCGTCCTGCGGCGCACCGCTTTCAAAATCGTGCGGTCGCGTGGACGCGCCATCGCCATCGTGATCAAGCGCGTCGTCCCGCTCAGCGTTGGCGTCACGGCGCTCATCCTTGGCCGCTGTGCGGGCGGCCGGCGCGCCAGTGTTGGGCTCAGACTCTCGCTCCGCGTCGCGCGCGCGCTCACGGTGATGCACGCGCTCAGGGGAAGCCGGCGAGGACGCCGCGCTTACGCTTTCGCGACGAGCCGACGGATGGGGATTCCCATCGCCGCCGTCGCCCTCCTCAGCGACCCGCGTTGATGGCGATGCGGACGCAACCGCCGGCTTGTCGAGAACAGCAACCGCGCCATCCTCGCGCGCATCGGGGGTCGGGGAGGCGGGCGCCGCCTCTTCGGCGTCGCTCGGGCGCGGCGACGCCGGCTCCATGGTCTGGTGTGTTTTGTCGTCGTCCATGAAACTCGTTTCCCCGACAATGGCGCTTCGACGCTCGCCGGCCGCATGCGGGCTTAAGCTTGTCGTGGCCTGGGACCGTCTCAGCAAAATAGCCTTAATGACTGTTGAATGCCCCCCTCCAGCGCCAGGGTTCGCGACGTCGTCGTCGCGCGCTCAAGACACTTCGGCCGCGGCCTCCACGTGAAGGCGGACGTCGTGCATTGGCACGCCGACCAGACCTCGCGCGATGTGACTTGCATGCACTTTGAAGAGGAACGCGTCGTGAAGCCAGTGATGCTGGCGATGGGCCGTCTGGGTTCCCTCCGCAATTGCAAGCGTGACCGAATAATCGCCCGTCGCGAGAAAGGGCAGCGCGAAATCAAAGTGCGCGCTGAATGTCGCGCCAGCCGGAACGTGAACGGGATTAAAGCAATACGTCAAAAAGGTGTTGTCGCCGAAAAGCACTTGCCCCAACCGATCATTGACGAGGAAGCCCACAATCGGTTGGTCCAGGGCTTTGATCGCTCGGCAGCGGACGCGCAGGGACACCTCCTCGCCGCCCGTGACGACCGTGACGGGCTCCCCATGGCGGTCGACGAAGGCCGCCGTTAGGATCTCAGCGCCGCGCTCGCCAAAGCCGGCGCTGTGCGGGTTGAAATCGAACAGCTCGATGTCGTTGCGCAGAGTGGAGTTGTGCAGCAGCTCCGCGCGGACGTCGCTCACGGCGCGGTGGCGGGGGGCCGGCGCCGTCTCACCCTGAGGGTCAGCCTGCGCTGGCTCGTGCTCAAGCTCATACAGCGACGCCAAATAGCGGCGCGTGATCTCTTTCGACGGCCCGACCGCCTGAACAGCGCCGGCGTCGAGCCACACTGTGCGATCGCACAATGAATTGACGGCGGCTGCGTCATGAGAAACAAACAAAAGTGTAGCGTTTTTCTTGAATTCGTGGATGTAACGCATGCACTTCTGGCCAAACGCCGCATCGCCCACCGCAAGGATTTCATCAACAATCAGAATATCTGCGTCGACATGCGCCGCGACAGCAAAGGCCAGGCGCGCATACATGCCGCTGGAATAAGTCTTGACCGGGCGGTCCACAAAATCGCCAATGTCGGCGAAGGCTACGATCTGGTCTAATCGCGTGTCGATTTGCGCTTTGCTCAGCCCCAGGATCGAGGCGGCCATATATATATTTTCCATTCCGGTGAATTCGGGGTTGAATCCGGCGCCGAGTTCCAGAAGCGCCGCGACGCGCCCGCGCACTGTCATGGATCCGCAACTGGGCTGAAGCGTGCCGCACACCAGGTGGAGAAATGTCGACTTGCCTGAGCCGTTGCGCCCGATGACGCCGACCGTCTCGCCCCGCCGGATGTCGAGGGTGATGGGCTTCAGGGCTTGGACTTCTTCATAATACTGGCGGCGACGTCCAAACAGAAACTGCTTCAAACGGTCTTCCGGCCGTTTATAGACCAAGAAGGATTTCCCGACCGCTTGGGCGGAAATCACAACCTCAGAGGACATCGGCGAAACCTTTTTGCGTCCTGTAAAACCACCAATATCCGAACGTCCCGACCACCAGCGCGACTATTGCGTACACGCCAAGGGCGGGCCAATCCGGCTGCTCGCCAAACACGACCACCGCCCGTGCGCTCTCAAGGATCGGCGCAAGCGGCCCGACGCTCAGCCAACTTTGCGTGGCTTCGGGGAGATTCGCCACGGGATAAAAAATTGGGCTCAGAAACAGCAGAGCCGTGAGCGCCAGCGGAACGAATTGCGACAAGTCGCGCACGAACACGCCAAGAGACGCCAGGAGCCAACTGACGCCGGCGACGGCGATGATTAAGGGGGCGATGATGATTGGAAACAGCAGAATCTCAAGTGGCGGGATGCCGAAGACAAAACCGTAAAACACCATAAAAAGTGAGAAGCTGATGGCGAATTGGGTGAGCGCGCTCGCCATGATGACGACCGTCAAGATCTCAAGCGGAAACACCACTTTCTTGACATAGGTGTTGTTGCTTGTGATCGCCGTGGGCGCTCGCGACACCACCTCGGCGACAAAATTGTAAATCGTCAGCCCGAAAAAAATAATCAGGGCGAACTCCTGCGTCGGCGCGTCCGGCGACGCCGACGCCCAGCGCCCTTTGAAGACGACGCCAAACACAAACGTAAAAATCATCAGCATCAGCAGCGGCGTGATCACCGCCCACACCAGGCCGAAAAACGACCCGCGATATTTCGCTTCCAGGTCCCGCGCCGCGAGCCGGCCGATCAGCGTGCGATGCGCGATAATGCGCTGCGCGGCCGCGACGAGGGCCAGCGGGCTGTCGTCGAGCGGTTTGCGAGCGTTACGGCTCGCCTGCGTGGCGATGGGTTGAAGCATCATGCGCTCCCGTCAACACAAATGCTCTCAGCCGACGGTCCCACGCGCGCCGCCTGGGTCGGCTTTAAACGGCCGTCATAAGCGCCGGTTAACTGATTGGGCTGCGCCTGCCAAGTCGTCGTCGGCGCGCGTGTCGGTCTCGACCAGACCCAGCCGTGCGCGTGCAGATGACGTCGATAGACGACCCATCGCTAATCGGCGCTTAACGTTAAGCCGCTGTGGACGGGTGCGCGCGCCAGGGCCTGACGCCGCGGGCGCTGACGCTGAGATCTCCGGCGGGGGGCATGTCGCGCCCGCTGCGGCGAGCGTCGCTTGTGGGGCGCTGATAGCCGCCCGGGGCTGGAGCTGTGGGCCGCCATTTCCGAACGGCCGCGTCCACGCGCTTGAAACACCCGACGACCCAGCGCCTGTCGCCAAAAGCGCTCTTCAGCATATCCGACCACACCGTCTGCAATCAGGCTTAAGGGCCTATCTCAGCGCCGCGGAGTTTACGGAGTGGGCGGCGTCAGGCCAACGGCGCGTCCACCGAACCGGGGGAACTCCACCCATTGAATTGGTTCACTCTAAATCTGGGACTGAGGACGACCACAATGGCTCGCAAGCGCAGCACGCCCTGGGCGAAGACCACGCGCCGGGCGCGCACGGGGCGCTGAGCC
>CAZMSO010000020.1:0-9502 GCA_964568975.1 uncultured Caulobacterales bacterium | reverse complement strand
CGTGGCGCTCGGCGCGATCCGCGCGCTTATTCAGCCGGAAAACCGAAACTGAGGCTCGCAAAGCCGGTGGCGTAATCCACGTCGCCGGGGATGTCGGGCGCGGGCTCTGACCAGATCGCGTGGACATACCAGTCGCCCCTCGCCGGCCGCGCAAACACCGCTTCACCGTCGGCGTCGGTTTTCGCCGTCGCAGCCGCGGTCGCGGCGCCGATCGCGTTCAGCCGCAGCGTCGCGCCCATGACCGGGCGGCCATGGTGATAGAGCGCCAGGGGAAACGGATCGCCCGGCTCAAGAGCATAAGGGTTGGCCAAGGGGATGATCTCAAGCGCCTGGCCGAGGGGGCGGCTCACGGCGGCGGCGCTCGCCAACGGTCCGCCGCGGCGCACCAGCGCCTTCATGTGACGGGCGTAGGCCTCGGTCCCGGGCGCGTTCGTCGCGCCGGTCGCGGCCCGATGGCGCGCGATCGGCACGATCCCTTCTTTCTTGACATATGTGTTGAAGCGTTCGGCTTCGAGCTCGATCAGCGAACGATAGGAATCGAGCGCGAGGACATGATCGCCCGGCCCGAGGTCCACCGACACCGGGCCCGTCGGGGTCGTGGGATCAAGGGCGGCCTGGTGGTCGGTCAGCCCGCCTGGCCCAAGGCTGCGCAGACCGGCGATGCGATGGGGCGCAACCGACCAGGGATCGCGCTCGCCGCCATGACCGACCCAAAAGCGCAGCACCGCCGGCCGCGCGTCCTCCGCCTCGAAGGCGTCGACGCTCATCCAGGCGTCGTGGCCGAGCGCCGGCCAGCCGCCAGCGAACGCCGCCACAAACCCCATCACATATTTTACGCCACGCATCGCGATCTCCCTCTGACGGCCGCCTCACCTTAAGCGCTCCGCGGCGGCGGAGCGTGCGGTCGCACCATTAATGGTTTTTGTGACCCGCGCGTCGATCCCCGACGTCGCGCCGTCGCTGTCATACGCGCACACGCGCGGCGTCGGAGTCATCGAGTAAGTATGACGCCGTTTCAGCATGTTTGAGGCGCGACCAGGGCGGTCTTAGGCCGGGCCCAATGACGCGAGCAAAACCCAAATCGTGAAGAACGCCGCCAACATGCCTCCGGCGGCGATCGCACCCAACCGTCCATAGGGTGTGGCGCGCGCCATTAAGCCTGCGATGAGAGCAATCGCTTCGCCGGCCAAAAACGACAGACCCGATGATGGCGTGTCAAACAGTTCTGCGTCGGAGGTGAGATGGGCGACCACGGGCGCGGCGATCGCCAAGGCTGCGCTCAACAGGCCCAACACCACACGTGATTGATCCGTGACGTGGGACAACCCAAGAGTGGCCGCCGGATCCGGTCTATCGCCGTCTTTCGCGATCGCCGCGACGAACGCGGTCGGCGGATCCATGCGCGCCAGAACGTCGGTCATCTCACCGCCTCGAGCGCGCCAATCGTAGAGCGCATGCTCACGCAGCTCAGCGATCACCTGCTCACACGACGACGGATCGGTTCCCGTCGCGGCCAGCGCCTCGGCAACGTTCGACAGATAGCGCGTGAGCTGGTCGTCGTCCTCTGCGCTCAGATTCATGGCGTCTCTGGCGTCCGCGTCTTATCGGCCAACAACGTCTCCACCGCGTCACGCAACGCGCCCCAATGGGCGCTCATGGCCGCCAAGCGATCATGACCGGCTTGCGACAGGCTGAAATAGCGCCGCGGCGGGCCATCTGGCGATGGGGCCGTGCGGCTGAGCAGCAGTCCGTCGCGCGTCATCCGAGCCAACGCGGGATAGACGGTGCTTTCGGTAAACGCCAACGCCTCAACTTTGCTCAAGGTTTTCATGATCGCGTAGCCATAGTCGTCACCGCCTTTCACCACCGCCAGAATGCACAGCTCAACAAAGCCCTTACGCATCTGCGACACCCAGGCGTCCGACATGTCGCGCGCCCTCGCTCTCGAATCCGACAATTGACTCTACTCTGCAATACGAAATAGAGAATTCCGCATTGCAGAGTAGCTGAGTGTGAGGGAGTCGAGGGAGAGCCGCCATGGTCGCTTTCGGGAGCAGGCGACGGTCATCCGCCCTGCGACGCGCAGTGGTTTGCGCCGGCGCGGCGATCGCTCTGGCCGCCTGTTCCAATGGCGATGGCGGCGGGACGGGGACGCCCATGCCGTCTCCGACGCCGACGCCCACCCCAACGCCGACACCCACTCCGGCGCCGCCCCCCGCCGCCATGGCGGCGTTTGAACAAACCAACGGCTTTGAGACGCTGCTGAACCTCACGACAATTGACTTGGGATGCGGCGGGGGGGCGACGCCGATCCCGGCATTGCCGCGGCTTGAAGCGATCGACGGGACCGCGGTGCGCTTTGAGGTTCAACAAGCATGTCCGGCGGTGCTTGAGGACCGCAGCGTTTTTCTCACCGGCTTTGCGCAAATCGAGCTGGTGGTGGAAGCAGAACGCGCGACGGAGCTCGCGTTCAACCTCGTGGACGCCGATGGCGCCGGCTATGTCGCGCTCGTCCCTGTCGGCGTGGGGTCGAACACGATCGCGCTGCAACCGGCTGATTTCGTGTACGCCTTCAGCATGGAGCCGCTCTCGCCGGAGCGTGAAGCGGCCAAACGCGCGGCGTTCGATCCGGATCTGCTTGGCGTCGGGTATCTGCTGACCGACAACGCGAGCGTCTCATCGACGCCCGGCCCCGACGACACAAACGCCTTCACCCTCGACCGCCTCACCGTGCGCACGCGCGCATTGCCGCTGAGGGAGGGTGACTTGCTCGTAAGCGGCGGCGAGACTCTCACGGAGTCTGAGTGGATCCGTGGGGACATCATCGTGGAGCCCGGCGGCGTTTTCTCCTTGGACGCGCCGTTGCTCATCCTCGAAGGCGATGTGCGCGTTGATGACGGCCAAGCCCGGTTCGCGCGCGCGCCGGTTGATGCGGCGGCCTCCGATTTCGGGGCGTCTCTGGTCATCCCCGCCCAGCAGGCGTTTGAGCGGAATGTCGACATCACCGGCCCCGAAAACGCCGTCGCGGATGCTCCGGCGAATCTGGCGTGGGCCGATTTGAATGTCGTCCTGCCCGTCCAAAGCGGTGTCAATCCGTCGCGCAACGCCCTGTGGACGATCGACCGCGCGTTGGTGGATGGCGTCTTCACGACAACAGTCGCTGAGGGCGCCACCGTGCGCATCACCGAGAGCACAGGCCCAGGGGAGTTTGTCACATGCGGCGGGTGCACCGTCGAAGCCGTGGATTCTGAGAACATTCTGCCGTGGCTCGTGGTGCCGACCGGTTATCTCCGCGACGCACCGCTGGTGTTGCCGGCCGGAACCATCGCAGCGTTCGACACGGACACGCTCGGCTTGGCGCAGCCGGGACCCGACGGCCAAGCGGGAACCGCCGATGACGTGCTTCTGCCGAACTACCGATTTGAAAACACAACGATTTTCGATTGGGGCGTCATCACGTCGCCGCTTGTGGACATCACCTTTGAGGACTCCCAACTCGGTCCCGTCGGACATGTCTTCGCGGAGTGGGAGATCGTTCGCGACGCCTGGCGCGATTTGGCGCGCCCTGGCTTGACGATCGACTCACGCGGCTGGAGCGAAGCGCGACTTGGCGCGGACATCGGTAACCAAGTCCACACCTGCCAAATGCCTGGCGCGACGCGACTCGCCGATGCGTGCGCGCAAAAGCTCGAAGGCCCTGTCGAGATCTTCCGCACCGGTGTGTTCGAACCCGGCGATCGACGCATGCGCCTGACAAACACGTCGGTGTCGGCATGGAACGTCTACGCGGGAGGCAATGGGCGTCTGCGGGTCAGCGACTCCACTCTCGGCGAAGCCTGGGGACTGGAAGGTAACGGCCTCCTCACGGTTGCTGACTCGCTGATTGACGGGACAGGGGGGTTCCTGAGCGCGCGCGGCGGCGCGGTCGTCGATGTCATCAACACGAGCCTGACCACCCGGGCTAACGCCGCCGATGACGGCTATCTGCGGATCCGCACGCAAGACGGCGGCGGCGCCGTCATTGACGGTTCCGTCGAGGCGGGGGGCCGTGCAGCGCTGTGCTTAGAAGGCGTGGAGGTGCGGGGGCCGGTGAGTGTCACGCGCCCCAATCCCGGCGACAGCGCGACGGTAACCCTGGCGGGCGACACCACGATCCAGGGCCCGCAGACGGGGCCGGCGGGCTCCATCGTTGAGGCCGGGTGTCCGCCGCCGCCAATAGCTCCCTTGCCGCAATCAAACCCTTAGCCGACAGACGCCTCCGCATCCGGGCGGTCAGCAATGGGCGGGAGGCGCGAGACTGGTGCCCGGGAGGCGGTTATTCAGCGGATGTCTGTTGTGAATTTGGGCGGTCCCGGCGAGGTGCGCCCCATAAGCGAGGTGCGCGGTGCGACGCTGAGCGGCGGCTTTGGCGCGCCTTTCAGACACCGCAATTGCGCCGACCGCGTGGATTTCGAGACGAACGTCGCTCTCACGCGGGCGAGCCATCCTGGTCTTTCTGATGCTTAATCCTCAAAATGGACCAAGTCCCATGAGGCGCCTCAGGCGGCGCGCCGGAGCGGATACTGAGCCACCACAGAAAACAGTTGAAGATTTACATACCGGGTCACTCGGTTGTGTTCCTCGATCTCATTGTTGATGAGCCATCCCTGCGCTATCGTGCGATTTACAAGAGACTGCGGGGAGGACTGCGCGGCATGGCCAATCTCAGGGTAAATGGCAGGGACGTCGAGGTGACGTCGCCTGAGGAGACGCCGCTGCTCTGGGTGATACGTAATGAACTCGGCCTGAAGGGCACGAAGTTCGGGTGCGGCATCGCCCAATGTGGGGCCTGCACGGTTCACATCGACGGTGTCGCCGTGCGCTCCTGCGTGACGCCAGTTGTCGCTGCCAAGGGCGCTGAGGTGACCACAATCGAGGGGCTGTCCGCCGACGGCTCACACCCGCTTCAGACGGCGTGGATTGAAGTCCAGGCGCCGCAATGCGGGTATTGCCAGTCGGGCCAGATCATGCAAGCGGCGAGCCTGCTCAAGCAAACGCCGAACCCGACAGACGCCGACATCACCAGCGCCATGAACGGCAATCTCTGCCGCTGCATGGCTTATACGCGCATCAAGAACGCGATTGCGCGCGCTGCGAGAGGGTCTGACAATGGCTGATGGCGCGGACATCTTCACACTGTCCCGGCGCGGTTTCGTTATCGGCTCGACCGGCGCGACGGCTGTGCTCGCTTTTACGGGCCTCACAGCGTGTGGCGGACCGGCTGAGGAAGCTGCGTCGCCCAGCGAGCAGATCGCTGCAAAATCATTTGAACCGACCGTCTGGACGGAGATCCATGCGGACGGCTCTATAAAGGTCCACATCGCCAAGGCCGAAATGGGCCAGCATGTCGGCACCGCGCTCGCCCGCGTTGTGGCTGAGGAGCTCGAGGCGGACTGGTCGGACATCGAGATCGTGCATGTCGATAGCGATCCGAAATGGGGCTACATGGTCACAGGCGGCTCCTGGTCGGTCTTCACCACATTCGACGAACTCTCGCGCGCCGGCGCGGCAGGCCGCATCGCGATGATCGAGGCCGGCGCGGCCCTCATGGGCGTTGACGCGGCCAGCTGCACCGCGCGCGCCAGCAAGGTCGTGCATGCCGGCGGCGAGATGCGCTACGGTGATATTGTCGCTCAGGCTGAGCTCAACCGCAGCTTCACTGATGACGACTTGCAGGCGATCACGTTGAAGCCCGCGTCTGAGCGCCGATTGCTGGGCAAGGCGATCGATGCGCTCGACATTCCCGAGAAGACGCGCGGCGCCGCCACATATGGCCTTGATGTCGAGCTGGACGGCATGGTTTACGCCCGCCCGGTCCTGCCGCCAACGCGATATGGCTCAAGCGTCAACAGTTTCGATGACAGCGCCGCGCAGGAGATCGCCGGCTATTTGCAGACGGTCGCGATCAACGATCCGTCAGGCACCTGTCAGGGCTGGCTCGCCGTCATCGCCGAGACCTGGCCCGCCGCGCAGGCCGCGGCCGATGCGTTGATCGTAGACTGGACGCCAGGCCCGCGCGCCGGCGTTTCCGAAGCAAACATATTGGCCGAAGGTCGGCGCCTCGCCTCCGACGCCGCCGCCGGCGCTGAATGGGTGCGCGTGGGCGACCCTGAAGGCGCGTTTGAAACGGCTGGGCAGGTCGTTGAAACCGAGTACACGACCAATTCCGTCCTCCATTTCCAGATGGAACCGGTCAACGCCCTGGCGATGCAAGACGATGACGGCCACTGGCGCATCCATGGCGGAAATCAGTGGCAATCGCTGATCCTACCAGTCCTTGCGACGGCGCTTGGCGTGGAAGAATCCAGCATCACGCTGCACCAGTATTACCTCGGCGGCGGTTTCGGTCGGCGGCTTTTCGGCGACTATATGGTGCCAGCGGCATTGGCCTCAAAAGCGCTGGGCCGACCGGTGAAGATGATCTTCACGCGCGAGGACGATGCGCGGTTCGACTGCGTTCGTTCGCCATCGGTGCAGAAAGTGCGCACAGGGCTGAATGCCGACGGCGCGCCAGTGGCTTATGAGCACCGTGCGGCGGCGGGCTGGCCGACCTATTCCATGGCGCCAGGCTTTCTCGCCGAAGTTGTCGACGGCACGGGCAAGGCCGACGGCTTCTCCATTTCCGGCGCCGATCACTGGTATTCGATCCCCAATCAACGTGTGGCTGCAATCCGCAACGCGGTTGCGCAGGAGACCTTCCTGCCGGGCTGGCTTCGCGCTGTAGGGCCGGGCTGGACCCATTGGGCGGTGGAGCAGCATATCGACGAGGTCGCCCATGCGCTGGGGCAGGATCCGATCGCCTTCCGGCTCTCGCTTCTGACGGCGGAAGGCCGCAATGCCGGCAAGGCGCCGGAAAGCATTGGCGGGGCGAGCCGTCTCGCCGCTGTGCTGCGGCGCGCCCGCGACAAGAGCGGCTGGGCTGGACGCGCGGAGCTACCGGACGCAACAGGGCTCGGCGTCGCCCTCTGCACCGGCCAAGAGCGGACTATGCCGACCTGGCTGGCCACAGTCGCGAGGGTCTCCGTCGACCGTGAAAGCGGCCGCGTCCGTGTCGACAAGCTTACGCAGGTCGTCGATTGCGGAACTGTGGTGCATCCCGACGGCGCTCTTGCGCAGATCGAAGGCGGCGCTCTGTGGGGCGTGTCCATGGCGCTGCATGAAGCCACGGCGCTCGAGAACGGCCAGGTGAAAGACCGCAACCTCGACACCTATACGCCGCTGCGCATGGCCGATGTGCCCGAACTCGATATCGAGTTTTTCGCGAACGACTATGTCCCCACCGGCCTCGGCGAACCGGGCGTCAGCGGCGTCGCGCCGGCCATCGCCAATGCGATCTTCGACGCGGTGGGCGTGCGCGTACGCGACCTGCCCATGACCCCAGACCGCGTCAAAGCCGCTCTGGACGCCTGACATGAGTTGAGAGGTTTGTCCCTTAGTCCGGATGTTGGCGAACGGCTTGCGAGCGCCAACTTCGCCGCGATGACCGTATACTCACGAACTGCGAGGGTAGACCCAAAGGCCAAAAGGCGCGATGTGCCGGCGAACAGCCAAATGTCGCCTTTTGGCCGCACGCCGCGCGACAATTGCGCCAAGCGCGATCGTTCTCCCACCGCGGCTTACGAGTCCAGCCCTGAACGGCACGGTTCGACCCAGGGCGGGCGTTCGCAAGGCGGGCAATCAAGCGGTTAGCGTAATCACTGATCACACGAAGGCTGACACTTGTCGACCTTGTTCTTGCCGGCAGCCCGCGGGAGTTGACCAACCGCAGTTGTATTCGCGTCAATCATCGCTAAAGCCATTCACGCTCCGGGCTCTACTCGGTTCCGAGATGTTTTGTTCTCGTCCGGCGGAGTTCGGAAGAATAACGCTCGCGGACAAACGCGAAAGCGTCGTGATGCGGGAGGCTGTGGAGCAGGTGAGAGTACTTCCGGAGGCCCTCCTGGCCCAATTGTTTACGTGAACTTCAGCACCAACGCGCTTCTACCCTAAGGCGATTTCGGTGGAGGCCGTTGGCCAAAGTTGTGCTCATCACATAGCCAGCAGGTGGGTGCGAAGCTTCGAGATTGCTTGGCGTCCCAGCGTCGTCAACTATCATGACCCTGCTAATACACGCTCGGGCACCAGGGTTTGTGGCCGGTCCGGGAAGAGGGTGGCGGCCAGCCGATTGAAGGCCCGGAGACCTTGCTCCTTCGTGCGCAGCTGTCCCTCACTGATGTCAATCATTAGGCAGGCCGCCACGTCAGTCCAATCGCGCTTGCGTAAGCACTGACGAACGGCTTCGTCGCGGACCCATTCCTGGCGCTCGCGATCCCAGCGTGTGTCGTCGGCCTCAAAACGGGCGAAGCGCAACGTCGCGCTAGTGACCGCGAACTGACGCATAGCGTCGCCATAGCGACATGTGCCTTCTTGTTCCGGAAAACCGCCATTGAGGCGCATCGCTGCACCGTGAAGGCCTGCGAGCACGCCGGCGACGCCTTGACCCGCCCTCGTTACCGCTTGAACATCGATGCGGGCACCTTCACCAGGGTTGTACTGCTTCAGCTGGAACGCGTTTTTAATCTCAGTGGCGAGGTTGTCGCACCGCTGCGCACCCCATTTATCAACAGCGCCGCTGCTATAATATCGACCGAACGGCGCACGCCAAATGACGGTCCCGCTATCGAGCTGAGAGTAACTATCTGGGTGGTCGTAGTTGATATAAAAGCTAACACCCTCGGCCGTTGTCGGCGGAGCAATGTAACGCCGTCCGTCTAGCTTGATCGCTGGATCAAGTTGCAGATACGCAACGAACATCTCGTCACAGATCGGGTTGTCGGCCGCCGTAATCGCGTAACAAATGTCGTGCGCCTTGCAGGCGATATCGACGTCGTCGATCGGCCGCTCACGGGCAAGTAACGCGGCCTGACGTCGCTTGTCCGCCTGGATCACGGCGTCTTTCAAGAACGCGGGATGGCCTGGCCCGCAGAAATTACCATAGCGATACGCGACCCCCTCTTCAGGTCGGACGTACTTGCTCGTCACACCACCACCACCTGTGGCGCAGCCCGTCATCATGACGAGCGCGCTGACAAACACCCACAGCTTCCTCATAACGCCCCAAACACCTTTAGTGTGGTGACACTTCCCAGCGATCACGACATCTGTTGCCCCAATATCTCTTCAATTGTTATCGCTTCCATCTCAGCGTTGTCCAGTGGGCGCGACTGCAAGACGCCCTCGGTCTTCCGAGCGATTGACAGCGTCAAGTTGGCGTCGACCGGGGAGCGAATTGGGCTGCAGCGGCCCTTCGTTCGTAGCCGCTTCAAACCGGTAGGGAACGACCGATTTTGCCCCCAGATTGGCCTTTCGTCTTAAGCCGTGTGAAGGGCCACTCCTGGCCGCGTCCTGCCGGCCAACGCCTTAATCGGCTTCGGACATTGACGAACGGCGGCTTCCGAGATCGTGCTACTCACACCTTCGGCCA
>CAZMSO010000019.1:62179-63955 GCA_964568975.1 uncultured Caulobacterales bacterium | reverse complement strand
CATCAATCACCTCGCCGGAGCGTTTGGCGTAGCGCACCTTGCGCGCGTCATCGCCTTCGCCCACCACTTTAAAGCCCACCCGGGTCGGCTTGCCGTCCGCGGGATCCTTCAGCGCCACATTCGACACATGGATCGGCGCCTCTTTCTCAATAATGCCGCCGGCTTCGGTCTGAGTGGGGCGCTGGTGGCGCTTGACCATATTGACGCCCGCCACCACCGCGCGGTTGGCGGCTGGCAGTACTTTGAGAACTTTGCCTTCGCGGCCTTTATCCTTGCCGGTCAGCACGACGACGACGTCGTCCTTCTTAATCCGCGCCGCCATCACAACACCTCCGGCGCAAGCGAGATGATTTTCATGTGGTTTTTGCCGCGCAGCTCCCGCGGCACCGGCCCGAAAATCCGCGTGCCGATGGGCTCGCCATTGTTGTTCACAAGCACCGCCGCATTCGTATCGAAGCGGATCAGGGAGCCGTCGCGACGCTTAATGTCTTTCGCGGTGCGCACGACCACGGCCTTGCGCACATCGCCTTTTTTCACACGCCCGCGCGGGATCGCTTCTTTGACGGACACCACAATGATGTCGCCGACATGGGCGTAGCGGCGCTTGGCCCCGCCCAACACTTTGATGCACTGCACCCGGCGGGCGCCGGAATTGTCGGCGACCTCCAGATTGGTTTGCATCTGGATCATTGGATCCTCCTTCGCCCCGGGGTTTCCGAGCCGCCTCCCTCACGCGGAGGCGCGCCTCAGACCTGCGCGGCGTGCTCCACAATCACTTCCCACCGCTTCAATTTCGAGCGCGGCGGGCATTCGCGAATCTGCACCACATCGCCGATCTTGTGCGTCCCCGCCTCGTCATGGGCGTGATAGCGCTTTGACCGGCGCACCGTCTTGCGCAGCAAGGGGTGCAGATACGTCCGCTCGACATTCACGACCACGGTTTTCGCGCCTTTGTCGCTGACCACCGTGCCCTGGAGAATTCGCTTGGGCATGACCTCTCCTTACGCCTCCGCGCCGCCGGCGTCGGCCTGCGCCTGCGCGCCGCCGGCCGCCGCTTGGGCGGCCGCAACCGCCGCGCGCGCTTTTTCGCGCAGCACCGTCTTCACCAGCGCGATGGAGCGGCGCACTTCCGCCACGCGATGCGTTTTCTCAAGCTGGCCCGTGGCGGTCTGAAAGCGCAGGCTGAACTGCTCCTTCTTCAGCTTGACCAATTCGTCCTGCAGCTGATCAGGCGTCATGCGCTTTGTGTCGGACACGACTTGCGACCAGTGTTTCGCCTTCGCCATAGTCACGCCCCCTCGCCATACATCGCGCGGCTGACGATTTTCGTCTTAATCGGCAGCTTCGCCGCGCCAAGCGCCAACGCTTCGCGCGCCAGCTCTTCCGACACCCCGTCGATTTCAAACATGATCCGCCCGGGCTTGACTTTGGCCACCCAATACTCCGGCGAACCCTTGCCTTTACCCATGCGGACCTCTGTCGGCTTTTTCGACACCGGCAGGTCTGGGAAAATCCGGATCCACACCCGACCGGCCCGCTTCATGTGCCGTGTGATCGCGCGACGCGTCGCCTCGATCTGGCGCGAGGTGATGCGCTCGGGCTCCATGGCCTTGAGGCCGAAAGACCCGAAATTCAGCGCCGCGCCGCCCTTAGCCACGCCGTGAATGCGGCCCTTATGGGCTTTGCGGAACTTGGTGCGTTTGGGTTGCAGCATCAGGCGGCCCCTTCCGTCGCACGCGCGCCGGCGCCGGAACCCGCGCTTTGACCGCCGCCCTG
>CAZMSO010000019.1:0-62079 GCA_964568975.1 uncultured Caulobacterales bacterium | reverse complement strand
CCCCTTCCGTCGCACGCGCGCCGGCGCCGGAACCCGCGCTTTGACCGCCGCCCTGACCACCGCCCTGACCACCGCCCTGACCGCCTTGACCGCCGCCAGGCCCGCCACGGCGATTGTCGCGATCTTGTCGGCCGCGCGCCTCGCCCGCATTTTCCGCGCGTCGCTCAGAGGCCATAGGATCGTGCTCCATGATCTCGCCTTTGAAGATCCAGACCTTGATCCCAATAATGCCGTAGGCCGTCAGCGCCTCCGCGGTGCCGTAATCGACATCCGCGCGCAGGGTGTGCAGGGGCACAGAGCCTTCCTGATAGCGCTCAGAGCGCGCAATCTCCGCCCCGCCGAGACGACCGCCGACTTGGATTTTGCAGCCCTTTGCGCCCATGCGCATCGCCGATTGCAACGAGCGCTTCATGGCGCGGCGGAACGCGACCCGCTTCTCCAGCTGTTGTGCGACAGATTCCGCCACCAGCTTCGCGTCGACCTCAGGCTTGCGCACTTCCACGAGGTTCAAAAACACCTCGCCGTCCACCATGCCGTCCAACTGCTTGCGCAGCTTTTCAATGTCAGCGCCTTTTTTCCCGATCACCACGCCCGGGCGGGCGGTGTGGATCGTCACACGGCATTTCTTATGGGGCCGCTCAATGACGATTTTGGAGATGCCCGCGCCGCTGAGGCGCTTTTGCAGCAACGCCCGGATTTTCAAATCATCATGAAGCAACCGCGCATATTCGCCCGTATTCGCATACCAACGCGAATGCCACGTGCGGTTGATGCCGAGCCGCAGCCCAATCGGATTGACTTTTTGTCCCATCAGGCTTCCTCCACCTCGCGCACCACAATCGTGAGCTCGGAGAACAATTTCTCAATGCGCCCAACGCGGCCGCGAGCGCGCGGTCGAAACCGCTTCATCACGAGGTTCTTGCCCACAAACGCTTCCGCAACGACCAAGTCGTCAATATCGAGCTCATGGTTGTTTTCAGCATTCGCAATCGCGGAATCGAGGCATTTTTTGACGTCCTTCGCAATCCGCTTGCGCGAAAACGCCAATTCGTTCAACGCCTGCTCGACCCGCTTGCCGCGGATCGTGGCGGCGACGAGGTTGAGCTTTTGCGGGCTCACCCGCAGCATCCGCACTTTCGCGCGCGCTTCATTATCCGCGACGCGGCGCAAATTCTTACCGTCAGCCCCTCGCTGGGGACGCTGCGGCCATTGCGGCGCCTTCCGATTAATCTCCGGCGCGGAGGATGAGGACTTCGCCATCTCTATCTCCGCTTCGCTTTTTTATCGGCCGCGTGGCCGTAATACGTGCGCGTCGGCGCAAACTCGCCAAGCTTGTGGCCGACCATGTCTTCCGTCACCATCACAGGCACAAACTTTTGACCATTGTGCACTTGAAACGTCAGACCCACGAATTGCGGCAAGATGGTTGACCGCCGCGACCATGTCTTGATCGCGCTCTTGCGCGCGCCCGCCGACTGCGCGGCGTCGGCCTTCTTCAGCAAATAGCCGTCGACAAACGGGCCTTTCCAAACAGAACGCGGCATTCGGCCCTCCTATCGATTCTTCTTTTGATGACGGGAGCGGACGATGAATTTATCCGTTCCTTTGTTCGAGCGCGTGCGCCGGCCCTTGGTCGGCTTGCCCCACGGCGTCACCGGGTGACGTCCGCCGGAGGTGCGCCCCTCGCCGCCGCCATGGGGGTGATCAACGGGGTTCATCGCCACGCCGCGCACGGCCGGGCGCTTGCCCATATGCCGTTTGCGCCCGGCCTTGCCGAGATTTTCGTTGAGGTGATCAGCGTTTGACACCGCGCCCACAGTCGCCATGCAGCGCTCATGAACCATGCGCAACTCGCCCGACATCAGCCGCACTTGCGCGTAGCCGCCATCGCGCCCCACCAGCTGCACATACGCCCCGGCCGAGCGGGCGACTTGGCCGCCCTTTTCCGGCTTAATCTCAAGATTGTGGACAATCGTGCCGACGGGCATGGATTTCAGCGGCATGGCGTTGCCGGGCTTCACATCCACGCGCTCGCCCGCGACCACTGTGTCGCCAGCCGCCAGTCTTTGCGGCGCAAGGATGTAGGCCTTCTCACCGTCAGCGTACTCCAACAGCGCAATAAAGGCCGTGCGATTGGGATCATACTCCAAGCGCACCACTGTCGCGGGCTGGTCCCATTTGCGTCGCTTGAAGTCGATCTTCCGGTAAAGCCGCTTGGCGCCGCCGCCAATGCGTCGCGCGGTGACCCGGCCTGTGTTGTTGCGCCCGCCGGATTTGGTGAGCCCCTCCACGAGGCTTTTTTCCGGACGGCCCTTATGCAAACCCGCGCGGTCCACCAGGACCAGCGCGCGGCGGCCCGGGGAGGTCGGATTGAAGGTCTTCAACGCCATAACACCCGCCTCACCGCACTTCCGGGTTCGTGACGTCAATCGATTGGCCCTCAGCCAACGTCACCACCGCTTTCTTAATGTCCACGCGCCGGCCTTGGACGCCGCGGAACCGCTTCGTCTTGCCCTTGACCCGCAAGGTGTTCACGCGCTCGACTTTGACGCCGAGCAGTTCCTCCACCGCCTCTGCGATGTCTTTCTTCGTCGCCTCCAGCGGCACGCGGAACACCACTTTGCCGTCTTCCGACAACAGCGTGGCCTTCTCCGTAATCACTGGAGCGAGAATGGTGTCATAGTGGCGCGGCGCGGGCATCAGGCGGCCTCCCCATCAGCGTCGCCATCCGCAGTCGCCGGCGCGCCCGCGACGCGGGCCTGCGCCGCCTCCACGGCCGCGCGCGTCATCACCAGCGTTTTGTGGCGCAACACGTCATACACATTCAGCCCCGCCGCCGGCAGCGCGTCCACGCTCGCCAAATTGCGCGCGGCGAGAGCGAAATTCCGGTCGAGCTCCGCGCCGCCAATCACTAAGGCGTCATTCGCGCCAAGCGCCGCCAACGCCGCGCGCAAGGCCGCCGTCTTCGGCGCCTCCAAGGCCACGTCGTCCACCACAATCAACGCATCCGCCGCTGCCCGCGCCGACAGCGCGTGAGCCAACGCCATCCGCCGCACCCGCTTCGGCAAATCATGGGCGTAGCTGCGCGGCCGGGGGCCGTGGGCGACGCCGCCGCCAACGAAAATGTTCGCTTTGCGCGAGCCATGGCGCGCGCGGCCGCCGCCCTTTTGCCGACCAAGCTTGGCCGTGGTGCGCGACACCTCGCCCCGCTCTTGGGTTTTGTGGGTGCCGCGCCGGCGCTTCGCCAGCTGGTAACGCACCATGCGGTGGAGAATGTCTTTGCGGATTTTGTCCGGCGCGACGCCGAACACGGCGTCCGCCAGATCGATCTCGCCTGCGTCCTCGCCCGCGAGAGTGACGACCTTATGCTTCATCATCGCCCCCCGCGCCGTCGGCGGCCGTCGGCGCATCATTCGCCGCAGCGGCCTGCGCCTCAGCCGAAGCCGCATCATCCTCGGCGGCGGACCCCGCCACATCCTCGGCTTTGCGGAACGCGCCGGGAGACGGCGGCTCCGCCGCGCCCACGCCCTTGACGGCGTCGCGCAGCTCAATCCACCCGTCCGCAGGACCCGGGACCGCGCCGCGCACAAGCACAAGGCCGCGCTCCACATCCACGCGCACGACTTCCAGATTTTGCGTCGTCACGCGGACATGACCCATATGCCCGGCCATTTTCTTGCCCTTGAAGACTTTGCCGGGGTCTTGGCACTGACCCGTCGAGCCGTGGGAGCGATGCGAAATCGACACGCCATGGCTCGCCCGCAGGCCGCCAAAGCCGTGCCGCTTCATCCCGCCCGCAAAGCCCTTGCCGATCGACACGCCGGCCACATCGACTTTCTGGCCAGGCACGAAATGGTCAGCGGTGATCTCCGCGCCCACATCGATCAACTTCTCCTCAGGAACTCGAAACTCCACCAGCTTTTGCTTGGGCGTAACCTTCGCGGCTGCGAAATGCCCGCGCATGGGCTGGCCCACCCGCTTGGGCTTCGCCGCGCCCGCGCCCAGCTGCAACGCCACATAGCCGTCGCGGTCCGCCGAACGCTGGGCGACCACTTGGCAGGCGTCCAGATGCAACACGGTCACGGGCACGTGCGCGCCGTCTTCGGCGAACACGCGGGTCATGCCGATCTTCTTCGCAATGACGCCCGTGCGGCGAGTTTCCACGCGCATGGTTAAGCCCCAAGTTTAATCTCAACCGACACGCCAGCGGCCAAGTCGAGTTTCATCAACGCATCAACAGTTTGCGGGGTAGGATCGATAATATCCAGTAAACGCTTGTGCGTTCGGATCTCGAATTGCTCCCGCGACTTTTTATCGATGTGCGGCGAGCGGTTGACCGTGAACCGCTCAATACGCGTCGGCAGCGGGATCGGCCCGCGCACCTCAGCGCCCGTGCGTTTTGCAGTGTTCACAATCTCGGACGTGGAATGATCCAAGATCCGATGATCGAACGCCTTCATAGTGATGCGGATATTCTGGCGATCCATCGCGATCAGACCCTCTCACGTCAGCGCCGCTGTGCGGATCGCCGTCGCTCTCCAAAAACAGTGCGGGACGCCGCCATCGGCGGCGTCCCGCGTTTCGTGACGTCTCGTTACTCTTCGATTTTCGCGACCACGCCCGCGCCGACGGTGCGCCCGCCCTCGCGAATGGCGAAGCGCAGCTTTTCTTCCATCGCGATCGGGGTGATCAACTCCACGTTCATTTCCACATTGTCGCCCGGCATCACCATTTCGGTGCCTTCCGGCAATGTGCACACGCCCGTCACATCCGTCGTGCGGAAGTAGAATTGCGGGCGATAATTGGTGAAGAACGGTGTGTGGCGGCCACCCTCCTCTTTCGTGAGGATGTAGGCTTCCGCGACAAACTTCTTGTGCGGCGTAATCGAACCGGGTTTCGCAAGCACTTGGCCACGCTCCACGCCTTCGCGATCCACACCCCGCAACAGCGCGCCAATATTGTCGCCAGCCTCGCCTTGGTCGAGCAGCTTGCGGAACATCTCCACGCCCGTGACAGTGGTCTTGCTGGTGTCGCGGATGCCGACGATTTCAACCTCGTCGCCAACATTCACAATACCGCGCTCCACGCGGCCAGTTACGACCGTGCCGCGACCCGAGATCGAGAACACATCCTCGATCGGCATCAAGAAGGGCTGATCCTTAGGCCGCTCCGGCGTGGGAATGTATTCATCCACCGCCGCCATCAACTCCAGCACCTTCTCTTTGCCGATGGAGTCGTCACGCCCCTCCACGGCCGCAAGCGCCGATCCCGCAATCACGGGGATGTCGTCGCCAGGGAAATCATAAGACGAGAGGAGCTCGCGCACCTCCATCTCCACCAACTCCAAAAGCTCTTCATCATCGACTTGGTCGACTTTGTTCAGGAACACCACAAGCGCCGGCACGCCGACCTGACGCGCCAACAAGATGTGCTCACGGGTCTGCGGCATCGGGCCGTCGGCGGCGTTCACCACGAGAATTGCGCCGTCCATTTGCGCCGCGCCCGTGATCATGTTCTTCACATAGTCGGCGTGGCCCGGACAATCGACATGCGCATAGTGCCGATTTTCCGTCTCATACTCGACATGGGCGGTGTTGATCGTGATGCCCCGCGCTTTTTCTTCCGGCGCGTTGTCAATGTCTTCGTAATTCTTCGCCTCGCCGCCGCCGACTTCGGCCAACGTCATGGTGATCGCCGCCGTCAGCGTCGTCTTGCCATGATCGACGTGCCCGACCGTGCCAATGTTCACATGCGGTTTGTTCCGCTCGAACTTTGCCTTCGCCATCCTATCCTACTCCGTCTCGGCGGCTCACCAGACCAATGTTAACCAGCCATCTTGGCCTTCACCTCGTCCATCACGGCTTGAGGCGTCGGTTCATAGTGATCGAATTGCATTGTAAACTGCGCCCGCCCCTGGGTGGCGGAACGCAAATTGTTCACATAGCCGAACATGTTCGCCAACGGCACCATCGCGTTGATCACGGTGGCGTTGCCGCGCATCTCTTGGCCCTGCACCTGACCCCGGCGGGAATTCAAGTCGCCGATCACGGAACCTGTGTATTCATCCGGCGTCACCACTTCAACCTTCATGATCGGCTCAAGCAGCTTGGGTTTCGCACTCTTCGCCGCTTCCCGGAACGCCGCGCGCGCTGCAATCTCAAACGCCAACACGCTGGAGTCCACATCGTGATACGCGCCGTCGATCAGCGTCGCCTTGAAGTCGATCACCGGAAAGCCCGCGATAATCCCGCCCTCGGAGACACTCACAAGACCTTTTTCCACACCCGGAATGTATTCCTTCGGCACGGAGCCGCCGACAATCTTACTTTCAAACACATACCCTTCGCCGGGTTCTTGCGGCTCGAATTGAATTTTCACCCGCGCAAATTGGCCCGAGCCGCCAGTTTGCTTTTTGTGGGTGTAATCCACCTCCGTCGCCTGCCCGAGCGTTTCGCGATACGCAACCTGAGGCTGGCCGATATTCGCTTCGACCTTGAACTCCCGCTTCAGTCGATCGACCAGGATGTCCAAGTGCAACTCGCCCATGCCGGCCATAATCGTCTGACCAGACTCTTCGTCCGTAGAGACGCGGAAGGAGGGATCCTCCGCCGCCAACCGCTGAAGCGCGACGCCCAATTTTTCCTGGTCCGACTTCGTCTTCGGCTCGACCGCGATCTCAATGACCGGCTCAGGAAACTCCATACGCTCCAAAATCACGGGCTTCAGCGGATCACACAGCGTATCGCCAGTCGTGGTGTCCTTCAGACCCGCAATCGCGACAATATCGCCCGCATAGGCTTCTTTGATGTCCTCGCGATCATTGGAGTGCATCAGCAGCATGCGGCCAATACGCTCTTTCTTTTCTTTGACTGTGTTCGTCAGCGTTGTACCCGCTGCAATCGTACCGGAATAAATCCGACAAAAGGTCAGCGATCCAACAAAGGGATCGTTCATAATCTTAAACGCGAGCAAGGACAACGGCTCATCATCAGACGCTTCACGCAGGACTTCCGCCTCCGTCTTCACGTCAATGCCCTTAATCGCGGGAATTTCCACCGGCGACGGCAAATAATCGACCACGGCGTCCAGCATGGGCTGCACACCTTTGTTCTTGAATGCCGAACCACACAAGATTGGATGGAACGTTAAATCAATCGTACCGCGGCGGATCAATTGACGCAGCGTGTCCTCATCGGGCTCTTCGCCCTCAAGATACTTCTCCGTCCACGCCTCATCGACCTCGACGGCCGTTTCAATCAACTGCTCGCGGTACTCTTTCGCCCGATCGAGGAGGTCAGCGGGAATCTCATCATCGCGGAACTTCGCGCCAAGGGATTCTTCCTCCCAAATGACCGCACGCATCGTGATCAGATCGACCACGCCTTCAAATTCATCCTCCGCGCCAATTGGCAGCTGGCACACTAGCGCTTTTGCGCCCAGGCGCTCATCAATCATCTCGACGGAGCGGTAAAAATCAGCGCCGAGCTTGTCCATTTTGTTGATGAAGAACATGCGCGGCACGCCGTATTTTTCGGCTTGACGCCACACTGTCTCGGTCTGCGGCTCCACGCCCGCATTGGCGTCAAGCAGCGTGATCGCGCCGTCAAGCACGCGCAGGCTGCGCTCCACCTCAATCGTAAAATCCACGTGCCCGGGCGTGTCGATAATGTTGAGCCGACGCATCTTGCCGTCGCGCCCCGGCCAAAAGGTCGTGGTCGCCGCCGAGGTGATGGTGATGCCGCGCTCTTGCTCTTGCTCCATCCAGTCCATAGTGGCGGCGCCGTCATGGACCTCGCCAATTTTATGGCTTTTGCCCGTGTAATAGAGAATACGCTCCGTCGTCGTGGTCTTGCCGGCGTCAATGTGCGCCATGATCCCGAAGTTGCGGTAATCTTCGATTTTGTATTCACGCGCCATGGTCTTTAACCTTCACGAAACGACCAAGAATGCCGATCACCACCGATAATGCGAGAACGCGCGGTTGGCCTCCGCCATCCGGTGCGTGTCTTCGCGCTTTTTCACCGCTGAGCCGCGATTGTTCGCGGCGTCCAACAACTCGCCCGCCAACCGCTCGCGCATCGTGTTTTCATTGCGCCCGCGCGCCGCCGACACCAGCCAGCGAATGGCGAGCGCTTTGCGGCGGTCCGGGCGCACCTCCATCGGCACTTGATACGTCGCCCCGCCCACCCGGCGCGAGCGCACCTCAATCGCCGGCGACACATTCTCCAGCGCATCGTGGAACAGACGCAGCGGTTCACGCCGGGCCTTTTCCTCAATCAAATCCAACGCGCCATAGACAATCTGCTCGGCCGCGGACTTTTTGCCGTCAAGCATCAAGTAGTTCATAAATTTCGTGAGCGTCACGTCCCCAAACTTGGGGTCCGGCAAGACGTCTCGTTTCTCGGCGCGGTGACGACGCGACATAGTTTCCGCCCCCTATTTCGGCCGCTTGGCGCCGTATTTGGACCGGCGCTGCTTCCGATCCTTCACGCCTTGAGTGTCCAAAACGCCGCGCAACACATGATAGCGCACGCCCGGCAAGTCCCGCACGCGCCCGCCGCGGATCAACACGACAGAGTGCTCTTGCAGATTGTGCCCCTCGCCGGGAATGTAGCTGATCACTTCCCGACCATTGGTGAGGCGCACCTTCGCGACTTTGCGCAACGCGGAGTTCGGCTTCTTCGGCGTTGTCGTGTAGACGCGCGTGCACACGCCCCGCTTTTGGGGGTTCGCCTCCATCGCCGGCACTTTCGACCGCTTGGGCTTCGGACGCCGCGGCTTGCGGATGAGTTGGTTAATCGTCGGCATCGCCAGTCTTCGTGTCCACGCGCCTAAAACACTTCGGCCGAAGCGCCATCGCTTCGGCCCGCCGCACTGACCTCGCCGCCCAAGGTGCAGGGGCGACGCGCCACTCGACCATGTTTCCGTTGTTCCTCAAGCCGCGTTTGGGCGAGGCCCACAGCCGGCTTTCCAAATGAGCGCGGACATTAGTCCGGCGCTCACAAAACGTCAACCAAGAAACCCGCGCGCCATTCACACCGCGAACGCCGCGCTCCATGTCCGCTTGTCGCCCGATGTCCGCCTGTCGCCCGCGGATCGACCACACCGCGCGTTCCGACGCGCCCGCACCCACCTTGGGCGCCCGGACGCGCCGACGACCGCCGGCGCGTCCGGATGCTGTCCCACGGTGACGCGGCGTCGTGGCGACGCCGCTGCGTGCTTACGCCGCCGCGCCGCCTTGCTCCGCAGCCGCAGCATCCGCGATGGCGGCCGGCAACGCCTCCGGCGCTGGGGCGTCGCCCGTTTGCTCCGTGACTTTCTCAGCGTCGCGCGCGTCAGCGATGGATTGCAGCCGCCGCAACGCCCCGCCCGTGCCGGCGGGGATCAACCGACCGACAATGACGTTCTCTTTCAGCCCCTCCAGAGTGTCGACCTTGCCTTGGACTGAGGCTTCGGTGAGCACGCGGGTCGTTTCTTGGAACGAGGCCGCGGAAATGAAGGAGCGGGTTTGCAAGCTTGCTTTCGTGATGCCCAGCAATACCGGATCACCCTCAGCTTCGCGCTTGCCGTCCGCACGCAACACATCATTGGCTTCGGCAAAATCAAGACGATCGACCTGTTCGCCCACCAGGAACGCGCTGTCGCCGGCGTTGGTGATCTCGATTTTCTGGAGCATTTGGCGCACGATCACTTCAATGTGCTTGTCGTTAATCGGCACGCCTTGAAGACGATAGACGTCCTGCACCTCATTGACGAGGTACTCCGCCAGCGCCTCGACGCCCAAAATCGCCAAGATGTCGTGGGGCGCGGGATTACCATCCAACAGGTACTCGCCCTTTTGGATGAAATCGCCCTCTTGCACCGCCAAGTGCTTACCCTTCGGCACGAGGTATTCGCGCGCGTCATCCTCCTCACCGCCCTCGGGCACAATGCGGATCCGGCGCTTGTTTTTGTAATCGCGGCCGAACTCCACCTTGCCGTCGATTTCGGCAATGATGGCGTGGTCCTTCGGACGGCGCGCTTCAAACAGCTCCGCCACCCGCGGCAAACCGCCCGTGATGTCGCGCGTTTTCGCGCCTTCCGTCGGGATCCGCGCCAACACATCGCCGGGCGCGACTGTCGCGCCGTCACCCACAGACATAATCGCGCCCATGGCCAACAAGTAACTGGCCGGGTTGCCATTAGCGAGGCGCACGGGATCGCCGTTTTCGTCTTGGACGACCATAGAGGGTTGCAAGTCGCCGCCCCGGCTCGAGGCCCGCCAGTCAATAATGACTTTCGAGGAGATCCCCGTGGCTTCGTCCGTTTCATCCCGCGCCGACACGCCATCGACAATGTCGAGGAATTTCACCACCCCGCCGACTTCAGTGACGATCGGGGTGGTGTAGGGGTCCCATTCCACCAGCCGTTGGCCGCGCGTGATCGTGTCGCCTTCTTTGACGCGCAACCGCGCGCCGTACTGCATTTTGTGGCTTTCCCGCTCCACGCCGTCGGCGTCGACCACCGCCAGCTGCATGTTGCGGCTCATGACAATCAACGCCCCGTCGGACGCGCGCACGGTCGCCGTGCTCTTAAAGACGGCCTTACCGTCGCTTGACGCCTCCACAAAGGATTGCTCCGACACTTGGGCGGTGCCGCCAATGTGGAAGGTGCGCATTGTGAGCTGCGTGCCTGGCTCGCCAATAGACTGCGCGGCGATCACGCCCACCGCCTCGCCGACATTCACACGCGTGCCCCGCGCCAAATCCCGGCCATAACAGGCGGCGCAAATGCCGTGACGCGTCTCGCACGTCAGCGGCGAACGCACCCGCACCGCCATGACATTGGCGTCTTCAATGCGCTTCACCAACGGCTCGTCGAGATAGGCGTCGCGCGCCGCAATCACCGCCCCGGAATGGGGATCAACCACATCCTCAACCACTGTGCGGCCCAGAATCCGCGAACCAAGTGATTGCAGCACCTCCCCGCCATCAACGATCGCTTTCATCTCGATGCCGGTCTCAGTCCCGCAATCCAGCTCCGCGACAATGGAATCCTGCGCGACATCCACCAGCCGGCGGGTCAGGTAACCCGAGTTCGCGGTCTTCAACGCCGTGTCCGCCAGACCTTTCCGCGCGCCGTGAGTGGAGTTGAAGTACTCCAGCACCGTCAGGCCCTCTTTAAAGTTGGACACAATCGGCGTTTCGATGATTTCGCCCGACGGCTTGGCCATCAGGCCGCGCATGCCGGCAAGCTGCTTCATCTGGTTCTTCGACCCGCGCGCGCCGGAATGGGCCATCATATAAATGGAGTTCACGTCGCCCTGGCGGCCGTCGTCGCGCGCAGCCGGCTTCGACACCGCATCCATCATGGCGTCGGCCACGCGGTCAGTGCACTTCGCCCAGGCGTCGACAACTTTGTTGTACTTCTCACCGCGGGTGATGAGGCCGTCGCGATACTGCTCTTCATACTCGGAGACGAGATCGCGCGCCTGGCCGACGAGATCGACCTTCGCCTCGGGGATAACCATGTCGTCCTTGCCGAAGGAAATGCCCGCGCGCGCGGCTTCGCCAAAGCCCAGGCCCATGATCCGGTCGCAGAAAATGACCGTCGCCTTCTGACCGCAATGGCGGTAGACGGCGTCGATCATATTGCCGATCTCTTTCTTGATCAGCAGCTTGGTGACCAGTTCGTGCGTGATGCGCGGGTGCTTCGGCAAAAGGCTCGCAATCTTCGCGCGCCCCGGCGTCGTGTCGACGATTTGGGTGACCGGCCGGCCCTCCTCATCCACCGTTTCAAAGCGCGCTTTGACCTTGGCGTGGAGCGACACCACGCCCGCGCTCAAGGCCTGGTCGATTTCCGACACATCGCCGAAAACCATACCTTCGCCCGGTTCGCCGTCTTTCACCACCGACAAATAATAAAGACCGAGCACAATGTCCTGGGACGGCACAATGATCGGGCGGCCATTGGCGGGGCTGAGAATGTTGTTGGTGCTCATCATCAGCACCCGCGCCTCAAGCTGCGCCTCCAGGCTCAAGGGCACGTGGACGGCCATTTGGTCGCCGTCAAAGTCCGCGTTGAACGCCGCGCACACGAGGGGGTGCAGCTGGATCGCCTTGCCCTCGATGAGCTTGGGTTCAAACGCCTGGATGCCCAACCGATGGAGCGTCGGCGCCCGGTTCAGAAGGACCGGGTGCTCGCGGATCACTTCATCCAGCACGTCCCACACCTCGGGACGCTCCTTCTCGACCATCTTTTTCGATTGCTTGACGGTGCCGGAGAGGCCTTTGGCGTCGAGCCGCGCATAAATGAACGGCTTAAACAGCTCCAACGCCATTTTCTTCGGCAAGCCGCACTCATGCAGGCGCAGCTCCGGGCCCACCACAATCACGGAGCGGCCCGAATAATCCACGCGTTTGCCGAGCAAGTTCTGGCGGAAGCGGCCCTGCTTGCCCTTCAGCATATCCGACAGGGATTTGAGCGGCCGCTTATTCGCGCCTGTGATCACGCGCCCGCGCCGACCATTGTCAAAGAGCGCGTCGACCGCTTCCTGCAGCATCCGCTTTTCGTTGCGGATAATGATGTCCGGCGCCCGCAGTTCGATCAGCCGCTTGAGGCGGTTGTTGCGGTTGATCACGCGCCGATACAGGTCGTTTAGGTCCGACGTCGCGAAGCGCCCGCCGTCAAGCGGCACCAGCGGGCGCAGCTCCGGCGGGATCACGGGCACGACAGTGAGGATCATCCACTCCGGGCGGTTGCCGGATTGAAGGAAAGACTCAATCAGTTTCAGACGCTTGATCAGCTTTTTCTGCTTCAGCTCCGAGGTGGTCTCTGAGAGCTCCTCGCGCAGTTGCTCGGCGAGCTTTTCGAGGTCCATGTTCTCAAGCATGGTCCGCACGGCTTCCGCGCCGATCGAGGCGGTGAAACTGTCGTCGCCAAACTCGTCCAAGGCTTCGTAATACTGCTCCTCGGTCAACAGCTGGCCGGGATCCATGGGCGTCAGCCCCGGCTCAATCACAATATAGCTCTCGAAATACAGGACCTTCTCAATGTCCTTCAGCGCCATGTCGAGCATCAGCGCGATGCGCGACGGCAGCGACTTCAAGAACCAAATGTGGGCGACCGGCGCAGCCAATTCGATGTGGCCCATGCGCTCACGCCGCACGCGCGCAAGCGTCACCTCGACGCCGCATTTTTCGCAAATGACGCCTTTGTACTTCATGCGCTTGTACTTGCCGCACAAGCACTCATAGTCCTTCACCGGGCCGAAAATGCGTGCACAGAATAGGCCGTCGCGCTCGGGCTTGAAGGTTCGGTAGTTGATCGTCTCCGGCTTCTTGATCTCCCCGTAAGACCACGACAGGATCTTTTCCGGGCTGGCCAGGGAAATCTTAATCCGGTCGAAGGTCGGACCTTCCGCCGCCGGATTGAAGATGTTCATGACTTCTTTGCTCATGGCATTCATGGAGCCGATCTCCTCATCGACGCTCGGGCCTGTTCAGCGGGTCGCTCCTGATCCGCCCGGCCGTGCGCGTCCGCCGCACGCTCGTGTCTCACCAGCCCGAAGGCCGCACACGCTCCCAAACACCGCCGGGAGCGCTGAGGGCATCGCCCTTAGGACGTCGCCCAAGGGCTTAGCCCGTCGTCAACTCCACATTCAGGCCCAAGGACCGCATTTCCTTCACCAGAACATTGAAGCTTTCAGGGATCCCCGCTTCGAAGCTGTCATCCCCGCGCACAATCGCTTCATACACCTTCGTGCGTCCGGCCACGTCGTCGGACTTCACAGTCAGCATTTCTTGAAGCAAATACGCCGCGCCATACGCCTCCAGCGCCCACACTTCCATTTCGCCAAAGCGTTGGCCGCCAAACTGGGCTTTGCCGCCCAAGGGCTGCTGAGTGACGAGGCTGTACGGCCCGATGGAGCGGGCGTGGATTTTGTCGTCCACCAGATGGTGCAGCTTCAGCAAATGCTTATAACCCACCGTCACAGGACGTGTGAACGGCTCGCCCGTCTGGCCGTTATAGAGCGTGACTTGACCCGAGCCATGGAGGCCCGCGGCCTCAAGCATCGTGACGATGTCCGGCTCGCGGGCGCCGTCGAACACGGGCGTGGCGATGGGCACGCCCTTAGTGACATTGCGTCCGAGCTCCAGGATCTCCTCATCACTGTCCGGCAGCTCTTGGTCGTCGCCATACACGTCGCTCAGCTTGGCGCGCAAATCGCTGACCTCGCCATGGTGTTGAGCGAGCTTGACGAGCTGGCCGATTTGCTTGCCGAGGCCGGCGCACGCCCAGCCCATGTGCGTCTCAAGAATTTGACCCACATTCATCCGGCTCGGCACCCCAAGCGGGTTAAGCACAAGATCCACAGGCGTGCCGTCTTCCAAGAAGGGCATGTCCTCCATGGGATTGATCTTTGAGATCACGCCCTTATTGCCGTGCCGGCCAGCCATTTTGTCGCCGGGTTGCAGCTTGCGCTTCACCGCCACAAAGACCTTGACCATTTTCATAACGCCTGGCGGCAACTCGTCGCCGCGCTGCAGCTTGTCGACTTTGTCTTCAAAGCGCTTCTGCAAGCGCTTCTTGGAGTCTTCAAACTGCTTTTTGAGCGCTTCGACCTCGGCCATCGCGGCGTCGTCGTCCACGCCCACGCGCCACCAGTCGTCTTGATCGAGCGCCTCCAATGTCTCGTCCGTGATCGGGCCTTTTTTCAGCGCCCGCGGGCCCGACACCGCCGCTTTGCCCATCAACAAGTCGCGCAAGCGCCCGAAAATATTACGCTTGAGGATCGCAAGCTCGTCATCGCGGTCCTTCGACAGGCGTTCAATCTCCTCGCGCTCAATGGCGATCGCGCGCTCGTCCTTCTCCACGCCATGGCGGTTGAAGACGCGCACTTCGACCACCGTGCCGCGGTCGCCCGGCGGCAGCCGCAAAGACGTGTCGCGCACATCAGAGGCCTTTTCGCCGAAAATCGCGCGCAGAAGCTTTTCCTCAGGCGTCATGGGACTTTCGCCCTTGGGCGTGACTTTGCCCACGAGAATGTCGCCGGCCTCGACCTCCGCGCCGACGGCGACGATGCCCGCCTCATCGAGATTGCGCAGCGCCTCCTCGCCGACATTGGGAATGTCGCGCGTGATTTCCTCCGGCCCGAGCTTCGTGTCGCGCGCCATCACCTCGAACTCCTCAATGTGGATCGAGGTGAAAACGTCGTCGCGCACAATTCGCTCGGAAATCAGGATGGAGTCTTCAAAATTATAGCCCTGCCACGGCATAAACGCGACGAGGACGTTCCGGCCCAAAGCCAGCTCGCCAAGATCTGTCGACGGACCATCCGCCACCACATCCCCGGCCTGCACCTCGTCGCCCACACGCACCAGCGGGCGCTGATTGATGCAGGAGTTCTGGTTGGACCGCTGGAACTTGCGCAAATTGTAAATGTCGACGCCCGATTTCGCCGGATCCCGCTCCTGGGTCGCGCGCACGACGATCCGCCGGGCGTCGACTTGCTCGACGACGCCAGTGCGTCGCGCGGTCACGGCCGCGCCGGAATCGCGAGCCACGACGGATTCCATCCCGGTGCCCACCAAAGGCGATTCCGCCTCCAGCAACGGCACAGCTTGACGCTGCATGTTCGAGCCCATGAGCGCGCGGTTGGCGTCGTCATTCTCCAAGAACGGAATAAGCGCCGCCGCCACGGACACCACTTGCTTGGGCGACACGTCGATATAATCCACGTCTTCGCGCGCCACGAGAATCACGTCGCGCGCGGCGCCGACGCGGCACGTCACCAACTCTTGCGTCAGACGCCCGTTCTCATCGCGGGGCGCGTTCGCTTGGGCGATCCGGAACTTGGCTTCCTCCATCGCCGACAAATACCGCACGTCTTCGGTGAGGACGCCGTCCTCCACGCGCCGATAAGGGCTTTCGATGAAGCCGTATTTGTTCACCCGCGCGAAGGTCGACAGGGAGTTGATCAGCCCGATGTTCGGCCCTTCCGGCGTCTCGATCGGGCAAATCCGCCCATAATGCGTCGGGTGCACGTCGCGCACCTCGAAGCCCGCGCGCTCGCGCGTCAAACCGCCCGGCCCGAGCGCCGACAGCCGCCGTTTGTGCGTGATCTCCGACAGCGGGTTGGTTTGGTCCATGAATTGACTGAGCTGGGAGGAGCCGAAGAACTCCCGCACCGCCGCCGCCGCCGGTTTGGCGTTGATCAAATCGTGCGGCATCACGGTTTCAATATCGACCGAGCTCATGCGCTCTTTAATCGCGCGCTCCATCCGCAACAGGCCCAGGCGGTACTGGTTCTCCATCAGCTCGCCCACGGAGCGCACCCGGCGATTGCCCAAATTGTCGATGTCGTCGATTTCCCCGCGCCCGTCGCGCAAATCCACCAAGGTTTTGAGCACCGCGACCATATCCTCGCCGCGCAGCACCCGCATGTCGTCCGGCGCGTCGAGGCCGAGGCGGATGTTCATTTTCACACGCCCGACCGAGGACAGATCATACCGTTCAGAATCGAAGAACAGACCGTTGAACAGGTTCTCCGCCGTCTCCGCCGTCGGCGGCTCGCCCGGACGCATGACACGGTAAATGTCAATCAACGCGCCGGCGCGGCTGTCATTTTTGTCCGCCGCCAGCGTCGCGCGCATCCATGGACCGCGCGTGTTGGGATCGATGTCGAGAGCCGCAACCGCCGTGACGCCGGCCTCCGTCATCTGGGCGATGATGTCGTCGGTCAGTTCATCGCCGGCTTCTGCGAAAATCTCGCCGGTCTCTAGGCTCGCAATGTCCTCCGCCGCGAACCGCCCCGCCAGCGCGATGTCTTGGACCAGCAAACGCTCAACGCCCTGCTCAGTGAGCTGTTTGGCTTTGCGCGCCGAAATCTTCTGCCCCGCCTTGACAATTTCCTCGCCGGTCGCAGCGTCAATCAAATCAAACTCAGGCTTCACGCCGCGAAAGCGCTCCGCAATGAACGGCGTCGTCCAGCCTTTGCGCGCGCCGCCTTGGATGACCGCCTCAAAGGGCACGGAGTCATAAAACGTCGCGAGGATCTGCTCTTTATCCATGCCCAACGCATAGAGCAGCGTCGTCGCCGGCAATTTCCGGCGCCGGTCGATGCGCACATGGACAATGTCTTTGGCGTCAAATTCAAAGTCGAGCCACGAACCGCGGTAGGGGATGATCCGCGCGGCGAACAGCAATTTGCCGCTGGCGTGGGTCTTGCCTTTGTCGTGATCGAAAAACACCCCCGGCGAGCGGTGCATTTGCGACACGATCACGCGCTCCGTGCCGTTGATGATGAAGGTGCCTTTGTCCGTCATCAACGGGATGTCGCCCATATAGACATCCTGCTCTTTGATGTCTTTAATGGACTTCGCACCTGTCTCTTCTTCCGTTTCAAAGACGATCAGGCGCAACTTGACCTTGAGCGGCGCGGCGTAGGTGATGTCGCGCTGTTGACACTCATCGACGTCAAACTTCGGGGGCTCGAATTCATAATGGACGTACTCAAGCACCGCCCGTTCCGAGAAATCCTTGACCGGAAACACCGATTTGAATACGGCGTGCAGGCCCTCGTCCGTACGCTCGGCGCTCGAAACATCTTTTTGCAGAAATTGCTCGTATGAGGACTTTTGCACTTCGATCAGATTCGGCATCCTGACCGCCTCTGCGATCTTGCCGAAGGATTTGCGGATGCGTTTTTTGCCGGTGAATGACAGGGTCATCGCTGCTCCCTTCGCGCCCTCACGCTTGAAGGCGTCGTAAAATCGCCCGATTCGACGCTTGGCGAGCGCCGACACGCCAATGCGGCCGCACAGGTGGACGAGCCGTGCGGCTTAGCGGCCGGGCCTCGCCGGCGCAAGTCACAAATCGACACGCGGCGGCGCCGGACCTGTGAAGAAACGCGATCCGGCGCGCGCACGCGCATCCGCCAAAGGCGGTTATTTAATTTCAACAGTCGCGCCAGCGCCTTCCAATTTCGCCTTGATGTCTTCGGCTTCGTCCTTCGGCACGCCTTCCTTAATGGCCTTCGGCGCGCCCTCAACGAGTTCCTTCGCCTCTTTCAGACCAAGGCCGGTGATGCCGCGCACCTCCTTGATGACATTGATCTTTTTGTCGCCGAAGCCCGCCAAGATGACGTCGAATTCGGTCTTTTCTTCTTCCACTGGCGCGGCGTCGCCGCCACCGCCCATGCCCGGCATCATGCCCGGCATCATCATCGGCGCCGCCGCGGCCGCCGCCGACACGCCCCATTTTTCTTCCAGAAGCTTCGTCAGCTCCGCGGCCTCCAACACAGTGAGGTTGGACAGATCTTCAACGATTTGTTCCAGTTTCGACATGGCTCTTCTCTCTTAACGGTTCAAGCGGCCCAATCCGGACACGGCCGGCGCCGCACAACAGTCTCAGCGTAACGCTTGGCGATCACGGTCACGCGGCCTCGGCTTGCTGCGCGCGCGCCTGCAAAACACGGGCGAGACCCGCGCCCGGCTCGGGCAAAGTGCGCACAAGGTGCGAGGCAGGTTGCTCCAGCAACCCGATGAATTGGCTCAACGGCGCAGTCACAACGCCCAAGAGCTTCGCCCGCAGCTCGTCCAAGGACGGCATTGTGGCCAGAGCTTTCACTCCAGCCTCATCCAGAACTTGCCCGCCCAACAGCCCGCCGACCAACGCGAATTCTTCTTTCTCTTTCGCGTACTCCACAGCCACTTTCGTCGCAGCCACAGGGTCCTTTGAGAAAGCAATCGCCACCGGGCCAGTGAACAAATCCCGGCCCGCTTCGCCTGGAGTGCCCTCCAAAGCGATCTTGGCCAGGCGGTTCTTGACCACCTTCAGCGTCGCGTCGGCCTCGCGCAGTTTGGCGCGCAGCCCCGTCATGTCCGCAACCGTCAACCCGGCGTAGCGGCTGACGACCACCACGCCCGCCTCGGCGAAGACGCCGCGCAGCGCCTCCACAGCCTCAGCTTTTTGTCCGCGGTCCATTGCGGTCTCCATCGGCTCGACAGTCGGACCATCCGACCGCCGCACACACTGCGCGCGACAGCACGGCCATCACGCTCAGCGTCCATACGCCTGCCCCGGGAGCGCGATGGGACCACGCCGCCTCACGCCGCGCGATTGCGCCGCTGAGAAAGCCACGTCTCTCGTCACCCGTCTGCGCAGGGCCGTCGCGATTTCAGCGCGTCCGGCGAACCGGCCCGCGCCCCTGCGGTCTTGGACAGGATGGCGCGCCGTTAACGACGCGCCGCTTCGGCTTTCGCCGAAACACGGTTAAGGCTAAGTGAACACGGAGATCACCCCGCGCTTGACGCCTCCGCCACATCGACCCGCACGCCCGCCCCCATGGTGGAGCTCACCGCGATCTTTTTGACGTAGGCGCCCTTCGCCCCGGAGGGTTTTGCCTTAACGACAGCGTCAAGGAAAGCCCGAATGTTTTGTTCAAGCGCGGCGGCGTCAAAGCTCGCTTTGCCCACGCCGGCGTGGACGATCCCGGCTTTTTCCGCGCGGAACTCCACCGCCCCGCCTTTGGCGTCTTGAACGGCTTGGCCGACATTCGGCGTGACTGTGCCGACTTTTGGGTTGGGCATCATGCCGCGGGGCCCCAAGATTTTGCCAAGCCGTCCCACCACCGGCATCATATCTGGGCTGGCGATCACTTTGTCGAAATCCATGCGCCCGTCTTGGATTTCCTTCGCCAGCTCCTCAGCGCCGACCACCTCAGCGCCGGCGTCGCGCGCTTCATCGGCCTTCGCGCCCTTCGCGAACACCGCCACCCGCACCGAGCGGCCCGTGCCGTTGGGCAAATTCGCCACGCCGCGCACCATTTGATCGGCATGGCGCGGATCGACGCCGAGATTCATCGCAACTTCAATGGTTTCATCGAATTTGGCTTTGGCGTTGTCTTTCACCAGCGCCACCGCATCCGCGATGGAATAGACCGCATCACGGTCAACCGCCGCGCGCGCGGCCGCGTGTCGTTTTCCCGTCGCCATGATCAGCCCTCCACCACGTCAAGGCCCATCGACCGGGCGGAACCTTCAATGATTTTCTGCGCCTGATCCAAATCATTGGCGTTGAGATCGACGAACTTCATCTCCGCGATTTCCCGGCATTGGCCTTGCGTGATTTTGCCCGCAACCTCTTGGCCGGTCTTCTGAGAGCCCTTTTGTATCTTCGCGGCCTTTTTCAGCAGGAACGAGGCCGGCGGCGTCTTCGTCTCAAACGTGAACGACTTGTCGGAGAACACGGTGATCACCGTGGGGATCGGCATCCCCTTCTCCATCTCTTGCGTTTTGGCGTTAAACGCTTTGCAAAACTCCATAATGTTCACGCCGCGCTGGCCGAGCGCGGGCCCGATCGGCGGGGAGGGATTGGCCGCCCCCGCCGGCACTTGCAGCTTGATGTAGCCGTCGATTTTTTTCGCCATCGTTGTTCCCTTTGCGCGACGACCCCAGCGGCCGCCCGTCGTCGTGGTCCGAGCCGTCCAAGGGCGAGACGCAATGGCCTCGGAGTGCGGACGCCCTCCCACAACTTCTCAGCGCGCTGAACGAGCGCTCAGCGCTTAAAGCTTCTCCACTTGCGCGTACTCCAATTCAACCGGCGTCGCGCGGCCGAAGATGGACACCGCCACTTTCAGGCGGGCGCGCTCTTCATCAATCTCCTCCACCAAGCCCTCGAACGACTGGAAGGGCCCCTCCATAACTTTGACTTTCTCGCCAATGTCGAAGGTGATCGCGGGGCGCGGCCGCTCGACCCCCTCCTCCATCTGACCAAGGGTGTGGCGGACCTCCCGCTCCGACACCGGCAAAGGCCGCTTGCCATGGTCGCCACCCAAAAAACCCGTGACTTTGCTGGTGTTCTTGACCAAGTGATAGGCGTCATCGGTCATGCGCATCTTCACGAGCACATAGCCCGGAAAGAAGGTCTTTTCGCTGGTCACTTTCCGCCCGCGCCGCACTTCTACAACTTCTTCTTTCGGCACGACGATTTCTTCAAACGCGTCCTCCAACTCCCGCTGCTTGGCCTCAGCGCGGATCGCGTCAGCGACTTTTTGCTCGAAGTTGGAGTAGACATGCACAATGTACCATTTCGCCTCTGGGGCGTCGCGCAAGGGCGCGCGGTCGGCGTCCGCCATCATCACCGCCTCCCGTCTAAAAGAGATTCAAGAACGCGTTAATCGAGCGCCCAAGAATTTGATCGACTAACAAGAAAAACAGCGCGGCGACGGTGGCCATAATAAACACCATCACGGTCGTGATGCCGGTCTCACGGCGCGACGTCCATGTCACTTTTCGCGCTTCTTGGCGCACTTCCCGGAAAAATGCGACCGGGGATTTGCGCTTCGCCTCAGCCATCTGCGGTTCTGCTCCGTATGCCGACAGCACGCGGGCGGTCGACGGACCGCGGCGGCGTCTCTCTTGTGCGGAAAGTCGAACGACTAACGCAAACGCGCCGTCATCGCAATGGTCTAAGCGCCGTCAAAAGTGCGGGTGGCGGAGTCAAGGATCTGCTCGACCTCCTGGGCGCGCGCACCGGCGTAGTGTTCCGCCGGCGCCACGAAAAGCCCGACATTCAACCCATCAGGGCTTTCCGACAGGGCCGCAACCCCCGACACCCGCAGCCCCGCGCCTGTGCTCGCACGGAAACGCACCCGCATGCCCGCAAGCTGCACAAACACCCGGTCCGCCGGGGGCTCGAGCGCCACATTGCGATAGCCCAGCGCCGCCAAAGTCCCGCCGACAAACGCAACTTGCGAGGTCCGCGACGCCCCGCGCCGATAAGGCGGCGGCGTCGGACGGTCGGCCTCCGCGCGCACGAGCGTCTCCCCCTCCGGCAGCCCGCCGGCGAGGTAAAGCTGGTTCAGCCGCGGCCCATCCCATGTGAAGACGCGCACCCGCCGGTGCCCCGTTCCGATCTCATAGGTGATGTCGGTCCATTGCGGCGCCATCGCCACGGCGAAGGCGTCGTCAAGCCGCACAAACCCCGCCGGCGCGGTGTCGGAGGAGGCGCAGCCCGCCGCCAGCGCGACCGCGAGGCTCGCCGCCACAGCGCGCGCGCGCCTCGGGAAACCGTTCGCAGTCATCACGGTGAGCGTCTTCACAACGGGATCTCCTGCAACAACACCTCCATCGCCGCGCTCGCGGCCTCCGGCAGGCGGTAATCGCGGCGCAAATCCACTTTCGCTGTCTTAAACCAAACTAAATCGCCGGTGGTGAGGTTCACGAGCGAGATCGCCAAATCCTGGGCGCCTTTGGCGTCGGAGGGCGGCAAGCCGCCAACTTTGACCGGCGAGGCCGCGCGCGCCGCGCGCCCCGACTTGCCTCGCAAGGAGAGCAGCACAGCATAATCGGCGTTGTAGGCTTGGCCCAAGGTGCGCGCGCCCACGCCTAGCGTGCGGGTGGCGAGGTACTCAGTGTCGATGACGAGTTCGAGCGCATCTTGCTCCGCCGCCAAAAGCGTGTCGGCGACGGCCTCATGCAGCAAGATCAGCTGACGGCCGCGATCACCGGCCGCGCCGCCTTTTTGATAAAGCACGACATCATGGCCGCGCCGCGCAATCAGTTCGCGCGCGGCGTCTGCGACATTGCGGCGCGCGGCCCTGGGCGTGGCGTCGCCGCGCGCCTCCGCCCCCGGCGGCGCAAGCACGATCCGTCCCGTTCCCGGCTGCAGCACTGGCCCGGTGCGCACGCCGCCGCCGCCGCCGCAACCGGCTGCAGTCCACGCCAGAACAAGCGCCGCCAGCGCGCCCGCGCGCCACTGCGACCACGACCGGCCTGTCGTTTCACCCTGTGCGCTCATAGCTCATCGCTCCTGCGCGCCGGCTCCGCCGCGAGCCGCGCCATCACCTCTGCGACCGAAACCGGACCATAAATTGGCAGGCGCGAAAACGCCCGGGCGCGCTGCAGTCGATCACCGTCCACCGTCGCGCGCGGCCCACCGCGCGACCGCGCATTGACGCCGCGCGCGGGCGCGCCTCTAGTGCGCGCAACGATCCCAGGCGACTCACTGGTGGCCCATGGCGCGCATTCTCACTTACGGCGGCTTAAATTGGGACCGCGTGGTCCAGCTGACGGCGCCGGCGACGCCGGGAGCGCGCGCGGTCGGCTTTTCCCAGGGCGGGGCGCTTGAGGGCCGCCTGGGCGGGGCGGCCGCCAACACGGGCGTCGGGCTCGTCCTGATGGGCCATGACGTGGCGATTGTGGCGACCGTGCCCCACTCCCCCGACGGCGACGCCGCGGTGGAGGCCGCGCGGGCGGCGGGGCTGGACGTCACGCGCGTCCTCCGCGATCCCGACATGGCCGGCCGCACGCTGATCCTTCTCGATCCCGATGGGGAGCGCATCGTTCTCGGCCTGGATCCCGCGCCCTCATTGGACGCGTTGTGGGCGGCCGCGGCGGCGCGCGACGCGCGCGCGTGCGCCGACGCCGCGATCGCCGCGGCTCAGGATTTCGCGCCAGAGGCGGTCTACGCCAGCGGCTTTGGCCGTGCGCCGGCGGCCTATCTCGCCTTGGCGGACCGGCTGGCGGTGCAGCAATGGCCCTCAGGCGAGCCCCATAAGAGCCCCGCGCATGTGGTGCTGGCCTCCGCGCGCGATGTGGGGGCGGCGGCGGGCTCAGACCCCTTCCCTGCGGCGGAGCGTTTCGCCGGGGAAACCGTGGAATGGGTGGTCGTCACCCGCGGCGCGGACGGGGCCTCCGCCTATGACGGCCGGCGCGCCATCCATGTCAGCGCGCCGGCCGCGACCGTGGTCGACGCCACGGGCGCGGGGGATGCGTTCGCCGCCGGCTTGATCCACGCGCTCCTGGAGGGCGCCGCGATGGAGGCGGCGCTACCCCACGCCTGCGGCTGGGGCGCGCACGCCGTCGCCCATGCGGGATCCCACCCGCCGGCGTCTGTGCGCGCCTGGGCGCTGGCGCACCCGCCGCGCGGGATTGAGGCGGACGCCCGGGCCGCGGACGGCGGATGACAGCGCGGCGCCCATCTGCGATCCGGGCCGCTGCGTACGGGGAAGAGGCGACCTTAATGCCGCCATGGCAGGATGGTGTGGAGCGTCACATGAGAGGCGCAACGCATCAGCGGCGGCGCATGTCTTGCAGACCACGCGCCACGGTCGCCGGGCGCGATCGCGTGGTGCAAGACGACGAGGCGAGGCGACGCCCAATGTGGGCCGTGGGGAGGACACGATGGTGAGCACAGCGACCGCAAAGCGAAGCCTGATGATGATGGCGTCCCTGGCGGCGCTCGCGGCGGCGGGCTGCGGCGGCGGCGGCGGTGGGGGCGGCGGCGGCGGGCCGGAGCCCACGCCCACCCCCACGCCGACACCCACGCCTGCGCCGACCAGCTTTTCGTTCTCCGGCACATTGACCGGCAACCAATTCCTGCGCGTCGACAGCGACATCAATGACGTCGTGGCGCCGCCGGTGGACAATGGCGGGACCACCAACCTCGCCGCCGCGCAACCAATCGGCAATCCCGCCATTGTCAGCGGGTTCGTCACCAGCGCGCCGACAAATCAAGCCACAGACAATTTCGAAACTGAATCGGATGAATTTGATGTCTACCGCGTCAACTTGGCCGAGGGGCAAAACATCCTCCTCGACATCGCGGATTTTAATTTTGACGCGCCTTTGTCGATCGACTTGGATTTGATTCTGACAGATCTCAATGGCGACATCATCGCTCTGTCGCAAAGTTTTACAAACTCATTTGAATTGATCACGACCAACGCGTCCGGCGAGTTGCTCATCTTTGTGCGCGCCTTTGAAGGCGCGTCCAATTACACGCTGACCATCAGCTCCGAACTCGCGACAGCGGCGGTGTACACGCAAATCGATGTCGACCGCGTCGCGCCCAACATGCTCGCGGTCGATGGCGAACCCCGCACCCCCACCGCGCGGTCCTATGTGAGCGCCCACGCCGACGCCGGCTCGATGAAGGGCGCGGTCATGCGCGGCGCCCAGCTGAGCAATTTGGACAGCCCCCGCTTAATGACCGACGTCATGGCCATTTCCGGTCTCGACGCGCTGCGAAAGCGGTCCCTGCAAGACGTCGTCGCCCAGACGCGCGGCGCGCCGCTCCAAACCAGCTCTGCGGCCGACCGGTTGCTTGCGGATCGTCTTGCGACCATTGACTTGGCGAAGCGGTTGAACGTGCTGGAAGGGGCCGACATCTTTCAGCCAGTCCAGTATCTTGAACAAGCGCAAATCAGTTCCGACCCCAACCCGGATCCGTTCCTGCAATGGAATTTGTTCGACGTCGACTGGCCTAACGCCCAGACCATCGCGCCGCCGTCGAGCTTTGCGAAAACTCCGGTCGTGGCTGTCCTTGACAGCGGCATCTTCAACGCCCACCCCGACTTTCAGAACTCCATCGTCGATCAGCGCGACTTCGTGAGCGCCGATATCGACGGCGACGGCTTCGACGCCGACGCCGAGCAAGACGTCGACCCCTTCGACCCGGATCCGGGAAACTGCCATGGCTTCCACGGCACCCACGTGTCGACGACGGCCACTGCGCCGCAAAACAACACCGGCATCACGGGCGTGCTGCCCAGCGCGGATTTGATCGCCATTAAGCTGAGCTACGACCTCAGCACCGGGCCCCAGGGCGATCTCTGCCGTTTGATTGTCGGCGATTTGCCCAACGCGATCCGCTACGCCGCCCAGCTGCCGAATGCGAGCGGGACCGTGCCGCCTGTGAAAGCCGACGTCATTAACATGTCGTTGGGCTCCCAGAGCTTTAACGCGGCGATCAACGCCGCCGTCCAAGACGCCATCAACGCCGGCGTCGTGGTCGTCGCCTCCGCCGGCAATGGGGGCGGCACGCCCCAAGAAGAGTTCCCGAACTTCCCCGCCGCCCTTGAGGGTGTGATCGCGGTCGCCGCCACTGATCTCCAGCGGGAGCGTGCGTTTTACTCGTCCTTTTATCCTGACGTGGATATCGCGGCTCCGGGGGGCGACAGCGGCTCAGACCTCAATGGCGACGGCATTGGCGACGGCGTGGTCGCCGGCGTCGGCGTCCTCAGCGGAACTGAGTTTGAGCCAGGCTTCGCTCAGTATAACGGCACCTCCATGGCCGCGCCCCATGTGGCCGCAGGCATTGCGATGATGCGCGCCATCAATCCGAGCCTAACGCCTCAAGACATCAACAACCTCATCGCCAATGGCGACCTGACAATCGACATCGGCGCGCCTGGCAAAGACAATGAAACGGGCTTTGGCCTGATGTCGCTGTCGAAAATGGCGGAGGCCGCGTTCAACGCCGACGGCGGCGGCGTGCCGGAAACGACGGTGCTGACGGTGTCGCCCTCGCGGCTCGATTATGGACCGGCGCTGACGCAAATCGCCGTTAATGTCGGGCGGATCGGCCCGGGCGATTTGAGCGTGGTCGACGTCGTCGGCGACGCCGGCTTGTTCCTGCCCACGGGTCCGTCCTGGATCACCGTCAGCGCGCCGGGCACGCCCGACGGATTGGGGACGTATCAATTCTTCGCCGACCGCACCGCGTTGCAAGACGAGCTGGGCGACGGCGGCTTCACGGGCAATGTCGGCCTTGAGCTCAGCGACGGGACCACGACCACCATCCCGGTTTCGATCCTGGTGGGTGCGGACTCCACCGGCGCGGAAACCGCGCCAGTGTTTGTGTTGGCGCAAGTGCTCGACCCAGAAACCAGCGAATTCGAAACCGTCGAACAATTCACCGCCGCCCAAGGGGTGGATCAATCCAACGCTGAAGTGGCGTTCACAGGTCTCGACGCCGGCGAGTATCGGCTGGTCTTCGGCACCGATATGGATAATGACGGTTTTATTTGTGACAATGGCGAGCTGTGCGGCGCGTTTCCGTTTGTGGAGTCCTCCTTCGACACCCAGTTCACGCTCGACGAGGATGTGACGGGGGCGGTGTTGACCATTGCGGATCAATCAAACGCCAATGTGTCGACCTTGTCCGGCGAACAGCGTCCGGCGATCCCGCCGACGCCGCTGATGACTGCGCCGGCGACGCCCGCGACAGACGCGCCCGCAACGCTGAAGACCCGCGCGCCCTAGGGCGCGCCCCGCCCGCGCGGGTGAGGGTGAGTGGCCGCCGCGCGCGCCCCTCGCGCGCGCTCCCTCACGTGTCAGAAGCCGGCGCGTGAGAGGCCGGTCCACAGCGCTGCATCAACGACCGGCGCGGCGTGGGTCAACGTCGCGAGGCGGCGGTCTCAGACCGTGCGGAAGGCCGCGCAGCGCCTCCGGCATGCGCGCGACCCCAACGCGCCCAAGCCGGTGAGCAAACAACACCGCCAGTATCGCGCCATGGACTAAAGGCGCGACTTGATCGCCTTTGACCATCCAAAAGTGATGCAGCACCGCAAGCGCCGCGATGGGGTGCACCAACATATGAAGCCGCCGCCACGCGCGCGCGCCCAATCTGCGGATCGCCGCGTTGTGCGACGTCGCCGCTAACGGCGCCATCAGCGCAAACGCGGCCATGCCGGCGGTGATGTAGCGCCGCCGAACCACGTCCTCCCACAAGGCCGGCAGCGAGAACAAAAGGTCAAAGCCAAGATAAGCGACCACGTGCAGCGCCGCATACCCAAACGCAAACAGCCCCGCCCGCCGCCGCACCAAAATCCAGCCGGACCAGCCTGTCCAATCGCGCAGCGGGCTCAACGCCAGCGTCGCCAGCAGCACGCGGATCGCGGTGTCGCCCAAAAACCGATGCGTCGCTTCAATGGGGTTGAAGCCCAGGGCGTGCGGCCACCCCGACAGCAGCGCCGTCCACTGCCAGACAAGCCACGCCAAAGGCGCGATCAGCACCCAAAACGCAATCGGCTTCGCCCACATGCGCAGGCGGCGCTTCAGAGGCGTTGCGCCCAGCGTCCGGCCGGAGCGCGCTTCAGACATCGGCTCAGACGGCGTCATTACGATCGTGGATGTCAGAGATTCTCACGCAGATCCATGCCGTCATAAAGCGACGCCACTTCCTCTGCGTAGCCGTTGAACATCTCCGTTTTCCGCCGCGCGAAGGGGTCTGCGCCAATCACCCGCTCGCTGCGCTGGCTCCAGCGCGGGTGGGCGACGTTCGGATTAACGTTGGAATAAAAGCCATACTCGCGGGGATTGGCCATTTCCCAAGAGGTGGGCGGCCGCTCCGCGACAAACCGGATCGTGGCGATCGATTTGATCGACTTAAAACCGTACTTCCACGGCGTCACGAGCCGCATCGGCGCGCCGTTCTGGTTCGGCAACACGGAGCCGTAGAGCCCGACGGCCATGAACGCGAGGGGATGCATCGCCTCATCCAGGCGCAAACCCTCGCGATAAGGCCAGTCCAGCACCGGCCAGCGCACCCCCGGCATCTCCTCCGCGTTGAGGTATGTCTCAAAGGCGACATACCGCGCCTCGGACGTGGGTTGGAACTGCGCCAGCAGATCGGCGAGAGGAACGCCAATCCAGGGGATCACCATCGACCAGGCCTCCACGCAGCGCAGCCGATAAATCCGCTCCTCCAAGCGCGAAAAATCAACCACGTCCTCCAGGCCGAACACGCCGGTGCGTTCCGCCAAGCCCGCCACCGTCACGGACCAGGGGTCTGTGGTCATGCGGTCGGCGTGGCGGGCGGGATCACCCTTGCCGACGCCGAACTCGTAGAAATTGTTGTAGTTCGACACCGCCTCAAACGGCGTCAGGTCTCCACCGGGATGATAGGCGGTCTTTGCATGGGTCAACGGCGGATACGGCGACGCCTGGGCGTCGTCTCCGCCTACGGCGGACGCAGCCTCATCGGGGGCGTCCTCGCCCCGGGCGCAGCCGCCCAGCCCGCCCAAGCCGGCGCTCAGCGCAGCGCCCGCGCCAAACTGGGCCATGATCTGGCGGCGGTTGCGATACTGGCTCTCAGGCGTCACATCGGCGTCGCGCAAACGCCACGGGGCCGGTCGGCGGATGAGCACTGTGAACCTCCTTGAACTCTCCCACAGCGTGAATGTAGCCCCGCGACGCGGCGAGACGGCGGCGGATCGACGCGCCTCACGCAGGTGTGAGAGGGATCGCGCGTGCGGCGTCACGGCTCTAGGCCCTCCGCTTGTTTAAGAAAATCCCGCCGCCGGGCATGACCAGAGGGGCTGTCCGGCCTATGGTCTCTGACACGGACCCGTGGCGACGGAGCTCGCGCGCATGGCTGTTCTTCGCGTGATGGTTGCAATGATCCTGGCGTGCGTCGGCCTTGCGGGGATCGCGGGCCTGTCGCAAACGCGTGATGAGCCCGCGCCGGACCGGCTGGCGCTTCTCGCCACCATTGACGGCGTGATCGGCCCGGCCTCGGCGCGGTATGTGAACCAAGCGGTCGCGGCCGCGCAGGCGCGCGACGCGGCGTTTCTCATTCTGCAAATGGACACGCCCGGCGGTCTCGTGACGAGCATGCGCGACACCATCGCCGACATTCTAGCCTCCCCCACCCCCGTCATTGGCTTTGTCGCGCCCTCAGGCGGCCATGCGGCGAGCGCCGGCACCTACATTCTTTACGCCACCCACATCGCGGCCATGGCGCCGGGCACCAACATCGGCGCGGCCACGCCCGTGTCCATGGGCGGGCCGCCGGGCCTTCCGAGCTTGCCCGGCCAAGACGACGCCAGTGAGGAGGAGGAAAAGGACGAGCCGGAGGAGGACGACGCGCCCGCTCCACGCTCCCCTGAGCCGGACCGGCGGGCCGGTGAGGACGACGAGGCGGGCGCTGAGGGCGTTGACGGCGCGCAAGGCTCTGAGAGCGAGGCCGAGCCGGCTGAGACCGCCGGCGACCGCGCGGAGCCGGCGCCGCCGCCGCCGGGCGACGCGCTCTCCGCAAAAGCCGTCAACGACGCCGTCGCCTACATCCGCAGCCTCGCTGAACTGCGTGGCCGCAACGCGGAATGGGCCGAGAAGGCGGTCCGCGGCGCCGGCGCCATCACGCCCCAAGAAGCGCTTGAGCTCAATGTGATTGAGATCATCGCCGATGATCTTGATGATTTGCTCGCCCAAATCGACGGCCGAACCGTGGAGATTGGCGGCGAGACGCTGACGATCGACACCGAGGGAGTCACGCTTGAGGCGATCGAACCGACCTTCATGACCCGGGTGCTGGACGTGATCGCCAACCCGAATGTGGCGTTCATTTTTATGCTGGTCGGGGTGTATGGACTGATCTTTGAACTCGCCCAGCCCGGCACGATCGGCCCCGGCGTGATCGGCGTCATCTCCCTTGTGATCGGCCTTTACGCTCTTAATCAGCTGCCCTTGAATTATGCTGGCGCGGCCTTGGTGGTGATCGGCGTCCTGTTCATGGTGACAGAAGCCCTCACGCCCAGCTTCGGCGTCTTTGGGGTGGGCGGCTTTGTGGCGTTTGTCGTCGGCGCTGCAATGCTCTTTGACACGGATGTGCCGGAGTACCGTTTGTCGTGGCCCGTGATCGCGGCCGCCGCAGGGACGTCGGGGCTTGTGCTGATTATGGCGCTCGGCTCGCTCTGGCGCTCCATGCGCGCGCCCAGCACAGCCGGGCCTTCCGGTCTCGTGGGGGCGACGGTGACCATACAGGACTGGTCCGGCGGGCGCGGCCACGCCCTGGCTCAAGGCGAACGCTGGGCCGCGATCGCTGATGACCCACTGCACCCCGGCGACACGGCGCAGGTGGCGCGGGTGGAGGGGCTGACGCTCCACTTATCGCGAACGCCCTAGCAACGGCGATGGCGGCGTTCGCGCCCCCCAGTGGGGGCGAGAGCGAAGCGGCGGGGGCGAAGCGGCGAGGGCGGCAGCGCTAAGGCGACAGCGCTAGGGCGACAGCGCTAGGGCGACAGCGCTGGGGCGCATGAGGTTCGGCGAAGGAGACAGTGATGGGCTTTGATTTTGGCGTCTATGTCGTGTTGGCGCTTGCGCTGGTGGGGTTCTTCTCCCAAGCGTTGAAAGTGTATCGCGAGTATGAGCGCGGCGTGCTGTTTACGCTCGGCCGCTACACCAAGACGATCGGGCCGGGCCTCGTCGTCGTCATTCCCGTGCTTCAGCAAGCCATGAAGGCCGACTTGCGCACGCTGGTGGAGGATGTCCCCTCCCAAGATGTTATCTCCCGGGACAACGTATCAGTCAAAGTCAACGCTGTGATTTACTATCGGATTGTTGAGCCCGATAAAGCAATACTTAATGTCGAAGACTTCCGCGCAGCCACAAGTCAACTGGCGCAAACCACACTGCGCTCTGTCCTCGGCAAGCATGAACTGGACGAAATGCTGTCCGAACGTGACAAGCTCAACGCCGACATCCAGGAAATCCTCGACGTGCAGACCGACGCCTGGGGCATCAAAGTTGCCAATGTCGAGATCAAACATGTCGACATCGACGAGAGCATGGTGCGCGCCATCGCGAAACAGGCGGAGGCGGAGCGCTATCGGCGCGCTAAAATCATCAGCGCGGAAGGCGAACAACAAGCCGCTCAAAAACTCGTGGAAGCCGGCGACATTCTGGCGCGCAACCCCAACGCCATGCAGTTGCGCTATTTCGCAGCGCTCAATGACGTGGCCAACGAACGCACCTCCACAGTGGTGTTCCCGGTGCCGATGGATCTGTTGTCGCGGCTGAAGGAGTAAGCGCGGCGCCGCCCGCGCGCTTGGGGCCGCGCCGTCTTAGGCGGCCGCGCCCTTTTCGATGCGGTTCATCTTCAGCCATTCCCGCGCGGCGCGCTGAGCCGCGGCGATGTCTTCACCCGTAAGCTGGGCGGAGATGTCTTTGCGGTAGACCTTGGCCTCGGCGTCGCCGTGGAGCGCTGCGAGATTGAACCATTTATGGGCTTCAATCAGGTCAAGCGGCGCGTCTTGGCCCGTCGAATACGCCAAGCCCAGCCGATACATCTCTTCCGCGGTGCGCGGCTCTGCAGGCGCAGCGCCGGCCGGTTCACCAAGGGCGGAGGATGTATTGGTCATGGCGCGCGACCCCTTTTACGCAGCGTCTTGAGCGCTCGAGCGGGCGCTCACGTGTCGGACGGCATGCTTTGAGGGGTCCGCCTTGCCAAGACGTTAAGCGCCGCGAAATTCGCTCCGGGGGCTGAGACCTGATCGCGACGGTCACGCCGCGGGGGCGGCGTGCGGGCGTGCGCGCGGATCCTCGCCATGATGATCCGCGCCACCACGATCCGCGCCACGGCGGTCGCGCGCGCGTCGACGCAACGCCCGCCACGCCGGGCGCGCCGCAAGAGCCGCGAACACCGCGCTTAATCCAAGCACCGCGAGGTCCCGCGCAAACGCCAAATCGCTGCGCAAACGCCACCGCGTCAGCCCCGCCAAATCCCCGTCCCGCCGGGCGCGCAACGCCAACGCCGCCGGTCCCGCCGTCGCGGCGGCGCCCGCCGCGCGGCGCAACGCCATCGCGCTTTCCGCCGTCATCAGCACACGCAACGCGGTATCGCGAGAGGCCGCGGTCGCCGCCGCGCCGACCGCCATAAGGACTGGGCGAAGCGGATCAGCCTGGGCGCTGACAAGGCTGGCGCGCGCGGCCGCGGCCGCGGCTTCAGGGATTTGCGCGGGATTGGCGCGCGCCCGCTCCGGCGCGAACGCGGCCGCCAGCTCGCGCTCCAGCACGGAAAAGCGCACCGCCATCTGGGCCTGCGCGCGCAAATCCGCTTCCAAGCCCGCCGTCACGCCCTGGCGCAACGCACCGGAGACGAGGGCGACGCCCGCCCGCAAGACCGCGCCGTCCTCTTCGTCGGCCGCCTCGCCATGGCTGAGCGCGGCCGAGACCGCCGCCAACGCTAAGGCGCCGCGATCGGCCTCGGCGTCCGGCAAGTCAGGGTGGCGACAGAGGCCCGGCGGCGCGGCGCCCCCTTCCGCGCGCGCGCGGGCATGGGCGCAGCCAAACACAGTCAAATCGCGGATGTCGCCGTAAAGCGCGATCTCCCGGCTCAGCCCGCCAAAGGCCGCCCGCTGCGCCCGCGAGGGCGCGGCGCGCAGCCGCACCGCGTCGATCTGGCCAGTGTCAGCGCCGGGCACAAAGCCCCGCGCGCGCGCCTCCCCGCCGGCGGCGGCGTAGCGCGCCCGCGCGGTCTTGGACAAATGGGCGAGCTCGCGCCGCGCGAATCGCCCCCGCGCCGCCTCCACCTGCGCGGCGTCCACGGCCTTAAGGCGCTCGGAGACGGCGGCGCGCTCCGCACGGGTGAGCGCGCCCGGGAAGGGCGGCGGCGCGCCGAGCGCTAAAGCGCCCCGGGCCGCAAAGGCGTTGTCGCCCACGACAAGCGGACCGGCCGCGAGCCAGGCTTCCGCCAAGGCGAGGTCCGGCCCATCGCCCTGCGCGCGCACACTCTCTAAGACCTCCCGGCTCCAGGCTGCATAGCGGAGGCGCGTCGGCGCGCCCGCCGGCGCCGCCAGGGACGCCAACGCGCGCGCCACCGCGCGTTCAGTGCGCGCCTCATCCACGCGCCAATGGTGGGGATCAAGCAGATGCGTCGTGACGCCGAACCCACCCCACGCCGCCAGCGCTAAAGTGAGCGCCAAAATCAGCGGCGCGCCGAAAGCGCTGACGGCCGCCACCGCCGGGCCCGTGGGATCGTGCGCCGGCGCCATGGCCGGCCGGTGGAGATCGCCCGCAGCGCCTCCGGCCGCGAGCGGCTCGTCAAGCGCGCGCCACGCCGCAGCGCCGTCATCGTGATGCTCATCGTCTGCGATCACCGGCCTTCGGCGCGCCGCGCCGTCCCCGCCTCCCCCAACCCCGCCCGCATCCCCGGTCTGGCGAACGCGGTCAAGGCTCTTTTCGCGCCCGTTCGATCATGCGCGATCGGGGCGTCCGAACAAGACTGCGCGCGCGCGGTCAGCATCGGGACCCTCGCTGGCCAAATCCATGGTCAAGGTCTCCCCAAGGGCGAGCGCGCGGCGCACCGCGGGGCGCGCCTCAACACGCGCGCGCCAGGCCTTGACGTGGGGAAAAGCCTCAATGTCTTGGCGCTGGCGGGTTTCAGCGCTGCGCGTCCACGGCCAGGCGGCCATGTCGGCGATGGAATACGCGCCGGCGATGTAGTCACGGTCAGCCAAGCGCGTGTTGAGAACGCCATAAAGCCGGGCGACTTCGCGGGTGTAGCGGTCCTGGCCATAAGCGAGACGGGCGGGATCAGTTTCGATCATGGGCGCGTAGGCGTTGAAATGGTGCGCTTGACCCGCCATCGGCCCGAGGCCGCCGATTTGCCAATGCAGCCACTGCTCGATTTCGACGCGTTCGCGCTCCGTCGCGCCGCCGAACTGGCCGGTTTTGCGTGCGAGGTATTGCAAGATCGCGCCGGATTCAAAAACAGAGATGGGAGCCCCGTCGGGCCCCTGCGGATCAACAAGGGCCGGCATTTTGTTGTTTGGGCTGATGGCCAAAAAGTCCGGCTTGAACTGGTCGCCCTCGCCGATGTTCACCGGTTTGACTGTGTAGGTCAGGCCGGCTTCTTCCAAGAAGATAGCGGGCTTAAAGCCGTTTGGCGTCGGCCAGAAGTAAAGCGCGATCGGCTCCTGGGTCGCAGCAGGCATGGCGGGTCTCTCCACGAAAGGTGTGTTGTCGGTGTTGGAGGTTGGCGGCGCCGGCGCGGACCTCAACACCGCGCCCGCCAGGTCCGACGTCACGACGCATCAGATCTGCGCCGCTTTTGGTGAGCCGCCGAGCGCGCCCCGGGCCTCCTGCGGCCGCTTAAGGGCTCGACCACTCCACCGGGCACATCTCGAAATACTCGCCATAGTCCTCAGTCAAACGCGGATATGCGCGCAGCATCTCCAGCGCGACTTCATCCAGCCGGCTCTCCTCCGCCACCAGGAACCCGCCGCCGTCGCACATCAGATCCAACGCCCCCGCGACCACGTGCGCCACGGAATTGGGGTTGGTTTGCATCGCCTCCACGAGTTCGCCGCCATAGGGCGTCGCCGCCTTCGTCTCCATGAAGTCGAGCAACAACCGGCCGACCAGCGTACGCTCCGGGTAATTGAAGGCCTCAAAGCGCGCTGTGATTTCCTGATACCGATCCCGCCGCGCGTCGCGCATTTCGCGACTCACATCAATAAACTGTGCAAACTCCTCCATATGGAAGTATTGCAAACTCCAAAGCATCCCGTAGGACTGTAGTGTCGCTTCAGGAAACAGCTCTTCGATTTCATAAACCAGCGCGCGTGTCGCCTCATTCTTGAGGAACACATCAATCAAGCGCTCCAGCGCCACTGGAAAAAACGGATCATCGACCAGGCTGCCCGACCCAGAGCCGCCGCGCGCGTTTATGCGGTCCGCGGAACTCACAGTCCGCAAGCTGGTCATGGCCAAAGCGCCCAGCCGTTCCACATCTTGAGGGTTGCTCAAGGTGTCGAGGGAGTCCTCCAGCGTATTGGCCTGCTGCACCAGCTGGAGCATGATGATTTTATTGTTGATCTCCGCCAGTTCGCTTTCAGTCAAACGCGAAATGATGTCTTCGGAAAACTTGTAGCCTGCATAACCGAGCACGACCAACAGGAGACCGAACCCTAACGACAGCGCCGCCAACACCGCCGAGTACAGGCCAAGCAGCGTGCGAAACCGGCGGTCCACCTCTTGGCGGCTTTCCTCACGCACCCGCTCCGCCGCCACATTGGCGATGTCGTCCAAGCCGATGTCCATGCTCATGGCCGTTCCCCCCGAACCCATTCACCCGCGGACGTTACACACCGCGTTACGCCTTGGCCACTCTCGCCCGCGCCGACCGCCCTCAGCCCAGATCAAGCTTAGCGCGCAGGATGGCGTTGACGGTTTGAGGGTTCGCCGCGCCGCCCGTCTCCTTCATCACTTGACCGACAAACCAGCCAAGCGCTTTGGGCTTCGCTTTCACTTGCTCGACTTGCTTTGGGTTGTCCGCCACCAGCCGGTCAATGATCGCCTCTAACGCTCCCGTGTCGGAGATTTGCTTAAGGCCTTCGCGTTCGACAATCGCCGCCGGATCCTCGCCCGTCGCAAACATTGTGGCGAACACGTCTTTGGCGATGCGGCCGGAGATCGCGCCGTCGGCGATCAGATCAATGAGCGCGCCGAGCTGCGCTGCGGAGACGGGACTGTTGGCGAGCGCCATATCGGCTTTGTTGAGCGCGCCGAACAGTTCCTGGCTCACCCAATTGGCCGCGAGTTTTGGGTCGCGGCCTTTGGCGACCGCCTCGAAATAGTCCGCCCGCTCTTTGTCCGCCGCCAACACCGCTGCGTCATAGGCTGACAGGCTGTAGGTTTCCATAAAGCGGTGTTTCTTTTGATCCGGAAGCTCCGGCAGAGTTTTTTTGATTTTGCTGACAAACGCCTTCGTCAGCTCAAGCGGCAGAAGGTCGGGGTCGGGGAAGTAGCGATAATCATGCGCTTCTTCTTTCGAGCGCATGGCCCGCGTCTCGCCCTTTTGGGGGTCATAGAGGCGGGTTTGCTGTTCGATCACGCCGCCGTCCTCCAGCACTTCGATTTGACGGCGCGCCTCAATCTCAATCACTTGGGCGACGAAACGCATCGAGTTGACGTTCTTAATCTCGCAGCGCGTGCCGAGATGAGAAAAATTATCCGTTTCGCGAAATCGCTCATAGGCGCCCGGCCGGCACACCGACACATTGACGTCGGCGCGCATGGAGCCTTGCTCCATATTGCCGTCGCACGTGCCGAGATAGCGCAAGATGCTGCGCAGCTTCTTCAAATACGCAGCACCCTGCTGCGGCGAGCGGATGTGGGGTTTGGAGACAATCTCCATCAGCGCGACGCCCGCGCGATTTAAATCCACATAAGTGTATTGTGGGTCGAGATCGTGGATGGACTTGCCCGCATCCTGCTCCAAATGCAGGCGCTCAATGCCGACCATCATGGCGTCGCCATCATCAAGCTCGACTTCGATTTCACCTTCGCCGACAATGGGGTCTTTGTATTGGGAGATTTGATAGCCCTGGGGCAGGTCGGGGTAGAAGTAATTCTTCCGATCAAACCGCGACCACAGATTGATGGTCGCGTTGAGGCCGAGGCCCGTGCGCACGGCTTGCTCCACGCAAAAGCCGTTAATCACCGGCAACATGCCCGGCATAGCCGCGTCCACGAGGGACACATGGGCGTTGGGCGCGCCGCCGAACTCCGCGCTGGCGCCGGAAAAAAGCTTGGCTTCGCTGGCGACTTGGGCGTGGACCTCCATGCCGACGACGACCTCCCAGTCGCCGTCCTCGCCTTCCAGAGTGTAGGTGTGGGTCATAGCCTCTTCTTAGCGCTGGTCCGGCTCGCGATCCAAGAGCTTAGGCTTTGCGCCCCCGCCACGGAACGACAATCAGCGTCACGCCGAAAAAGCCCATCAGCCCGGCCGCGCCCCAGCGCGCGACCTCGCCATACCAGGTGCGCGTGATCGTCGCGCGCTCGGCCTCCGGCACCCGCCCTTCCGTGGCGGAGGGACGCACGATCTCCGGCCTGAGCGCGAAAGAAAGCGCGAGCCACACCACGAACACGCCCGCGAGGGAGGCGAGGGTTTTGCCGAGGACCTTCATCATCCTGCGGTGCTATAAGAGAACCATGGACAAGCAAACCCTCTCCATCGCCCTTGATGACGCCGACGCGCGCGCGCTGGCGCGGGCGGCGGACGCGCTGGGCCTGCCGCAAGAAGAAGTGGCGCGTGAGGCGTTGCGCGACTTCCTCGCCGTCTGCGCCACCCATGAGGCGCACATCCGCGAAGGCCTGGGCCAAGCCGACGCCGGGACGTTCGTCGATGAGGCCGACTGGCGCGCCGCGCTCAAGCCGCGGGCGTGAAGCTCCGCGTTACGGCGCAGGCGCGAGAGGACCTTGATCGCGCTTGGGCCTTCATCGTCCATAAAATCCATTCATTACTGTACCAATAGCCTGCAAAATCAATCCGAGTGCCAAAATCATGAGACCAAACGTTGAAAGACGGCGCGCATTGAGTTCTCGGCTATAAAATTCGCTTCGGCGTATCTCCTCATCCGAGCTCCCATCTATAGATTTGTGCCCGATGTCGATCAACTCCTTAGCTAATCTAAATATTTTCTTCTCTCTCTGCACAACAATCGGAACAAGAGTTACCAGAATACCGACCAAATCTAACAACAAACCACATGTCATAAGAATTATCGACAACCAGTACATATCGAGCTGCATCAAAATCACCCCACCCACCAGGGCTCGGGCTGGGCGGTAAACGCGGCCGCCGTCTCCAGCGCCGCGGCGAGGGAAAACATCCGCTCCTCCTCCAGCGCCGGGGCGACGAGCTGAAGCCCCAGCGGCGCGCCATCGGCGTCGAGCGCAGCGGGCACCGAAATCCCCGGCAGTCCGGCGAGATTGGCGGTCACAGTGAAGATGTCGTTGAGATACATCGACACCGGATCATCGGATTTCTCGCCAAACGCAAACGCCGCGCCCGGGGTCGTCGGGGTCAACAGCGCGTCGACATGAGAAAAGGCGTGGTCGAAATCGTCGCGGATTTTGCGCCGCACTTTCTGGGCGCGCAGATAATAGGCGTCATAATAGCCAGCCGAGAGCACATAGGCGCCGATCATCACCCGGCGCTGCACCTCCGGGCCGAAGCCCGCGGCCCGCGTGCGCTCATAGGTCTCGAGCAGGTCCGCGCCCTCGACGCGCGCGCCGTAGCGCATACCGTCATAGCGCGCGAGGTTGGAGGAGGCTTCCGCCGGCGCGATGATGTAATAAGCCGGCAACGCGTACTTGGTGTGGGGCAGCGAGACCTCCACAATCTCGCAACCGGCGTCTTTGAGCCAGTCAACCCCTTGTGACCACAGCGCCTCAATCGCCTCGGGCATGCCGTCCATCCGGTACTCCTTCGGCACGCCGATGCGCATGCCCTTGACGGAGCGCCCGCAGGCGGCCGCGAAATCCGGCGTTTTGAGCTTGAGGCTGGTGGAGTCCTTCGGATCATGGCCCGCCATGGCCGTCAGCAGAATCGCGCAATCCTCGACAGTGCGCGCCATCGGCCCCGCCTGGTCGAGGGAGCTGGCGAACGCCACAATCCCCCAACGCGAGCAGCGCCCATACGTCGGCTTGACCCCGACAATGCCGGTGAAGGCGGCCGGCTGGCGGATGGAGCCGCCGGTGTCTGTGCCCGTCGCGCCAAGACAAAGCCGCGCCGCGACCGCGGCCGCAGAGCCGCCGGAGGAGCCGCCCGGCACCAACGTCGCGTGAGAGTGCCTGCGCCGCCAAGGATTCCCGACGGGCCCGAAGGCGCACGTCTCATTGGACGAGCCCATCGCGAACTCGTCCATGGAGGTCTTGCCGAGGAAGATCGCGCCGTTTTTCTTCAAGTTGGCCGTGACGGTGCTTTCATAAGGCGGGGTGAAGCCGTCCAAGATCTTTGACCCGGCCGTCGTCGCCACGCCGTCCGTGCAGAAAAGATCCTTAATCGCCAGCGGGATCCCATCGAGCGGCTTGCCCGGCCCCGCGCGCTTGGCGGCTTTGCGGTCGGCGGCCTTCGCGGCTTGCAGCGCCGCCTCCGGCGTCTCCACGAGGAAGGCGTTGAGGGGCCGCGCGCGCGCAATGGCGTCCACATGGGCGCGGGTGAGCTCTTCCGCGGAAATCTCCTTAGCGTCGAGGGCGCGGCGGGCGGCGGCGAGCGTCAGGGCGGTGGGATCTGTCATAGCGCGCGTGTGTAAGGCGATGGGGCGCGTGTGTCACTCCCGCGCGGCGGTGAGTTGGGCGTCGAAGCGCTTCTCCAAAATGTCAGCGAAATCGCGCACCCGGCGCACATAGAGCTGCGCCTCCCGGCCGCGAGCATAGCCATAGCGCGTCGTGGGGTAGACCTCCTGGTCTTCCAACAGCGGCAAGACTTGACGCACATCCGCCCAGCGATTGCGATCCAGACCGCGCGCTTCAGCCAGGCGGCGCGCGTCCATCACATGGCCATAGCCGACATTGTAGGAGGCCGCCGCGAACCACCAACGGTCGTCCTCGGGAATCTCGGCCGGCAAGCGCTCGCGCAATTGCCGCAAATAGCGCGCCCCGCCGCGGGCCGACTGCACGGGATCGCGCCGGTTCTTCACGCCCAAGGCCCGCGCCGTGGCGTTAGTGAGCATCATCAGTCCACGCACGCCTGTGGGACTGACGGCGTCGGCGTTCCAATGGCTTTCTTGGTACGCGACGGCGGCAACCAGCGTCCACGGCACCCCCGCGCGTTCAGCGGCGTCCTCGAAAATCGCGCGCCAATCGCTCAGCCGCCCGTCCATCGCGCGCAAAAACGCCGCGGCATGCGCGGAATCCACCGCTTCCGGCTGAAACCCGAAATACTTCTCCTCCAACGCCTCGCGCAGCGTCAGCACGCCTGGACGCTGCAGCCATGCGCGCGCCGCTTGCTCCAGATCCGCGCCGCGCCCGCTCATGCCGCCCGCCAGCGCCCAACCCACCCGGCGGCCGCCCGGCAGCCGCCGCACCGCCTCAAGGCGCGGGTAATACCGCCGGTTGAGCGCGTAGACGGAGGTGTCCGACAACGCGCACGCCCCCGCGCCTGCAGAGACCGCCGCCAAAACGTCATCGCCGGGGCGCTCGCCCACGACACGCCAATTCAGCCGCACGCCCGCCGTCTCCAACCGGCGCATCGCCGCCATTTGCGAGGATCCCTTCGCGACGTCGATGACGGGCGCGGCCAAGTCACGCCGGGCCTCGCGCGCTGGCCGCCCGGATCGGCACACAACCAGCTCCTTGACTTCGCGATAATGGGCGAAACGACGCGCGGCCAAACGCTCCGCGCTCATCGCGAGACCCGCCGCGCCCAAATCCGCCTCGCCGGAATCAACGGCTTCCAACACCTCCGCCTCGTTCGCGAGGACGATCAGCGTCATCTCCAAACCCAAATGCGCCGCAAAGGCCGCCGCTAAATCGTAATCGAAGCCGGCCTCGCCATCGCGACCCAGATAATACGTCGTCGGCGCGTTGATCGTCGCCACACGGAGCTCGCCGCGCGCTTGCGCTTCGTGCAGCACGCCTCGCCAGGGCGGGCCGTCGCACGCAGCGAGGAGGCCAAGCGTGAGCGCGCCAAGCGCGCCGAAGACGTATCGAAAGCGTCGCCATCGCCCGCCGAGCGCGCTTTGGTCGGCGTTGCGGCCGCCCCCCCCTTGTGAGCCCTCTTGATCCGGCCCACTTCCAGACATCCACTGATGACCGTCCCGCACGGCTCTCCCCACGCCGCCATTGAACGCTCGCTTGAAGGACTGTCCATGCGCACCGACGCCGCCGCCCCTGTTCGCCTGGTCGATTACCGTCCGCCGGCCTTCGCCATCCCTGAGACGCGTTTGGACATCGCCCTCGATGGCGCGCGAACTGTGGTGCGCGCGCGCTTGACCGTAGAGCGCCGCGAGGCGGGCGAGGCGCCGCTGGAGCTTGATGGCGAGCGCTTGGAGCTGATCGCGGTGACGGTGGACGGGCGTCGCTTGAGCCCGGGTGATTACACGCATGACGACACCAGCCTCGTGATCCCAGGCCTTGGCGAGCGCGCGATTGTGGAGACCGAAGTCGCGTTCTCGCCAAAGGACAACACCGCGCTCTCAGGCATTTATCTGTCTCAAAACCGCTTGTTCAGCCAATGCGAGCCCGAAGGCTTCCGCCGCATCACATACTTCCTCGATCGTCCCGACATTCTGTCGCGCTTTGAAGTGCGCTTGGAGGGTGATCACGAGCGTTTTCCGCATCTTTTATCCAACGGCAACCGCGTTGACGCCGCCGTCCTGCCAAATGGGCGCCATTGGGCTCTGTGGCGCGATCCGTTCCCCAAGCCGAGCTATTTGTTTGCGACCGTCGCCGGCGCGTTCGACGTGCTCGAAGACAGCTTCACCACCCGGTCCGGACGGCGCGTCGAGCTGCGACTGTACTCCGATCCGGGCGACAAAAACCGCCTGCTCTACGCCCTCGACGCGCTGAAACGCGCCATGCGCTGGGATGAGGAGCAATTCGGCCGAGAGTATGACCTCGATTTGTTCATGATCGTCGCGGTGCGTGATTTTAATTTTGGGGCGATGGAGAACAAGGGCCTCAACATTTTCAACTCATCGCTCTTGCTCGCTGACCCTGACGCCGCGTCTGATCTCGATTACGAGCGGATTGAGAGCGTGGTCGCGCATGAGTATTTCCACAATTGGACAGGCAACCGCATCACCTGCCGCGATTGGTTCCAGCTCTGTTTGAAAGAAGGCTTGACTGTCTACCGCGACCAGGCCTTCAGCGCTGATCAACGCGGCCACGCAATCCAGCGGATCAAAAGCGTGCGCCGTTTGCGCAGCGTTCAGTTCGCGGAAGACGCCGGCCCGCTCGCACATCCCGTCCGCCCGGGCGAATACATGAAGATCGATAATTTTTACACCGCCACCGTCTACGAAAAAGGTGCGGAGTTGATCCACGTCTTGCGGAACTTGATCGGCGACAATGCCTTCCGGCTGGGCATGGATCTGTACTTTGAGCGGTTCGACGGCCAGGCCGCGACGATGGAAGACTTCATCAGCTGTTTTGCGGACGCCTCGAGCCAGGATTTATCCGCCTTCTTGGCCTGGTACGGCCAGGCCGGCACGCCGGTGGTGACAGTCGACGCCGCCCACGACCCCGCGGCGGAGACGCTGACGTTGACGCTGCGCCAAGACACCCCGCCGACCCCGGGGCAGCCCGAGAAAGCGCCGGTGGCGATCCCAGTGCGCGTAGGCGCGCTGGACAGCGATGGCGCGTCGCTGCGCTTGCGCCTGGCGGGCGAAGGCGTCCCCGTAAACGCCCCCGTGGACGCTCTTGAGCATACTCTTGTGCTGACAGACCGCGAGCAAACGTGGCGGTTTGAGCGGATGGCGGCCGCGCCGACGCTCTCCGTGCTGCGGAGCTTTTCTGCACCTGTGATTCTCGACATGGACGAGCCCCAGGAGGCTGTGGCCTTGCGCGCGCGCGCTGACACGGACGCGTTCAATCAGTGGGAGGCGCGCCAAACCCTTGCGCGGCGGGCGCTGCGGGCGATGCTCGCCGGTGAGGACGCCGACGCGCAGAAGGCCGCTGCGGCGTTCGCTGACGCCGTCGGGGAAACTGTGCGCGCACGCGGCGTGTCTGATGGGCTGAAGGCCCTGGCGCTGACGCCTCCAGACGAGATGGAGATCGCCCAGCTCGCAACACCCTTCGACCCCGAGGCGGTGCGCGCGGCGCGCACATGGCTGTCGCGCGCCATCGCCGCCGCCGCGCCGTTGGAGGACATTCTCTACGCGCCGCGCCACCCCTTCGTCACAGACCCTGCGGCCGCCGACGCCCGCGCGTTGCGCAACGCCGCGCTTGTGCGCTTAGCCGATCATGCGCCTGACGACGCCGCTCAACGCGCCCAGGCGCAGTTGGACGAGGCCGACAATCTCACCGATCGGTTGGCGGCCTTAGCGGCGCTCGACATTGCCGGCGCTGAGGGGCTCGACAGCGCGCTCGCGGCGTTTCACGCGCGCTGGCGCGATCAGCCGCTGATCATCGACAAATGGTTCGCGTTGCAAGCATCCACGCGCCGCTCCGACGCCGCTGCGCGGGTCGCGGCGTTGCTGTCGCACCCCGATTATGATGACCGCACGCCCAACCGCGTGCGCGCAGTGGTCGGCGCGTTCGCCTTCGCCAATCTGTCAGGCTTCCACAGTGCGGACGGGGCGGGCTACGCCCTCATCCGCGATCAGCTGATGCGTTTGGATGCGCGCAACCCAGTGCTCGCCGCGCGTCTTGCGGGGGCGTTTGAGGTGTGGCCGCGGCTTGAGCCCAGCCGCGCTGCGAAGGCGCGCAACGTCCTGAAGGCGCTGCAAGGTGAGGCGTCGCTCTCCGACAACACGCGCGAGATCGTGACCAAAATGCTTGGCGGCGGCGACTGACGCCGCCGCACTGCGCACCCCGACGGCGCAGGAGGGCTCGCGCGTCAATCCGCATGAAACCCCGCGCGGCTACTCTCACAGTGTTGTGGGAGACAGCATGGCCACGAACGAGGATCCTGGACGCGATCGCGACGCTGCGTTTGCGCGCGCCGGCGCGGATGTGCTGGTGGAGGTGGATTCCCGCGCGCGCATCCAATTCATTTCCGGCGTTGCGCCGTTGGTGACGGCGCACACGAGCGATCAGCTGATCGGCGCGCCTTTGGCGACGCTCCTTGATGTTGATGTGGCGGGCGATGATGCTGGCGCCCATGCGCCGAACGGCTCCACGCGGTTCGGCCCCGTCACGACCCGCGTGGCGGGTTTTGACGGCCAGGCCGTGGTGCGCGGGGCCCGCGCCAATGACGGATCCGGGCGCGTGTTTTTAGCGATTGTGTTAGAGCGCCCGCACGCAGCCCAGGCGCTTGACACCGCGTTGGCCGCGGACGCGCTGTCGTACGCGCTGCAACCGATTGTCACCATCGCCACCGGGGCGGTGGCGCGGTTTGAGGTGCTGGCGCGCTTTCCCGACGGTCGCGACCCTTATGCCAGCGTCGTGTTGGCTGAAAAGGGCGGCCTTGCGGCGGCGTTGGATTTGCGTGTGGCCGCGCGCGCGGTGGAGGCGCTTGTGGCCGCGCCGCGCCACCGCGCCGACGCTCACGCGCCTCAGGCGCACGCGGGGCTGGCGGTCAACATTTCCGGTTTGAGCATCGTCAAGCCTGGCTTTGTGGAGGAGTTGGCCACGCTTGCTGAGCCCCTGGGTCGGCGGCGCTCGGCGTTGACGTTTGAGATTACGGAAACCGCCGCCATACCCCATCTCGCGGTGGCGAACGCCGCGATCCAACGCCTGCGCGGGCTGGGCCATCCAGTGTGTCTTGATGATTTCGGCGCGGGCTCGGCCTCGTTTCCGTATCTGCAAGCTTTGGAGGTCGACGCCGTGAAGATCGACGGCGGATATGTGCGGCGCGCGACGGCCTCAGCGCGCGACGCCGCGCTGTTGAGAGGCATGGTGCGGCTGTGCCGTGACCTCGGCGTTCCCACAATCGCGGAGTGTGTCGAAACCGATGACCAAGTCGCGCTGGTGCGCGCTCTTGGCGTGGAGATGGGCCAGGGCTTTCTGTTCGGCCGGCCGACGCCCTTAACGGAGCGGGCCCATGCCGCCTAAACTCTCCGCCCGCCGCGAGGCCGACCGCTCCGACCTCTCGCGCTTGAAGGTCTTGATCGTCGACGACAGCGTGCAGATGATCAACATCATCAAAATGATCCTGCGCGGCTTCAACATCAAGAATGTGGTGGAGGCGCGCGACGCCGCCGACGCCTTCGACAAAGTCTGCACTGAAGGCATCGACTTGGTGATCGTCGATTACTTGATGGACATGCTCGACGGCATCGACTTCGTGCGCCTGATCCGTACGGGCGACGACACGCCCGATCCGTTCATGCCGATTATTATGCTCAGCGCTTATTCTGAACGCACGCGGGTGGAGACGGCCCGTGACGCGGGCGTGACGGAGTTTTGCTGCAAACCGGTGCGCGCGGTGGACCTCTATCGCAAAGTCGTCGCGTGTGTGAACAGCCCCCGCCCCTTCATCCAGTCTGATGAGTATTTCGGCCCGTGTCGGCGACGGCGCACGGACGTCAACCCGAAGAATGAACGTCGCAAAAACGCCGCAGCCGCGGAATGACCCGCGCGCGCGGCGCCGGCCGCGCTGTGGAGAAGCACTGAGGGGGCTCGGTGCGGGATTTGCGTCGGGACCTGCGTGCTTTAGGCTTACGCTTTGGCGTGCGGCGACTATCCATGTCGCTGCGGTGGGAGCGTGCGGGCGGCCATGGCGAACAATGACGAGTCTCCGCTGGCGGAATCAGGACGCCGTGGCTTTGACGACCCTGAAGGCGCCGGCGCGGGCATGATCCCTGGCGGCGCGCAAGCCCGCTTGGTCTTAGCCCTGGTGGTGGTGTTCACCATCGCCTTCGTCGCCGTCATTGTCATGAAGCTGGAGCGCGAGCGCCAAGCCGTGGCGACGGCGGCGCAAACCGCGTTTGCGCGCGACGCCGCGGCTTACGCGCGCGATGTCGGCGCGCGCATGGCGCTGGCGCGCGGGGCGCTGATTGGCGCGGCCGCCGCGATCGAATTGGACGCCGCAGAGGCCGACGGCGCGGACGTCACGGCGCATTTGACGGCCTTAGCCGCGCGCCGGGATGTGACGGACGCCGCGCTGGCCGACAGCGCCGGCTCAATCCGGATCGCCACCGACGCCGGCCTGCAATCGGCCTTCGCCGCCGCGTTGGAGGCGCGCCGCGGCGACGCCACATGGACTGCGCCGGTGGCGCAGGATCTCAGCGCCATTTACATGGCCGCGGACGCCGCCCTCGACGCCGGGCCGCGCACCCTGATTATCCAAGTCAACCCCGACAGCGTCTTGCCGGCTGACAACGGCCCGCCGCTCGCCCTGCTCGACGGCGCGGGCCGGCTGATGACGGATTTCACGCCGCCGCGCGATGTGGATGTGCGCACGCTGGTGGAGCGCGCGCGCTCGGACGGCGTGTCTGTGATCGACCAGGAGGGGGCGGCCGGCGGCGCGCGCCGGGCGGTCAGCGTCGCGGCGGTGGGCGGGGCGGATCTCTATGTCCTTTACGCCGGCGTCTTGCGCGAAGATCTGGCTCAATGGCGGCGCACGATCGCGTTTTACTTGCTGCTCCTGCTGGCGCCGGTGCTTGTGGCGGTGGGGCTGTGCGCGGTGTTGTTGATGCAGATGGACAATGTCCGCCAGACCCGCCACGCCTTGTTCGACAGCGAGCGGCGGTTTCGCTTGGCTGTGGAGGGCGCGCGCTGCGGCGTGTGGGATTGGGATCTGCGCAATGAAACCGTTTACATCACGGAATCCCTGGCGCGCATGCTCGGCCGCCGACGGGGCGCGACCTTAGGGACGGACGAGTTTTTGGGTCTGATCCGCCGTGAGGATCAGGACAAAGTGCGCCTCGCCATCCGCTCAGCCACGACCACGGGCGATGTCGATGTGGAGTTCCGCGCCATCGGCGTGCCGATCACGCTTCACGCGCGCGGTCGGCCCTGGGCGGAACTCGGCGGCCAACCCACGGGCCGCGTCGTGGGCGTGGCGATCGACGTCACCGAGCAGCGCGGCGCTCAACAACGGGTGTTGAAGGCCGAGACGCAGCTGCGCCATGCCTTGGAGTCCATGTCGGAGTCTTTCGTTCTGTGGGACTCCCGCCGCCGCTTGGTGCTCTCAAACCCGAAATTCCGCGAGTTCTTCCATCTCGACACCAAGCTCGTGAAGCGCGGCGCGGCCTATGACATGCTCGAAATGGCCGCGCGCGACGCCATTAAGGGGGTCCATGAAGGCCCCCACGGCGACACCACGGAGCTTGAGCTCTCCGACGGGCGCTGGATCCATCTGTCTGAGCGCGAAACCGTTGACGGGGGCCTGGTGTCGATCGGCACCGACATCAGCGCGCTCAAGCGCACGGAAGCGCAGCTGCGCGACAATGAGCGCCGATTGCGCCAGCTCGTCACCGACCTCAGCCTCGCTCAAGAGAATTTGCGCGAGCTGGCGCAAAAGCATGAAGAGCAAAAAGCGCGTGCTGAAGAAGCCAACCGCTCTAAGAGCGAGTTCCTGGCGAATATGAGCCATGAATTGCGCACGCCGTTGAACGCCATCAACGGCTTCTCTGAAATCATGCAGCAGGAGATGTTCGGCCCATTAGGTGACCCGCGCTATAAAGAATATATTGGCGATATCTTGTCATCCGGCCAGCTTCTGTTGAATTTGATTAATGACATCTTGGATATGTCGAAGATTGAAGCGGGTAAGATGAAGCTCACTTATGAGCGCGTGTTCCCCGACGAGCTGGCGGATCAGTGCGCGCGCCTCATCCGCGGCCGCGCGAAGGAGAACGGCCTCGAACTTGTCGTGAATGTCGAGGACATGCCGGAAATCAGCGCCGACCCGCGGGCGCTGAAGCAAGTTCTGCTCAATCTGTTGTCCAACGCCGTCAAATTCACGCCACGGGGCGGGCGCGTGGAGATGCGCGGCGCGCGCGATGTCGAGGGCGTGGCGATTGCAGTCATCGACACGGGCATCGGCATGTCCGCGGAAGATCTGCAGCGTGTGGGCAAGCCGTTTGAACAGATTGAGAGCCACCAAGCCAAACGTCACCAAGGCTCGGGGCTGGGCTTGGCCTTGTCGAAGCGTTTAGCGGAACTCCATGGCGGGCGCATCGCCATCGACAGCGAAGTCGGCGTCGGCACGACCGTCACGTTGTGGGTGCCGCGGGCGCGGCCGGCGCATCTTGATGACGACGAGGATCAGGAGGAAGCGGCGGCGTAAGGGAGCGTCGGCCGTCTTCCAAACCACGCACACGGGCGCTGGCCACTTGGAACGCGCGCATCTGGGACGCCGGAACGCCACCCTCGGGGGCGGCCCCCTCTCCAAGCTGCGCCCCAAACCGCGCCCCAAACCGCACCGGCGCGCCTATCACGGCTGTGAGCGGGACCGCCGCGGCGGCGGAGCTTGGCGCTGGACGGGCTTGGGCGAGTCCAAATTGGCGCGCAAGGTCGCTAGAGCGCGCGCACGCTGATCCGCGGGGATTTCATCAATCACCGTCAGCAGAATTTCATGACCGCGCGCGACCAATTGCGCCTCGGTGTCGCGGGCGCGCGCCAGAGCCTGCGCCACTGCATCGGAATCATACTCGTCAGCGAACATCGCCGCCAACACCGCCTCGCGCGCCTCCATATTCGCGCGCACCAGCTCGACGGACGCGCGGCCTTCGCGAATGACTTTGCGGATCGCCGCGCGCCGATGACGCGGCGGCAGCGCGAGAATAAAGGTGCGCGGCGTCAACTCCCGCGCCCACACATCCCGCGGCGGGCCGCCACGCCCGGGCGTCCAGGACGCCGGCTCCCCGACCGCCATGGGCGCCGGCGGCGCGCGCCGCGTCGCCGCCCAATAACCGACGCCGCCGCCCACCATCGCGATGTTGATGAGAAGCGACGCGCCCAACGCCCAGATAATCCCGGGGGCCGGTCGCCACGGCCCGACCCCGTCGTCAGCCATCGAGCCGCCACCCCGTATAGGCGGATGTGAAGGCGACATCGATCAACGTCTCGCCGACGCCGCGTGTGGCGTGCAGCGCCCCAAGGCTGTAGCCGACGCCGACACTCGCCAAAAGCGCCAACGCCAAACCGCCCGCAATGCGCGCACGCGCCGCACATCCTGCCCGCCCGACGCGCTGCGGCGTCCACGGGCCCGCGCGTCCGAGCACGCCCGCCGTCAGCTCCCGCCATCGCGCCCCGACGCCAGCGCCAGCGCCTGCACCCGCGCTCGGCGCGGCGGCCAAAACCCGCCCCATCAGCGCTGCGCTTGGATCTTGCGTCGGCGCCGCGTCAAGCCGCTGATCAAGCGCCGCCGCGTCCAGGAGCGCGGTCGCGACCTGGGGATGAGCGGCCAGGAAGGCGGTCGCCGCCGCCCGCTCCGCCTCCGGCCAGCGGGCCGGGTCCGCGCCATAAGCGTCCAGCACAGCGCGAAACCGTGTCTCCGTCATCGCCATCATCATCACCCGCGCCCATCCTGAGGCGTCGCCAGCAAGTTCTCAGAGGCCTCCGTCAAGGCGGCTCTGAGCGTCCGCCGCGCCCGCGACAACAGCGATTCAATCGCCTCGACGCTGACGTCCATGATCGCGGCCGCCTCAATGTTCGACAGCTCCTGATAGTGACACAGCGTCAACGCCGCGCGCTGGCGCGGCGGCAAGGCGCTGACAGCGGCCTCCACCGCGGACGTCACATCCCGCTGACGCACGACATCAAACCCATTCGGCCCCGTATCCAGCTGCTCCGGCGGCGTGTCCGTCACCACTTCGCGACGCCGCCGCAACCGATCATAGCAGAGGTTGAGCGCCACTCGATGCATCCAGGTTTCAAAGCGCGCCCCGCCCGGACGCCACGACCCCGCGTGCTTCCACACGCGCAAAAACACTTCCTGGGCCACATCCTCAGCTTCGTCCGCATCGCCCAACATGCGACGGCCGACCGCGACCATTGTCCCAAGGTGACGGTCCACCAACACCCGTGCGGCGCGATGATCGCCCTCAGCGACCGCCGCCACTAAGGCGCTGTCGGGATCGTGGGCGCGCGGCGCGCTAGAAACCTCCGTCACAGGGGTCTCCGCGCCGCGCCGCGGCCACAGGACGGGTCGTGTCGCATCAAGCCGCGCCGTCATGGGCCCGCCTGCGCTGATCGCGCGCGTCGTGAGACAGCGCGCCGGCGTTGACGGCCCGCGCCACGTGGCCGCTCGTGCGTCGGCGCATCCGTCTGTGCGTGTCGCCCATAGGTCATGACACCCTCCCGATCCTGCTGCGTCACACACGTTCAACGCACGCTGATCGCTATTCCGTCGCCGTCACCCGTCCCAGCTCAGCCACCGGCGTCGCGCGGCAACACGATGGCCGCGCGCAAGCCCGGTCCGACGCCGTCGACAATCCCCGGTCCGTCGTCGAGCTCCAACCGCCCGCCATGCATCTCCGCCACCGCCTGCACCAAGCTCAGGCCCAGCCCAACGCCGGTGGACGACCGGCTTTTGTCCAACCGCACAAACCGCTGGCGCACGCGATCGCGGGATTCCGGCGGGATCCCGGGGCCTGTATCCGTGACGGACACCTCCACCTCGCCCGAGCGCTGGCGGCGCGCGCGCAACACCACAGCCCCGCCGGCGGGGGTGTATTTCGCCGCGTTGTCGAGAAGATTAGCGATCGCCTGCGACAGCAACCCCCGATCACCCATGACAAACAGTGCGTCGCGAGCTTCCAACGCAAAGGACAAGCGCTGTTCTTCACACAATGGCTGATAAAGTTCGCCCAAATCCGTGACCAGGTCTTGGGCGTTCAACCGCTTCAGCGCGCCGCGCCGCTCGCCGGCCTCCAGCCGTGCAATCCGCAACACCGCGTTGAAGGTCGCCAACAACTCATCGGCGTCATCGACCGCCGCCCCGAGCGCTTCTTCGGCGTGCGCGGGATCCATGCGCGTGTTTTCCAAGCGGTTGCGCAAGCGCGTCAGCGGCGAGCGCAAATCATGGGCGATCGCATCGCCGGCGTGGCGCATCGCCATCATCAGCTGTTCGATTTTCTCCAACATCGCGTTGATGTTGGCGGACAAGGCGTCGAGTTCATCCAAGGTGTGGCTGCGCGGCGCCCGCCGGCTCAAATCGCCGGCCATAACATCACGCGCCACGGCGTTAAGCGCCTCCAGGCGCTGGTTGAACCGTCGGCTGACGATTACGCCCGACACCAAACCGAGCGACAGCACAAGTCCCATGGCCGTCCACCCAGCATTGGCGATGCGACCCAGCGCACGGGCCTCATCCTCCACATCCTGGGCGACGAGCAACCGGTAGCCGCCGGGCAGAACACTGACAGCGCCGCGCGCGCGCTGATCCTGGTTGTCGCCCTGGTCGTCGCGGGGGGCGTAGGTGAAGCGGACCCCGCCGGCGGTTTTCAACGCCTGATCCGGCAGCACGTTGAGATTGCCGGAAATGCGCACGCCTCGCGGATAGGCCAGCAAGTAAAGCAGCTCCGTGGAATCCAAGCTGCGCCGCACCACCTCCTGGTTGACGCGGTTAAGCCCGCCGCGCTGGTAGAACGCTGTGATCGCGACGGCCTCAGCCTCCAGCGCGCGGTCGACGCGTCGGTTGATGGCGGAGGCGGTCGCGGCGTAGACGAACACGAGGATGAACGCCGATGACGCGGCGAACAGCGCCGCCGCCAAGGCCGACAGCCGGAACGTCGTCGTGCGCATAAAGGCCGGCGCCCGCACGCCGCGCAGGTCCAGCCGCCCCAGGCCCGTCGCGCCGTCGGCGGTCGCGTCGCCGCCTGGTCGTGACGACGGCGCTGTCGGCAAAGTCGCAGGCGCATCCGAGGACGGCCCGCCCGTTGCGGGAGGCTGGCCCGGCGCGCGTGCGGCCGAGGTGGATGTGGCGTCATCGACCCGCACGACGGGCCTCCCAGCGTCTGGGTTCAAAGTCCGTGGGTCACGGCGTCCAAGGTCGCGCCGCCCCGGCGTCACCCTTGCAAGCGGTAGCCCGCCCCACGCACCGTGTGCAGCAGCCGCGTGGCGAAGCCTTTGTCGATTTTCGAACGCAACCGCGAAATGTGAACGTCGATCACATTCGTCTGCGGATCAAAATGATAATCCCAGACTTTCTCCAACAGCATCGTGCGGGTCACGACTTGACCCTCATGCTTCATTAAAAATTCAAGCAGCCTGAACTCCCGCGGCTGGAGCAGGATTTTCTCGCCGCCACGGGTCACCGTGCGCGCAAGCAAGTCCATCTCTAAATCCGCGACGGTGAGGTGGGTTTGCGCCACATCCGGGTCGCGCCGCCGCGCCAGCGCCTCCACCCGCGCAATCAGCTCCGCGAAGGCGTAGGGCTTTGTCAGATAATCATCACCGCCAGCGTGCAAGCCCTCCACCCGCTGGTCCACCTCCGCCAGCGCCGACAAGATCAGCACCGGCGTTTGGACGCCTTCTGCACGCAACCGCTCCACCATTGACAAGCCGTCAAGGCGCGGCAGCATGCGATCGACAATCAACACGTCATAGTCGCCGCCTTGAAGAAAGGCGAGGCCGGCAAGGCCATCCGCGGCATGATCCACGACGTGACCGGATTCTTTCAAGCCTTTGACGAGATACGCGGCCGCCGCAGCGTCGTCCTCAACTACCAACAATCGCATAGGCGGCCGCCTGTCTCCTGAGCTTACTCGCTCCTCACCCGTGGAAGCTTACTCCTCCTCGAAGCGCAAGGGAACAAAGCGCCGGCCGCGACCATCGGTAACCCACACGCGGACACTGCCGCGGCCGGCGTCGCGGGCCGCCTCCACCGCCCGGCGGAAATCGCGATTGGACTGCGCCGGCTCGCCGTTGACTTCCAGGATCGCTTCGCCCGGCCGCAAACCCCGGCGCTCCGCCTCACTGTCGCGGGCGATGTCGGCGATGACTAACGCGCCTTCGCCGGCGTCTAAGCCTAAGCGCGCCCGATCATCCGTGTCGGCGCGGCGCAAGCGCAAGCCGAACACGCCATCGCCATTGGGATCGCGACCTGAGTCCGCCGACGCCACTTGGTTGGGCGCCGGACGTTCGCCGATCGTCACGGTGATCTGCCGTTCTTTGCCGTTGCGCAAAATGGTGAACCGGTTCTTCTCACCAACCTCAAGCGCGCCGACCCGGCGCGTGACGTCCACATTGTCCGTCACGGTTTCACGGTTGATCTTCAAGATCACATCGCCGGGCTGGAAGCCGGCGTCTTCAGCGGGGCTGCCGGGGATGACTTCGCCGACAATCGCGCCGCGGGCGTCCTCAAGGCCGTAGCTCTCCGCCAAATCCGCCGTCACGCTTTGGATCTGCACGCCGAGCCAGCCGCGCACCACGCGCCCGTCGTCAATCAAACGCGCGACAATGTCAGAGGCGATCTCCGCTGGAATCGCAAAACCGATGCCGACGCTTGCGCCCGTGGGCGAGGAGATTTGGGAGTTCACCCCAACCACATCGCCAGCAAGATCGAAAGTCGGTCCGCCGGAATTGCCCGGATTGATGGGCGCGTCGATTTGCAAGAAATCATTGTAGTTGCCGAATTGACCGCCAAGTTCGCGCCCCGTGGCTGACACAATGCCGGCTGTGGCTGTGCCGCCCAGCCGAAACGGGTTGCCGACCGCAACCACCCAATCGCCGACGCGCGGGTCGGCTTTGGCGAAGTTGACATAAGGCAGCGGCTCGTCCGTCTCGACCTTCACCACCGCTAAGTCCGTGGAGGGGTCGGTCCCGACAATGCGCGCGTCAAACTCCGGGCCGTCGCGCAGCGACACCGTGACCGCGTCAGCATCCGCCACGACGTGGTAATTCGTGACGACATAGCCGTCGTCGGAGATCAAGAAGCCCGATCCGGAAGAGAGCCTGCGCCGGGGCCGGCCATCCGCGCCCGGACCGCCAAACTCGCGAAAGAACTCACGAAACGGCGGAGGCAGGCGTTCAAGCTCTTCCTCAAAGCCCTCAAACCGCGCCACGCGCTGCTCGGCCTCGACGTCAATGCTGACCACCGCGGGGCTCACCCGCTCAATGAGCTCAGCGAAGGACATCGGCGCGCCATTCGCCAAACGGTCTTGGGCCTGCGCCAAGGACGGCGCGACGGGAGCCGCCGCGATCGCCAGAACGCACGCCAGCGTGATTGGGTTGAACATCCTCACCAGACACATCTCCTGTAAGTGGCGCCCGTCGACGCTGAAGCGCGAGCGCTGCGCGCGGGCTTAACAAGGATATGAGAACGGAGCGCTTACGCGTCAGTGACCCATAACTTACAATTGAGAAAGGCGCAGCGTCCGTTCAAGCGCGACCTGCGCGCGACACCGCGCGTCACACGTCTTCCGGCTCGCGAGCGTGCGTGCGCACGACCACAGGGGCGTGAAGCGTCCGGTGCACCGGGCATTTGTCGGCGATCTCCATCAGCCGCGCCCGCTGGGCGGCGTCCAAGGGACCTGTGATGGTGATGGCGCGCTCAAACACATCCACGCGCGCCGTGTCGTGCTCATCACACGCTGCGCAGTCCTCGGCATGCGTCTTGTCGTGCGTCAGCCGCACCGTCACGCGTTCGAGCGGCCATCCTTTGCGGTCTGCATACATGCGCATCGTCATGGACGTGCACGCGCCAAGGGCCGCGTTGAGAAAGCTGTAGGGGTCCGGGCCGGCGTCATCGCCGCCGACCGACGCCGGTTCATCGCAGAACAACACATGCTCTCCCGCGACGACGTAATTGGTGAACCGCCCCGTCCCGCTCTCCGCCACAGTGACGCCGGACGGCCCCTCCGTCGGCGATGGCGGCGTCGGCCGCCCATCCCCGGCATAGCGCGCGGCCCACCCCGCGATCACATCCGCGACATGCAGCGCATCGGCGGGCTTCGTGAGCAAATGATCGGCGCTGTCGAGCCCCAAAAAGCTCTTGGGATGCTTGGCCGCCAGGAAGAGCCGCGTTGCGTTGTCGACCGAGACAGTCGCATCGACCGGTGAATGGCAAACCAAGAGCGGCCGATTGAGGGCGGCGGCCGCGTCCTCGACTTTGTGGCCGGCGATGTCCTCGAGGAATTGGCGCTTAATCGTAAACGGCCGTCCGGCGAGGCTGACGCGCGCCTCGCCTTGCGTTTCGATCTCAGGCACCGCGTCGCAGAAATTCGCCGTGACATGGGCGGCGTCGGCGGGCGCAGCGATGGTGACGACCGCCTTCACGTCCGCCAGTCGTGACGCCGCGACCACGACCGCCGCGCCGCCAAGGCTGTGGCCGATTAGGAGAGAGGCGGGCGTTGCGCGGTCGCGCAAAAACGCCGCCGCGCGCTCCAGATCCGCGATATTGGTGGAGAAGTTGGTGTTCGCAAAATCGCCTTCAGAGTTTCCGAGCCCCGTAAAGTCGAACCGCATCACCGCGACGCCGCGCTCGGCGAGATGCTGAGCGATCCGCCGCGCCGCGACAATGTCTTTGGAACAAGAGAAGCAATGAGCAAACAGCGCCCACGCCCGCGCCGGACCTCGGGGACGGTCAATGCGCGCCGCCAATGTCTGCCCGTCCGCGCCCGTGAACTCCGCCCGTTCCGTCACGGTTCCCATGCCTGTTCTCCCCCAAGGACGCCGTCCGGCGCAGCCTTCGTCCTTACAGGCGCGACGCCGCCTCATCATCACGATCGACGGCGCGATCGCGCCGAAACACCATAGCAGACGCCGCCGCGCCTAAGAGCACGATCGCTAACGGCGCAAGCCACAAGACCAAACCCGCCCCGCGCGCGGAAGGCCGCAACAACGCCGCCTGCCCATACCGCTCCGCCATGCGCGCGCGCACAGCGTCGTCGCTGAGCCCCTCCGCGACGGCCGCGCGCACCTGCGCGCGCATACGCACCGCCACAGGGGCATCGGATTCAGCGATCGCTTGGCCGTCGCAGACCAAGCACGCGATCTCGCGCATAAGGGTGAGGGCGCGTTGCTCCGCCTCAGGGTCGTCCAGAGGCTGGCCGGCGGCGGCGGCGGCCAGACAGAACGCGGCTAAGCCGCCCGTCAGACATGCCCGCCACGGCGACGCGACGCAAAGGCGGCTCACGCGCGGGTCTCCGCCACACGCTCGGCCGGGCTGATGGCGAGGCGCTTTGGCGTCACGGCGTCGGCGCTGTCGCTGGGCGCCCGCGCCCGCCGGCCGAGCCGGGCTGCGCCGACAAAGGCGAGCGCTGCGCCAAAGGCGGTCACGCCAGCCCCCCAAAACACCATCCAAATCAGACGGTTCTCCATCACGCGCACCGTCCATGCGAGACCGCCCTGCGCCGTGGGTTGGGCCGGACCCAGAGCAAAATAAAGATCCCCGCCTAAAGACGCATGGATCGCGACTTCGCTCGTCACATCGCCAGTGGCGGTATAAGCGCGTCGCTCGGGCGTAAAGGTGCGGCGCGCGCCGTCAGGACGGGTCACTGTGATGACGGCTTGATCCGCGGCGTAATTCGGCCCGTCCGCCCGGACAATGCGCTCAAGGGTGGCGGTGCTTCCGTTCCAGGAGAACACATCGCCCACCTCCATCAGTGCTTGGCGCTCGAGGGGATAGGCCGCGCCAGCCGCCGCACCGATCGCCAACAGCCCCATGCCCGCATGGGCGAGCGGCCCGGCCAGCACGCTCGGCCGCAGCCGCACGCGCGCCACCGCGCCGCGCCAGTCCGTGCGTCCGTCCGCAGCGCTCACGCCCAAGACATGCAACGCATGCAGACCACCGCCAAGGATGAGCCAAAGCCCCAGCGCGCCCGCTAAGGCCGGGCCCGCGCCCGCCTCAAACACGGTCGCGGCGAGGACGCCCAGCCCGATCGCCGCAGCCACCAACGCGCCGGCCATCGCCCGGTCGCGCCGCGCCAAGCCTCCGCCCCAGGCCGTCAGCCCCGCCACAGGACTGAGGAGAAAGGCGATGGCGATGATCGGCAAGGCGGCCGTGGTGAAGTATGGCGGCCCCACCGTCACAGGCGGCCCGCCCATCGCATCCACAACCAGCGGCCACACAGTGCCAAGCAACACCACCGCCGCCGTCGCCACAATGAACAGGTTGTTCAGCACCAACAGGCCTTCGCGGCTCATTAAACGCGGCGGCGGCGACGGCGGGCCGAACGTTCCCGCGCGCATCGCAAACAGCGCCAGGGCCGGACCCGCCGCGAGAGCGAGGATGATCAGCAGCAACAGCCCGCGGCTCGGATCGAGGGCGAAGGCGTGCACAGAGGTGAGAACCCCTGAGCGGGTCAAAAAAGTCCCAAAGATGGAAAGACTGAACGCACCAATCGCCAGCAGCGCCGTCCAGCCGGACAACAGCCCGCGCCGCTCCGTCGTCAACGCCGCATGGAACAACGCCGCCGCCAAAAGCCAGGGCATGAGGCTTGCGTTTTCGACCGGGTCCCAAAACCACCAGCCGCCCCATCCGAGTTCGTAATAGGCCCAAAACGCGCCAAGGCCGATCCCGACAGTCAACGCCGCGAACGCCGCCAGCGCCCAGCGCCGCATCGCCCGCGCCCATCGCGCGCGCTCGGCCGCGCCATCATACCCGCTAAAGCCCGCTGCGACGCTCAACGCCGCCACCGCCAGCGCAAACGGCACCGCTAGGCCCACATAGCCCGTGTAAAGCATCGGCGGATGGGCCGCGACGGCCGGATCCTGCAGCAACGGATTGAACCCCGCGCCTTCCCAAGGCGGCGTGGCGATCCGCGCAAACGGGTTGGAGGCGAACAGGGTGAACGCCAAGAACGCCGTCGTCAGCGCTCCCAACACCGCCACCGCCCGCGACGCCACCGCCGGAGCAACGCCCGGCCGTGCGGCGAACATCGCCGCGAAACCGCTCAAGACCAAGCACCACAGCACCATCGAGCCCTCGTGATGGCCCCACGCCGCCGCGATTTTGTAAATGATCGGCTTTTGAGTGTGGGAGTTTGCGACCACGCTGGAAACGGAGAAATCCGATGCAAGAAAGGCCGTAATCAGCACGACCATCGCAAACGCGACGAGCCCGGCGGTCGCATAGGCCGCGCGCCGCGCCACGCCCGCGGGGCCGAACCACCCCGCGCCCGCTTGCGCCAGGCTGACCAACAACGCCAGGCTGAGCGCCCATCGCCCCCAATCGGGAGAGAGCCAGCCGCTCACGACGCGCCCTCGCGCGAGCCCGCCGCCAGCGCCGCCTCCCCCGCTGCGTCGCCGCAACTGCGCGCGAGGCTCGGCGCTTCCGCGATCTCGCGGGGCGTGTAGCTCTCATCGTGCTTCGCCAGCACCCGCCGCGCGACGAAGGGCGCGTCCGGCGCATAAACGCCTTGGGCGATCACGCACTGGCCTTCGCGGAAGAGATTGGGCACCACGCCGGCGTAACGCACCTCCAGCGCCGCGCCGTCGTCGACGAGCTGAAACGCCAGCGCGCCGTCATCCTGGCGCACGCTGCCCAACGCCACGAGCCCGCCCACCGACAGCGCCTGTCCCTCCGACGGCGGCGCTGCGGCGATGTCAGACGGCGTTTGGAAATACGCCACGGATCGGCTGAGCCCCTCGCTGGCGAGATAAACCGCTAAGCCCGCCGCGAACACCGCGACGCCGACAACCAACAGTCTCTGACGGCGTGGGAGCATGACTACGAGCCCTCTTCATCGGATGCGTTTTGGGAGATATCCGCCCGGCGCGCTTCGGCAAGCGCCAGCAAGCCGTTGGCGGCCGCATCAAGGATCGCCTCCGCGCCAGGCCGATCAGCGGCGTTTTGCGCGCCTTCTAGCGCCGCAGCGGCCGCGGGCCAGTCGCCCAGCTGGCCGCGCGCGCGCGCCAGCACGAGCCAGCTGACGAAATCGCTTGGATCCTCAGCCAGCCGCGCGTCAAGGCGGGCCACCATGGCGCGCACCATCGCCGCCGGGTCGCCCCCGGCGTCGAAGACGGGCGCGCCGCCGTCGCCGCCCCCAGCGCCACGCGCGGGCCCCGCTTGGGGACGCGAGAGCAAGCCGGCCGCTTCCGACGCCAACACCCGAGCGCGCGCGTCCTGCGGCGCAAGACGTTCAATAAGCCCAGACCAGGCCTCCACGGCGCCTTGGACGTCGCCGTCTTGCAGCTGAGCGATGGCGAGGAGGCGCTGCGCGCGCACGCTTTCAGGGTCTTGCGCCAGCGCGCCCGCAGCGAGGGCGCGAGCCTGGGGGCCGACGACGCCAGCGTCGCGGCTGCTTAACGCATCCGCCAAATCGACGAGACGGTCAGGCGCGTCGTCTAAGCGCAGCGCCGTCTCAAACGCGCTGATCGCCTGGGCCCAGCGGCCGAGACGCGCCTCGGCATAACCCAAAGCAGTCCACGCATCAGGGTCATTGGGCGCGCGTTTGGCGTCAAGGCGGTGCAAGGCCGCGCGCGCGGGCGGGGAGACAGTCTCGTCCGGCGCATCGCGCAGCGCCTCAAGGCGTCCGGCCAGCGGAGCCCCCGGGCGCGCGACGCCGCCAGTCAGCAGAAGCGCCGTCGTCGCCGCCGCCGCCGCGACAGCCGCCGTCGCCCGCGCCGCGCGCCGGGCGCCGCCCCACACCATCGCGCCAAGGGCGGCCGCCGCCAGTGCGCTGAGAAGATAAAACGCCGTCACCCGTCGCGCTCCGGCCACATCAAGGATCCACTCAGATGTAGCTCGGCGCCGCCCAACGCGTCCACAAGGGCCGTCACCGTCCGCGCCGACGCGGCGTTAAGGCGCAGCCGCCACCGGCGCGCGGCGCCAGACACGCCGTCCCTGGCACGCCGTCCCAGACACCCCGCCCCAGGCACGCCGTCCCAGACACGCCGTCGAAGGGGCGCGAACGGCTCACACACCCAGATCTTTCCGCGGCTCATAGGACTTCGGCGGCCGCCAACGGGAGACAAACCGCTGCAGCTCCGGATCCGCGCGCTCAGGCAGCACAATCGACAGCTTCAGCAATTGATCGCCGCGTCCGCGTTCGCCCTTCACGCCCTTGCCGCGCAGCCGCAGAACCGCGCCGGAGTTTGCGCCGCGCGGCACCGTCACCGTGACAGGACCCGTTAAGGTCGGCACGCGGATTTTCGCGCCCAACACCGCCTCCGTCAGGGTGATCGGCACATCGAGCCGCACATCATCGCCATCGCGCACGAAATGGGGATGGGGCTCCACTTCGATCTCCACAAGGGCGTCGCCCGGCGCGCCGGCGCGGGGGCTTTCCGCGCCCTGGCCGCGCAACCGCAAGACTTGGCCGGCCTTCACCCCCTCCGGGATCACAAGCTCAAGCGCTTTGCCGTCGCCCATAGTCACGCGTTTGCGCCCGCCATTGGCGGCTTCTTCAAAGCCCACCGCGAGCTTGTAGCGCACGTCCGCGCCGCGGGTTTGGAACGGGCTCGCCCCGTCATCGGCCCCGAACACGCTGGAGAACACATCAGAGAAGTCACGAAAGCCCTGCTCGCCATGGCCGCCGCCATTGCGACGCCGTCGCGCGCCATCAAAGATCTCATTGCCGTCGGCGTCGATCTCGCCGCGGTCGAACCGGCCCCGCGCGACGGGATCGCTTAAGAGATTAAAGGCGGCGGTCACGCGCTTAAAGCGTTCCTCGGCGCGTTTGTCGCCAGGCCGCGCATCGGGATGGAGCTCCTTCGCCAGCTTGCGATACGCGCGACGGATGTCGTCCGCCGACGCCCCACGCGCCACGCCAAGCTGGGAGTAGGGATCTGTCACCGTGCTTTCCCGCCACATTGTTCGTCGCGACTGACGCGCGATCGTCGCGCCGCCCTTCTGGGACACGCCGACCGGCCCGCTATACCACTTTATCTTGGTGAGAGTCCGCGGCGGTGCAAAGGGGATTGGCGCGGCGGGCGTCGGCGTCGATCACACCGTGACGGAAACAGTGGCGATCTGTGGCGCGCCGGGGCCGAAGGCGTCGGAGAGTTGCGCGACGCGCACAACGAAACGCGCCTTTGGCGCATCGGGAAAAAGCACAGCTTCATCGGCCGCCGGCAAGACAATCTCGGGCGCGGCCGCCTCTTGCGCCCACACCGGCGTTACGCCAGCGCCTAGGAGTTCGAAGCGATATGCTTCGCGCGCCTCGCCCAAAGGCGTCTGAGGGCTCGCCCAATCATCCCCGCCCACACGGGTGCGACGCACCCACGTGAAGCGCACGCCATCCGCGCCGCGACGCGCGCGCAGATGAACCGGGCTTAAAGGACGCAAATGGAGGCCCTGATAAAACGCCTCCACGGCGTGGACGGCGTCGCTCGCGCTGGTGCGGCCGCGCGGCGCGAACCGCCAGGTCAGCGTGGCGTCACGCTCATGGGCGGCGGTCTCGGCGGGCAAACTGGCCCCATTAAGCAGCACCACCGTCGACCCCGCCGGCTTCACGCCCGCCATAGCGGGGTCCGTGCCCGCTAAGGCGCGCAACAACCCGCTCAGCCGATAGCGGTTGGGGGCGATCAATGCGGCGTCGCGGAATTGCACGATCTCCCACGCCCCCTCCGTGTCCGCGACGGCGAGGGCGTTCGCCCCCGCCAACACGTCCAACGCGGCCATGGACGCTAAGTCTGCATCAAGCGTGAGCCAGACGGCGTTGCCCTCGTCCCAACGCCCAACGGGGCCTGGCCGCAGGTCGACATCAAGCGCCCCCACCGCCGCCGGCTGGACCAGCTCGGCGCGTTCTGTATCGACTGACTCAGAACCCGATCCGGCCAACACCGTCACTGCGCCAGGCCAAGGCCAGGCGGCGGCCGCCACGCGCGGCCCCGACCGCTCAGCCTCTGCGGGCAACAGCGGAATGTCGAGCACCACGCCAAAGGGGCGCGCCGGCGGCGACGCGGCCTCGGCGGCCGATCCCGGCGCAGGCCCCGCAATCGCGGGCGGCGCGGCCTCGCCCTCGCGCTCCAGAGTGAGGCGGCGATCCGCCCCCTCCTCGAGCGCCACAACCCGCCATCCGCCAGGACCGAAGTCCGGCGCCGCGACGTGGTCGCCCGCCTCCACCAGGCAATGCGACGGCGGCAGGCGCAGCGTCACACGCTCCACGCCCGCCGCCGCGTCCGTCAACAGCGTCCGCGCCACGCGCGCGGCGGCGTCATGGTCAAGCGCAAGCGGAGCGGTCACGGTCAGCGCGCGCCGCCGCTCCGCTTCAAGTCCGCGGGCCGCCGCCGCCGCCGGCCGCGCGGCGGGTGCGGCGCTCGGTGAAGCGCGTGGCCCAAATCACTTGGCCGCCCAAGCGCATCC
>CAZMSO010000018.1:50781-64878 GCA_964568975.1 uncultured Caulobacterales bacterium | reverse complement strand
GATTGGACTGTGCCTGATCCCCAGGGGGGCCTCTGTGCTGGTCAAAACACGGGCGGTTTTTTTGCGCTTTTTTTGAACTGGATGATGTGAGGGGGCGCTGCGCTCAAAGCAAAGCGGCCGCGCCTCTTCGAGACGCGGCCGCGTGAGCCCGTGTCGATGTGACCGCGCTTACTGGGAGACTTGACCGAAGCCCAGCGCGTTGGCGGCGGCGTTGCCGTCGCCGTTTTGCACATTCACTTGGGTGCCCACGGCGACTTGGGTGTTCACCAGACCGCCGAACGGGTTGCTCGCGAACGACCCGCCGAGTTGGTTGAACGTCCCGGTGTTGGTGGCGAGGTTGCCTGAGCCGTTCTGCACGTTCAGCTGCGTGCCTGTGGCCACGGCTGTCCCCACGCCGCCGGGCGCGCCGAATTGGTCCGTCGCCATGGTGTTGCTGGCGGCGTTGCCGACGCCGTTTTGGATGCTGAGCTGAGTGCCGACGACGACACGGTTGTCAACCAGCGGCTCCGGCCCGAACAGGTCCGTCAGCACGCCATTCACATGATCATAGCGATCGGCCGGCAGTGCGGCCGGGTCGGCGGTGGCGAGGCCCGTTTGGGTGATTGCGCCGGCGTTGGCGGCGACATTGCCGACGCCGTGTTGGGTGTTGAATTGAGTCGCGAAGGCCCCGGCCTGAGTCGAAGCCTGCGCAAACGCGGCCGGAGCGAGAAGCGGCAGACACGCCGCCGCGGCGAGGAGATGTCGGGTCATGGATGGCGTCCTTTCGTGCGTGAGCCGGTGGTGATCCATGGCCTGACTGTGGCGCGGCGACGCCTGTGCGGCTGTGCCACAGACGACACGCAGCGAATCGCCCACTCAACGCTCGGCAAAAAAGAAGACGGCCGCGCGTGGCGGCCGTCAGGGAGAAGGGGGAGAGCGGAACTCAGGTCGGCTTAGCGGACGACCTCGATCACCGGCGGCGTGAAGCCTTCTGCGAACGCGTTGGCGTTTTGCGTGATTGCGCCGACATTGTTGCCGACATTCGTGCCGACGCCGAGCGCGCCGAGTTGCTCATTCAGTTGCGCGCCGATGTTGGCGTTCTGCGTCGCGAAGGCTTGCGGGAAGCCGGGGGCGAAGCCGGGGCCGAAGGCGTTGGCGTTGGCGTTTTGCGCGATGGTCGCGGTGTTGGCGCCGGCATTGTTGAAGCCGTTTTGGAAGTTGGTTTGCGCGCCGATGGCGCCGGTGTTGAGGGCTTGCGCGAAGCCGCCGCCGGGCAGGAAGCCATTGGCGTTCGCGACGCCGGATTGCGTGATCGCGGCCGTGTTGGACGCGCTGTTGTTGGCGCCGATTTGCACGTTCGACTGCACGCCGATGGTGGCGTTGTTGCTGGTTGTGGCGGTTTGCGCCAGCGCCGGAGCAGCGACGGTGGCGAGGGCGGCGGCGGTGGCGAGAACGAGAGCTTTCATGGCGAAGGTCCTTTCGAGGTTTCGGTGTCGAGTTTGGTTCCGGTGTTGGGCGGGTCTTTCTCCTGACCACGATTGGACTGTGCCTGATCCCCAGGGGGGCCTCTGTGCTGGTCAAAACACGGGCGATTTTTTTGCGCTTTTTTTCGCGACCCCGCTGAAGGCGTTGTGAGCGCTCACAAATGCGGGGATGCGAAACGGTAAGGGGCTCCAGGCCGGTCGGCGCTGGAGCCCCTTTCAATGGAGAATGACGTTGACGCTGCGATGACACCCTCACTGGGCGTCGGACGGCCAAGCGATCATCGCGATACTGTGCGGCAACATCCGCCGGCGGCGCGGACTCAGACCTTCTGCGTAGACCCGCGTCAGCACCGGCGCGTCGAGCTCCATCACACTGCGGCGCACGGTGTCGGCCATGCAGCGGCGCATGGCGCGGCCGTAGCGATAGCCGGGGCCATGCTCTTCATGGCACACGCGATAGGCGGCGTCTTCAATCTCCGCCAGAACAAGAGCTGCGCCACGGCTCGTGGACAGATCTGTAAGATCCACCGTCATCGGCTCTGAGGCTTGGGCTGTGGCGACGCTGTGCCAAGCCAAACACGCAACAACAGCAAACATGAGTGACGTCTTCATCGTGCAGTCTCCTACCAAGCCGCCCAAGCATCGAGGTCCCGATGGGGTCAGCATGGAGAGGCTGCACGATCCGCAAGGCGCCGCCTGTGCTCGCCGCGACAGGGGCTGATCTTTTTAATCACGCTGACTGATTTGTGAGGATGTCATGAGACTGTCATGACGTCTGGCGCATGACGTGCGCAGACTGCGTCCGCGCCTGGGCTTAGCCGTCGTCGCTGTTGGCGAAGTCGTCGAGCCAGTCCAAATCGAGGATGTGCAGAACGCCTTTTTCATGGCGCGCCGCGCCGGAGCGCTCGAACTGCTTCAGCACGCGGTTCAGATTTGACCGGGTGATGCCGACATATTGCGCGAGGGTCGTTTGATCGATGCGCAGCTGATGGGCGAGGTCGCCATCATCAGTTTCGCTTTGATTTTGCTCCGCCAGCCGCAAGAGCGCCGCCGCCGCGCGTCGCGCCATGTCGAGATTGCTCGCCTCCACCGCGTCAGACGCCGCGCGAAGCTTGGCGCACACGGCGCGCGTGAGCGAGAGCGCGAAGGCGGCGTCGTCTTGCAGCAACGCTTCGATCCCCGCGCGGGGAATGACGAACAGGCCCGCATCCTCCAACGGCGCCACATCGGCCGTGCGCGGCCCACCGTCGAGAGCGGCGATCTCGCCCACCACATCGCCGGCTTGCAAAATATTGAGCACAGACTCTCGGCCAGAGGCGGTGAACGCGCACACCTTCAGCCGACCCTCCACGACGATGGCGAGGAAATCGCCGTCATCGCCTTTTTGGAAAATGGTTTGGCCCTTGGGAAAGCGGCGCAGCGCGCCCAGCGCGTTGAGTTTCTCCAATGACGGTTCCGACAAGTCCGCCAAGAGCGAACCCGGCCGCAACACTGTCTTGAGATCAATCCCCAGATCCGCCACGCCACGTCCCCTTCTGACTGCGCCCGCGCCGCCTCACTGCGGCGCGGCTTGAAACTCCACACGCCGATTGAGCGCGTTGTCTTCCGGCGACAGGAGCGCTTGCTCGCCCATGCCCACCGGTTGGATGCGCCCTGCGGGCACGCCGAGTTGTATTAGATACGCCGCCACCGCCTGCGCGCGCCGCTCTGACAATGCGAGATTGTACGCCGCCCCGCCCACGGGATCGGTGTGGCCGGCGACGATGACCATGCGCCCTTGCGCTTGCGGCTGCAGCATGGCTTGGGCCAGGCTCGCCAAAACGCCTTCAAACTCGGGCGGAATGTCGGCGGAGTTGAACGCGAAATTCACAGGCGCGGCGACCACGGCCGGCTCCGATGGCGCGCCGGCGCCGTCATGCATGGCGATGCCGCGCATTTTCACGCCAGGCGGAGGGCCGTCGCCAAAGAGCATGGTGGCGAACTCATCGGCCGTCGGCGTTTCGTCAATCACCACCCGGTCTTGGGCCGTCGCCGCGGGGGTCCACGCCAGCGGGGCGAGAACCGCCGCCGCGCTCACCGCAACGCCCGCCAGGGCCGCGCGGACGCTCGATTTCCACATCGTGCTTCTCCTGTTCAGCGTTGGCGACGTCCCGCGACGCCGCATGCAATGGACGTCATCGTGGCGTGCAGTCGCCCCCGGCGCGGCGCCGTAGAACACACGTGGGCTGTGTATCAGCTGCGCCATGCGGCGACCACGCGCAGCGCGCCTCAGCCGCGAAAAATCGGCGGACCCCACATGAAGACGGCGAGCCACACGAGCTTCGCCGCGAGGTGGAGCGTTTGATCCATGTGGAAGGCGCCAGGCTCGCGGCCGAGCCAGCCCTGGCCTTTGGCGTGGTCTGTCAGCGCGTGGGCGAGGAACTCCGCCAGGCCGAGAAGCGGCGAGAGAATCAGCCCGACAAACGCCGCGTGCACGCCGGCGTGGGCGGCCAACACCCAGCCCCAGACCGGCGTCGCGCCGGGGTGCTTGTTCTTCGCGATGAAGTCCGTCTGCAGCGGAAAATCCGCGGCGAAATGCGCCGCGACCAGCCAAAACGCAAGCTCAAACGGGGATAACGACACGACCTGACGCCTTCTCAGGAGCATGGCGCGCGCAATCCGCGCGCTCGCAAGATCAGACCACGCTATCAAGCGCTGCTGGCGGAGGCTGTGTCCAGGAACACACCGTCGTCACGCCGCGATGGGCGCGCCGGGATCCGCGCTGCGGGCGCGGGTGAGCTGGAACCCCGCCAGTGCGTCCGCGGGGTCGGCGTCCGCGAGGGCGGCGAAACGCCGCGCGGCGTCGCTTGGGTCATGCGCCATCACTGCCAGCGCGGCTTCATAAGCGGCGGCCCGCGCAACGGCCGCCGGCTCAGCGCGGGTCACTTCAAACACGCACACGGGCCTTTCAATACCGCGCACCGCCACGGGGCCAATGGTGCGGAAGAGAATTGCAGGATCCTCCACCCGCGCGGCGGCGCTGGCGCAAATGTGGGTGCCGAACACTTTGTTTGCGGCTTCTAAGCGGGCGGCGATGTTCACCGTCGAGCCATGGGCGGTGAAGTCGAGCCGCCGGCCGGCGCCGAAATTCCCGACAAGGGCCGGGCCAGAATTCACTCCAATGCGGGTGGCGCCGATCGCGACGCCCTCCGCGGCCATGGCGTGACGATAGGCCTCGGTGCGCGCGCGGATCGCAAGGGCGCAGCGCAAGGCTGTGCGGCGGTGATCGGGATCTGCGATCGGGGTGGAGAAAAGCGCATGAACCGCATCGCCCACAATCTTGTCCACCACGCCGCCGCTGGTCATCACCGCCTCCACGATGTGGTCAAGATAGCCGTTGAGCACCCGCGCCAAATCCGCTGGCGCCATGGTGTCGATCAGCCGCGTAAAGCCCGCGAGATCCGTGAACAGCACTGTGATCTCGGCTTCCGCCGCCTCCAGGCGCAAGCCCTCTGGCTGGCGCACCAAAGCGTCGACAATGTCGGGGGCGAGGAAGTGCTGAAACGCTTGATGGATCACATGGCGGCGCGCGCGTTCGCGCCGCTCGCGCCAGGCCAGCGCCCCGCCCGTGGCGATCACGAACGCAAGCGCGCCGGGGCTGAAAGCGATCATGGGCCCGCCGGCGGCGTAAATCACAAAGACGGCGATCCAGCCAATCGTAAGCGCGCTCGCCACCCCGCTCACCGTCATCCACCAGGGCGCGCGCGCGGCCCCGAACGCCGCGCCGCCCAGCCCCGCCAACAGCGCGACCAGCGCTGCGCCGATGGGGTTCGACCGCGGCCCGAAGCGGCCCGTCAACGCCGCCTCTAAGGCGTAAGCGTGCACGACGACGCCGGGAAGCTCTCCCTCCGGCATGAGGTGCCCAGGGTAGACGGGGATCGCCAGGTCGGCGTGGCGCAAGGGCGTCAACCGCCAATCGCCGCTATAGGGCGTGATCCGCCCCACCAGAGCGATTTTTCCTGCGATCCATTCACGCGGCAGGGCGGCGAGATGCGCCGCGGAATAGGTCGGAAAGGGCCAGCGGCCCTCGGCGGTCAACTGAAACAGCGGCGCGGCGACGCCCTTCGCCCGCGGCGCACGGCCATCGGCGGTGAGGATGGCCTCCACAAACGAAGGACGCGCTGGATCAAAGCGGGCTGTGCGCACCACGTCGTCGACCGCGTCCAGACACAACACGCCATGGCCCGTCGCGACATGGCCCGCCAACGGCGCAATCACGGTTCCCGCGCGGCCCGTCGCCGCCGCCGTCGCCAGATCGCCTGTCTCCGGCGCGGACGCGTGGGCTCCACACAACGCCCGGCGACGCTCGCCGCCAGGGTCTGTCACCGCCACCACGGGCGCGCGGGCGGCTGCAACGGCGTCTGCAAACGCCGCGTCCGCGACCGGATCCGACGGGCGGTCGAACAGAATGTCGAAGCCGATGACACGCGCGCCGCGTTTGTCAAGCTCCCGCGCGACAGACGCCAACAGCGTGCGACTGATAGGCGATGTGTAGGGCAATAACGCCAGCGTTTGGTCATCCATCGCGATAATGACAAGGTCGCGAGACGGGGGAGACACACGACCATGCCGGGACTGACGCAGATCCGACAAATGGTTCTCGAACACGCGCAGCGGCGTGGTGGAGGCAATGATGAGCGCGAGGACCACCGCGACAGCGACGACAGCCGCCAAAGCGCCGCGCTCCCCCAAACGCCCCAGCGGGGTGTCGGACGTCGTCTCACTTGCGGTGTCCATGGGGTAAGGGCTCCTCAGGCGCGGGCGGGGCGTGTGCGCGATAACGAGTGTGACCCGCGCTTGGCGGTCACGCTCGCCCCGATCGCAGCGGCGGTGGCGAGCATAGCGCCGTTCGCGGGCGTGCTGGCGGATCCTCAAGCCTCAAACGCGCGCCCCGCGGAGGCCGCGGTCGCGCTCGAGGAGCCGGACGCAGACGGCGCGGCCGCCCCCGCGGCGGTGGTGCTGGAAAGCACGTCTGCGGCTCACCGTGTGGGGGACGCCGCGGCCGTCGGGGCGGTGTTCGTCTTAGCCGCGGGCGAGCGGGTGGTGCTGCTTGATCGCGCCGGGGTGGTGACGACGTTTGAGTCGCCCGGACGCCACACGCTGCTTTTAGAAAGCGAGGGCGACCGCGGCTCGCCAGCCCGCGATGCAGTGAACGCCCTGTTTGATTCACGCCAGCGGCCGGAGGTCGGCGGCACGCGCGACCGCGATCGTGCGGCGTGCCTTGACCGCGCGGCGCGCGACGCCGCGCTTGATCCGGCTGATTGTGATCTTGCGGCGGAAGAGGCGAGGCCGGGCCTGGCGCTTGCGCTCGCAGGCGGGGAGGCTGCTCAGGCGGGGGCGCGTGTTCGGTTTGTGATGACGGCGGCGTTTGACGCCTATGTGACGTGCGCCATCGCCCCGCAGGACGATCCGGCGGCCGCGGCGGTCCTCACGCTTGGGCGGCGGCCAATTGCGGGGGCGGCGGCGGCGCGGCTCGCCGCGGGCGTGACGGCCCACGCGCCGATGCGCGGCGCCGTTGGCGCACTGCTTCCCGAACGGGCGGGGAACTACGTTGTCACATGCGCGGCGCTTGACGCCCGCGCGGCTGAGACGCTCGCGCAGGCGGCCGCGGATGCGGCGCCCCTGAGCGCGTTGGAGGGCGCCCGCTTGCGTCACGCCTACGCCGCGGTGCATGGCGCGCCTTATGCGGAGGCTGAGCTGCGGCTGCGCGTCATCGCGCCTTGATTGTTCGCAGACAGGGTTTCCGCGCACCCCCTCCCCATGCAGCGGCGCCTGGAAGGCGTTAGATTAGGCCGCCATGCGCTCGCACAGTGTCGCGGATGCGTGCGCTCCGCACGATCCACGCCCACGCAGCATTCGCGGCGTGCCCGCGTCGACGCCAGCGCGCGTTAAGCCGCAGCTAGCCGGTCTTCGGCACGAAGATGAAATCTCCGCCCTCATGCCCGGAATGGACCATGTCGGCGTAGAGCGGTTCTTGGTCTAAGCGCGCCGCGAGTGCGTTGTTCACCACCACGTGGCGGATCCGACCGAACAAATCGCGGGCGAGCGCGATGTCGTCATTATCAACCAGCGCATTGATGAATGCCCGGGCAAACAGGGAATGGCCATTGCCAAGCCCATCGGGCACAGGTTGCAGTCCGCCGGCGGTCATGACGACGCGGCTCTTTTTGGCGGCGAGCATCATATAATATTTCTCGCGGGTCTCCCAGGAATCTGTATCAATCACATCCACCAAATCGCGCGTGAACGCCCCAGAATAGCACGAGTCTGATACCACAAGCACTTTTCGTGCTTTTATGGTGCTCAAGTAAAAATTGATGTCCTGCGCTGAAATTGAGCGCCGATAGGCGTATGCGATGGAGTCCACCGGCTCCCAAAAGCCGGTTTGAGCGTCAGCGCTGTATTTTCCATGGCCTGCGTAATAAATCAGCAAATTGTCGTCTTGGTCGAGCTGATTGCTCGCGTTCTCGATCGCCAACAGGATTTCCTCACGGCTGGCGTCCAGCAGAACAGTCGTTTCGAAGCCGTAGCGTTCGCGCAGGATTTCATCAATGCGTCGCACGTCATTGTGGGGCGTGTCTAAGTCCGGCCAATCCGGATCGCCGTAATTGGCGTTGCCGATGAGGATGGCGTGATAATCGCCGAACTCCACGCGGATCCGACGCGGGCGCACCGCGGGGGCGGGCTGTTCGTCGGCCGCGCTGAGCGCCCGCTGATTGCCGAGAATGATGGCTTGCAGCGCGTTGAGTTTTTCTTCGGCCTGGCGCGCGGCGGACTCCAGCTCTGAGATCCGGCCCTCGCGGGCGTCGACGTCGCTCTGGCGACGCGCCAGCGTTGTGGCGCGGGCGTCGAGGCGTGTGGCGCGCGCGGCGAGTTCGGCCTCCGCGGCGACGAGCTCTTGGGCGCGGGCGTCCAGCGCGCTGCGCCGGCTCGCCATGGAGCGCCGCTCGTCCTCGACGGCCTCCAGCTCCGCAGCCAAACGCGCTTGCATGTCTTGGGCGGCGGTGATGGCGGCGCGTTTGGCCTCGTCGGCGGCGGCGAGCGTGCGGGCGCGGTCGGCAAGATCACGCTCGCTCGCCGCCAGCGCGGCTTCGCGTTCGCTTAAAGCGCGCGCTCGCTCCTCCGTTTCAGCGTGCAACGCAATCAGGCTGCGCTCTTCATCGCCCAGGCGCGTCAGCCCCTCCGTCAGGGAGGCGATGTCGGTCTTCAGCGCGGCGCGGGCCGCGCTGACGGCGGCTTGTTCATCGCGAATAGCGGCGCGTTGCGCGGTGATGTCGGCGGTTTGACGCGTCGCGCCGTCTGCGAGCTGGGTCGCCAGGGCCGCCTCGCGCTCGGCCAGCGCGTTCTCGCGCGCGCTGAGGGCGGCTAAGCGTTCGTCCACACGCTCTTGGGCGGCGGCGAGCTCGGCCGCGCGCGCTTGGTTGGCGCGGGCCATGGCCCGCTGCGTCTCAGACTGCGCGTCAAGCTCTTCCTGATCACGCTCGAGGGCGGCGCGCGCCGTCATCAACGCCGTCGTGTCGCCGCGCAAAGCCTCCAGCGTGGCGAGCTCCTCCGCGATGTCGGCGCTGATGGTGTCGCGCAGCCGTGTCAACGCCCGCACGCGGTCATTCAAATGCTCGGTCTCCGCGGAAACCGCCGCCCGTTCGGGCGCGAGGGCCGCTTTCGTCTGCGCCACCTCATCAAGCGCGGCGCGATAATCCGACAACGCCTGGGCGTGATCGCGCCGCGACGCGGCGAGATCCGCCGTCACTTGCGCAATGGTCGTCAGTGAGGCTTGCAGCGCCGCCTCACGTTCGCGCAGCTCCGCCTCCGCCGCCTGACGTTCAGCAATCGCCTCATCGCGTTCTTGGCGCAGAGAGGCCACGGAGGTCTCCAGCGCCGCGATCTGGGTGGTGTTGGCCGCGATGGTGGACTCCAGCGCGGCGATGGTTTCGCGGTCTTTGAAGTTCACCGCCCCCGCAAGGTCGGCTTGGTCCACGCCATAGGCTTTCGCATACCAGCTCGCGGCCTGGGCCTGGTCCGCCGCGACGCCGAGCCCGCTTTCAAACAACCGGCCAAGATTAAACATCGCCGCAGCTTCGCCTTGGTCGGCGGCGCGCTCATACCAAAGCTTCGCCATGGCGAAGTCCGGCGCGCCGCCAGCTCCACGCTCCATAAGCTCGCCGACATAAAGTTGAGCTTTGGCATCGCCATCCATGGCCGCGGGCATCCACACGCTCAGCGACGTGCTCAGATCCGACCGGTCATAGGCGACATACTCACCACCGCGGATTTCGCATTCGCTCGCCGGCAGGCGCGCTGGGCGCCGCTTCGTCATGAACGTCATGTGGCGGCCGATTTTGCGGACCTGGCCTTGCAGCAAGCAGTCGACAACGCGCATGCGCTCCGCGACGGCGTCGCCGGGCTCGGCCCGCTCAGCCACCGCGCCGCCTGGCGTCAACGTCGCCGCCGCCAGCACACAGACCGCCGCTGCCCGCGCGCGCAGACCGGCGATGCGGCGAGCGCCCCACGTCAGGCGTGAACGGCTCCGTCGTGATTGAGACAGGTCCCTCATTGTCGTCTCTACCTTCAGTTCGCGCGGCGTGCGCGCCACGAGGCGCCGGCGTGTATGGCTATACCACTGAAAACGCGTGTTTCTCCACCTTGATTCAGGTATACACCAAAGCTAGCGTCGACGCCTAATTTCACGGCGTAAGCGTTTGTGCGCGCGTCCCTTTCTTACCGCTTCGGCCAGGCTTAGCGTTTCGGCCCGGATCGTGACGTGAGTGTGGTCGTGGGGTTTGGGCCGTGTCTGTCGCGGCGAGCACAGGCGCCCGGTCAAGGGGGCGCCATAAAACCGGGGTTGAGTGCATGGAGGCGGCCGCCGGGCGCGCGTCGCGCACGCCATGTCGGGCGTACACTTGTCGGGCGTAACACGTGTCAGGCGTGCCGCTGGGGCGGACACGGTCGGTTTTGGAGCGGCCGGGGGATAACGATACAGGGGATCATGAAAAATGATGACAGGGATCATGGACGCCGCGCGCTGCGCGCGCTTAAGCCGCACGCTTGGCGCGGCGCTGGCCACGACGGCGTTGGCGGGGCCCGCAATGGGTCAAGCCCTTCTGGACGCCGCGGCCAATCCGCAACAAGAAAGCTTGGCGACGAACATCCTCAACATTTGTCCGCGCTTGGCGGGGGAGTTCGCCGGCATGGGCCCCGGCTCGCCGATTGAGAACGCCGAAGCTGCGGGCACGGATGAAGCTGATTTGTTCTTGCGCTGCAATGGCGCGATCCAAGTCGCCAACAGCGATCAAGCCGCCGCCAGCGATGTGCTGCAAACCATCGCCGCAGAAGAGGTCTTATCCCAAGACGCCGTCATCTCCGGCACGGTGCGCCCGCAAACCCAAGCCTTGAGCGCGCGCATCGCCGCGTTGGGCGAGACGCTTTCCACGCGTTTGGCCGGCCGCAACGACGCCGCGCCCTATCGCGTGGCCGACGCTTCCGGCGCGCTGATGTTCGACGCGGTCGGCGCCCTGGGCGGCGTGGACGTTGGCGCGTTCGTCAACGGCTTTTTCTTCACGGGCGACCAAGATCCCACGAACTTGGAATCCGGCTTCGATTTCGACGGCGCGGCCATCACCGCCGGCGCGGACGTGGCGGTGACGGAGCAGGTGATCCTCGGGGCGTCCATCGGCTACACCGACACCGAGCTTGATTTCGACGGCGCGGGCGGGGAGCTCTCCTCAGACGCGATTTCGATCGGCGGTTACGCGCTGGCGGCGTTGACGCCGCAGCTGCAAGTCTCCGGCCTCTTCAGCTACAGCTTCATCGATTACGAGTCCGAGCGGGTGCTTCAGTATAAAGACCCCAACGGCGTCGTCGACCGCGTCGCCCGCGGCGAGACGGACGCTAATCAGTTTGCGGTCTCGGGAACGGCCTCTTACGATTTCGTGCTCGACAATCTGGTCGTGGGCCCGACTGCGCGGGTGTCGTTCATCAGCCAAAACGTCGACGCCTTTGAAGAAAACGGCGCTGGCGGCCTCGACCTCGCCTTTGACGATCAAGACAATGAGAGTGTGACGACGGGCCTCGGCGTGGCGGCCTCCTTCGCGCTGAGCCAGTCCTTTGGCGTGCTGACGCCCTATGGCCGCGCGGAGTGGGAGCGGGAATACGCTGATGACGCGCGCACCGTGAACTTGCGCTATGTCAACGATCCATTTGTCGACTCCCCGGTGATTCAGCTGCGCACCAATGACCCCGACCGCAATCGGGCGCGTGTTGGCGGGGGCGTGTCTGCGCTCTTCCGCGGCGGCGTGAGCGCCTTCATTGATTACGAAACTGTGGTCGGCTTGGAGGATGTGAGCGCCCATCAAGTGTCCGCCGGCGTGCGCACGCAGTTTTAGGGCGTTGCTGGTCTGACGCGCTCCGCCCCGCACCCCTCTCCCGTCCCACGGGAGGGGGGTGCGGGGAGGGCGGCGCGTAAGCGCGTGTGCGGCGTTTCGGTCTGACCGGTCGTCACTGTGGGCGCGGGCGCGGACCTCGACGCCGCGTCGTCGGGCGCCAGTCGTCGCCCAGCGGGGTTAGACGGACACAGCGCGCACAGCCTCGCGCAAATCAAAGGCTGGATCGCTGAGAGCGGCGGGCGTGATCGGCGCGCGGGCCTGCAGCAGCTTACGCGCCGCCATATGATCGCCGGGGCGATTGACGGAGTCCGCGGCGATCAGTGTTCCAGCGCGGAAATAGAACACGCTGAACGCGCCCTCATCCGGATCGCCGCGCACAACCTCGGTGTCCGCGCCGTCCGACAAGCCCGCCATTTGCAGTTTCACATCGTATTGGTCAGACCAGAACCACGGCACCGACTGATACCGCGCCGGTTGGCCGAGCAGGGCGGCGGCGGCGACTTTCCCTTGATCGATCGCGTTTTGCACGGACTCCAGCAACGCCGCCCGCCCAAGCCATGCGTTCAGCCCCCGCGCGCAGTCGCCGGCCGCGTGGACGCCCTCCACCGGCGCGCCCGCGCGCTGACATCGCGTCTGCTCGTCCGTCAACACGCCGACATCCACGTCGAGGCCCGCCTCCCGCGCGAGGCCGTCATTGGGCTGGACGCCTACGCCCACAACCACAAGATCAGCCGCCAGCACCTCGCCGCCGCGGAGCGCCACGCCTGTTGCGCGCCCGGCCTCCGCGCGGATCGCCGCCACCGTCGCGCTTGTGCGCACGATGACGCCCGCGCGGGCGTGGCGCGCGGCGTAAAACGATGAAATCACCGACGGGCACACGCGCGCCAGCACGCGCTCGGCGCTTTCCACGACTGTGACGGCTTTGCCGGCGGTGGCGAAGACCGCCGCCGTCTCCAGCCCGATGAAGCCAGCGCCAATGATGACAACGCGCTGGGCGGTCGCAGCGGCGTCGCGGAGCTGGTCGCTGTCGGCCACAGTGCGGACATAATGCACGCCCGCCGCCTCCAGCCCCGGAATAGGCGGCCGGCGCACCCGCGCGCCGGTGGCGATGACGGCGGCGTCGAACGCCAGGCTTTCTCCACCGCACAGACGCGCGCGCCCCTCAGCCAGGTCAAGCGCCTCCACGGCGACGCCGGTCTTCAGCGTGATCCCGCGCTCGCCATAATAAGCGCGAGGGCGGAACATGAGATCCTCCACCGGACCTGGGGCCGCCAGATGCGCTTTCGACAGGGGCGGGCGCTGATAGGGAGGCTGGGGCTCCGCGCCCGCTAACACGATCTCGCCGTCATAGCCGCCGCGAGCTAAGGCGTCGGCGGTCTGAAAACCCGCTTGGCCCGCCCCGGCGATCACCACGCGACGTGTGGTCATAGTGTCTTCCCCGTTGAATGCGCATTCCACGCGCTCAGAGCGGGCGGCGCTCGGCGGTGGGCTGCTCCATGGCGCATGGTTCGATGGAATATGGTAGCCCTCCGCGGGCGTGAAAGGCGCGCGGCCTGCGGCGCTGCGCCACGATGGGAGGAGAACACGATGGGTGTGCGACACACGCGCGGCCACACGCCGATGACAGGAGCGTCCGCAGCGGCGGTGGCGCTGGCTTTGGGCGTGGCCGCCTGCGGCGGCGGCGCGGCGCGGGTTCCGGCGGGCCCGCCCTTTCCCACAAAGGCGTTGTTGGCGGAGTATGACACAAATGGCGATGGCGCGATCGCCCGCGGCGAGCTTGATGCGCGCCGCGAAACCTCCTTCAGCCTGTCGGATTTGAACGCCGACGGTTTCGTCACCCAAGCCGAGGTCAATGTCGCGCAAGCCAATGCGGCGGAAATTCGCCCTGAGGGCGGGCGTTTGTTGCGCTCCTTAGCGCCGCCGCCGGTGGATCCCACCGCCATGGACGCCAATCGCGACGGCGCGGTGTCCGTACGGGAATACATGGCTGTGCCGCTGCAGATCATGGTTCAGTTCGACACCGATCGCGACGGGCGCGTGACCCGGCGCGAATTGGAGGCCGCGGGCGAACGCCGCGCCGCCCAAGCCGCCGCCGACCGCGGGGAGCGCTAGGCCCGAGCTTCAGCGGCGCTGGCTAATAAGGGGCGCTGGCTTAAGCGGCGCTGGCGAGAGCGTCCGCAAACGCGTCTGTGAACTGGTCAAGCGCGGCCCAG
>CAZMSO010000018.1:15922-50681 GCA_964568975.1 uncultured Caulobacterales bacterium | reverse complement strand
GGCGCTGGCGAGAGCGTCCGCAAACGCGTCTGTGAACTGGTCAAGCGCGGCCCAGTCGGTGAACACATATTCGCCCGGCGCCGTCGGCATGCCCTTATCGCGCGCGATGCGGCGCATGATCCAGCGCTTAAAAAAGTCGTACTCAGCGTATTTCAACGCGCCTGCGGCGTCGTGATAGCGATTGGGCGTCCAGTGGGTGGAGTCAATCAGTGTGCGGCGGTAGCGCCCGAGTTCCGCGGCGCCGTCCTCGTCATCGCTTTGGGCGGCGAGCGACACCGCGACAAACGCGGTGAGCGGATCGTCCAGGCGCGCGCGGTTGGTGTTGATGAAACGCAACAGGCTCGCTTGAAAGCGCGCCATGTGGACTGAACCGGCGAGAATCGCGGCGTCCGCGCCGGCAAGCGCGTCCGGGCCCGGGTCGTCCGCGCAGTCCACGAGGCGGACCTCAAAGCCTCGGGCGGACACGCGCTCGGCCATGCGTTGGACGATGGTGCGGGTGTGGCCCTCGGTCGTGGCGTAGGCGATGACGACGGTCGTCATGGGATCGATCCGGGTTTGCGACGGGCGCACGGGTGCGCGGGGCGCAATGACGCCAGAATCGCTGGGCCGCCGCGCGCGCGCAAGGCGCCGCGCAGCGAACCTCCGCGCGTCTTTGGTCGTAGAACAAAAAAGACGGACATGACCGTCACGACGCTGGAACGACGCGTGGTAAGGCTGACATCGTCATGACGCGCCAAGACGCCCCCGCCCATCGGTTCGCCACCGCACCGATGATGGAGTGGACCGACACCTGGTGCCGGCGGTTTTTTCGGCTGTTGACCCGCCGCGCACTGGTCTTCACGGAAATGGTCGTCGCGGACGCCCTAATTCACGGCGATCGCGGGCGGCATTTGGACTTTGATCCGCGTGAGCGCCCCATTGCGCTGCAGCTTGGCGGCTCAGATCCCGATCGTTTGGCGCATGCGGCTCGCATCGCGTCCGATTGGGGCTATGACGAGATTAACTTGAATGTCGGCTGCCCGTCGGACCGGGTTCAGTCCGGGCGCTTTGGCGCGTGCTTGATGCGCGAACCGCACACCGTCGCGGCCTGTGTGGCGGCGATGGCGTCCGCGACGCCGACGCCGATCACCGTCAAGTGCCGCATCGGCGTGGATGATCAAGAGCCGCACGAGGCGCTCAGTGCGTTTGTGGAGGCGGTCGCGGCCGCGGGCGTCACGCGATTTTACGTCCACGCCCGCAAGGCCTGGCTCAAGGGGCTGTCGCCCAAAGACAACCGCACTGTCCCGCCCTTGGATTATCCGCTGGTGCGCGCTCTGAAGGCCGCGCGCCCGGATTTAGAGATTGTCCTCAATGGCGGGCTGCAGAGTGTGGAGCACGCGCGCGCGGAGGGCGGGGGCCTTGATGGCGTGATGCTTGGCCGCGCGGCGTATGAGACTCCGTTCATCCTCGCGGGAGTAGACCACAGCGTGTTCGCCGCCGCTGATCCGTCTCTGACGCGCGCGACCGTGGCTGAGGGCCTGCGCGCGCTGATCGGCGAGGCCCGCGCGCACGGGCGGCGCGCCCACGCCGTGACCCGTCACGCGCTTGGCCTTTATCACGGCGCGCCGGGTGCGCGGGCCTGGCGGCGGGTGTTGTCGGCGGAGGGGCCGCGGCCGGACGCGGACGCCGCAGTGATTGACCGCGCGCTGTCGGCGATGGACCGCCATGGCGCGCGCGCGGGTGTGCATGACGGCGGACGCCGGCCCGCGGGAGGGCTAGACGACGGGGATCGAACGGAGCGCGTGGCGATGGAGCCCCGATGATCGCGGTGTCTGCGGAATCGTTAATGTGGCTGTTTGCGTTGCTGACGGTGGTCAGCGCGGTCGCCGGCGTGGCTGCGGGCATGTTCGGCATAGGCGGCGGCGTGTTGATTGTGCCGGCGCTTTACTCCGTCTTCGGCGTGGTGGGCGTGGAGGCGGACATCCGCATGCACGCGGCGGTGGCGACGTCCTTGGCGACGATTGTCTTGACGTCCATCCGCTCGGCCCTTGCGCATCGCCGCCACAACGCGATTGACGAGGCGGTGGTGCGCCGCTGGACGCCATGGATCGTGGCGGGCGCGTTCATCGGCTCGCTGACTGCTCATTGGGTGCCGGGCGCGGCGCTGACGGCGGTTTTCGGCCTGGGGCTGTTGGTGGTGGCGTCACGCTTTGTGTGGGCGCGCAGCCTGCCGCTCCTGGCGGCGCGTCCGCCGCTGGGACCGGCGGGCGCGGGCGCGGGCGCGGGTTTGGGCTTTGTGTCGTCCTGGTTGGGTATTGGCGGCGGCGTGTTCGGCGTCATGCTGTTGTCGCTGACAGGCCTGGCGATCCATCGGGCGGTGGCGACGGCCTCTGTGTTCGGCGCCGCCATTGGCGCGCCCGCCGCGCTCGGCTTCATCATCACGGGGCTGGGCGTGGACGGGTTGGCCCCGCTGTCGCTCGGCTATGTCAACGTGCCGGCGTTTCTCACCATCGTGACCGTGACGACGCTGACGGCGCCCATCGGCGCCCAGCTCGCCCACGCGATGAGCCAAGAGCGGCTGCAGCGGGTCTTAGCGGCGGTGTTGTGCGTGGTGGCGGTGAAAATGATCGCCGACAGCGCGTTGGTGTCGCCCGGTGCGGATCCCGCCGCGCCCGCCATCGCCAGCGAAGGCTAGCGGCGCAACGTGACCGCCTCCGGCGTCACTTCAAGACGCGACAACCGGCCGAGATAGCTCATGCCCAAAAGCGAGTAGCCGAGCCCTTGGGGCGCGACGATGCCGTCCACATCCGTGAGCTCAATCGCCCCGACCGCCACACGCGCCAAGCGCACGCGCGCGGCGTTCACGACGCCGCCGGCGGTTTCGATCGGATGATCATAATTGAGCGCATCAAGCGGCAGACCCGCGCGTCGGGCGTCTGCGCGCGTCAACGCCACGAGGGTCGCGCCGGTGTCGACAAGGGCCTTCACGGGCGCGCCGTTAATCGTCACGTCCGCCCAATAGTGGGTGTCGTCGGCCCGCGGCACGCGCGCGGCCATCTCGCGCTCTGGCGCGACGGGGCTGGCGGCGAGCGCCACCGTGCGCGCAGCGCCTGGGTCCGCGGCCGGGCCCTTTGCTTGGGCGTCGGCTTCGGTGCGCGTCTCAAACGCGATCTCAAGACTGAAAATGATCGCCGCAGCCATGACGCCGCCGGCGAGAAGCGTTTTTACCCGCATGACGCGCCTCCACTCAGCGCCAGTGAACCGATGAAAGATTGCCGTTTGGTTGTGATCCGGCGCGACATGCTGTGTGTGAGCGCCGTGGTGATGTGTTCGCTTAGCGGGCGGCGCGCCGCGCCGCCGTCGTGAGCGTGGTATGCAAGGTTCGCGCCCGCTCAGGAAGCGCCGCCATGACCGTCGCGCGCGCGGCCTCGCTCATGGTTGACCACGCCGCGATTTCGCGCCGGCTGCGGGCGCAACCCAAGCACAGATCATCGAACGGATCCCCGCCGGAGGGCATGAGCGTGCACACCTGCACGCAGGGCGTGGCGATCGGCGCGGCGTCTTTGGTCATCGCACCGACATAGCCCGCGCGTCGCCCTCCGGCCATCCCACTTTGCGCGCGGCTTTGCGGATGCGCTGCGCCAGTGTAGAGGCGAGCGTATGGAAAACGCGCCGCCCGACCCGCACGATCAGGCCGCGCCGGCCGCGCCGGCCGCGCCGGCCGCGCCGGTGGAGCGCTTTTTTGGCCTCACGCTTGCGCGGCGCGGGCCCGTGGCGGTGCTCACCCTCGACAAGCCAGAGGCGCTCAACGCGCTCGGCCAGCCCGGGGACGGCGCGGCGTTCACCGCCGCGTGCGCACGCCTTAACGAGGATCGCGCCATGCGCTGCGCCGTGATCACGGGGGCCGGGCGGGCGTTTTCCGCCGGCGGTGATTTGGGGGCGATGCGCGACAAAACCGGCCTCTTCGCGGGGACGGGCGCGGAGATTCGCGACGCCTATCGCCACGACGTCCACGCCCTTGTGCGCGCGCTTGATGGATTAGAGATCCCGCTGATCGCGGCGGTGAACGGGCCGGCGGCCGGCCTTGGGTGCGATGTGGCGTGCTTGGCGGACATGCGGCTGGCGGGCCGATCGGCGCGGTTTGGCGTGAGCTTTTTAAAAGTCGGCCTTGTGCCTGGGGATGGCGGCGCGTGGCTGCTGCCGCGGCTCATCGGCATGGCCCGGGCGGCGGAGCTGTTGTTCACTGGCGATTTCATCGACGCCGACACCGCCCACGCCTGGGGGCTCGTCAACAGGGTGTGCGATGACGCCGCGTTGATGGAGGAGGCTCTGGCGTTGGCGGCGCGGGTCGCGGCTCAGCCGCCGGACGTTTTGCGCTTTACGAAAACGCTGCTGCGGCGTGGACGCGAAGCCTCGTTTCACGACATCCGCGAACTCTCCGCCGCGCTCCAAGCCCAAGCCCATCAGAGCCGCGACCATGCCGAGGCGGTCGCGGCCTTTTTCGACAAGCGCCCGCCCATGTTTGACGGGACGTAACGGCCCCATGGCGTGGGATTCGGCGCCGCGACGGCTTTGCGCGCGCGGCCAACACCGCTAACCCCACATCCAAACCCTGATCCGTTCGCCACGACCCCGCGGCGCGGGGCCTCCCAGTGAGGACACGCCATGAAGCTCTACACGTCGCATCGTGCGCCCAATCCGCGGCGCGTGTTGTTCTTCGCCCATGAAAAAGGGTTGTTGGACGCTATGGACTTGGAAGAGATCGACATCATCCAAGGTGCGCATTTGTCGGACGACTTCCGGCGCATTTCGCCGTTTTCCCAACTGCCCGCCCTTGTTTTGGACGATGGCCGGGTTCTTACTGAAAGCCGCGCGATTTGTCTTTACCTCGACACGCTCAAGGCGGAGCCGGCTTTGTTTGGGGCCGATCCCGTCACCCGGGCGTTTGTGGAGATGTGGGACCGGCGCATGGAGCTGATGCTGTTTGGCCCCGCGGCCATGTGGGTGCGCCACAGCCATCCGGCTTTCACAGTCGTCGAAGGCCAAATCCCGGCCTATGCGGAGCGCTCCCGGGAGCGGGTGGAGTCCATGTGCGTCTGGCTGGACGGCCATTTGACGGAACGGCCTTACATCACGGGCGCTGACTTCACTGTGGCCGACATCACGGCTGTGGTCGGGCTTGATTTCGCGAAGCTGGCGAAGTTTCGCACGCCGGCGGAGACGTATCCGAACTTAGCGCGCTGGCGCGAGCGGGTGTCGGCGCGTCCGGCGGCGGCGGTGGGGGTGTGACGGCCGCGGTGCGCGCGGCGTCGGCCAGCAGCGCGTCGGCGAAGCCGCGCGCGACCACCTCGGCGCAAAACCCTGTCCAAGGACAGCCGGCGCAGGCGCGCGCGGCCGCTCCGGCGGCGTAGGCGGCGCGCAGGCGCGCGGTCGTCTCCGGCGTGAAGGTCAGCGTCGCGCCGGGGGCGAGGGCGCGTCCCAGCACGCCTTCAGCGGCGACGCGCGCGCGGGCGTCGCGGGCTCTCACGCGCGGCAGCCGGCAGTGGTCGTCTCGCGTGGCGCGCAAGGGCGCGCAGAGATCATCAGGCCCTTCGACAAGCACGGCGGGAGCGCCCGCGGCCAGACGGGCGATGACCTGGCGCATATGGGCGGTGAAGGCGGGCGTGTAGCCCGCGCCCACAAAGGTCAACACGCACCACAGATGATGGGCGCGCAGCCGGATGGGCGCACGCGCGCTCACCCGGCCCGACGCGGCGCAAGGACCACCCGCGCCAGGCCGCCCGCCAGAATCGACTTCAGGGCCATACCGGGCAGAAACGGCGCAAGGCCGGCGCTGACGGCGGCCGTCACGCCGATGTGAGTCGCAAGCCAGCTCACCCCAAACGCGAACGCGACGCCGTGGGCGGCGAGCATCACCGCGACAGCGCGCCCATAGCCGCGCGCGATCCAGCCGGCTTGCGCCGCCCAGCCCGCCAACGCGGCCATGATCGGAAACGCGATGAGGTAGCCCGCCGTCGGCCCGACAAGATGGGCGGGCCCGCCCGCGCCGCCTGCGAACACGGGAAACCCCAACGCGCCTTGCGCCAGCCAGCCGAGCACCGTCAGCGCGCCAAGCCGCCAGCCGTACAGCGCCCCGATCATGACGACCGCGAAGGTCTGCATCGTCATCGGCACCGGGACCATGGGAACCTCGATCCAGGACGACGCCGTCAGCACAGCTGTTCCCACGAGGGCGAGCCCCGCTTGCACGGGCCAGGGCGCGGCGGCGACGTTGCGCAGACCGGCGGCGACACGGGGAGCGGGCGGCGTGGTGAGATCAGCCATCATCAGCCTCTTGGCATTCGCGGACAGATGCCGGCTTATCCCCGCAACAGCGGCGGCGCACAAGATGGGGTGGACGGATGGAATGGGGCGTGGACAACGCTCGCGCCCTTGGCGGGTTGGTTCTGATTGTCGGCGTGGCGTGGGCGATGGGCGGAGCGAAGCGACCGCGATGGCGGTTGATTGGCGGCGCTATTGGCCTGCAATTCGCCACTATTCTCGCGCTTTTCGCCGCGCCGCCCATGCGCGAGGCGCTGTTTGGCGTCACTGTGGTGGTGGAGGGGCTGCAGGCCGCCACGGCTGCGGGGACAGCGTTTGTGTTCGGCGCGGTCGGCGGCGCGCCGACGGGGACACACAGTGGGGACGCGCCGACGGGCGTGGTCTCGCTTGCGTTTCAGATTCTGCCTTTGGTGATGGTGATTTCCGGGCTCTCGGCGGTGCTCTGGCGTTGGCGGATGCTGCCGGTGTTGACGGCGGGTTTCGCCGCGGTGTTTCGCCGCACGCTTGGGCTCTCCGGCGCGGCGAGCCTGGCGGTGGCGGCCAACATTTTCATGGGCATGGTGGAGGCGCCGATTCTCGTGCGCCCGCACTTGGCCCGGCTCAGTCGCTCAGAAGTGTTTGTGGTCATGACGACAGGTCTTGCGACTGTGGCGGGGACAGTGCTGGCGATCTACGCGGTTTTTCTTGGCGCGATCTTGCCGGATGCGGCCGGTCATGTGTTGGCGGCCTCTCTCATCTCGGCGCCGGCGGCGGTGTTGCTGGCGCGCTTAATGGTTCCGCCGCCAATTGTCGAAAAAACTGAGTCGATGCAGGGCGAGGAGGACACCGGTCCTGTCACGCTCGGGGCGTCGCCTCACCGCTCGACCCTCGACGCTTTAACGAGCGGGGTGTCGGAGGGTCTTAAACTGTATCTCAACATCATCGCCATGCTCCTTGTCTTCGTGGCGCTCCTCGCCCTCGTCAATCAGATGCTCGGCGCGCTTCCCGACATCGCCGGCGCGCCTGTGACGGTCGAGCGCGCGCTGGGCGCGGCGCTCCAGCCTGTGATGTGGCTGATCGGCGTGCCGTGGGGGGAGGCGGCGACCGCCGGCGGTTTGTTCGGAATCAAGACGGCGCTCAATGAGTTTTTGGCGTTTGAGGCCCTCGTCGCTCAAGCCCAAGCCGGCGAGCTCAGCCCGCGCACGACGTTGATCTTGACTTATGCGTTGTGCGGCTTCGCCAATTTCGGGTCCTTGGCGATTATGATCGCTGGGCTCTCGACGCTGATGGAGGCGCGGCGCGAGGAGATCTTGGCGCTGGCGCCGCGGGCGCTCATCTCTGGTTCGCTGGCGACATTGATGACGGGCTGCGTCGTGGCGGTCTTGCCGGCGGCGGTGTTTAGCCTGTGAGGCGCGGGCGGCGCGCTCAGTCCTCACGCGTCGGCGCGAGTTTCGAGCGCGCCCAATCAAGCAAGGTGTTGCGGCCGTGCCGCCGCCGCCAAGCGTCGTCGAAATAGGCCTCCACCCCCGGCGTGGCGTAGAGGTCCATGCGCGTGCGCCGCGGCGTTTCGGGGTCGAGTTCCTTCACGACTTTGGCGGGAACGCCCGCCACGACGGCGAAGGCCGGCACGTCCTTCACGACGACGGACCGCGCGGCGATGACTGCGTGATCGCCAACAGTCACGCCCTTGCCGATGTAAGCGCCGTCGCCGACCCACACATTGTCGCCCAGGCGCACGGGCCGCGCGTCCTTAGCGGCGTCCAGGCGGTCGTAAAGCCCGTGCCAGTCGCAGTCAGTGATCACGGCCCGGTGCGCGAAGAGGCAGCCATCGCCGACCGTCACATCCTTCGCCGCCAGAAAGCGCACGCCGCCGGTCAGAAGCGTGGCGTCGCCCAACGTGATCGCGGCCTCACCGCCGGGCGCCGGCCAGGTGGTCAAGCGAATGCGCGCGTCTGCGCCCGCTAACGCTGAGAGATCCGCGCCCACGCGCACGCCCGCGCCAAACACCTCCACAAACCAGGGACGCACCACCACCGGCCGAGGCCCCAGCGCGTCAAATTGCGGTGCGAGAAAGCGCTGCGTCCACCAGGCTTCATAAGCGTTCCACGCATCGCGCAGCCAGGGCGGGCGGTGATCACGGCGCATAGCCGCCTCCTGGGGCTGGGGCCGCGGCCTTGACGGCGCGGGCGCGGCGATGGGATCGGGGAGGCGGACGCAGAGACCGCGCACGCCATGGACGACATTGATCAGACGCTTCTTCGCCTAGCCGCCGATCGTGGGCCGGACAAGTCGCTGTGCCCGTCAGAGGTTGCGCGCGCCCTAGAGGCGCAGGGCTGGCGGCGGCTGATGCCGGCGGTGCGCGCGGCCGCCGTGCGCATGGCCCAGGCCGGGCGCGTGGTCATCACGCGCAAGGGCAAGCCCGTCGATCCACATGATTTCAAAGGGGTCTACCGGGTGCGTCTGGCCCGGGGCGACACCGACCCGCCATGACCAGCCGCGAGGGCGGCGTGAGCGCGCTCATCGTCCCGCTCCGCCCGGCGGATGGGCCAGAGCTTTGGGCGATTTTTGAGCCGGTGATCCGCGCGGGAGAGACGTACGCTCATCCTCGCGACTGGACGGCCGAGGACGTCGCGCGCGCGTGGTTTGCGCCGAGCGCGCGCGTTTACGGCGCCCGCGATCCGACGGCGGGCGCGCTGCTTGGGGCGTTCTCCCTCAAACCCAACGCGCTTGGGGGCGGCGATCATGTGGCGAATGCGAGCTTCGTGACGGCGGAGGCTGCGCGCGGAGGGGGCGTCGGCCGCGCCATGGGCGTGTTCGCGCTCGAGGAGGCTAAGCGCCTGGGCTTTGCGGCGATGCAATTCAATTTTGTCATCGCGACGAACACGCACGCTCTGGCGTTGTGGCGCAGTCTCGGGTTTCAGGTTGTCGGGACGGTCCCCAGCGGTTTCCGGCATCCGCGCCACGGCGTGGTTGACGTCCACATTCTGCATCGCGACCTTTGAGCCGGGCGCGGTGCCCGTTGTGCGAGCGAGGCATGGATGAGCGGATCGACGTCTCTCCACGACGCCGACTTCTTCGCCTGGACCGAGGCCCAGGCCGCGGCTCTGCGCCGCCGGGAGGCCGGGGCGAACGCGCTCGACTATGACCTCTTGGCGGAGGAGATTGAGGGTTTGGGCCGTGAGCAGCTGCGGGCGTGTGTAAGCCTGACGACGCAGATCCTCGCGCATTTCCTGAAGCGTGAGCACAACGCCCATGACGCGCCGGCGGCGGGCTGGCGGCGTGAGATCGTGCAGTTTCGCCGCGAGCTTGAAGACCGTCTCACCCGATCCCTGGCGGCCAAGGTCAAAGCGTTGCTGCCGTGGTGCTCTGCGAAGGCCGTGCGCCGGGCCGCGGTCGCCTTCGCGGCGGATGAGCCGGAGACGACGCCGGAGTTTCCCGACGTCCGCCCCTACGGCTGGGACGACATTCTGGGCCGAGGCGCGGAATGGACGCCGACCCGGCCCTGACGGCGGCCCCGACCGCGCCCCCGACCGCGCCCCCGACCGCGCCCCTGACGGCGGTCGCCGCGGGTGAGGCGGAACGCGCCGCGCTGCGCGCGCTTGTGGCTGAGATCCGCGCGTGTCGGGTGTGTGCGGACGTTTTGCCCCATGCGCCGCGGCCGGTTGTGCGCCTTCATCCCGACGCGCGCATTCTCATCGCCGGGCAAGCCCCGGGGGCCAGAGTTCATCATGTGGGCGCGCCGTTCGTGGATCCGTCCGGGGATCGGTTGCGGGATTGGATGGGCGTGGACGAGGCCGTGTTCTACGATATGACTAAGATTGCTGTGGTTCCGGCGGGTTTTTGCTTTCCGGGTTTGACGCCCCAAGGCGCCGACAAGCCGCCGCGGCCGGAGTGCGCGCCGCTGTGGCGCGACCGCGTGCTTGAGGCGCTGCCGCGTCGGCGGCTGACATTGGTGGTGGGCGCTTACGCCCACCGGCTTCATCTTGGCGCGCGCGCGAAAGCCACCGTCGCGGAGACTGTCGCGGCATGGCGTGCGTATGGAGAGGCCGTGACGCCGCTGCCGCATCCGTCTTGGCGCAACAACGCTTGGATCAAGCGCCATCCCTGGTTCGAGACGGAGTTGCTGCCGGCCTTGCGGGCGCGGGTCGCAGCCGCCCTGGCGGCGGACCTTGGAGAGGCGAACCGAGAAGGGGCGGTGCGATGACCACACGCTGGCTGCCGCGCGCTCTCATCGCGGCCCTTGCGACACTCGTGGCGCTTGGCGCGGTCGCGGCCTCGTGCGCGCCCGTGACGCAGCAGCCTTTACGCCCGCCGGCGGGCTTTGCGGGCCCGGAGCTGGCGGGGGAATGGTTTGTCTCCTTTGATGGCGCGCGCCTGGGTCTGACGGTGTGGTCGCCGCAGGATGAGGGCTGGGCGGGCGCGCCTTGGGCGGCGATCGTCGCCCTCCATGGCATGAGCGAGCACTCCGACGCGTTCTGGCGCGCGGGGCCGTATTGGGCGTCGCAGGGCATCATTGTCTACGCGTTTGACCAACGCGGCTTCGGCCGATCGCCCCAGCGCGGCGTCTGGCCGGGCGCGGCGCTGATGCGGCGTGATCTCACCGCTGCGCTCGTCGCCGCACGGGCCCGCCACCCGGACGCGGTTCTTGCCGTCGTCGGCCAGAGCATGGGCGGGGCCGTGGCGCTGAGCGCGGACGCGGCGTCGTCAGCGCCCTTAGCGGATCGGATCATCGCGACAGCGCCGGCGGTGCGGCGCACGCCATTCGTCCAGCGTGTGCCGTTATGGTTTGCGTCCCGGCTGGGCGGGCCGACGGCGGTGGAGCCGCCTAAGCGCATCGCCCGGCGGATCCAAGCCTCCGACAACATCGAGGCGTTGCGGCGCAATGGCCGCGACCCGCTCTATCTCCGCGACACCCGCTTCGACACTTTGGCGGGGCTGGTGGCGTTGATGGACGAGGCCGCCCTCGCGCGGGCCGGGCGGCGCACGCCGCTTTTGGTGCTCCATGGCGACAACGACCAGCTGGTGGCGCGCGCCGCGGTGGAGCGTGTGGCCGCGCGGTTGGGCCCTTGCACGCGCACGGGCTCTTACCGCGACGGCTGGCACATGCTGTTGCGCGACCTCCAAGCGGAGACCGTGTGGCGCGACATTGTCGCTTTCGTGCGCGATCCGGCCGCGCCCGCCCCCTCTGGCGCGCCGCCCTTGGCGCGCGCGCCTGCAACCGATTGGTCACTCTGTCGCGGCTAAGCTTGGGTCAGCGCATGGTGCGGCGTCGGCGGCGCGGAGTAGGACTTTGGCGAAAACGCTCGCCGTCACCCAGGCGTTCAGCCGTTTGCGCGACTGGCTCGATCACAGTGCGGGCGCGGGCGCAGCGGTTCTCGCGCCGGCGCCGCTGGCGCCAGGCCATGTGTTGGCGGAGCCGCCGGAGGATCTGCGCGCGATGTGCGCTGAGGCGGCGCGCTCGTGTTTGTGGGGGTGCGGCTGTGATGGTCCTGCAGACCCCGACAGCCAGGCTGATCGTCTCGCCGCGTTAGATCCGCGTCCTGGCCAGCTTGTGGCCTGGATTGGCGGCGGCGCCGGCGGCGGCGTGTGCGCGGCCGCGGATCGGTATGGCGTCGCCATTGACGGCTATGAGTGGCGCGCGGATTTGCTGGCGGCGGGGGGCGAGCGGGTCGCGGCGCGCGATCCGGCCGCTGCGCCCGTGCGCATGCTGGCTGTGGACGCGGCGACGCCGCAGCTCGACCGGCGACCGGTGGACGCGGCGGTGTCGCTGGAGCGCTTGTGGGAGCTGCGCGATCCGCGTCCGCTCTTGCGCGCGCTCCATGGGGCGATGCGTCCTGGAGCGCTGCTCATCGCGGCGGAGTGGGTGCTGGAGGAGGCGGCGCCGCGCGCGGCCGCTTTGGGTGGGCTCGCCGGCGCGCGGGTGGTGGATTTGGAGACCTGGCGCGCGCGGTTTGACGCGTGCCGGTTTGACCTGCGCGTCGAGGAGGACGGGACAGGCTTGGCGATCGCCCAACATCGCGCCGCCATTGAGCGGTTCGCAGCGGCGTTTGATGAGGTGACGGAACGGATTCTCGACGGTCCCCACGGCAAGCATGTGGTTTATGAATTGACGCGCGCCCTGAATGAGGCCCTACAACGGGTCGCGGCCCTCGAGCGGGGCGATGTGGCGGTGTATCGCTTTCTCGCCGCGCGGGTCGCCTCGTCGGTCTCATAGGACGCGTCCGCCGCCTCAGGACGCGCCGTCGCCGCGGGTCCCGCCGGGACATGACGGGCGACGCCACACAAGGGATGGATCGCCATGACACTCTTCGATCGCGCCGCGTTCGACGACCATGAAGGCGTACACTTGTTCAGCGATGCGGCCACGGGTTTGCGCGCCATCATCGCCGTTCATTCCACCGCGCGCGGGCCGGCGGCCGGCGGCACGCGGTTTTGGTCCTATGCTGATGACGATGACGCCTTAACGGACGCGCTGCGCCTTTCGCGCGGGATGAGCTACAAAAACGCCGTCGCCGACATTCCTTTCGGGGGCGGCAAGGGCGTTGTGTTGCGCACGGGCGATAGTGTCGCGGATGCGGATCGCCGCGACGCCCTGTTCGCCGCTTATGGGCGCGCCATTAACTCCCTTGGCGGCGTCTATGTCACCGCAGAAGATGTGGGCGTGACGCCCCAAGACATGCAAGCGGTCGCGCGCGGGACCCGCCATGTCGCGGGCCTGCCCGATGGTGATGCGGCTTCTGGCGATCCGTCTCCGGTCACCGCGCGCGGCGTCTTTCAGGGGCTCAAAGCGTGTGTTCGCCGCCGTCTCGGGCGCGATGACCTCACTGGTTTGCGGGTGGCGGTCCAAGGGACCGGCCATGTCGGCGCGCGGCTGTGCGCGCATTTGGCTGAGGCGGGCGCACGGCTCGTGGTGGCGGATGTGAACGCGCAGGCGGCTGCGCGCGTCGCGGAGGAGACGGGCGCAGAGCTGACGGCGACGGAGGCGATTTACGACGCCGATGTCGATGTGTTTGCGCCCTGCGCCCTGGGCGCTGTGCTGAATCCGGACACCGTCGCACGGCTGCGGTGTTCCGTTGTGGCCGGCGGCGCGAACAATCAACTGAGCGAGGCGGCCGTCGACGCCGCGTTGGTCGAGCGCGGGATCCTCTATGCGCCCGATTACGTCATTAATGGCGGCGGCGTCATCAATGTCGCGGGCGAGATCTTAGCCGCACGCGAAGGCCGCCGTTTCGACCCCAACTGGGTGGAGGCGAAGCTCGCGGCCTTGATCGCCACGCTGGAAAGCGTGCTGGATCGGGCCATCGCCGGCCAGCGCCCGACGCAAAGCGTCGCTGATGAGCTGGCGCGCGCGCGTCTTGCGCCCCAGTCCGCGCCGGTCCCCGCTTAAGCCTGAGAGCTGCGTCGATCGCGTGGGATTGTGGTGCTTTCGCCACAAGCAAGTGTCTGGCGCCGTTCTTGCTGCATTAAGGTTACCTGACCCGGCGCGCGCTGGGTCGGGCTGATGCAGCCAAGACGGGAGCCGACAATGGGCGTATTCAGCGCGTTCAAACGCAATCAAGACGGGATCGCGCCGGCCGACGCCGCCGCGGCGCACACCTCAGGAAAATCCTATGATCCAGAGCGCGAAGCCACGTTGGAAGACGGGCTGCGCCAAGTGATCGACACCATTGACAGCCTTGCTGAGCTCGATGGGCGCTTGCGCGGCTTGGAACGAGATTTGATTGGCGAAAGCCCGATCAGCCTCTCGGATCTGCCGTCGGGGCGGGATCTGAGCTTGGACGGCGTGGTGCCGCGTTTGATGGAGGCGGCGCTGTTGATCGGCGCGCTGTCGCGGCGGATGCATTTGCGCCTTGGCGTGATTGAGGGCGCGCTTGGGGTGCGCGCGAAACCGGTCGGCGCGTTCGAGGAGGCGCTGACGGACGCCATCGAGGACGACGCCTACGCCGCGTTTGAACCGGCCGAGGTTGAGGCGTTCGCGGAACGCCTTGAGGAGCCGGAGACGCCGGCGGCGATCACAGACGGGGAGGCGACGCGCCGGGCGGCAAGCGATGACGCCGCGCGCGCCGTCATCGCTGCGCTTGCGGACGCGGAGGCGGGTTTGTCGTCGCTGCGCACGCGCGCGCAGGCGTCTTAACAGTTACACGCTTCGCCGGCTGGGGCGATGCCGCAGCGGGAGCGGCGGTCCAGGGGGACCGTTGCTCCCGCATTCTTCAGGGGACGCTTTTCGGGGGACATGGGAAGCGGCGGTCCGGGGGGACCGTCGCTTTTTCCGTGTGCGCGGGCCATCGCGCGGCGTCGCAGCGCGATGTGCGGCGAAGGTCGCCATCGCACCGGATCGACGCCGGCGGTAGCGTCCTTGACAGGCGTGTTCCGAACACCGTTCATGTTATGTGAATTGAGTTTGGGCTCGCTTGTTCGCGCCCCCGGCGCCCAGTCCACGGAGGCCGTCATGGAGATGGCAGGCAAGACGGTCGCGGTCACGGGCGGCGCGAACGGCATTGGCCGCGCCATTGCGGAAGGGTTCGCGGCGCGCGGCGCGCGGGTCGCCATCGGAGATCTGGACGGCGCGAAAGCCGCTGAGGTGGGCGAGGCGCTCGGCGGCGTCGGCATGCGCCTGGACGCGGCGCGCGAAGCCTCGATGGCGGGGTTTTTGTCGGTTGCGGAACGGCGATTGGGCCCGATTGACGCCTTTGTGTCGAATGCGGGCGTGGGCGTGTCGGATGGGCCGTTGTGGGGTGCGGGGTCTGCGCCCAATGGCGCGTGGGACTTGTGCTGGTCAGTGAATGTCATGGCGACGGTCTACGCCGCGCGCCATCTGGTTCCGGCCATGACGACCCGCGGCGGCGGGCTGTTCGTGGTGGTCGCCTCCGCGGCGGGCTTGCTGCATCAAGTGGGCGACACGCCGTACTCTGTCACAAAGCACGCCGCGGTGGCGTTGGCGGAGGCTCTCGCCGTCGCCCATGGCGATGAGGGCCTTCAGGTCCATTGCCTGTGTCCGGAGGGGGTGCGCACCAATTTGGTGAAGGGCATTGAGCACGGCTCCCAGGGCCTGTCCGGCTATATTGAACCCAAGGAGGTGGCCGACGCGCTCTTCGCCGCGATTGACGCGAAGCAGTTTCGCGTCACCACTCATCCCAATACTGAACAGTATGCGGCCATGCGCGTCGCGGAGCCGGACCGCTGGCTCGGCGGCATGCGCAAGATCCGCCGCGACTTGATCGCCCGCCATGGGCGGCCGCTTTGACACACAACGGCCCGCAGCGGCCGGGGTGTGCGTGAAACGACACGACCGCGCCCGAGCGGCGACAGGGATGGGAAGACGCAATGCCGTTTGATCTGACAGGCAAAGTGGCGCTGATCGCCGGCGCAAGCCGCGGCATTGGCGAGGAGACGGCCAAGCTGCTCGCCGCCCAGGGCGCGACGGTGATTTGCTCAAGCCGGAAGCTCGAGGTGTGTGAGGCGGTTGCGGGCGAGATCCGCGACGCCGGCGGCAAAGCGCGGGCGCTGAAGCTCCATTTGGGGGAGCTGGCTGATCATGACGCCGCGCTCGCCTCGATCCGTGCGGAGGAGGGGCGGCTCGACATCCTCGTCAACAATGGCGCGACGAATCCGTATTTCGGGCTTGCGGGCGACACGCCGCAGGACGCGTGGGACAAGACAGTGGCGGTCAATCTGCGCGGGCCGTTTTTCCTAACAGCCAAAGCAATCCCGATGCTCAAGGAGGCGGGCGGCGGGGCGATCGTCAATGTCGCGTCAATCAACGGTGTGAAACCCGGCTTTATGCAAGGCATTTATTCGATTACCAAGGCCGCGTTGATCAATATGACGCAAGTCTATGCCCAGGAATATGGCGATCACAACATTCGCGTGAACGCGCTCTGCCCAGGCTTGACCGACACGCGTATCGCGTCCGCCTTGATGGCGGACAAAGACTTGCTGAATGACATGATGAACCGCAGTTTTTCCATCAAGCGGCCGGGCCAACCGAGTGAGATGGCCGCCGCCATTCTGTATATGGTGTCGAATGAAGCGGCGTTCATGACTGGCCAAACTCTGGTCGTCGATGGCGGCTATTTGGCCCGGGCGGCGCTATGACCGCCGCTGCGTCGCTTTCGCCGGCCGCGGATCCCAGCGTCCCGGTCCGGGACGAGGACAGCTTCGACGTCGCGGCGGTGGACCGCCTGCTGCGCGCGGCGATCGCGGGGCTCGAAGGGACGCCGGAGGTGCGCCAGTTTCCCTCCGGCGCGTCGAACCTCACTTACCTCTTGCGCTATGCGAACCGCGATCTGGTGTTGCGCCGGCCCCCGACGGGCGCGCGCCCGAAATCGGGACACTCGATGATCCGCGAATACACCGTGATGAACGCGCTGAAGCCCGTTTATCCCAGCGTGCCGGAGACGCTCTATTACGCCAGCGATGAGGCGTCGCCCTTGGGCGCGGAGTTCTACGTCATGGCGCGCACGCCCGGGGTCGTGCTGGGCCCTGACATCCCCGCCGGCTGGGGGTGGGACGCCGCACGCACGCGCGCCTTTTGCGAGGCGGTGTGGGACAAGCTCATCGCCTTGCACGCTGTGGATTACGCGGCCGTGGGCTTGAGCGATTTCGGGACGCCGGAGGGCTATGTCGCGCGGCAAGTCGGCGGCTGGAACGCGCGCTATGAAAAGGCCCTGACTGAGGACGCCGATCCTTTCGAGGATGTGCGCGCCTGGCTCGACGCCAACAAACCGGCGACGGAGGCCGGCCACGCCGTTGTCCATGGCGATTTCCGTATCGACAACATGATTATCGGCGACACCGAGCCCCATGACATCCGCGCCGTGCTTGATTGGGAGATTTCCGCGCTTGGGGATCCGCTGATGGATGTGGGCGCGGCGCTTGTCTATTGGGTGGAGCCGGGCGACCCCGATGAATTGAAGCTTTTGAAGAAGCAGCCCTCGGACGCGCCGGGCATGTTCACCCGGTCGGAAGTCATTGCGTATTATGGGGAAAAGACCGGCCGTGCGATTGGCGATTTCACCTTCTATTACGCGTTTGGCGTCTTTCGGCTCGCAGTGATCGCCCAGCAAATCTACTACCGATACTTCCACAAACAGACGACCAACCCCGTGTTCGCCGCTTATGGTCCAGGGGCGAAGGGCCTCGGCGCGTTCGCACGCCGTCTCATTCGTGATGGCGCGTCTTAGCCCGTCACAATGCGCCACCGCGCGTGAGCCCGCACGCGCCCAAGGAGGAGCGTTCCATGGCTGATTTGGAGACCTTTCGTGCAGAGACCCGCGCGTGGCTTGACGCCAACTGCCCCGCCTCGCTGCGCGGGCCCGATGGCGGGGAGGACGACATCTGCTGGGGCGGCAAGAAGTGGGTGTTCCGCAGCGAGGACCAGCGGGTGTGGCTGGAGCGCATGGCGCAACGCGGCTGGACGGTCCCGACCTGGCCGACGGCTTATGGCGGCGGCGGCTTGTCTAAGGATGAAGCCACGATCTTGAAGGAGGAGATGCGCAGCTTGGGGTGCCGCTCGCCCTTGGAAAGCTTCGGCATTTGGATGCTTGCGCCAGCTTTGCTGAAGTTTGGGACGCACGAGCAAAAGACCACATTTCTGCCCCCGATCGCCCGCGGCGAGATCCGCTGGGCGCAGGGCTATTCCGAGCCGAATGCGGGCTCAGACCTCGCCTCACTGCAAACTAAGGCCGAAGACCGCGGCGATCATTTCGTGGTGAATGGCCAAAAGATCTGGACGTCATACGCCGATGAGGCGGACTGGATCTTCACACTTGTGCGCACAGATCCGAACGCACCCAAGCATTTGGGTATCAGTTTTTTGCTGATTGACATGGACCAGCCCGGCGTCACCACGAAGCCGATTAAGCTGATCTCCGGCAAATCGCCGTTTTGCGAGACGTTTTTTGACGATGCGCGCGGGGAGAAAGACCACATTGTGGGCGAACTGAACCGCGGTTGGGATGTGGCGAAGTATCTGCTCACCCATGAACGCACCATGATTGGCGGCGGCGGCGGCGGTCTGGTCGGCGGCCAGCGCCTCTTAAGCGAAACTGTCGTCCAACAGCTCGGCCGCGACAACGGCCTTTTGGCGGATCTGGTGTTGCGCGGCGATGTCGCGCGTACCGATCTCGACGCAGTGGCGTTCATGCTGACGATGGAGCGCTATCGCGATGAAGCAACGGCGGGCCTCGAGATGGGCGCAAAGTCCTCCATGCTCAAATACTACGGCACAGAGCTGAACAAGCGCCGCCACGAGCTGATGATGGCCGCCGCGGGTCATGACGGGCTGGAGTGGGAGGGCGCGGCGTCGCAGGACGGCAAGCTGGCGCGCGCCTGGCTGCGCACGAAGGCCAACTCCATTGAGGGCGGCACGTCAGAGGTGATGCTCAACATCATCGCGAAACGGATTCTGGACATGCCGTCGGCGTAGCCGCGCCCGCGCACGCCCTGGCGAAAAGGAGACGCGCAATGGCGCTCGTGCTCACTGACGAACAATCTATGCTGCGCGAGGCGGCGGAGGGCTTCCTGGCTGAGCATGCCCCAGTCGCTCAGCTCAGGCGGCTGCGCGATGACGGCGGCGCCGACGGCTTCCGACGCGAGACGTGGCGACAGATGGCGGAGCTGGGCTGGGCCGGCGTGCTTGTGCCGGAGGATCACGGCGGGGTGGCAATGGGCCATGTCGCGGCCGGCGTGATTGCGGAGGAAATGGGCCGCACGCTCACCGCCTCGCCGTTTTTGACGACGGCGGTGATGGCCGCCGCCGCCATCGCCGACGGCGGTTCACACACGCAGAAGACCGCCTGGTTGCCTCGCATCGCTGCGGGCGAGGCGATCCTTGCGCTCGCCGTCGATGAGGGCCGCAAGCATGCTCCCGCGAAAACCGCGCTCAGCGCCCAACGCGCAGGCAATGGCTTCCGCTTGGACGGGGAGAAAACCTTCGTGCTCGACGCCCATGTGGCCGATGCGTTGATTGTCGCTGCGCGCACCAGCGGCGCGCCGGGCGACGATGGGGGTTTGACGCTTTTCCTGGTTGAGCGCGGGGCGACGGGGCTTGAGGTTGAGCGCACGATCATGGTCGACAGCCGCAACGCCGCGCGCGTGCGGTGTGACGGCGTGACGGTGACGGCCGATTCTGTGTTGGGCGAAGTGGACCTCGGCGCGCCGCTGCTTGAGCGGACTTTGAACGCCGGTCGCGCGGGTCTGGCGGCGGAGCTCTCCGGCGCGGCGCAAGAAGCGTTCAGCCGCACGGTCGCTTATGTGAAGGAGCGCACTCAGTTCGGCCGGCCAGTCGGCTCCTTCCAAGCGCTGCAACACCGCGCGGCGCACCTTTATGCCGAGCTTGAGATCACGAAGACGATCGTGCTCAAAGCGCTCCAGCAGCTCGATGAGGACGCGGGCCACGCCGGCTATCTCGTCAGCGCCGCGAAGGCGAAAGCCGGCGAGGTCGCGCTGCTCGCCGCCCAAGAAGCGATCCAGATGCATGGCGGCGTCGGCATGACAGACGAGTATGAGATCGGGTTTTTCCTGAAACGAATCAAAGCCGCGGGCGAGACGTTCGGCGACGCGCGTTTCCACCTCGATCGCCTCGCGCGCATGCAGGGGTATTGACCATGGATCTGGGCCAATCGGAGCGGGTGAAACCGCTGATCGCCGCGGTGCGCGAAATCGTTCGCGAGGACGTTCTGCCGCTGGAGGGCGAGTTTCACGCCGAAGTGGGCAAAGCCGGCGAGGGACCGTTTGGCGGGCGCTTCGCCCACACGCCGCGCCAGTTGGAGATCCTCGACAGCCTGAAAGCGAAAGCCCGTGCGCGCAATCTCTGGAATTTCTGGCTGACGGACTCCGAGCGCGGCTATGGCCTGTCGACTGTGGAGTACGCCTATCTCGCGGAGGAAATGGGCTGGTCGCCCCAGCTCGGCGCGGAGGTGTTCAATTGCTCAGCCCCCGACACGGGCAATATGGAGGTGCTGGAACGCTTCGGCGCGCCCCACCACAAAGAGCGTTGGCTGCCGGATTTGCTGGAGGGGCGCATCCGCTCTGCGTATCTGATGACGGAGCCTGACGTTGCGAGCTCCGACGCCGCGAACCTCGCCTTCGAGGCGCGCCTCGACGGCGGCGTGTGGGTGCTTAATGGCGAGAAGTATTGGGCCTCTGGCGCGGGCGATCCACGCTGCACAGTCTATATCCTGATGGCCAAAACCGAGGGTGACGACGCCGACCGCCACGCGCGCCACTCCATGTTCGTGGTGCCGGCGGACACGCCGGGCATTGAGATTGTCCGGCCCATGACGGTGTTCGGCCATGACGACGCGCCCCACGGGCACATGCACATTCGCTTCACCGATGTGTGCATCCCCGAGGACGCCCTCTTAATGCATCGCGGGGCGGGTTTCTTGATCGCCCAAGGGCGGCTGGGGCCAGGGCGCATCCACCATTGCATGCGCGCCATCGGCCAGGCCGAACGGGCGTTTGAGCTCTTGTGCCGACGGGCGTCCGCGCGCGAAGCGTTCGGCAAGCCCCTCGCCAAGCTCGGCGCTAATTACGACATCATCGCGGAGTGCCGCATGGCGATCGAGCAGGCGCGGCTGCTTTGCCTGAAGGCGGCTTGGGTGATGGACCAAGGCGATCCGCGCGCCGCCGCGCCATGGATCAGCCAAATCAAAGTGATTGCGCCGCGCGTGGCGCTGCAAGTCGTGGATGAGGCGATGCAAATGCATGGCGGTACAGGCGTGAGCCAGGACACGCCGCTGGCGGCCATGTGGACAGGTTTGCGCACCTTGCGCTTCGCCGACGGTCCTGACGCGGTGCACCGCATGGTCGTGGGCCGTCAAGAGCTGAAGCGCCTGACGAACGCGCCGGCGGCGGCGTCATGAGGGCGTTGGTGTGTGAGGCCTTTGGCCCGATTGATTCCCTGACGGTGCAGGATCAGCCGGATCCGACCCCGGGGCCTGGCGAAATCTGCGTGGATGTGAAGGCGGCGGGGCTGAACTTCCCGGACGTGTTGTGCGTGCAAGGCCTCTATCAGTTCAAGCCGCAGCAGCCTTTCGTTCCGGGTCAGGAGGCGGCGGGGGTGGTGTCGGCCGTGGGCGCGGGGGTGACGCGGCCGGGCGTGGGCGATCGCGTGGCGTTCTTAACGCTCACGGGCGCCTTCCGCGAGAAGGCGGTGATCCCAGCAGCCTCCGCGATTGCGATCCCCGATGCTATGGATTTTGAGACGGCGGCCGCCTTCACCATGGCGTATGGCACATCGTACTACGCGTTGAAGAACCGGGCGAATCTGAAAGCTGGCGAGATAGCCCTGGTGCTCGGGGCCGCCGGCGGCGTCGGCTTGGCGGCCGTTGAGCTGGCGAAAGCCATGGGCGCGCATGTCATTGCGGCGGCCTCCAGCGCGGCGAAGCTCGAGGCGGCGCGGGCTTCCGGCGCGGACGCCGTGATCAATTACGCTGAGGAGGATGTGAAGGCCCGCGCCCGCGCCCTGGCGCAGGAGCTGGCCGGCGCGGACGGGGTCGATGTGGTCTACGACCCTGTCGGCGGGCCCTATGCGGAGCCGGCGCTGCGCGCTCTGCGGTGGGAGGGCCGGTATCTCGTCGTCGGCTTCGCCGCCGGCGATATCCCCAAGATTCCGCTCAACCTCACCTTGCTCAAGAGTTGTCAGATTGTGGGCGTGTTCTTCGGCGCGTGGGGCATGCGCGATCCTGACGGCATGGCTCAAAACATGGCGGAATTGCAGGCGATGTTCGCCAATGAGCGGATCAAGCCGGTGATCTCGGCGCGCTATAGCCTGGAGGAGGCGTTGGCGGGCTTTCACGCCTTGGCGGACCGCCAAGCGGTCGGCAAGCTTGTCATTACGATGGGTTGACGTTCGTCCATCGCGCCGAGCATCCCTCAAGACCGCGCCGCCCTGCGATTGCTCACCTCGCGGCGTTGCGGCCGTACGTCCACTGAGGAGCTCCCCATGTCTGAGTTGCCGTCCCGCGAAGTTCGGCTTGTTGCGCGTCCTGTCGGCGTTCCGCAGCTGGAGCACTTTGACCTTGTGTCCGCGCCCGCCCCAGCTCCGCACGCGGGTGAAATCCAAGTGCGCAATCGGTGGCTTTCTGTCGATCCCTACATGCGCGGGCGCATGATTGACCGAAAAAGCTATGTGCCGCCGTTTGCGCTTGGCGCAGCGATGGAGGGCGGGGCGGTCGGCGTGGTCGAGCGCAGCGAAGCCGACGGCTTTCGCCCGGGCGATTGGGTGTTCTCCATGCAGGGCTGGCGCGAGGCGTGGACCGGGCCGGCGGCGGGGGTTCGCAAGCTGCCCGTCTCCGACACGTTGCCGGCGCAAGCGTTTTTGGGGATCGCGGGCATGACGGGCCTCACCGCGTATGTCGGGGTGAAGACCATCGCCGCGCTCAAAGCCGGCGAGACTATGTTTGTCTCTGCGGCTGGCGGGGCGGTGGGCTCCATGGCTTGCCAAATCGGCAAGATCCTCGGCGCGCGGGTGATCGGCGCGGCGGGCGGGCCGCAGAAGCTCGCTTTTCTCGACACATTGGGGATCGATGAGATCATCAACTACCGTGAGCATCCGGGCGCTGACGGGCTGACGCGCGCGCTTCAAGACGCCGCGCCCGACGGGCTTGATGTCTATTTCGACAATGTGGGCGGCGATCATTTGGCCGCTGCGCTGAACACGCTCAACGATTTCGGGCGGGTGGCCGTGTGCGGCATGATCTCTCAATACAACGCCGAAACGCCTCCTCCTGGGCCGTCCAATCTCACGACGATCATCGGCAAACGCTTGCGGGTGCAGGGCTTTATCGTGTCCGATCATGTCGCCCTCACGGAGGCTTATGTCACGGAGTTGATGGGGTGGATCGCGCAAGGGCGCGTTGTTTGGCGCGAAACGGTGCGTGAGGGGATCGACAACGCCGCTCAGGCGTTTTTGGACCTGTTTGCGGGCGAAAATGTCGGCAAGATGCTGGTGCGTGTCCCTTAGCGCGCAACGCCTAACGGCGTGCGCTGACGCGCCGCGCGCGCGATGAGCCGAGGACGCGCCGGCCATGGGCTGTGAATGCTCGGCGCGCGCTCGGGGTGGCGATGCGGGAGACCGTGACGGCGGCGTGCTCCCGCCACGAGCCTCAGGGCCGCGAGGCGTTGGCGTAAAGCCGCGCCAGCGCGCAGGACGCCAAGCGCGACACCGCCCCCTCGGCGCGGCTGGTGAGGATAATCGGCGCGCGCGCGCCGACCACGAGACCCGCCGCCACCGCGCCGGCGAGGTAATCAAGCTGCTTGGCGATCATGTTGCCGGCCTCAAGATCCGGCGCGATGAGGATGTCGGCGTCGCCCGCGACGTCGGAGACTATGCCTTTCGCGCGCGCCGCCTCGCGCGAGACGGCGTTGTCGAAGGCGAGGGGGCCGTCCAACACGCCGCCGGTGATTTGTCCACGGTCAGCCATCTTGCACAGCGCCGCGGCCTCGATCGTGGAGCGCATGCGCGGATTGACGCTCTCCACGGCTGCGAGGATCGCGACCTTGGGGCTCGCGACGTCGAGCGCTCGGGCGACGTCGATGGCGTTTTGAATAATGTCGGCCTTCGCCGCGAGATCTGGCTCAATATTGATGGCTGCGTCGCTGATATAAATAAGTTTTCGGTAGGCGGGAACGTCAATGACGTAGACATGGCTGAGGCGGCGCTCAGTGCGCAGGCCGTGGAGTTTGTCGATGACTTCGTGCATGACTTCGTCGGTGTGCAGCGCGCCCTTCATGAGCGCGTCAGCGCGGCTTTCGCGGACTAAGGCGACGGCGGCGACGGCGGCGGCTTGGGCGTCCGCGGCGTCGTGAATCTCATAATCGTCGGGTGTGAAGCCGGCCTGCGCCACTGCGGCGCGCACCGCCTCTTGAGGCCCGACAAGGACGGGCTCAATAAGCCCCTCCGCTGCGGCCGTCAGCGCGCCCTCGCAGGCGATCGCCGTCGTGGGTTGGACCACCGCCACGCGCAAGGGCGCGCCGGAGGCTTTCGCGCGCGCCACCAGCGTTTGCAGCCGCGGCGCGCGCTCGTGCAAGAATACCTCCGGCAAGGCCGCGCGAGGGCGGCGGATTTTTTCCGACGGCGCGAAGACATGAGCTTCGCCCGTGATCACGTCCTCTCCGTCTTGGTTCACGCACCGGCAGTCCAAGGTGACGCGGCGCTTCGCGTCGGCTTTGTCCTTCACTGTGACGGTGGTCGTGATGGTGTCGCCCACTTTGACGGGCCTTTGAAAGCGCAAGCTCTGGCCGAGATAAATCGTGCCCGGACCGGGAAGCTCTGTCCCCAACACCGCGGAAATCAGCGCACCGCCCCACATGCCGTGGGCGATCACTTCGTGGTAGAGCGAGGTCTCCGCGAAATCCCGGTCCAAATGCGCGGGGTTCACATCACCCGACACCGCCGCGAACAATTCAATGTCGGCTTGTTCAAGCGTGCGGACTTGGCTGGCGCTGTCGCCGATCGCCAGCTCCTCAAATGTGCGGTTCTCCAACATCGCGGGTTCAGGCGTGAGGGCGTCCGACATCGGCGTCTCCAAAACGGGCGTGTCCCCAAAGCAGCGCCGCGCACCGTCCGCCGCGGATGAGGCGCGCAGATGGCGATGGCGTCGCATCGCCCCAGCCTGGGCGCAAGCGTGACAAAGCGCGCGGCGCTCCGTTGACGGATGGCGTCGCGGCGGCCTTAGGCGTCCCGTGGCGGCCAGGGAATCTCGGCGGTGCGTTCAAGCATGTGATCAATCAAAAGCCGGCCCGCGCCCGCCGCCATGGTCCAGCCGAGAGCGCCGTGGCCGGCGTTGATCCACACGCGCGCCCCGGGGGCGGCCGGCCCGATTACGGGCAGTCCTGAAGGCGTCATCGGCCGCAAGCCCGTCCAGAAGCTCGCGCGGTCATAATCCCCGGCCTCAGGAAAGGTCGCGCGCGCGCGCGCCACCAGGCTCTCGGCGCGCCGGGGGTCGAGCCGCCGGTCGCGCCCGCGCACCTCCGCCATGCCCGCCACACGCAAGCGATCGCCAAGGGTGGCGTAGACGAGCTTATGTTCGTCATCAATCACCGCCGCGCGCGGGGCGTTCGCGGCGTCCGTGATCGGGATGGTGGCGGAATAGCCTTTAACCGGAATGATGGGCGGTCGCTGGCGGCGCGCCAGCAGGTCTGGCGTCGCGACGCCGAGGCACAGCGCCACACGCCGCGCCCTTAGCGTGACGGCGCGTCCTTCCATGAAGGCGCGGACGCTGACGCCGCCGGCGTCTTCCGCGAGCTCTGTCGCTTCGGCGTCAAACCCAAGCGCGACGCCGCGGCGCGCGAGACGGTCCGTCATGGCTGTGGCGAAGACGTGGGGATCGCCGACGCCGTCGAGGGGCGCGCATGTCGCGCCCGCGAGGTCCGGCGCGATTGCGGTGAAGGCGCGGTCGCGCGCAATGAGGTCTGACACCTGCAGCGGCGCGCGTGGACCGCCGTGGGCGGTCATGATCTCTGCAGCGCGCACGCCTGCGGCGTAAGCGCGCGGATCGCGATAGATATGAACAATGCCGCTGGCGCGCCGCCCGTAATCGAGAGCTTCCGCGGCGTCGATGGCGTCCATTTGCGCGCGGCTGTACGCCGCCAGACGCACCGCCGCGATGAGGTTGGCGCGGGCCCGCGCGGGCGTGGCGTTGCGCACGAAGGCCACCAGCCACGCTGCGTCACTGAGGCCGGCGCGCCACGCCACGTGCAGCGGGGCGTCGCGGCTCACCAGCCAGCCCGCGATTTGCGCAAGCGCTTGCGGGCTCGCCCAGGGCGTGGCGTGGCTGACGGACAGCTGGGCGCCATTGGCGAAACTTGTCTCCCGCGCCGGGCCGCCGCGGCGGTCGATCACGCAGGTCGCAAGGCCCGCACGTTCGGCCCAATAGGCCGTCGCCACGCCGACAACGCCTGCGCCGACCACGATGAGATCAAAGGTGCTGGACAGCGGGACGCGCGCCATCGGGTCAGGTCACGCTTGGGTTTCAGCGCCGGCGATGTGCATCAGCGCCGTCAAATGCGCGCTGCGGGTCGTGGTGGCGAGCACGACGTCCGCTCGCGCCAGCGCGACGCGAAGACACGCAGCAATCGTGGGCGATGACGCGGTCCGCCGCGGCGGGCGGCGCACCAGCGTGCGCGCGACGCGCCATAAGTCGGAGACACGCCGCGGCGCGCGCCAGGGATCGAGCGCGGGGCGCAGCGCCTCAATCGCGACCATGGTCATCCCCGCCGCGCGCGCGCGGTTCAGCCGGGCTGCGGCGTCCGGTGGGAGATCCGACGCGATGGGCGTCATGATCACATCGAACACATCCGACGCGATGACGGGATCAAGCTCAGCGCCGCGCCCGCACGCACCAAGGGCGCGCACCCGGCCGTCGCGGCGCCACGCGGCGAGGGCGGCGAGCAAACCGTCGCTCAGGGCCTCTGGCGGCGCGCCATGGACAAGCACCACGTCCAGCGTCGCGCGCCCAAGGGCGGCCGCACTGGCGTCCATCGAGCGGCGCACGCCGTCCACGGAAAAATCCTTATGGGCGCGACCGCCGCGCCAGACTGTGCCGACTTTCGTGCTCACTATCGCCTCCGCCCCTAAGGCATGCCGCATTAAGGCCGCGCCGAGCCGGCGCTCGGCGAACGGCCCGTAAAACGGCGCGGTGTCGAACACGCGCACGCCCCCGTCGAGCGCCTGGTGAATGAGCGCGTGGGCGGCGTTGTCGCTCACCAGCGCTGTTCCCAAGGGCCCGGAGACGCCGAAGCCGAGCCGAAGCGGCCCCGCGCCCGCGCGCAGGGGGTCACGCGGTTGGGGCGATGCGCGAGCCGCCGGGTGTCGGTCGCGGGGCGTCGGCGGGTTGGCGGGGGTCGCGGCGGCGTCGATGGTCACGGGGCGGCGGTTTCTAGGGCGAGGGCGTGCAATTGGCCGCCCATCGCGCCCTTGAGCGCGGCGTAGACCATTTTGTGCTGCTCGACCCGAGATTTGCCCGCGAACGCCTGGCTGACGACGCGGGCTTTGAAGTGGTCGTCATCCCCGGCGAGGTCGATGATGTCGACCACGGCGTCCGGGAACGCGTCTTTAATGAGGGCGGTGATGTCGGCGGCGGGCATAGGCATGGGAGCGCTCCTTCAGCGGGGTCGCGGTTGGCGTTGGCGTTGGGATCCGCCATGCTCGATAAGTGCGGCGCGGCGCGGCGACGCAAGAGGGCGCGTGCGCGCCGGTGAAAGGATAACGCGATGCGGCTTTCCGTCATCCTTGCAGTTGCGGCGGTTGTCGGCAGTCCGCTCGCGGGACACGCGCGCCAAGCGATCGAGGTCGCGCCGCTGATGGCGGACGTGCGCTATTTGGCCGATGACGCCCGCGGCGGACGCGCGCCCGACACAGACGGCTCCGCCGCCGCGCGCGCCTACATTATCGCGCGGTTGAAGGCGTTGGGCGTCGCGCCCCTCGACCCGTCCGGCTATGAGCAGCCCTTCGCCACGGCGCCGCGGGGCGCGCCTGTGGACGCTGACCCGATCACGGCCACGAATGTGCTCGCGCGGGTCGCCGGCGCGGCGCCCGACGGCCATGTGCTGGTGCTGACGGCCCATTACGATCACCTCGGCGTGATCGACGGCGTGACCTTCAACGGCGCGGACGACAACGCCTCCGGGACCGCGGCGCTTTTGGCGATCGCAGGCGCGCTGACGGCGCAGCCGCCGCGCCACGACACCGTGTTTGCGTTCTTTGACGCAGAGGAGTTGGGTTTGCGCGGCGCGGCCGCGTTCATGGACAGCGGCCTGATCCCTCGTGCGGCGATGGCCCTCAACATCAATCTCGACATGGTGTCGCGCGGCGATACGGGCGAGCTTTATGTGGCGGGGACCCACCACACGCCCGCGCTCATTCCTGTCGTGGACGCTGTAGCGGCGGCCGCGCCGATCACGCTGCTGAAGGGCCATGACCGCCCAGAGCTTGGCCTTGACGACTGGACGCGCGCGTCCGATCACGGGGTGTTCCACATGGCGGGGGTGCCGTTTCTGTATTTCGGGGTGGAAGATCACGCCGATTACCACAAGCCCACCGATGATGCGGAGCAGATCCCGGAAGCCTTCTTCGTCGGCGCGGTGGAGACGGTGCTGGCGACGGTGCGCGCCGCCGACGCCGACCTTGCGACCCTGACGACAGCGGGCGCGTCCACAAAGCCGTGAGCGCAGCCAGGGGCGGCCAGGGGGCCCCGGCGCGGCGCAGACAGGCGCGGCGCAGACAGGGGCGGCGCAGCGGGGCGCGGCGTCACGGCCGCTCACAAAGACGCGTGCGGACGTGCACACCGTTGAATTGCCGGGACGCCGTCGATCGGCCTAGGTGAGGGCATCGGATTTGGAGGACGTCATGCACACCCACTTTATGAAATCGGTCTTGGCTGTCTTGGCGGCCATCGCCTTTGGCGGCGCTGCGTTTGCGGGCCCGCAATACCTCAACCGCGACGGCTACGCCGTGTCCGGCTATGACGCGGTCGCGTACCACACCGTCGGCGAAGCGACGCCCGGCGATGAGGCCTTCTCCACGGAGTACAATGGCTCCACCTGGCTGTTTGCGTCTCAAGAAAACCTCGACCTGTTCGTCGCGGAACCGGCGACGTACGCCCCCGCTTATGACGGCCACTGCGCTTACGCCGCCTATAACGGCCAGAAAGTGCGCACCGACCCTGAAGCGTGGGCGGTCGTGGACGGCGTTTTGTATTTGAACTTCAACCAAGGCATTCAACGCCGTTGGTCAAAGGATACTGACGAATACATCGCCGGTGCTGATGAAGAGTGGGCGACGCTCGAAGCGGAACCCGCCGCTAAGCCGGGTCGCAAGTAAGGCGACCGCCCGCCGTCTGCGCGCGACGTCGCAGGCGATTGGAAGGCCCCGCCCTGGATGCGGGGCCTTTTTGCGTCCTCGCGCCAACCGCGTGCTGACTTGACGCTGCGCGCGCGCGGCGTTTGGGTGCGCGCTCGCTGGTCTGCGATGCAACCCCGGAGCGCTTTGTGGCTGTCGCCCGCTACACCCGCGCGCCCATGGCCGAGATCTGGTCGGAGCGTGCGAAATTCCGCATTTGGTTCGAGATTGAGGCCCATGCCTGCGACGCGCTGGCCGCTGAGGGCGTGATTCCCGCTGACGCGCCGGCGGCGGTTTGGAAAGCGCGCGACGCGGAGTTCGACCTTGCGCGCATCGCCGCGATCGAGGCCGAGGTGCGCCATGACGTCATCGCCTTCCTCACTCATTTGGGCGAGATTGTCGGACCCGCCGCGCGCCATGTGCATTATGGGCTCACCTCCTCAGACGTGCTGGACACCTGTCTCGCCGTGCAGCTGGCGCGCGCGGCCGACCTCTTGCTTGAGGGGGTGGACCGGGTGCGCGCGGCGCTGAAGACGCGCGCTTTTGAGCACAAACGCACGCTGACTATGGGCCGCAGCCACGGCGTCCACGCCGAGCCGACGACGTTTGGGCTGAAGCTCGCCTCTCATTATGCGGAGTTCGATCGCGCCCGCCGACGGCTTGAGGCGGCGCGTGCGGAGGTGGCGACCTGCGCGATTTCCGGCGCGGTCGGCACCTTTGCGAACGTCGCCCCGGCGGTGGAGGCCCATGTCGCCGCCGCCCTTGGCCTGACGCCGGAGCCCATCTCCACTCAAATCATCCCCCGCGACCGCCATGCGGCGTTCTTCTCAACGCTTGGGGTCGTGGCGGGCGCGGTGGAGCGGCTGGCCACGGAGATCCGTCATCTCCAGCGCACGGAAGTGCTTGAGGCCGAGGAGAAGTTCGCGGCGGGCCAAAAAGGCTCTTCGGCCATGCCGCACAAGCGCAATCCGGTGCTGACGGAGAACCTGACGGGCCTGGCGCGGCTGGTGCGCTCAGCGGTGATCCCCGCGCTTGAGAACATCGCGCTCTGGCATGAGCGCGACATCTCCCATTCCAGCGTTGAGCGCGCGATCGCGCCCGACGCCACGATCCATCTCGACTTTGCGCTGCATCGGCTGGCGGGCGTGGTCGACGGCCTCGTCGTCTATCCCGAGCGCATGCGCGAGAATTTGGACCGACTGGGGGGCCTTCATGCGTCCCAAGGCGTGTTGCTTGCGCTGGCGGAGGCGGGGCTCAGCCGCGAGGAGGCCTACGCCCGCGTCCAGGCCGCGGCGATGGCGACTTGGCGCGGCGCGGCGCCATTCCGCGACCAGCTTGCGCTCGATCCCGTGATCACGGGCGCGCTGTCGTCCCAGCGGCTCGACGCCTTGTTCGACTTGGAGCGCCATATCGCCCATGTCGACACGATTTTCGCGCGCGTGTTCGGCGACGGCGCGCCCGCCGCCAGCGCCGCCGGCTGAACGGCGCGGCGCGCCCGGCGCGTCAGTGTCCTTGATTGGGACACCTTTCCGTTTGAAAACAGAGGCCGCTGTCAAGCAGCCGGGGGGCGCGGGCCATGGCCCACGGACGGAAAGACACGGGCGTCCATGCGGCGGCGGCGCGGGCGGCGGTCGCGTTCTCAACGGTTGTCGGCGTGCGTTTGAGCACAAGTCTGGGCGCAAGCCTGGGCGCAACTCTGGGCGCAAGCCTGGGCGTGGCGCTGGTCGTGACGCCCAGCGCCGCTTTTGGCCAAATCACCACGGACGGGTCCACAGACACCGTGCTGTCGGGCTCGGCCCTTGACACCGTCATCAGCGGGGGAACCCGCGCGGGCGACAACCTCTTTCACAGCTTCGCCGATTTTAATGTCGCGGCCGGCGGTTCGGCCACGTTCACCGGCCCAAGCGACATCGCCAATCTGGTGAATCGCGTCACGGGCGCCGACCCAAGCCAGATTGACGGCCTGTTGCGCTCCCAAGTCGGCCAGGCGGACGTCTACTTCATCAATCCCAATGGCGTGACGTTTGGGGCGGCCGCGACGGTCGATGTGCCGGCGGGCTTTGCGGTGTCGACGGCCGATGAGCTGGTGTTCGCCGACGGCTCGACTCTGGCGCTGGGGGACTCCGCGGCTTCGGCGTTTGTCGCGGCGGCGCCGGAGTCCTTCGGTTTTCTGGGCGCTGAGGCGGGCGACATCACCTTTGACAACACCCGCATCGTCTTTTCCGATTCCGTGACGATCGCGGGCGGGGATGTGAGCCTCGCCAATGACAGCCGCTTGGAGCTGCTGGCCGACGCCGCCGCACAGGATCCAGAGTTTCGGGTGGAGGCCGAGACGCTGACCCTTATCGACGGCAGCGTCCTGATTACGAGCGCGAATGACGCCGTGACCGGCGCGGACATCGTCATTACGACGGACGGCCTTCTGCGCGCGGATGGGGAGGATGCTGGCGGGCTGAGCTCCGGCATCGGCGCGTTTGTGGATCCCGAGGACACCGCTGACGGCGGCGACCTAACCATCTCGGCCGGGTCGCTGGAGATCACGAACGGCGCGCAAGTGGGCAACACGACGTCCGGCCTAGGAAACACGGGCGCGGTGGATGTGACGGTGTCTGGCGACGTGCTCATCGACGGGACGACAAGCGACGGCCTCTTGGAAACCCGCTTCTTCACCGCGTCTGAAGCGGGTGGCGAGAGCGGCGCGATCGCGCTCGCGGCCGACGACATTGTCGTGTCGAATGGCGCAAACGTCTTCATCGAAACCGTTGGCGACGGCGACAGCGGCGACATCATCATCACGGCGACGACGTTGCGTCTGGCGTCCGGCGCTGATCTTGAAGCGCGAACGTTTGGCGCAGGGGACGGCGGGGCTGTGACCTTGATCCTCGCCGACGGGCTTGTGGTCGACGGCTTTGGGTCCATCATCCAGACCGCGGTTGGCGCGGGAGGAACCGGACGTGGCGGGAATCTCTCCATCGAGTCCGCCAACACAGACATCGTGTCCGGCGGACGCATCGCCACGACCACATCGGGCGCCGGCGATGCGGGCGTCTTGACCCTCGACACCGGTCTTCTGTCGATTATGACCGCCGGCGACATTCTCACCTCAACGTTCGCGGAGGGTCGCGGCGCCGACGCGTTCATCAACGCTGACGCCATCACGATCGATGGGTTCCTGTCGGGGATCTTCTCTCAGGTCTCACAGGACGCAACCGGTGCGGGCGGCGCGCTGACAATCGCGGCTGACAGCCTGATGTTGACAAACCTCGCCCAGATCAACGGCTTGACCGAGGGCGTCGGAAATGGCGGCGACATCACAGTGAATGTTAGCGATGTGATGTTGTCCTCGGGCGCGCAAGTTTCCGCGGCGACATCCGCAAGCGCAAACGCCAGCAGCGTGACGTTTAACGTTGACACGCTGTCTCTGCTCTCAGAATCGAGGATCGTCACGTTCACAAGCAGCGACGGGCGAGGCGGCGACATCACTGTAGACGCATCAGATGCGGTCTCTGTCGATTTCTTGAGTGTCGTCGATGCAGGCGCTGGGGAGTTCGCCTCGGGTCGCGGAGGCGACATCTCGATCTCTGCAGACCTTTTGGAGGTTATCCGCGCCGCTCAGGTGAACACAAGCAGCAACGGGACAGGCGACGCCGGCGATATCTCAATCGATGTCAACAGGTTGGATGTGCTGAGCGGCGGGTCGGTTCAAGCGACAGCCTTTGGCGCGGGGAGCGGCGGCGTCGTCACAGTGAACGCGGCCGACGCCGTTACGGTCGATGGCTCCGTCGATGTGGATTTCGGCGATGGCGTCATCGCACGGCTCGTCAGCCTCATCGCGACCCAGGCCGGTCGGGACGCCGCTGACGCTGGTTCGGTGACCGTGGTGACCGACGCGTTGACCGTCAGTGACGAGGGGCTCATTAGCACGTCGACACTGGGGGGCGCGCAAGCCGGAGACATTGTCATCGAAGCCAGGGACGTCACGATCACCAGTCAAGGCGGCATTGACGCGCTGGCGTTCGGCGCCGGTCGCGGCGGGGACATCGCCATCACGGCTGCTGGGACCGTGAGGGTGGAAAGCGAGGGGGAGGTCGAGGCCAGCACCGTTCTCGACGCCACGGGAGATGCCGGTTCTATTGTGATCACGGCGGACGCCGTTGAGGTCACGTCGGCCGGTGAAATCGTCAGCGACTCCCGGTCCATGGGCGATGGCGGCATCATCGCCATCGACGCCAACACCGTACTGGTTAGCGATTTCGGCGAAGTTTCAGGCACGACCTCTGTGTCGGGCGAGGGCGGCGGCATCACCATCACCGCGTCGGACTCACTGACGGTGTCCACGGGAGGCGTCATTGAAACGAATTCGATACTTGGCGGCTCCGGCGACGGCGGAACAATCACCGTAACGGCGGACTCCCTGAACGTCATCGATGATGGGGAAATCAGCGCGGACACGACCGGCAGCGGCGACGCGGGCCCGATTGTCCTGAACGCTCGGGTGCTCACGCTCAATTCGTCGTCAAGAATATCCGCAAACACGGGCACGTTCGAGACGCCCGCGGACGATGGAGCGCTGCCGGAGTTCGGCGATGCGGGTTTGGTGACCGTCAACGTTGAGCGAGCGTTTCTGTCTGACTCCGCCCGGATCACGTCGACCACGCGTGGGGGTGGCGGCGCGACGACAATCGCGCTCAACGTTGGCGATCAGCTGATCCTTGATGGATCGGGGGCCTCCATCACCAGCGAAGCTCTTGACGGCGCAACCGGCTCCGCGGGTGGCGTCGTCATTGACGCGCCGGGCGCGACCATCGCCCTGGCTGGCGGGGCTCAGATCACCACCGCTTCCGCCCAGCCCAACGCGGATGGCGAGATCGCCGGCGTGGAGATCCGCGCTGGTCGGCTGATCGTCGACGGTTTTCGCGAGGATGACGACCCCGGCGCGACGCCGCCGACAAATCTCGCCCAACGCACCCAAATAACCAGCTCCGCCACAGGCGCGGGCGGCGACGCCGGGCGCGTGACGATCCAAGCCAACCAGATCCAGCTGACCAATGGCGGGCTCATCACCACGAATTCCGCCACGGGCGAAGCCGGCGACATCTCCTTGAGCTTGCCGCAATCAGGCTCGCTCAGCCTGCTCAGCGGCGCGATCACCACCACGGCTGAAGCCGGCGACGGCTCCGGCGGCGCGATCCTGGCGGCGAGCCCGGGCGCGGTGGTGCTGCAAAACGCGCTGATTGAAGCGCTGGGTGAAACCGCGGGCGCAAATGTGCAAGTCGACAGCCGCTTTTTGCTGGAGGCCTTTGAGCCGGTGTCGACGGTGGCGGTCAACGGCACGCTCAATCTCGACGCCCAGCTGGGCGATGTCACCGCTGGGGCGGACCCGTTGGAAGCGGGCTTTTTGAGCGCGGTCGATGAACTCAACGCGCGGTGTTTGGTGCAACGCGCCGGGGAGGCGAGCACGCTGAGCATCACCGAGCCCGGGCCCGCCGCGCGCCCGCAGCCTTCGCCCCTCCAAAGCCTTGGCTTGTACGCCGGCGTCGCTGCGCCGCGCCCGCAGCAGGCGGCGAGGGCGGCCGCGGCGGGGGTGTGTGAGGAGCTGCGTCGTCACGCAACGCGCGCGCCCTAGCCGGGGGG
>CAZMSO010000018.1:0-15822 GCA_964568975.1 uncultured Caulobacterales bacterium | reverse complement strand
CGGGGGTGTGTGAGGAGCTGCGTCGTCACGCAACGCGCGCGCCCTAGCCGGGGGGCGCAGCGCGCGGGGTCGAACACGCGCGGGGTTGGACGCGCGCGGGGTCGCAAGAGAGGGGGCGGGCATGGTCTTGCGGATTCTGGCGATGATTGCAGGCGCGACGGCGCTGGTGCATGCCGCGTCGGCGGATCCAGGACGTGCGAACGCCACGCCTGCGCCAGCGTGCGCCGCGCTTGGCGCGTCTGTCACCGTCGCTCAGGCGCAGCTGGACGCCGCTGACGGCGATGCGGACGCCGCGTTGGCGCGGGCGGAGGACGCTTTGCGCTCGGGGGATTTCGCCTCCGCCATGGCCGGCTTTCGCGCGTTGGCCGCTGACACCGCCCGTGAGCCCGTTGATCGGGCGCGCGCCTTGGGGGGGCTGGGCTTAGCGGAGGCGGCCCAAGGGCGGCTGAGCGAAGCGCGGGCGCGTTTTCGCCAAAGCGCGGAGCTGGCTGAACGCGTCGGCGCGGCCCGCGTCAAAGCGCGCAGCATGTTGAATCTCGCGTTGTTGAGTGTGGAATCCGCGGACGTGGTGAGCGACGCCGAGGCGGTGCGCGGGCCGTCGCGCGCTTTGGTGCGGGCGGCGGGTCAACGCGCGGCTGGCGGACACGCTCCGTCACCGGAGGCGGGCGGGTTCCTCGATGCGGCGTATGCGTTCGCCCGTGACGCCGCGCGCGCCGCCGAGCAAGGCGGGGATCGCGTGTTCGCAGGCCGCGCGATGGCCGCCGCCAGTGAGTTCGCTGGGGCCCGCGGACGCTCGGCGGAGGCGGACGCCGCGCTGGCGGCGGCGCTGGCGCATGTGCGCGCTGCCGAGGCCGAAGCGGACGCAGACGCTGATTCCGGGGAGCGTGGGCGCGCAGCGCTTTACATCGCCGATCGCGCCTTGGCGGCGGCGGGGGGCGGCGGCGACCGGGCGCGGGCCGCCGCTGCAGAGGTGCTCGCTATCGCGGCGCGCGACGCCGAACGCCGCGGCGATGAGCGCTTGTTGTCCTACGCAGTAGGGTATCGGGCGCGGGTGCGCGCGTTGGAGGGCGATCTTGAGGGCGCGCTGGCGGAAACGTTGCGGGCGCTGGTGCTCGCCGACCGCAGCGGCGCGTCTGAGGCGCTGTTTGTGTGGCGGGGCCAGCGCGCGGCGCTGTCGTATCGCCTGGGCGACCGGGCGGGGGCGTTGGCCTCTTACCGGGCGGCGGCGGCGTCGATTGAGCAAATCCGTCCGCTCTTGGCGACGCAGGGGCGCCTGCTTGGGGAGCCCTCGTCCCGCGACGCGGTGGAGCCGACTCTGCTGGATTATGTCGAGGTGCTGTTGCGCACCGGCGGGCGGCAGGATCTGCAAACCGCCCTTGATGTGATGGAGCAGTTGAAAGCGATTCAGTTGGAGCGCTATTTCGAGGACACGTGCGTCACGGCCGCCGCGGGCGATCCCGCGGATTTGACGGACGCGCCCGCCAATTTGGCGGTTGTGTATCCCATTGTGCTCCACGACCGGGTCGAGACGCTTGTGATTGTCGGCGGGGAGGTGGTGAGGGCTGCGCCGGCGCGGGTGACGCGGGCCGACCTCAATGCGCTTGTGGCGCGGGTGCGCGCGCTTTTGCGCGACCCTGACAGCGATTACGCGGAGTTCTTGCGGCTCGCCCGGCGCCTGCATGCGGTGGTGTTCGCCCCCGCGGAGCGGGTGTTGAGCGCTCGCCCAAGCGGGGATGTCGACACCGTGGTGTTCGCCCCCGACGGTGCTTTGCGCAGCATTCCCTTGGCCGCGCTTCATGACGGCGAGCGCTTTGTGGTGGAGCGCTACGCCGTTGCGACCGTGATCGGCTTGACATTGGCCGACCCCTCGCCGCTCAACCGCCGGCGGCCGAAAGCGCTGCTCGCGGCCGCGAGCGAGGCGGGCTATGACGCGCAAACGGGCCTTGAGTTCGACGCTTTGCCTTTTGTTTTAGAGGAGGTGGACGCGATCAGCGCCTTAGCGCCCCTTAGGGGCCGCCGGGTGCGGACGCTCACTGACGCGGGCTTCACCCGCCGGGCGTTCAAGACCGCGTTGAGCGGACGCGACTACGACATTGTCCACCTCGCCACCCATGGCCAGTTCGGAGGCGCGGCGGACGCCAGTTTCCTTTTGGCTCACGATGGCGAGCGGGTGTCGCTGGCGGATTTAAGCGCGCTCAGTCAAGGCGCGCGCGTGCGCGGCGAGGCGATTGATCTGCTCACGCTGAGCGCGTGCCAGACCGCCGTTGGCGATGGCGACGCGGTGTTGGGCATCGCCGGGGCGGCGTATCAGGCGGGCGCGCGATCGGTGGTGGCCTCGCTCTGGAGCATCCCAGACCGGCCGACCTCGCAGCTGATGCAGCGCTTTTACGCGCAGCTCTTGATCGGCGGCGAAACGAAGGCGCGCGCGCTGCGCGACGCCCAACGCGCCCTCATCGCCAACACAGACACGCGCCATCCGTTTTATTGGGGCGCCTTTCTCGTTATCGGCAATTGGCTTTAGCGGCGTTCGCGTTCGGGGGACGACATGGGGCGACATCATCACGCGCGGCCGCATGGCGGGATCGGGCCAGCGCTCCTCGCGCTGCTCGTCGGCCTCGCCGGCGGCCCGGCTTTCGCCCAAGACGCCGGCGTCTCCGCTTGGGGCGAGCCGCAACAGCCATCCGCCTACGGACCGTGCGCGCATGTGAGGACGGACGCCGGCGCGCCCCAACGGCGTGTGCGCATTGAGCGGGTTGAGATCAACGGCCAAACGGTCGCTGACCTCGCCCAGCCCATCGCGCGCGCGGTCGTCGCGTGCCAGGGCAAGGCGTTGTCCGTCGGCGACATGATTGACCTGCGCGATCACATCACCCGGCTTTATTTGGATGCAGGCTATGTCAATTCGGGCGCCGTGATCGCTGACCAAGACGTGTCCGACGGCGTGTTGTTCCTTGAGGTGATTGAGGGCGTCTTGAGCGACATCCGCATTTACCGGGTTGAGCGCGGGCGCGACGGCGTCGCGGGCGAACCGCAAGAGGGTCTGCGGCGTTTGCGGGACTCCTATGTCCGAAAGCGGGTTCGTCCGAAGGCCGATGAAGTGCTGAACGCCGCCGATTTGCGCGCGCGCTTCCAGCGCCTGGTTTCGGATGACAACATTCGCCGCATGGACGCCGCCCTGGAGCCCGGGGACGTGCGCGGCGAGGCTGTTCTCAATCTGCGGGTCGAGGAGGCGCCGCGCTATGGGGTCTTCGCCAGCGTGGCGAGCGAGCGCTCGCCTAGCGTCGGCGGCGAACGCGCGTCCGTGGGCGCTGTGGTGCGCAACACGCTCGGCATGGGCGATGTCTTGGGCGTCGAGGCGGGCGTGACGGAGGGCCTGGTGGACGCCATCGCGTCTTATGCGCTGCCGTTGACGGCGCGTGATCTGACGCTCCGCATCAATGCGAGCTATTCCGACGCAGAAGTGGTGGAGCAGCCGCTGAATGATCTCGACATTCTGTCGGAAGCTTATGCCGTGAGCGTCGGCCTGTCGCGGCCAGTGTGGCGCGGCGTCCAAAGCGATGTGATCCTGGGCGCCGACATTGTTCGGAAACGGACAGAGACAGAACTCCTCGACGTGCCGTTCTCATTTTCACCGGGGGCTGTCGACGGCGTCACGGAGCTCACAATTTTGCGCACGACCCAAGACTTCGTCACGGAGTCCGAGCGGCAGGTCCTCGGCCTGCGCTCGACGGTGTCTGTGGGTCTCGACGCGCTGGACAGCCCGACGGCGCCGCCGAACTCGCCGCCGCAAAACTTTATCGCCTGGCTCGCGCAAATGCAGTTCGCCCGGAAAATGGGGCCAGGTCAGATCATCAGCCGTGTCGATGCGCAGTACACGCCCGAAACTCTGTTCTCTACGGAGCGTTTCGCCTTCGGCGGGATTAACTCCGTGCGCGGCTATCGGACCAATCAGGTGCTGGCCGACAGCGGCGTGGTGGGCTCGCTGGAATATCTCGTGGCGCTGCGCGATGGCGCGCCGGGCGGTGGGCGGTGGATCAACCGTTTGGCGGTGAGCGCCTTCGCCGATGGCGGCCATGGCTGGAACGCAGAGCTTGACGATCCCGTGGTTGACACGCTGGCGAGCGTGGGCCTGCAGCTGCAATTTTCCGTCAATGGACGTCTCGACGCCACCATTTACGGCGCCGCTCAATTGGAGGACATCCCTGATCCCGTGGACGAGACGATCCAAGACAGCGGCTTCGGCTTTCGCCTCACCACGCGCTGGCCATAACCGACGCCCGCGGGGATCAGAGATCCAAGCTGGCGCTCTTGATGAGGGCGATTACGGGCTGGCCGACGGCGAGCCCCAGCGCGAGCACCGCCTCGCGCGTCACTTCGGCCGTCAGCGCGCCATCCCCGACCGCCAAGCGCGCCGCGACAAAGGGGGAGTGCTGCGTTTCGCTCAAAGCGGTGATGGTGGCGGGCAGGCGGTTACGGACGCTCAGCCCCGCCAGGGAGGCGCATGCCTGGGACCCGGCGATGGCGAGCGCGACATGCCGCGCCGGGACGCGCACCCGCACGCGATCGCCAATGCGTGCTTGCGCCTTCAACGGCACAGCGATCACGCCCGCGCCGACATCAATGCGCGTCAACACAAAGCGGAGGTCGTGACTGATGACCACGCCCTCTAAAATGGTGGCTGTCGGCGCATCAGGGTCGTGGTGGGCGACATCGGCGTTGAGCACGGCGGCCGTGGGTCCAGATGCGCGCACGCGGCCGTCTTCAAGGATCACCGTGTGATCAGCTAAGCGCACGACCTCCTCGACACTGTGGCTGACGAGCACGGTGGGGATGGCGAAACGCGCCGGCAGATCCTCCAGGAAGGGGAGAATGTCAGCGCGGCGCGCCCGGTCGAGGGCTGAAAGCGGCTCATCCAGCAGCAGAAAGCGCGGCCGCGCGAGCAGCGCGCGCGCCAAAGCGACCCGCTGACGCTCGCCGCCGGAGAGCCCATGGGTCGCGCGCGCCAGCAGCGGGCCGAGGGCGAAGGCTTCCACCACGGTCTCAAAGCTTGGGGCGGCGGCGTGGGCGCGGCTGCGGCGCTCGGCGTAGCGCAGATTGCCCGCGACGCTGAGGTGCGGGAAGACGCGCCCGTCCTGGAACACCAGGCCGACGCTGCGGCGATGGGCGGGGACAAAGAGGCGGCGGCCCCGGCGTTCCCAGTCGATCCACGGCTCGCCGGCGACCACAAGGCGGCCTGCGTCCGGGCGTTCGAAACCGGCGATCAGGCGCAGCAGCGTCGATTTGCCGGCGCCGCTCGGGCCATAGACGGCGCGGCAGCCCACAAGCGGCCAGTCCCCGGACACCTCCAACGTGAAATCGCCGCGCGTGAGCGTGGCCGCGATCTCAAGACGCGGCGGGCTCATGGCGATGCGTCCCTCGCGCCCGGGGCGGCGGCGTGGAAGAGCCCGGGACGGCGGCGGTTGATCAGCGCCACCATCAACACCGCGACGCATGACACGCCCAACACCAGCGCGGCCAGAGCGTGGGCCTCGCCATAGCGCAGCGTCTCCACACGCTCGTAAATGGCGATCGACACCACCCGCGTCTCCCCCGGGATCGCGCCGCCAATCATCAGCACCACCCCGAACTCGCCCAAAGTGTGGGCGAAGCTTAAAACGCCGGCCGTCACGAACCCGCGCGCGCTCAGCGGCGCGGCGACCGTCATGAACGCATCCAACGGCGCCGCACGCAGGCTTGCAGCCGTCTCCATCATCTCGCGGCGCACGCCCTCAAACGCCGTTTGCAGGGGCTGGACCGCAAAGGGCAGTGAATACACGACCGACGCCGCCACAAGGCCGGTGAAGGAAAATGTCAGCGTCTCCCCGGTCACGCGCAGCCAGAAGCCGCCCAAAGGCGCGGCCGGCGTGAACGCAATGAGCAGATAAAACCCCAACACCGTCGGCGGCAAAACCAGCGGCGCCGTCACCAGGGCCTCCACCAGCGGTTTCGCGCGGCTTGGCGTCGTCGCCAGCCACCAGGCGAGGGGCGTCGCCAGAGCCAGCAAAATCGCCGTCACCACCGTCGCCAAACGCAGCGTCAGACCCAAGGCCGCGATGTCAGGCGCAGTCAGGCCAAACACAGCGGCCGCTGCGCTGGATGGCGCGTCCGCGATCACGGGCGCGCATACCCGAAGGTCTCGATCATAGCGCCGGCGTCCTCGCTCGCCAGGAACGTCATGAACGCGTCCGCGCCGGCGGAGCCGCTCGCCCGGATCAAAGCGACGGCGTCTTGTCGGATGGGCGTGTGCAGCGCTTCTGGCTCCCACCAGCCGCCACGGGCGTGCTGCGGTCGCGCCAGCACTTGGGCGAGTGCGACAAATCCTAAATCCGCCGCACCCGTGTGCACAAAAGTGAATGTCTGCCCGACGCTGACGCCCTCCACCCGCCTCGCGCGCGTCGCCTCCTCAACGCCAAGCGCAGTCAGCGTTTCCAGGGCCGCAGCGCCATAAGGCGCGAGCGCCGGGTTCGCGACGGCGAGGCGGCGATATGCGCCTTGGGCCAGCCGCTCCGGCCCCACGGGATCGCCCTGAGGATCCCACAACACCAGCCGCCCGATCGCATAGGTGCGCCGCGAGCCGGGGAGCGCAAGGCCCTGGGCTTCCAAGGCCGCCGGCCGCGCTTGATCCGCGGCGAGCAAGACGTCGAATGGCGCGCCTTGGAGGATCTGGGCGTACAACAGGCCCGTTGAGCCCGTCGACACGGTCAGCGCGTGGGGCGTTTGCGCCTCGAACGCCGTTTCAAGCGCGTCCATCGCAGGCTTGAAGTTCGCCGCCACCGCGACGTGAACATCCTCCGCGCGCGCGACCGTCGCCAGGACAAGCGCGGCCATCGCCGCACGCGTCACACGCCAAAAGCCCGCCGCTGCGTGATCCATCGCACCACCTCCGTGGGCGGGAGGCTAGCACGGCCGCGCGGCGGCGGGATGCGGCGGCGCCATATAGGGCGGGAGCCTGCGCACGCGCAGGCTCCCGCTGCAGCAGGCGTTTAGGCCGGTTCTGCGTCCTCGCCCGTGATGATCGGCAAGAACAACGCCGCCGCTTCGCGCAGGAAGGTCGCAAACTCCGTGGGCGTGAAGCCGACATGGGCTTCGCGTTCCACGATGAAGCTGCCTGAGGGGACGCCCAAGGCTTCATAAGCGGGGATCATGACGCAGCCGCCGGAGGCCGACAGCGGCACGCCGACGACGGAGGTCGTCACCATGGTTTCGCACGGCACCACTGGGTCAAGCGTCTCGTGGGCGGCGTAAAGCGGCGCAGAGTTCGTGTCGATCCAATCCAGATCGCCGATGGAGCCCGAAATGCTCAGCGCGCCTTGCACATCGGATGAAAACTCATCGGCGTTGTCGCTGGAGTTGCCGGCGGCGCCGTTGTTGGCCACTAAGAACGCCGTCACCTCATCATCGTCGACGACGTCCAAGTCATCGAACACCGCCGACAGCGAGGCGAGCACGCCGCCCGCGGAAATGCCGGACGTAAAGATCGTGTCGGGGTTGACGCTGTAGACATCCTCGCCCGCGGCGTCTTCGCGGAAAAAACGCACCGCCGCTTTCATGTCGTGCAGGGCTTGGATGATCGCGATCTCCGCCTCGGCAGGGGTGTCGACGGTGAGGCCGAGGCCCGTGTTGGGATCAAACGGGATCAGCCGATAATCAATTGCGGCCGCCACATAGCCGCGGCGCGCAAAGTCTGCAGCGAGGAACGCCACCTCCGCCCGCTCCCCCACGACGAAGCCGCCGCCGAACGCGACAATCATCACCGGCCGGTTGGTCTCGGCGTCGCCTTGGGGGGTGTAGATGTCCATCAACAGCGGAAGGGGATCGCCACCCTCCTGCGCGGCTTCGCCGAACTGCACCGCCGGCGTCACATCCACATTCTCAAAGACTTGATCGAGATACCGGACCAAAGTCGTTTCGATGGCGTCGGTGACCTCAATTTCCACCGTGATCATGGCCATGCCGCCTTCGCCGTCGGAGGCGGTGATGTCCACGAAAAAGACATTGTCGCCATCGCTGTCGCTGGCGGCTTCGAAATCTGGAGCCGTCACGAAGCTCAGCGCGCCGGAAGCGGCGTCAATCATGAACGCAGCGGCGTCAGCGCCGCCGGCGATCGCGTAAGTGATGGTGTCGCCGTCGGGATCTGTGGCCATCGCCACATACCCGGTATCTGTTTCGTTTTCCGCGACTGTCGCTGAGGTGGCGGAGGTGAAGCCCGGCGGCGCGTTCATGGGCGCGGGCGTCCCGTCGTCGTCATCACACGCCGCCAGCGCGGCCATGAGCGGCGCGATCACAAGCGCAAAACGAGGATAATGGACCATGGCGTTTCCCCTTCTTGTTCGTATCAGGAAAGCTAGAGCGCGCGCGAGCGGACGTCTGCCCCACCCAGACGAAAGGATGCCTCCCACGCGCAGTAAACCGCGACGGCCGCAGCGTCCTGGACGGAGGGATCGCGCTGCGGATTGAAGGAGTTAAGGTGTTCCAGCGAGGGGGGCATGCGCGATCGGTCGCGCCGGGCGTCGCGCGGCTCACCACGGCGCGCGCGTCGGTTCAAGCCCCAGGCGCGCGGCGTTACTCCAGAGGCCCAAGGTCAAGGGCCAGCGCGGGGTCGATGTAGAATTGGTCGCGCCATTTGAGGCCCCAATGCAGATGAGGCCCGGTGGAGCGCCCCGTCGAGCCGATGGCGCCGATCCGCCAGCCTTGCTCCACCCGTTCGCCCACCGCCACATTGAGCGCGCTTAAATGCATGAACACGCTCACCAGCCCCTCGCCATGGTCGAGAAAGACGGTCCCGCCTTCGAAATAGAGATCGGGATCTGCAAGCGTTACGGTCCCGCCCGCCGGCGCGACGACCGGCGTGCCCGTGGGCGCGGCGATGTCGAGGCCCCAATGGGTGCGGATGTTGGGGTCGTCCTCGCCCTCAACCACCAGCACGCGCTGGGAGCCATAAACGCCGGAGATCCGCCCCTCGGCGGGCAGAGTGAAGCCCTTAGCGAAGTCGCCGCCCGCCACAACGGTCTCAAACGCCGCCCGCTTCACCTTCCAGGAGCGCGCGACGGCGGCCTGCTGTTCTGGCGTGCGGGGCGTGACTTTGGCCGGGGGCAGCCCTTCAAGGCGTGTTTGCGGAAACGCGCGCGCAGCGATCGGGAAGCTCTGGGCGGGTCCGCCCTCCGCGGACGACACGGTAACAGACCCCTGCGCGTCGCGCGGCACGCCGATATGGACAAGCCCGTCCGCGTTCGCCGGCACAATCTCGTCGTCGACGCGCAACGCGCCCACGCGTGACCGGCACACGACGAGCCCGCCTTGAGCGAAAGCGCCGTTGCAGGAAAATCCGTATGAAGAGGCGAGACCCGGAGACTGAGCGACGGCGAGGCCGCTCCACACAAAAATCGCTGTCAAGCCTGCGGTCCACACGCCCACGCTCACGCTCACGCGTTATCCTCCTGGTCCGTCGCGTGGTGCAGCTCGCGCCAGCGCTTCGTGGCGGCGGCCGCGTCGGCGTAAGCCTCCTGCAGCTCGTGGCTCCAATAGCGCAGCTGGCCTAACGGGATCGGCTTGCCCGTCACGGCGCAGCGCACAAAGGTGCCGGCCTTGAGGATCGTGAAGTCCGGCGTGTCATAGTGAAGCACGGCCTCTTGGCCGGCGATGGGTGTGTTCATGGCGCCACCATCCAAACTTCGCACCCGCAACGCAAGCCGACGCGCGACCCTTCGCGCAGCAAATCAAAACAATTCGCGTTGACCGCCCTTTTTTGCGCTGGGTTTCGCATCGGATCGGCGGCGCTTCGGCGTGGGCGCGTCCGCGCCGCCCGCGACCGTCACATCCGCGCGGCCGTCTGTGAACTCCAACGCCAGGCTTTCGCCCGCGCTCAGATCCCCGGCGGCGCGGGCCAGGGTTCCGTCCGCGCGATGGACAAGCGCGTAGCCGCGGCTGAGCACGGCCTTCGGGTGGATGGCCGCCAACCGCGCCGAGAGGCCCGCGAGCGCGCGCACGGCGTCGCGCCCGCCGCGGCGGGTGGCGGCGACGGCGCGTTCGGCGAGCTCTTGGGGCCGGTCGGCGCGCCGGGCGATGTCGCGGCTCAAGATCTCCGGGCGCAAGCGCGCCGCAGCGCGCTGAAACCGCAGCGCTTCGCGATCGGCCGTCGCTTTGAGCGCGGCGCGCAACGCGCCTCCGGCGGCGTCAAGCCGTTGGGCCCGCGCGCCGAGCATGTCCTCCAGCCGGGGCAGTCCACGCGCAGCAGCCCGCACATCGCCTTGGGCGCGTTCCAGCCGCCGCGCGAGCCCCGCGCGCACGCGACCGTCGAGGGTCGAGAGTTGCGCCAGGAGTTCCCCGCGCACCGGCACCGCCATCTCCGCGGCGGCCGTGGGCGTGGGCGCGCGCACATCCGCCGCGTAGTCGATCAGGGTCGTGTCGGTCTCATGACCGACCGCGGAGATCAGCGGGATGTCGGAGGCCGCCGCCGCGCGGACCACGATTTCTTCGTTGAAGGACCACAGATCCTCCACTGAGCCGCCGCCGCGCGCGACAATGACGACGTCCGGGCGCGGGATCAGTCCGCCCGGCGTCAGCGCGTTGAAGCCGGCGATGGCCGCCGAAACTTGGGCGGCGGCCTGCTCGCCCTGGACCACCACAGGCCACACGAGCACATGGCGCGGACAACGGTCGGAAATGCGATGGAGGATGTCGCGGATCACAGCGCCGGTTGGGGACGTCACCACGCCCACCACCTCCGGCAAGAAGGGGAGCCGGCGTTTGCGCTCCGCGGCGAAAAGCCCTTCGGCGGCGAGCGCTTTCTTGCGGGCCTCCAAGAGCGCCATCAGCGCGCCCGCGCCGGCGGGGGCCATAGCCTCGGCGATCAGTTGGTATTGCGAGCGCCCGGCATAAGTGGACAGGCGACCCTCGGCCACAACCTCAAGGCCTTCTTCGGGCTTGAACTTCAGCCGCCCGGCCTGGCCTTTCCACATGACCGTGGAGATCACGGCTTTGTCGTCTTTAAGGTCGGCGTAGAGATGGCCGGATTTCGCGATGGTCACCCGACCAAGTTCACCGCGCACGCGCACCCGGTCATAGGCGGTTTCAATCGTGCGCTTGAGCGCCGAGGCAAGCTCAGAAACGGTGACTTCCGGCAGGTTGGAGGCGGGCGCGCCCGGGCTGGGCGTGCTCCCCGCCTCAACGGGCGCGGCGATGGGGTGCGGGGCGGGCGCGGCGCGGGTCATGTCGTGAATATGGGCGCGATTCGCGGCCGCAGGGAGGCGGGGGGACGCGCCCACGCGCACGACCGGCCGCAGCACACCGCGCGTCGCCCAAGGGCGCCGAGTGCCCGCTGCGATCGGGTGAGCGCGCCGAGCGCTGGTTCCCCGCCCCGCCAATCATCACATTAAGGTCGCGGCGCTCGGGCCGCGCGCGTTCCCGCGAGCCCGCCCTTGACCCGCCCGCCGGGCGCGGCCATGGAGCGCCCATGAAGATCCTGCTCATCGGCGGGGGGGGGCGTGAGCACGCGCTGGCCGCCGCCCTCGCCCGCGATCCCGCCGTCACCGCTCTGACCGTCGCGCCAGGCAATCCGGGGACCGACGGCCTCGCCCTCACGGCCGGCGGCGCGGGGCGCAATGTCGCGATCGCGGCCACGGATGTGGACGGCCTGGCGCGCTTAGCAAGCGACATCGCCGCTGATCTCGTGGTCGTGGGGCCCGAGCAACCCCTAGCGCTTGGGCTCGCGGACCGGCTGCGGAGCGCCGGCATCGCCGTCTTCGGACCCGACAAGGCCGCCGCGGAGATCGAAACGTCAAAGGCCTTCGCGAAGGCCTTTATGGCCCGCCATGGCGTTCCCACCGCCCGCCACCTGACCACAGCCGATGCGGGCGAGGCGCGCGCGTTCCTCGACACCCTCGCGCCGCCTTACGTGCTCAAGGCCGACGGCCTCGCCGCCGGCAAGGGGGTCGTGATCGCCGACAGCCGCATTGAAGCGGACGTCGAGATCGACGCCATGCTCGCCGGGAAATTCGGCGCGGCCTCCGCGACCCTGGTGATTGAAGAGTTCTTGGAGGGCGAGGAAGTGAGCGTGTTCGCCCTCACAGACGGGACGCACAGCGTGCTGCTTGCGCCCGCTCAGGATCACAAACGCCTCGGCGAGGGCGACACAGGGCCAAACACAGGCGGCATGGGCGCTTACACCTGGACGCCGGCGGCGCACCAGGGCGGTGATGTGCACGCGTTTCTCGCCATGGTTTCTGAACGGATCATCGCTCCCACCGTGGCGGGCTTACGCGCGGAGGGGCGCCTTTATCGAGGCGTGGTCTATGCGGGGCTGATGCTCACCAAATCCGGGCCGAAAGTGGTTGAGTTCAACGCCCGCTTCGGCGATCCCGAGGCGCAAGTGATCGTGCCCACGCTCAGCCAGCCCCTGGGCGCGGCGTTGATGGCGTGTGCGACGGGAACCCTTGGCGAGGGCGCGGCGTCGGTGGAACACACCGCCTTCGCCCGGACCGTGGGCGGTCGCGCGCTGACTGTGGTTTTGGCCGCCGACGGCTATCCCGGCGCGTATGAGACAGGCTCAGTGATACGCGGTGTCGAGGCCGCTGAAGCCCTGCCCGGGGTGCAGGTGTTTCAGGCAGGCACCGCTCGGGATGCGGACGGGACATTGCGCGCGGTCGGGGGCCGGGTCTTGAACGTCACGGGGGTGGGGGCGAGTCTGGCGCAGGCCGCCGCGCGCGCTTACGCTGGCGTGGCGGCGATTGATTGGCCGCAAGGATTTCACCGCCGCGACATTGGCTGGCGCGCCTTGTCCCGCTCAGACATGTGAGGGCGCGGCGGGTCGGCGGACCGTCAAGGGAGACCGCCCCATGTTCATCCGTGCGTTGTGTGCGCTTATTCTCAGCGCCATCGGTTTTACGCCCGCCATCGGCCACGTCACGGCGATCCACGCCGGCGTCCTGCACGCGACTCCGGGGGAGGCGCCGCTCAGCGAGCAGACGATTTTGGTTGAAGACGGACGCATAACCGAGATCCGCGCAGGCTACGCCGAGATTGCCGACGCGACTGTGATCGACCTCAAAGACATGATCGTGCTGCCGGGGTTGATCGATTCCCACGTGCATTTGAGCAATGAATGGAATCCGAACCTTCGTTTGCAGGCGGTCACGCGCTCTGACGTGATGGTGGCCTTTCACATGCTCGCTAATGCGCAAGACGCGCTCGCGGCGGGCTTCACGACGTTGCAGGACTTGGGCTCGCCGGAAAGCATTTTCGGCGTGCGTGACGCCATCGCGTCGGGCCTCGTACCTGGTCCGCGCATTCGTGCGGCCGGCCGGGCCGTCAGCCCCACGGGCGGTCACGGGGATTATCACGGCTATCGCCAGGAAATCCTCGACACAATCCCCGATTACAATCTCTGCGATGGCGCAGCCGATTGTCGCCGCGCCACGCGCGAGGTCATTAAGCGCGGCGCAGATATTGTAAAAATCACGGCGACGGGCGGCGTGCTCTCGAACACCGCCGCTGGCGTGGAGCGCCAATTCTTTGACGACGAGCTGGAGGCGATTGTCCAGACGGCGGCGCAAATGGGCCGCAAAGTCACCGCCCACGCCCATGGCAAGTCGGGCATTGACGCGGCGGTGACCGCCGGCGTCGCCTCCATTGAACACGGCACGTATCTTGACCGCGCAAGCGCGGCGCTGTTTCGCCAGAACAACGCTTATCTCGTGCCGACCATGCTCGCGGGCGCGACGGTGGGCGAGTGGGTGGACCAGCCCTGGCTGCCGGCTCCGTCGCGCGCCAAAGCCGCCGCCGTGGGCCCAGCGCTGGTGGCTATGGTGGAGCTCGCCCATGAGGCGGGCGTGCCGATCGCCTTCGGCACCGACACGGGCGTGTCGCGCCATGGTGAAAACGCGCGGGAGTTCGCGCTGATGGTCGCGGCCGGCATGACGCCGACGGAAGCGATCCGCACCGCCACGATTAACGCGGCCGATCACCTCGATTTGGAGGAGGAGATCGGCCGCATCGCTGTTGGATTCGCCGCCGACATTATCGCCGTTGACGATGATCCTTTTGAGGATGTGACCGCGCTTGAAGACGTCGGCTTCGTGATGGCCCGCGGCGCGGTGTTTAAGGACCGCTAAGCGCCGCCCGCTGCGACGAGCGGCGCAAGCAACGCCGCGGCCATGAGCAGCTCAAACACGGCCCCGCCGATGTTGTAAGACGTCACGGCTTTGTCGACGCCCATGAACGCCATGCGCGCCAGGCCGACGCCTGCCCACATCACGCCGGCCGTGGCCGCGAAGAACAGCCCTTCGCTTCCCACCCAGAGGCTCGAAAGCACAAACAAATGCACCGCCGTGAAGAGGCCCCCGTAATTGGCGCGCAGCTCCGCGCGGCCTTCGCGGCGGTTGGGATCCGGCTGCAGCCGCACAAGGCGGCCCGCCCATTCTGGGCTGCGTAAGGCGAGCACGCCCAAGCTCCCGCCGATGACGCAGGCGAGGCTCGCCACCACCCAGCTGATTTGGGCCGCTGCGTTCAGCTCATTCCACACCATGTCTCGATCCCCCGTTGATCAACTCCAAGATCCCCGTTTCGTCCCACCGATAGCCCACCACCGGCGTCGTCGCGCCGCGCACTGTGTGCAGCCGCGTCCCCGCGGGTTGGCCGCCTTGGGCTTCGTAGAAAGCGCGCGCGGGCTGATTGTCCGCTACGCACCACAGTCCAAGGGTGAACAGCCCCCGGGCGCCGGCATGGCGCGCGCACCCGCGCAGGAGGTCGCGCCCGACGCCGCGACGCTGCGCCGCCGCCAGCACGTAAAGCATAAACACTTCGCTCGCCCACCGCCGCGACGACGGATCGTCACGCCCCAGCCGCCGGCCGGGGTTTTGGGCGCTGGAGGCGGGGCCGACGACGGTAAAGCCGAGAAGCCCTCCCTCGGCCTTGGGCGCATCGCCGCCGCCCTCCGCCACCAGCACGGCGGCGTCGCGACCCTGTGGGCTGCGCGTGCGCGCGATGGTCGCGCGCCACGCCGCGGCGTCATAAAGCCCTGTGGCGGCGACGCGATCCGGCAACGCGCCCCAATACGCCTCGCGCCAGGTGCGCGTATGCAAACGCTCCAGCGCCACGGCGTCATGCGCGCGCGCGGGGCGAATGCGCGCCCAAGCCCTCTCGCCGCGGACGCCGTCGCGGGTCATCCCCGCCGAGCTCGGAAAAACTCGCGCAGCAGCGTCGCGGCTTCCTCCGCGGCCACGCCGCCGACCACGTCCGGGCGCCAATGGCAGGTGGGCTGATCAAAGAATTTCGGCCCATGGGCCACCGCGCCGCCCTTGGGGTCGGGCGCGCCGTACACCACGCGCGCAATGCGGGCGTGGCTGATGGCGCCGGCGCACATGGCGCACGGCTCCAGCGTGCAAATCAACCACAGGCCCGTGAGCCGATAATTCCCGCGCTTTTCCGCCGCTTGGCGCAGCGCCAGGATTTCTGCATGGGCGGTGGGATCGCACCGGGTGATGGAGGCGTTGCCCGCGGCAGCGATTGTTTCACCCGTCGCGGAATCCACCACAAGCGCGCCGACCGGCGTCTCTCCCGCCTCCGCGGCCATGCGCGCCTCCAGGAGCGCGCGCTGCATCAGCGCGTGCTCCTTGGCGATGCGGGTGCGTTCAATCTTTTCAGCGTCGATGGGGCGCGGATCCAGTGCAAGGCTCCTTTCAATCAAGCGGTGGTGGGCGGCGTGTCGTCGTCGCGGCCGGCGTCGTCGCCGCCATTGGGCGCGGGCTCTGGCGTCGGAGCGGGCGCGGGCTCTGGCGCGGGCTCTGG
>CAZMSO010000017.1:4435-65501 GCA_964568975.1 uncultured Caulobacterales bacterium | reverse complement strand
TCTGAGGCCCATTGCACTGGTGCGTCGACGTTCATGGCGTGCGCTCGCTGTGGCGTGGTCTGAGGAGGGCCGGCCTCGCGCCGATTGCGGGGGGCTACTATGATTTTCGCCGCGCGCGCGATCAGTCAAACGCCGTGCTCGCCGTTCGCCCGCGTCGTCCGATCGTCCCCGCACGCTCCACGCACGCTTCCCTGGAGCTGCTTGGGGAGCCGTTTGGGGAGCTGCTTCGGGAGCGTTTTCGGGGACGTTTTCGGGGGCGCGTCGCTGCGACGGCCGTCAAAACGCGACCAATGTGGGCGTTTGCGGCGACGCGCGCGTCGGCTCGGTTGGCGGGGGTGCATCCGCTGCGTCGCCAATTGCGCTCAGCTGAGGCGGGCTCGGCGGTGGTGGTGCGCCGGCGCGACCGCTGTCGTACAATTGCAACAATTCTCAAAAGACCCGACGCGCGGCGGCGTTTCCTAATTGCATCCGTCCAGTGGCGATTTTCTAGTGCAGCCTAGAGGGGCCTGGGTCGGCGCTACGCTGGCAATCGCGGCCGCCCGTACAAGACAGAAGGGGTCATGCACGATGACGAGAACACATCGGATGCGGTTTCTGCGCACCACCGCGCTCGCGGGGTTGGCGCTGGGCGTAGCAGCGCCGGCGTTTGCACAGGATGAGGAAGAGCCAGACACCATCGTGGTGACCGGGTCACGCTTGCAACAAGCTAATATCTTCGCCTCAAGCCCCGTGACGACGATCGGCTCGGAAGAGTTCGTCGCGCGCGGGACCGTCGACACCATCGACCTGGTGAACATCCTGCCGTCGGTCACCGCCGGGCAGACCAACGAGGTGTCCAACGGCGCGACCGGCGCCTCGACGTTGAACCTGCGCGGCTTGGGCGCGACGCGGACGTTGGTGCTCGTTGATGGCAAGCGTTTGCCGGCGGGTCGCGCCAACGGCGTCGCTAGCGGCGGCGCCTTCGCCTCCGACATCAACATCATTCCCGCGCCGCTGATTGAGCGTGTGGAAGTGGTGACCGGCGGTGCCTCAGCCGTGTACGGATCGGACGCCATCGGCGGTGTCGCCAACTTTATCCTGCGCCGCGACTTTGAAGGCCTTGAAGTCAACGTGTTGGGTGGCTTCAACTGGGACAACAACAACAACACCTTCGCCCAAAACGTTCTCGAGGCGACGTCGACGGACGGCGTGGTGCCAGATGGCTCCGTGACGGACGGCCGCGTGATCGACATCAGCGGCGTTTTCGGCGCGAACACGGCCGACGGCAAAGGCAACGTGACAGGCTATGTCCGTTATCTCGACCAGCGTGAGATCCTGCAGGGGACGCGCGACGGCGGTCGGTGCGCCCTGGTGCCGGGCGGCGAACTCGGCGCGTTCTGCGCGGGCTCCAACTTCGGTCCGTTCCCCACCACGCTGACTGGCCTCCCCGGCCTCGGCACCGTTTCGCTTGACGCGAATGGCAACGTGCCGTTCGACGCCAATGGCGACGTCGTCGACGCGGCGACGAACGCGTTCAACTTCAATCCGCTGAACTTTTATCAGCGCCCGGTGTCGCGCTTCAACGCGGGTTTCATGGCGCGTTACGAAGTCAACAAGCACGCGGAAGTCTATTTGGACTTCGGCTTCACTGACAACTTCACCGACGCGCAGATCGCGCCGACGGCGACCTTCGGCACGGTTCAGGACATCAACTGCGACAACCCCTTCCTGTCGCCGGACCTGTTTGACCTGATTTGCGGCAGCCAAGGCCTTGGCGTCGATGATCGCGCGAGCGTCAACATCAATCGACGGAACGTTGAGGGTGGCGGTCGGAACGATCGCATCGAGCTGACGAACTACCGGTTCGTCGGCGGTACGCGCGGCGAGGTTGCCCCCGGCATTGACTACGACGTGTTCGCTCAGTTCTCCGCCACGCGCCAAACCGACACGTCGACCAATGGCTGGAACGTGCAGCGTCTTCTTGAGTCGCTTGACGCCGTGGACGATGGCAACGGCAACATTGTCTGTCGGTCGGGTGCCGCGGGGTGTGTGCCGTTGAACCTGTTCGGCACCAGCCCGGTCGACCCCGCCGCGCTCGACTACATCTCCACGCCCACGCTTCTGACAGGCCGGCTGCAACAGACGGTTCTGGGCGGCACGATGTCGTTCGACGGCGGCCGCTTCGGTATTAAGAGCCCCTTGGCTAGCGACGGAGCCCTGGGCTTGGTCGGCGCGGAGTGGCGGCGCGATCAGCTGGAGAACACGGCGGACTTCTTGACCACCACGGGCGCGATCGCCGGCACGGGCGGCGCTGAGCCGCCCGTCGACGCCGAGACCACTGTGTGGGAGATCTTCACCGAAGCGTCGGTTCCGTTGATCCAGGACGCGCCCTTCATTAAATCGCTCGGGATCTCAGGCGCGTATCGCTACTCGAATTACGGCGCGACAAATCTGTTGAACCCCGCGCCAGTGGATCAGGGCGAGTTCGAAACCAACGCGTTCTCCGCCGGTCTCTCCTGGGCTCCGGTTGAAGACATCCGGCTTCGCGCCCAATTCCAACGGGCTGTGCGCGCGCCGAACATCTTCAACTTGTTCGCGGGCCAGCGGACCCAATTGTTCGACGACGAAGACCCGTGTTCGGGCCCCGATCCGGTGGCGCGGTTTAACGCGGATGAAGCCGCCAACGGCCGCACCTTCACCGAGGCGGAGGTCTTGGACCGGTGTGTGGCCAGCGGTCTCGACGAAGCTCTGTTCGGGTTGGTTCCGGCCGATGCGGGCCAGCTTCAAGAGTTCTCGGGCGGCAACCCGGATCTTCAGGAAGAATCGTCGGACACCTTCACCATTGGCGCGGTGATCCAGCCGCGTTATGTGCCGGGTCTGACAGTGTCGGTCGATTACTTTGACATTGCGATCGAAGACTACATCGACTCCATCCCGGGTGCGCAGACGGTCACGGAGTGTCTGTTTGAAGGCAATGACGCATTCTGTGACCTCTTCAATCGGGACCAATTGGGAACTATCCAGGTCGACGGTTTCATCAGTTCTGAAATTCGAAACATTGCTGAATTCCAAACCCGCGGCGTAGATTTCAACGTGCTGTACTCGTTCGCCGCAAGCGACTTTGGCTTGCCGGACGTCGGTTCGTTTGACCTCAATTTGGTCAGCACTTGGACCGATACCGTTGAGTTTACCCCCGGGCCGGGCCTTGGTTCGTTTGACTGTATTGAGCAGTTCGACGACGCGTGTGACGGCTTGATCGGCAACCCGAGTTTCAGCTACCGCCAAAACCTGTCGACCACCTGGCGCTCGAATTACGACGTCGATGTCCGGCTGTTGTGGCGCTATCTGAGCGCTGTGGACGCTGTCGGCTTGGTGCCGGCGGGTGAGACGACCTATGAAGCACAGAACTACTTGGATCTGTTCGTCAACTGGAACGTTCGGGACGATCTGAGCCTCTATGGCGGTGTGAACAACCTGAACAACGCCGACGCGCCGCTGAACATCTTCAACCGCGGCAATGGCAACACCTTCCCGAGCGTATATGAAGCGACGGGTCGCTTTGTGTTCTTCGGCGCGCGGGTGAATCTCTAAATCGACCCCGACGACGCAAACGTGCATTCTGCGGGCCTTCGGGCCCGCTTTTTTTTGCGCCGACCGCGCGGGGCCGCGCGGTGCGCTCGGGGAGGACACGCATGCGCGCCGTCACCTTGATCTTTGCTGCAGCTATCCTGACGCCCGCCGTCGCGTCCGCGCAGACCGACCGCGCGGCGGCGGTCGCTGCGACCCTCGCCTGCCGTGGGCTGGCGGAGACGGCGCGGCTTGCGTGCCTCGACGCAGCGCTCGTCGATCTCGCAGAGGCCTTTCCCGAGAGCGCAGGCGCGCTGGCGGCGCCGTCGGGCTCGGCCACAGCGCCAGAGCCGGCGTCGCCCCGGCGCTTGGCGGACCGTGAGGCGGGCGGGGCGCCCGACACAACAGCGCCGGCGTCAAAAGCGGAGGCCGCCGCCTTCGGCGCGGAAGACCTGCCCAGAGCCCGCACCAGCGATGAGGGGCCTCGCGCCCTGCGGGCGGAGGTCGTGCAGACCGACCGCACGGCCTCGGGCAAGCTCATCTTCACTTTGGACAACGGCCAGGTCTGGCGCCAGATCGACGCCGACCGCGGCGATCCGCGCCCGCCCAGCGGCGATGCGCCCTATGCGGTGACGATCCGCAAGAAGCTCTTCGGCAGCCACCGCCTCTCCATTGAGGGCGAACGACCAGCAGTAACGGTTCGGCGGGTGCAGTAGGGTCGCGCTTCAGCCCTGGGCGACGTCCATAGCGATGGTGATTCGCGGCGCGTCGCCGGAGACCGGCGCGACGCCGTGCCAGACATAAGAGGGAAAGAGCACGATGACGCCCGCCTCCGGCCGCACCCAGTACTCGGCCTCAAGCGGCGTGGTCGTGGCGACGCCAGGCTCCCCGAATTTCAGCCAGCCATCAGGACCGTGGGCGAGGGTCGGCGGGACCAGAATGTGGCAGGCCGACGACATCCAGCCCGCCGGATGCACATGGTTTGTGTGCCACCCGCCCGCGGCGAGCCGCACCGACCAGGTCTTCAGCCCCTGGGCCAGACCCGCATCGGAGAGACGAGGGTCGTCGGCGGCGGCGCCCAGGCTCTGGGCATAGGCCCGCACTGGCCCCGCCACCGCCTGCGGCCAGGCCTGGAGCGCGGGGTCGTCCATCGCCTCGATATGGGTGAGTTGGCTGCCGGCGCCCTTCACAGACTGATCGAAGGGGTGGGCTGTGAAGGCGTGGCGAGCCGTGAGGGCCGCCGCAAGGTCTGCGACATACGCCGCGACGGACGGCCACGGCCGTGGCGGCGTCAAGGGCTGCGCGCGCACGACGCGGTCATAATCATACAGGGCCTCATATCGGGGATCGCCCAGAAGCCGCCAGGCCGTCGCCTGCAAGGCGATGACATATTGGTCCCGCGGCGTGCGTTGACGCAGATCTTGAGCGGCTTCCGCGGCCTCGCGGGCGGCGCCCGCGGCCAGCAGCGCTTGCACGAGCGCGAGACGCGCCCGGTTGTCCTGAGGGGCGATGTCGGCGGCGCGGCGGGCGTGGTCCAACCCCGTCTCCACGGCGCCGGCCGCCAGGGCGGCGAAGGCCGCGGCCGTAAGCACGAGGGCGCTTCTAGGCGCGCGGCGCGCTGCGTCCAATGTGAGGGCGAGCCCGCCATCGCCGTCGCCCGTTTGCCGCAGCACATGGGCCAGGGCGAGGCGCAGCGCCAGGTCGTCGGGATGCGCGGCTAGCGCGGCCTGGAAGCGCTCAACGGCTTGCGCGCGATCGCCGGTGCGCATCCAGACGAACTGAGCGAACTCGCGATGCAATGTGGGGTCGGCTGGTTTTCGAGCCAGGGTTTCGCGAAAGGCCGCCGCGGCGTCCTCAAAGCGCCCGAGCGCCATCAAGGATCGCGCGCGCACCAACCACGTCTCGCCCGCGTTGAGGCCAAGACGTTGCGCCTGACGGGCGGCGGCGTCGGCCTCATCGTGGCGTCCGGCGTCGCCGAGGGTGGAGGCGAGATTGTGCCACGCGATCCGATCGTTTGGGGCTCGGCGGGTCAGTTCCTGATAGACGTCGATGGCGTCCGCGCGTTGACCGCTGGCTTTGAGCGCTTTGGCGCGCGCGTGAAGGGCGCTGGGAGTGTCGGTCACGGGGCGTTCACCGCGGGTCGTCGTCTGGAGAAGGCCAGTCTACCGGCCCCACGGCCGCACGTCAGGCGGCGCTGACGGTCAGTCAGCCACCGCGAACAGGCCGTCCACTTCCACCGCCGCGTTCAAGGGCAGCATCGCGCAGCCCACCGCGGAGCGGCTGTGGCGGCCGGCCTCGCCAAAGGCCGTCACCATCAGATCCGAACAGCCGTTAATCACGTGGGGGATCTCAGCGAAATCCGGGGCGACGTTAACGAAGCCGCCAAGTTTCACCACGGCGTGGATCTGCTCCAACACGCCGGCGGCCTTCAATTGCGCCAGCAGATTAAGCCCGCACAGCCGCGCCGCGGCTTGGCCTGCAGCGACGTCCAGCTCCACGCCCAGCTTGCCCGTCACCAGACCGTCAGGGCCGAGGGAGATTTGTCCGGAGATCGAGACGATGTTCCCGTAGCGCGCCCAGGGCGCGTAGTTCGCCACCGGCGCGGCCGGCGTGGGGAGGGTGTGGCCAAGCTCCGCTAAGCGCGTTTCGATCGGTCCCATAGCCGCCTCCAGATCGCGCCGCGGCGCAGCGCCGGGCTGGTGTGTCTGCGCCACGCGACCGTCGCGCGGCGGCGGCGATGACGTCAAGCGCCGCGCGGCGGTGCGATTTTCCGCTTGAAGTGACGTTAACGTCAACGTCATAGTGGCGCGCGGTCAGGTGGCGCTGCAGGCCGCCTCTGCGCGGAGCAGCCGGACGTGGTCACTAAGGACGCTTTGACGGCGCAGGCGCGACGCGGCGCCGCCCATGACGCGCCGACGCGGGATGCAAACCCTTTGTCAGGCGCGGGGTCAGCGGCTGATGGCCTGAGCGAGACTGGCCTGGGCGAGACTGGCTTGAGCGAGACTGGCCTGAGCGAAACCGCGATCTGGTTCAAGGCTGCGGACGGCTATCGCTTGAGCGGGGTGTGGATCCGCCCGTCCGGCCCAGCGCGGGCGCGGGCGCTGATTTCCGCGGCCACGGGCTTTCCGAAAGAATTCTACGCCCGGTTCGCCCGCGACGCCGCGCGGCGCGGGATTGCATGCTTGCTCTTTGATTATCGCGGCATTGGCGGGTCCGCGCCGGAAGATCTGGCGGCGATGCGCGTTGATTATACTGATTGGGGGCGGTTGGACATGCCGGCGGCCATCGACGCTTTGACGGCGGATGGCCGCGACGTGGCGAGCCTCCATGTCGGCCACAGCGTCGGCGGGCACATGGTCGGTTTTGCGTCCAATCACGGCCTGTTGGACCGTCACGCCTTCGTGTCGGTGGGCAGCGGTTATTGGGCGAAGCATCACCTGCGGAGCATTCCGTTGGAGCTGTTGTTTTGGTGGGGCTATGGGCCGGCGTCCCTCGCATTGACCGGCGCGGTGACGAAGTGGGGGCCATGGCGGGGGGAGAGCTTGCCCCGCGGCGTGTTCACGACCTGGCGGCGCTGGTGCCACACCCCGCGCTATTTCCGTGATGAGTTGCATGACCGCCTCGCGCCGCATTGGTTTGAAGCCGTACGCGCGCCGATTCGGTCGTGGGTGTTCACCGACGATCCCATCGCCACGCCGTCCGCGGCCGACGACATGCTCGCGCTTTATCCCAACGCGCCGCGCGAGATGATCGTGCGCGCGCCGGGCGATTATGGGGTGACGCGTATCGGCCATGAGGGCGCGTTTCGCAGCGCAGCGACCCGGATCTGGGATGAGGTGTGGGCCTGGGCGGCGCCGGACTGAGGGCGTGACGCGCTGGCGCGCGTCGAAAACACTAAGGGAGGATCGCATGAGTGAGGCCGTTGAGACCGAAACCCGCGTGCTCACAGAGTTGCGGGGCGATGTTTATGTCGTGACGCTGAATGATCCGCGCCGCAAAAACGCCGTGGGCGCGCAAATGCGCAAAGAATTGGCGGAGGCGTTCGCCACCCCGCCGGCCAGCGCGCGGGCGGTGTATCTCACCGGCGCGGAGAACAGCTTCTGCGCGGGGGCGAACCTCACTGAAGACGCTGGTGAGATGCTGGCGCCGGACCGCGATCTCGGGCGGGTGCTCGATCGCGATTACCATCCGATCTTTGAAGCGATGCGCGCGCTGAATATGCCGCTGATTGTGGGCGTCAATGGGCCGGCCGTCGGCATCGGCTTGTCGTTTGCGCAAATGGGCGATCTGATCATCATCGCTGACAGCGCCTATTTCTCGTTGGGGTTCGGCAAGATCGGCCTGGCGCCGGACGGCGGCGCGACGTGGATTTTGCCGCGGGCCATGGGGCGCACTAAGGCGATGCGTTTTTACATGGAGAACAACCGCGTCACTGGCCGCGAGGCGTTGGACTGGAACCTCGCCACCCACGCGTTGCCGGACGCGGGCTTCCAAGAGGCCGCCTTCGAGATCGCGAACGCCGCGGCCGCCGGCCCCACGCGCGCCATCGCGCTGGTGCGTCAAGCGTTCTGGGACAGTTTCGACAACAGCTATCGCGCCCAGCTTGATCGCGAAGTCGCTATCCAAACCGAAGCCGGCCGCACCCAAGACTTTATGGAGGGGGTGACGGCGTTCATGGACAAGCGCCCGGCGCGCTTCTCAGGATCGTAAGGCCGCCGCCGGCTGATCACCCGGCTTGGGCGGCGTGCGTCTCGCCGCCGCCCGCTTGCGCCTCCACCCAGGCCGCAATCGCGGCGTGATCGAGCTTGTCATTCATATTGCGCGGCAAGCGCGCGCAGGCGTGAACCGCGCGCGGGCGGGCGTAGGGCTCCAGCCGCGCGGCGCAGGCGGCCGTCAGGCGCGCGCGGTCGCTTTCCGACAGCGGGGCGGCCTCCACCACGAGATGAAGAGCGCGGTCGACCAGCACCGCTGCGGCGACGGGCCACCCCGCGTCCCGCGCGGCGGCGGCCACCTCCTCTAACTCGACGCGATGGCCGGCGATCTTCACTTGACGGTCTTTGCGCGCCAGAAAGTAGAGGTCATCGCCGCGCCGCTCGATCACATCGCCAGTGCGGTAGACCCGCATCGGGCCGTCTTGCGTGGTTCTCGTCTGAAAGGCGGCCTCGGTTTTTGCGTCATCCGTCCAATAACCCGCCGCCAGTTGCGGGCCGGCGATCAGAAGCTCGCCCTGATCGAGGCCCTCTAACGGATCGAGATAAAGCGCAACGCCCGGCAGCGCCCCGCCCAAGGCCACGCTGGCGCGGCTGCGTGCGGCGAGGGTGTCGGGCGTCAGCCGCGCTTCAGTCACCGCCACCGTCGCTTCGGTCGGCCCATAGGTGTTGCGCACGATCACGCCCGGCCGCGCAGCGAAGAGCGCGCGCACGGGCTCGCCCGTCAGCGGCTCGCCGCAAAACGTGACCTGGGTGAGGGAGCCCAGGCGCGCCGGCGTGGCGTCGCCGGCTTGCATGATCAAGGACATAACGCTGGGCGTGGCGTTCCAGCTGGTCAGGCGATGGCGTTCAATCGCGCGCGCGGGGGCGAGGCGGTCGGCGGCGCTCACGAGCGGATAAAGCGCGGCGCCCGCGCTCAGAGCGGGGAGGATGTCGGTGATCGAAATGTCAAAGGCGAGCGGCGGGTGCTGGCTCACGCGGTCCTCAGGGCTCAAGGCGAGCGCCGCGCGCGCCCACGCACTGTAGTGGGCGAGGGCTCGCCGCGGGATCATCACGCCCTTAGGCGTTCCCGTGGAGCCGGAGGTGAACATGACATAAGCAAGCGCCTCCAGCCCGACGGGGCGCGGCGGGCCTTCCCAGGGGCGCGCGCCCAAAAGCGCGGGGTCCAGAAACGTGCAGCCGCGGGACGTGTCCCGCAGGGTCGTGATCTGGGGCGCGTCGGCCATACGCGCAAAGCGCGGCGCGTCCTCGGGCAGACACACCACCGTCGTCGGCTGGATCTGGGCGATGACGCGCGCAAGCTTGTCGTCGGGCCCGTCGCGATTGACAGGCGTGTAAAAACCGCCGGCCATCAGCGCGCCGAACAGACCCGCATAGGCCAACGCGCCGGAAGGGGCGGCGATCAGCACGCGCGGACGGGCGCGGCCGCTCTCTGGCGCAGGGGCGCGCGCGGCGCTCGCCTCGGTCAAGACGCCGGCGGCGAGGCGGATCATCCGCTCCAGATCCGCATAAGAGGTCTCTTGGGCTCCCTCCACCACAGCGGGGCGCCCGGCGTGCTCGCGACACGCCGCCAGCACCGTCACGAGCGGATCCGCAGGCGCGGGCGCGCGCGCGCCATAAGACACGCACGGCGGCGCCGCCGCGCTCATGGCGTTGCGTCCGCGACGGCGTCGCGACGGCACACCACATGGTGCACGGGCGTTCCCCACAGCGTCGCCAGCGGTTCTTGGCTGAGCGCGTCGATCGCGGGGGCGGGGTCGCCGCCGGCGAGGGCTCGGCTGGCGTCGGCAAGGCGCGCCAGCGCACTCAACGGCCGCTCAAGCCCCTCCGGCGCGATGAACTGGTCTGCGCTCGCCGCCACCCGCAGACGCAGCGCGTGCAGGGCGGTCGTCAGGCCCTCCGCGGCGCTCGCGGTCGGATCGGTTACAACCGCCTCTGCGGCCTCGCCCACGGCGTCCACGGCGTGGGCCGGACCGCCGGCGTCCGGTCCCGCCCAATACGCGGCGACGCCAAGCGCGTGGGCGAAGGCCGCGCGCGCGCTGTGGCGGCGGGCGTCTTCAGCGATGGCGGCGGCGGGCCGTTGGCGCTTGGGCCAATCGACGCGCACAGGATCGCCGGCGGGCGGGGTCGCGGCGTGGAGGCGGAACCCGGCCGCCGCGAGGGCCGCGATCACGTCCGGCGTGGACAGCTGCGCCGCGCGGGCGGCCAACGGGTTTTCGCAATGATCAAGATACCAGCTCGCCAAGGGGCGCGACGATCCGAGACCCGACCACTTGCCCGCCAAAAGCGTGTGGGCCGTTTCTAAAGGCGCGGCGTCGCGAACCCGCGCGGCCAGGCGGATCAGGGCGTAGGTCGTGCGCTCCAGCGTCATGCCGCGCCGCTCGAAGAAGGAGACATGCGCCAAGCCGCCCGGCGCGACGAGGCGCTGGGCCGCTGCGATCCACTCGCGCAGCGCCAGTCCTGCGACGAACCCCTCCGCGTTCAGCAGATCAAACGGGCCGCCCATGTAAAGCTCAAGTGGCGTGGCGGACACATCTTCGATATAGCTGGAAAGGCCAAACCGATTGAAGTACGCCTCAAGAATTGGATGGGCCGCCATGTGGGGCTCCGCCAACCACAGGCGCGCGCCCCATTGCGCGAACACCAGCGCATTTTCACCAGAGTCCGGGCCGAACTCACCCACCCGCGCTCCATCGAAGAATCGCGGTGGGATGTGCAAATGATCCCACAGCAATGCTGTGCGCTTCGCCGCGTGAGCCGCTAAGTCCTCTGCGGTGGTCAAGCGGCGGTGGGACGGCAATAAGCCCGTTTCGGCGTAATAAGCAGCGCTGTTCGTCATTGCTGGAGTCATAACTGGGTCGCATGGTGCGACGTCTCGTGAAACGGCGCGGCGCTGGGACGGGCTTCCACATGTTTGAAGTAACGTGGTGCATCAGGTCCAGTGTTGAACAAGAGATCGATCACCGAAACCTTGTGATCAAATGGACCGTGGTCTTGGTGATGCTCATCATACCCATCGTAATTCATGTATTTTAGCGCAATGTTGGCGGCGCGGAACTGATCTTCGTCGAGATACGCCCTGGCGGCGGGGCCGGAGAGATACCCGCCGGCGCCGAGGCGCTGGCAGAGATCCACCAGCCGATGTGTCTTCACCCCGCGGGCGGCCAGGGGACGGGCGTCCACCAGCTGGGTCACTATCCCCAATTCCGCGCAAATCGCCTCCAAAAACAGGCGATTTACCGCGGAAAGGCGCGTCAACTGCGCTGCTTCCGCGTAGAGCGCCGCGAAGCGGTCGGCATAGGCGCGAAAGTAAGGCGCGCGTGCGTAAGCGTGTTCGATCGCGCGCCAATGTTTTTCCGTCCACTGAGGGTCGGCGATCTCCACCTCGTCGATCGCCTGGTCGCGGCGGCCCTTAGTGACGACGGGGATGGTGAGCCACAGAGGCCCGTCTTTCGTCTTAATTCGATTGCGGTTTCGCCAATCGCGGCGGGTGAATTGCACGTCATCGAAGAGGACGAAGACGTCCACCGCCGCGATGATGTCGATATAACCTTTCCACGGCACATAATTGGATTGGATGATCGCCACATGGGGCGCCGGCGCGGGATCGAGCGGGCGCTGGCGCTGCGGGGCGGCGCGAGGGGGCGCGGCGGCGGCCGGCATGGGCGTCTCCGAGAAAGCGGGCGCCGTTGTTATCGGGATCGGGGGTTACTGGGCGGTGTGCGCCGCGACGGGGTGATCGAGCCGCCAGCGCGCGCCGTCGCCCTGAGCCAGGCGGGCGGCGAGCCAGGGCGCGAGGCGCGCAAGCTGCTCACGCAGGCCGAAGGGCGGATTGACCACGAGCACGCCCGCGCCGGCCAGCGACCCGCCGAGCGTCGGCGTGCGGACCCAGAGATCCGCGCGCAGGAGCCTCTCCTGCGCCGGTCGCGCGGGAGCCTCGGCGCACACAGCCGCGATGGCGGCGTCGAAGCGGGCGCTGGCGCGGTCATCCTTCAGCGGACGCCAGAGGATGTAGATCCCCGTCGCCCAGCGCCGCCAGGCCGCGGTCATGGCGTGGGCGAGGCGGTCAAATTCATCGCGCGCTTCAAACGGCGGATCAATGAGGACAAGCCCGCGCCGCTCCAGTGGCGGCAGCAGCGCCTTCAGCGCGCCATAGCCGTCGCGCGCTTGCACAGTGATGCGGCGGTCGCGGCGGAATTCGGCGCGCACGATCTCTGCGTCGTGAGGGTGAAGTTCGCACATATGGGCGCGGTCCTGGGGCCGCATGGCGTGGGCGATCAGGGCGGGGGAGCCGGGATACACGCGCAGCCCCGGCGTGGCCGCGCCGTCCGCAGGCGGGCCTTGCGCCGCCGTCACCGCCGCCAGCAAAAGCGCGAGACCGGCCGGTTCGTCCGCGACTCGGTCGCGGTCTGGAGGCCACAACCGCCCAATCCCGTCGCGCCATTCCGGGCTGCGCTGGGCGGCGTCGCTCGTCAGGTCATAACGCCCGCGTCCCGCATGGGTGTCGATCACCCGAAACGGCTTTTCTTTCAGCGCCAAGCGCTCAAGACACAGCAGCAGCACCGCGTGCTTGAGAATGTCGGCGAAATTGCCCGCGTGGAATGCGTGCCGGTAATTCATCGCCCCTCGCGGCGGGCGGCAAACGCCGTCGGACCCGGCGCTTCCGCGCCTCGTCTGCGCCGGTCCGCGTTAAGTCCGCGTTAAGTCCGCGTCGCGCCCTCAGCCGAAGCCGCCGCGTTTCAAGTCAGCGCTTAAGCGCGGCTCGACGACGCCGTCATCAAGGCGCGCACGGTAAATCGCCACCGCTTCTAAGACGCGCTGGACGTAATTGCGCGTCTCGGAGAACGGGATGCTCTCCACCCAATCAATCGCATCCACGGCCGGGTCGCGGGGGTCGCCATAATCGCGGATCCAGCGGCGCGCCCGCGCTCCGCCGGCGTTATAGGCCGCCGCCATGAGAATGTAGGACCCCTCGAACCGGTTGGAGAGATCCGCTAAGTGCTTCGCGCCAATGCGGATGTTGTAATCGGGATCGTCAGTAAGCCAATTGCGGCGATAGCTTTCGCCCAGCGAGCGTGCGGTGCGCAACGCCGTGGTGGGCAACAGCTGCATCATGCCCATAGCCTTCGCGTGGCTTACGGCGCGGGGCTCGAACTCGCTCTCTTGGCGGATGAGCGCGAAGAGGAAGGCTTGCTCCGGCGCGTCCTGCGCCAGTGTCGGCAACGCGATCACGGGATAAGCCGCGCCGGGATCAAGGGCGCCGCGCGCGGCGCCGGCTTTGCCGCCGCGCACGGCGATGTCCGGCTCGCCATAAGCGCGGGCGATCTCCGCCAGCAACGCCACATCCGTGGGCTGTTTCACGCCGTCGTCCAAATGAAACGACATCACCCGGAAGAGATAAGGTTCATCGGCGGCCGCCAGCATCCGCAAGGCCCGCACAGTGTCGCGGGCGTGGAAGAGCAGCCGGTCCTCATCGCTTGGCGTGACGGGCGCGGGCAAGCGCGTCGCCGGCGCGCCCGCCGCGGCCAACGCTTCTTGGGCGAGCTGGCCGTAATAGGTCGTCACATGCTGGGCCGCGGCGGTGTAATGGGCGCGCGCTTCGTCGGGTTCACCCGCGGCCTCCGCCGTGCGGCCGAGCCAATACAACGCCCGTGAGCGCGAGATCGCCGTCGACACATTCGCGGCAAGCGCCGTGAAATGCTCCTTCGCGGCGGCGAGATCCCCGCGCTTGCGCAGGGCCAGCCATCCCGCCGTCCATTCGGCATCAGCGAATTGCGCGCCGCCCGGGAGAAGCCCGTGATGAGCGGCGAGGTCATAGGCTGTGGCGTAATCGCGCTCTTTGATCTGGCGGCCGATGTGGATGCGCCGCTCCGTCCACACTTGTTTGGAGGCGGCTTTCGGCACCTCGCCGTCCATGGCCAGCAAGAGGGGCAGCGCCTTGCTGGTCAAGCCGGCGCGGCGACGCCAGCGCGCGCGCTCATACAAAAGCCCCGGATGGTTGGTGAGCGACGCCGGCACCGCCGCGACATACCGGTCGACGCCGCGCCGGCGCGCCATTAAGGCGATGCGCGCCTCCGCCACCCGGCGTTGGCCGGCTGAGAGCTTCGACAACAGCGCTTGAGCGGAGGTGCGATAGCCGTTCCACAGCAAGAAATCGACGCGCGCCTCATGATCGACGCGCCGCAAGCGCGTGCGGTAGCGCCGTTCTGTCGCGGTTTGCACGCTGCGCGACAACAAGCTCGTGCGCCACGCCTCGCGCAGCACGCGTTCGCCGTCGCTTATGCGCCCCTTAGTGAAGAGCGCGTCGGCCAAGGCGATTTTCCCGTCGCCGCTGACGGGCGGGTAGGCGTCGAACCAGGCGATGACCGCGTTGGCTGAGAGCCCCGAGCGCCCGATCACCGCCTCAGCGCGGTCGCGCATCGTGATTTGGCGCGGCCAATCCTCCAATTCGCGCACGGCCGTGGCGAGCAAGGAGAATTTCGCATTCGGATCCGACACCGCCGTGCGCCACAGGAGAATGCGTTCGGCCGTCTCGTCGCGCAGCCGGCGGCGCTGACGCGCCACATCGCGCCAATCGCCCTCGCTCGCCGCGCGCAGGCCCGCCCGCAAGCGATCCATGTCGGTTTGGGACAAAAGGTCAACATGCACATGGGGACGCGCCGGTTTGAGCCTGGGGGCCGGCGGCGCGGCCTGGGCCGCAGTCACCGCCGGCGCCGCCGTGACGGCTAAGATGACGCTTGCGATCCACGCCACGGTTCGCATCATACGCTGGTGCTCCATACACGCCCCTGATTCTCATGGTGGCGGATTGCAGGCGCCGCGCCAAGCCTGAAACGCGATGCCCGTTGGCGCCGTCCGCGGCCTTGCCTAGACTGCAAAGCTTATGATCCGATCAGCCTATCCGAGGTTTTCGTGACCCCGCCCGTCTTGGTTCAGGGCGCGCTGTGCGCGTTAGTGACTCCGTTCCGCGATGGGGCGGTCGATGTCGAGGCGCTGCGCCATTTGGCGACATGGCACCTTGAGTCGGGAACCCACGGCCTCGCCCCCGTCGGCACGACAGGGGAGGCCGCAACCCTCAGCGAGGCGGAGCGCCGGCGGGTTCTGGAAACGGTGATCGACACCGTCGCGGGGCGCGTTCCCGTCATTGCGGGCGCAGGCGGTCCAGACACCGCTGCGTGCGTGGAGAAGCTGCGCCACGCCAAGGAGGTGGGCGCGGACGCCGCCCTCGTCGTCACGCCGTACTACAACACGCCCAACCAAGACGGGCTTTACGCCCACTACACAGCGCTCGCGGACGCCGTGGCGCTGCCGATTGTCGCTTACACCGTGCCGAAACGCACGGGCGTCAATTTGAGCGTGGAGACGCTCGCGCGGCTCAGCGCGCACCCCAATATTGTGGGCGTGAAGGACGCAACCGCGGATGTGGCGCGGGTGGCGCGGCTGCGCCGCCAATGCGCGCCCGGCTTTCTCCTCTTCTCCGGCGATGATGCGAGCGCGCTCGGCTTTGTGGCCCTCGGCGGCGACGGGACGATTTCTGTGACCGCCAATGTGGCGCCGGCCTTGATGGCGCGCATGCATGACGCCGCGCTGGCGGGGCGGATGGCGGAGGCCCGCGCGGTCAACGATCAACTCGCGCCGCTGCATGACGCGCTCTTCGCGAGCCCAAGCCCTGGGCCGAGCAAATATGCGTTGTCGCTTTTGGACCGGTGCCGGCCGGATGTGCGCGCGCCGATCACGCCGCCGGACGCTGAGGCCGCGGTGCGTGTGGAGGCGGCTTTGGAGCTTGCGCTCGCCCCGGAGCCTGCGTCATAACCCGCGCCCGTTTGGGCGCGAACGCGCCTGCTCCTTCGTGGGTGTCAACGCCATGGCCCAGACCAAGACCCGCGGCGACGGCCTGGTGGCGGAGAACCGCCGCGCCCGACGCGAATACACGATCGAGGATACGATTGAGGCCGGCATTATGCTCACCGGCTCGGAAGTGAAGGCTTTGCGTCTCGGCCGCGCCAACATTGCAGAAAGCTACGCCAGCGCGGAGAAGGGCGCGATTTACCTGATCAACGCCGATATCCCGGAATACGCTCAAGCCAACCGCGAAAACCACGCCCCCAAACGGCCGCGCAAATTGCTGCTGCACCGTCGCGAGATCGCCAAACTCACGGGCGCGGTGCAGCGCGAGGGGCGCACGATTGTGCCGCTGAAACTCTACTTCAACGATCGCGGCTTGGCGAAAGTGCTCCTTGGCCTCGCGGTCGGGCGCAAAGCCCATGACAAGCGCGATGTCGAGCGCGACCGCGATTGGGCGCGCGACAAAGCGCGGCTGTTGCGCGATCGCGGGTGAGGCGCGAGCGCCCCGGGCGCGGCGGCCGCGTGTGTGAGACGTTCATGGCTGGGCGTGCGGCGCGAAACTGGCTACATCCTCGCTATGACGGTATCGCCGCCCCCCTCAGACCAACCCGCCGCGCTCCGCGCTGAAGACGTGCTTCAGGAGTTCCGCGACGCCGGGGCGGTGCTGGAGGGCCATTTCATTTTGTCTTCGGGCCGCCGGTCCGCGCTTTATCTCAACAAAGCGTTGGCGGGCGTCGACCCGGACCGCGTCAGCCGCCTCGCCGGGGGTCTTGCGGCCGCCGCGCGCGCGTTGCCGGAGCCGCCGGCTTATGTGATTTCGCCCGTAATGGGCGCGGTGGTGTTTGGGTTTGAGACGGCGCGCCAGCTCCAGCGGCCCTTCTTTTATCTTGAGCGCACAGACGCCGGTTTTGCGTTGCGGCGGGGGTTCGCGCTGCCGGCCGGCGCGCCGGTGCTGGTGGTGGAGGATATTGTCTCCACGGGGCTCTCCGCGCGCGAGGCTGTGGACGCGGTGAGGGCCGCCGGCGGGCGGCCGGTGGCGGTGGCGTGTCTGATTGACCGCTCCGGCGGGCGGGCGGCGGCGGCCCTTGGCGCGCCGCTTCAGGCTTTAGCTGTGCTGAACGTGCCTGATTATGCGCCGGACGCCGTGCCGCCGGAGCTGGCGGCGATCCCCCCGATCAAGCCGGGCAGCCGCCCGGACGCGCCGGCGACGGGGCCGTCCTCATGACGACGCCGGCGGTCCCCGCTACGCCGCGCCTGGGCGTCAACGTCGATCATGTGGCGACGGTGCGCAACGCCCGCGGCGGCCGTCACCCAGACCCCGTACGCGCGGCGGCGGCGGCTATCGCAGCGGGCGCTGACGGGATCACAATGCATTTGCGCGAGGATCGCCGCCACATTTGCGACGAGGATGTGCGCCGGTTCGCCGCCCATGGCGCGGCGCCGCTCAATCTGGAGATGGCGGCCACCGACGCGATGATCGCTATCGCGCTCGCCGTGCGTCCGCACGCCTGTTGCCTGGTGCCGGAAAAGCGCGAGGAACGCACGACGGAGGGCGGCTTGGACGTCGTGGGTCAGCGCGCGGCGCTTCGACCCGTGGTCGCGCGCCTTGCAGACGCCGGGATCCGGGTGTCGCTCTTTATTGATCCCGACCCAGACGCGATTGAGGCGGCCGCCGGCCTCGGCGCGCCGGTCGTGGAGCTGCACACCGGCGATTATTGCGACGCGCCTGCGGGCGCTGCGCGGGAGGCCGAGCTTGCAAGGCTGGGCGCGGGTGCGGCCTTGGCGGCGGCGCGCAGCCTTGAAGTCCACGCCGGCCATGGCCTCGCCTTTGACACGGTGGGGCCGGTGGCGGCGGTGTCTCCCATCGCGGAGCTCAACATTGGCCATTTCCTGGTCGGCGAGGCGGTCTTTCTCGGTCTTGCGGGGGCGGTCGAGGCGATGAAAGCCCGCATTGCGGCCGCCCGCGCGTGAGGCCCAGCGCGTGAGGCCCAGCGCGTGAGGCCCAGGCGGCGGCGCGGTGTGGCGAGGCTCCTTTGGGCCGAGGGCCATTGGGTCTGAGCGCGGCGCGGTTTAGAACACGCCCATGATTGTGGGTCTTGGCGTCGACATCGCCGACATTCGCCGCATCGCCGCGACGCTTGAGCGGTTCGGCGACCGGTTCACGCACCGCGTGTTCACGGAAGTGGAGCGCGCGCGCAGCGACCGGCGCGCCGACCGTGCGCCGAGCTATGCGCGCCGCTTCGCCGCGAAGGAGGCCGCCGCCAAAGCGCTCGGCACCGGCGTGCCGCGGCGCGGCGTCGCCTGGCGCGACATTGGCGTCGTCAACCTTCCCACCGGCCAGCCGACGCTTGCGCTGGAGGGGGGCGCGGCGCGCCGCTTGCACGCCATGACGCCTGACGGCGCGGTGATGCGGGTGCATGTGTCGATGACGGACGATTTTCCTTGGGCCCAGGCGATGGTGATGATTGAAGCGCTGACGGCTGAGCAGGCGCGCTGGTCGGAGACAGCGCCGGTCGTTGTCGCGGCGCGGGAGGCGGGGCGATGAGCGCGGCGGCGGAGGCGCCGGAAGCGGGCGCGGCGGCCGATGTTTTTGAACCTGTGACGCCGGATCGCATCCCTGCGCCGCCGCGCACGCGCGCGCCCGCCCGACGTGGGTGGGTGCGCGATGGGGCGTTTGCGCTGGCGGTCTTAGCGCTTGCTTTTGGCGTGCGCGCGGTGGTGGCTCAGCCCTTCCACATTTCCGGGGTGTCGATGGCGCCGACGCTGTTGGCGGGCGATTATGTGCTGGTGAACAAGACCGCGTATCGCGGGGGCCCGTGGGCGCGGCTCATGAGCGCGATCCCGGGCGCGGACGCGCTGGCGCCGACGGCCGCGCCGCGCCATGGCGACATTGTGGTGTTTCGCAATGCGCGCGATGAGGGACGTGTTTATGTGAAGCGGGTCGTGGGCGTTCCCGGCGACACAGTGGCGCTGAAAGCCGGCCTCGTGGTGCTTAATGGCCGAGCTCTTCCGCAAGACGCGCTGGGCGCTTATGCGGGCCAGGACGCCCGCGGCCGCGACGTGACGATGATCGCCCACACGGAGACCGTGCCGGACCCGGGTGAGGGCGGGCGTCGCCACACCATCTTCCACTATCAGTATGAAGGAGCGCCGGCGGGCGTTGACGACATGGCGCCGGTGACTGTGCCGCAGGACGCGCTCTTTGTGCTGGGCGACAATCGCGATGATTCCATCGACAGCCGCCGCGCCGATCGCATGGGGTTTGTGCCGATGGAGGCTGTGATCGGCCGGGCCGAACGGGTGGTCGTCTCCACCACGCCGGGCTTTCGTGTGTTTGACCCCGCAAGCTGGGGCGAATTCCGCACAGAACGCTTTTTCGCCCGCGCCGATGCGGAGATGCGCTTTTGACGCGCCCGCGCGGCGGCGCGACGGCCCGCACATCCCCGCAGGAGGCGGCGACGGCGCGCTCTGCACACGATCAGTTGGAACACCGGCTCAGCCATCCATTTCGCGACCGCAGCTTGCTGACGCGCGCCCTCACCCACGCCAGCCATGGCGATGGTCGCGCGCGTGAGGCCAACAATGAGCGCTTGGAGTTTTTGGGCGACCGGGTGCTCGGCCTGCTCGCGGCGGAGGCGCTGTTTGCGCGCTTTGCGGGGGTGGATGAGGGCGGCCTGGCGCCGCGGCTCAACGCGCTGGTGCGTCAGGAAACATGCGCGCGCGCGGCTCGGCGGGCCGATCTTGGCCCGGCCTTACGCATGGCGCGCGCAGAGGCTGACCGCGGCGGGCGCGATAAGGACTCGATCCTAGGCGATGCGTGCGAGGCGGTGATCGGCGCGCTTTACCTCGATGGCGGGCTTGAGGCGGCGCGGGCGTTTTTTGAACGCTATTGGGCCGAGGAGCTCGATGGCCTCGTGGAACGGCCGAAGGATCCCAAGAGCGCGCTTCAAGAATGGGCCGCCGCCCGCAAGCTTGCTGCGCCCGTTTATGCGCTCGTCGCGCGTTCGGGCCCTGATCATCGGCCCCAATTCACCGTCAGCGCGCGGCTGACGCTTGCGGATGCGGCCGGCGAGGCGGCGGCCGAGGGCGAGGGCGGATCGAAGCAAGCCGCTGAACGCGCGGCGGCGGCGGCGCTGCTTGCGCGCGTCACGCGTCCCTAACCGCCCTTTCGTGGCTGGCGCAGAGCGAGGAGACGGGATGAAAAGACGGATTCAGGCGACAGCCGCGGCGTCTGGGTCCGAGCGAGCGCCGGCGGCGCGCCTAGGACGCGGCGTGGGGGCGAGGCCATAGACAGGCCATAGACCATGACGCGCGCCTCGCCCACAGTGGGGTCATGCCTGACTCGCTGACCGCCACTGACGCATCCCCGACCCGCGCTGGGTTCGCCGCCATCCTCGGCGCGCCGAACGCGGGGAAGTCGACGCTTGTGAACGCGCTCGTCGGCCAGAAAGTCTCCATCGTCACGCACAAAGTCCAAACCACGCGGTTCCAAGTGCGCGGCGTCGCGCTCCATGGGCCTGCGCAAATCGTGCTCGTGGACACGCCGGGCGTGTTTGCACCGAAGCGACGGCTGGATCGGGCGATGGTCGCGGCGGCCTGGTCCGGGGCGGCGGACGCGGACGCGCTCGTGCATGTGGTCGACGGCGCGGCGGCGGACCGGGTCGCGCGGGGCGGCGGCTCGCCCGCGGACCGGCGCAGCGCGGAGGACGACGCGCGCGTCCTTGCCGGGCTGGCGGACACAGGGCGCACGGCGTTTCTGGCGCTCAACAAGATTGATCTCATGGCGCGCGAACGCCTGCTCGCTCAAGCGAAAACGGCGATGGAGACCGGCGCGTACACAGATGTGTTTATGATTGCGGCGGCCAAGGGCGACGGGATCGACCGGCTCGCGGACGCCTTAGCGGCGGCGATGCCAGCGGGTCCTTGGCTTTATCCGCAAGACCAGGTCGCGGATTTGCCCCAGCGTTTGCTGGCCGCGGAAATCACGCGCGAGAAGCTGTTCCTGCGGCTCCATGAAGAACTGCCTTACGCCTCGACCGTGGAGACCGACAGCTGGACCGCCCGCGAGGATGGATCGGTGCGGGTGGAGCAAACCGTGTTCGTGCAGCGGGAGAGCCAGCGAAAAATCGCGCTCGGCAAGGGCGGCCAAGCCATTAAGGCGATCGGCCAAGCCGCGCGCGAAGAGCTCGAGCAGGCGCTGGGCCGGCGCGTCCACCTCTTCTTGCATGTCAAAGTGCGCGAAGGCTGGGTGGATGACCGCGCGCGCTATCAGGCGCTCGGCCTCGATTGGGGCGCATAGTGTGGCGGGGCGTGGCCCGCAGGCCCGGGAGCGCGCCCTCGCGGCGCGTCCCGAACCCACCAAAGCTGACGCCTTAAGAGCCGGCCAGGATCAGAACGCTTTGGGCGTTGCGGTTTTTCGCCCAGGCCGATTCGTTAGAACCCGAATCGACGGGCGCGTTCTCGCCATAAGAGATCATCTCAATGCGGTCGGCGTCGATGCCGGCGGCGACCAGATAATCCACGGCCGCTTGCGCGCGCTTTTCACCGAGGGCTTGGTTGTAGTCCACGGTTCCGCGCTCATCGGCGTTGCCGGCGACGAGGATGCGGATGTCGGCGTTGTCGGCGCGCGACAGCCAGGCGGCTTGCGCGCCCAAGGTGCTGCGGGCGTCGGAGGAGAGCGCCGCGCTGTCGAAGTCAAAGTAGACGCGCGAGCCCACTTCTTGCTCAAAGGCGTCCGCCGGGTTGACCGCGACGGTTTCCACTACGGCGTCGTCGGAAACGCCCTCGACGGGTTCCGTCGTCGTGGCGCACGCCGCGACGCCGGCCACCGCGCAGCTCGCGGCGATGAGTTTGATGCGTGTCATTGTGTCCCCTCACATCGTGATGTGCGATCGACCGATCGCTGAGTGATGGCCGGAGCGGCCGGAGGCTTGCGTGGGTCGACGCGCCACACCGGCGTGGCGCGCCGCGTCAAGCAGCCGATGGACCATGCCGTCACACGCCGCCACACTGCAAGGCTTGCCGTCGCGGCATGCGACACAAGGCGAGTTAGACCGCCTTCACGTCCGCTTTAGGGCGAAACGCGGCGAGGGTGCGCAGAAGAAGCCCGCGGCCTGTTTCTTGGGCGCGAAGCTCCGCGGCCGCGGCGTGCAGCGTCATCTGGAACGGGTCGTCCATATCGTCGCGCCCCTCAAAGGCGGTGCATTCGCCCACCGCCTCCAGGCGCTCAGCGGTTTTGCGCGCCGCCGCCAACGCACATCCCGGCAGCGCCACGGCGTAGACATTTGTTTCCAAGCGGGCCGCGCAATCCTCCACCCGAACAAGGCGGCGAATCATGCCGCCGAGTTGCCGATAAGCCGCCGCGCGCGCGCCGCGGTCGGCCTCCGGCGGCGCTTCGGCACGCAACACCAGCAAGGAGAGCGGGCGGTCGAGGCAGCGGGCGCGCTCCGCCATGCGCTGGAGGTGATCCATAAAAAACGCCGCCGAGACAAGACCCGTCTCGGCGTCGGTCACTTCCGGCGCGCGCAAGGCGGCAAACGCCGCGCGCAGCCGTTCGCGCCGCCGACGCTCACGCGTCAGCGCCGTGATCCGCGCAATGATCTCGTCATGGCCCGCGCCCGCCGCCAACAAGTCCGAGGCGCCGCGTTCAAACGCCTCCTCCGCGCGGTCATAGGCCCCAGCGCGAACCAGCATTAGGGCCGGCAGATGAAACAAGCGCGTGTTGCGCCGCAGCGCTGAACAAATGGTCAACGCGCCGTCGTCATCGTCTAAGGCGTTGAGAATGACCGCGTCAAAATCACGCTCATGGAGAAAATCAAAGCCGGCGAACGTTGAGAATGACGCCGACAGCACGCCGTCGGCCGCTGTGACGGCGCGGTTAATCGCTAAATAATCCCGCGACGGCGCGCCCATATAAAGGGCTTCCCACGCCGCGTCGGGACGCGGCGCGCGGGTGCGCCGCAGCCGGCCGCCATGGGCGGCGACGGATGTCGCGCGCACCTGCGCCTCATCCTCCATCACCGCGAGACGCACGAGCGTTTTCAGGCGCGCGGCGATTTGCGTGTCGAAGCTCGGCGCCAGCAGCACCGCGTCAAAAGGCGCGTCCTCGCGCGCATCCGCGGCCGGCTGATCCAACAACGCCAGCACCACCGGCCGGCGCGGCGCGGCGGCCTCGCGCAGCTGTCGCGCGAGTGCAGCCGCCTCCGCGCGGGGCCGCCCTGCGGCGTCGAGCACAATGGCGTCGGCCGCGCCGCGGCGCGCCTCCGCGATGGCGGCCTCATCGCCGGCGGCGCTGGCGGCCGTGACGCCGCAACGCGCCAGCTGAACCGCCAGCGCCCCCGCCGTCGATGGACGCGGCGCAGTGATCAACACTCGCGCGGAAATCGCCGTCGTCACATCTCGCCCTTCCCAAAGGCCTCAGCCACCGTAACAAAGCGTGAGCGCGACGCAAAACCACGCCGACCGCGCCCAGGGCGAGCGAGCAAGTTTCGGGCCTTCACGCGCGCGTGCCTTTACACGCCTGAACCGCCCCACGCTATAAGGCTGGCGTGAGGCGTCACGGGCGCCGCGGCGACGGGCCCCGGGTGAGAGGAGACAGCCATGGACAAGGTTCGCACCAGCGCCGCCAACGCTTTAGAAGGGTTGGTCCGCGACGGCATGACCATCATGTCCGGCGGCTTCGGATTGTGCGGCATTCCGGAGAATCTGATCCTCGCGTTGCGCGACACAGGCGTGAAGGATTTGACAGTGATCTCCAACAACGCCGGCGTGGATGATTTCGGACTTGGCCTGTTGTTGCAGACGCGCCAAATTAAAAAGATGATCTCGTCATATGTGGGGGAGAACAAGACCTTCGAGCAGCAATATTTGGCGGGTGAGCTTGAGCTTGAGTTCAACCCCCAAGGCACGCTGGCGGAACGCTGCCGCGCGGGCGGCGCCGGCATTCCAGGCTTTTACACCAAGACGGGCGTCGGCACAGTGATCGCGGACGGCAAAGAACACAAAGAGTTCAACGGCGAGACGTATATTCTCGAAACCGGACTGGTCGCGGATTTGGCGCTTGTGAAAGCGTGGAAGGGCGATGCTCAAGGGAATTTGATCTTCCGCAAGACCGCGCGGAATTTCAATCCAGAGATGGCGATGGCCGGACGCGTCACCGTCGCTGAAGTGGAGGAGCTGGTCCCGGTGGGCGCGTTAGACCCTGACCACATCCACACACCCGGCATTTTCGTCCAACGCATTCTTGAGGGGGCGTTTGAAAAGCGCATTGAAAACCGCACGATCCGCGCCCGCGAGGAGGCCTAAGCATGCCCTGGACACGCAATGACATGGCCGCGCGCGCGGCCCAGGAGCTTGAAGACGGGTTTTACGTCAATCTCGGCATCGGAATCCCGACCCTGGTCGCCAACTACATCCCTGACGGCGTGGATGTAACGCTGCAAAGCGAAAACGGCATGCTCGGCATGGGCCCGTTTCCCACCGATGACGCCGTCGATCCCGATCTGATCAACGCCGGCAAGCAAACCATCACGGAGCTCGACCGCACCAGTTTTTTCTCCTCCGCGACGTCGTTTTCTATGATCCGCGGCGGCCATATCGACCTCGCCATTCTCGGCGCAATGGAGGTGTCGCAGGCCGGCGACCTCGCCAATTGGATGATCCCTGGCAAGCTCGTGAAAGGCATGGGCGGGGCCATGGACCTGGTGGCGGGGGTGAAACGCGTGGTGGTCGTGATGGATCACACGAGCAAAGCCGGCGATCCCAAAATCCTGAAGACATGCACGCTGCCGCTGACGGGGCGCGCTGTGGTGGATCGAATCATCACGACGCTGGGCGTGTTCGACGTGACGGGGGACGGCCTGAACCTCATTGAACGCGCGCCCGACGTGACGGTCGATGAAATCAAAGCCTCGACGGAGCCGGATGTGCGCGTGGCGGAGGCGCTCGCTTAAGCGCTGTCGGGATCGCTCGTGGCGGCCGCGCCAATATGCGCGGTGGCGCGGCGGCATTCTCCTGATAGCGTCGTTGACGCGCGGCGTTTCGCGTCATTCGCGAGGAGCGCTGTCTCTCGGGCGCGATGTCCACGCCGCCGGGATCGGTCGGAGGATCATGATGACCACGCATCGCATGTTCGTTCTCGCCGCGGCCCTGCTCGCCGGCGCGTGCGCAACCGCCTCTAGCGACACGGCGTCCACTGATACTGAAGCGACGTCGGCCGTCGGCGCGGACCTCGACGCGGAGATCGCTTTGAAACAAGGCGAGGAGGTCCGTCAGATCTGCTTTGTGCAAAACATTGGCGAGTGGCGCCCGCTCGGGGCGCGATCGCTTGTGGTGCGTGAAGGCGCCAATGATTGGTACCGGGTCACGCTTGCGGGCGTGTGCGACGCGCGCCGCGCCGTCCGATCCATCGGCTTTGGAGCCGGACCGTCGGGATCATCATGCCTGCGGCGAGGCGACGCGGTCGCCATTTTTGACGCGCCGACCTCGGGCTCATGCCGCGTTCGCGAGATTTTTGCTTGGGACGAAGACGCCGAACCACCGGCGTGAGGGGGACGGCCTTCAGTCCGCGGCTGCATCGCGCCTGCTCGCGGGGCGTCGCGCTGATGGACGCCCTATAGCGCTAAGCCCTTGAAATCAGTGGAGCGGGTAGACGGAATCGAACCGACATCCTCAGCTTGGAAGGCTGCTGCACTACCATTGTGCTATACCCGCGCCAGTGCGCTGAGCTTTTGTATCTGGCGCCGCGCGCACGTCAGGTAAAGCCCAGGCTCGTCCACCGCTGTCGCGCAGCGACGCCGCCACCCAACGCGTCGTCCCCGCGTGCATCGCGTTAGCCGCGTTTCACCGGCGCGCTCGGGCGGCGCTGGCGGGTGGTCTTGGGCGCGTGGACCCGCGGCGCGCCGCCATCAGGCCGCGCGTCAGCCGACGATTTCATCCAGCGCGAAGAAAAACGCCACTTCTCGGGCCGCGCTCTCGGCGCTGTCGGAGCCATGGCACGTGTTTTCGCCGATGGATTTCGCGTGCTCCTTGCGGATCGTGCCGGCGTCGGCCTTTGCGGGATCTGTGGCGCCCATCACATCGCGGTGTTTCGCCACAGCGTCTTCGCCCTCCAGCACTTGAACCACGACAGGCCCGGAGGTCATGAACTCCACCAACTCGCCGTAGAAGGGGCGCTCTTTGTGCTCGGCGTAAAAGGCTTCCGCTTGCGCGCGGGTCATCCAGATCCGCTTTTGGCCGACAATGCGCAGGCCCGCGGCTTCGATCATCGCGTTGACGGCCCCGGTCAGATTGCGGGCCGTGCAGTCCGGCTTCAGAATTGACAGTGTGCGTTCGACGGCCATGGCGCGTCTCCGATTGGCTGCGTCGCGGGCGGGGGCCGCGCCGGACGTGTGGCTGTGGGGTTTGCCCGCCTGGCGCGCAGCGTCCAGCCGGGGGTGAGACGGAGGGCGAAAGCGCGCCGGCAGGTGCGCGTGGCGGTGTCTAGCGGGCGCCTGGCCGGCGCGCAAGCGCAGCGGGGGCGCTGGACGCGCTCACGCGCATGTCGTTGACGCACGCCGCGCGCGGACCCGCGTGGCGCTGGGGTGAGTGCGGCGGTGAAAACTGTGCATCGGCCTTGGCCTGTGCCAGGATAACCCAAAAGGTCCACCGGGGGGAACGATATGCAAACATTGGCGAAAAGCGCTCTTATGGCGGCGACGGCGGCGCTGGCGTTGGGCGCGCACGCGGCGGGGCAGGATGACGACGACGCCGGCGATGTTGAGCGGATCGCGATCACGGGCTCGCGCACCATCACCGACGGCTTCGCCGCGCCAAGCCCCGTGACCGTGCTCGGCGCCAGTCAGTATGACTATCGCGGCGGCGCCGACATCGCTGACATTTTGAACGAATTGCCGGCGTTCAATTCGTCCGTCACCCCGGAAAGCACGGGCATCAACCTCATCAATGGCGGCGCTAATGTCATCGACTTGCGCGGGCTCGGCGCAAACCGGGCGCTGACTTTGGTCAATGGCCGGCGGTTTGTGTTCGGGGCAAGCCGCGACTTGGCGGTGGATTTCAACGTGCTGCCCACCGCGCTGATCGAGCGGATTGAGGTCGTGACGGGCGGGGCTTCAGCGGTCTATGGCTCCGACGCTGTCTCTGGCGTGGTCAACGTCATTTACGACGATGATTTTGAAGGCGTGCGCGCGACGGTCCAGGGTGGGATCTCCCACGAGGGCGACAGCGAGCAGGGCTTGTTTTCCTTGGCGGCGGGGACGCGCTTCGCCCAAGGCCGCGGGCATGTGTCCATCGGGCTCGATTATGAGGACCGCAGCGGCATCCGTCAGGGCGATCGCGATTTCTCGTCCCGCGGCACGGCGCTGATCCCCAACGCCGCCGACACGGGCCCCAATGACGGCGCGCCGGCTCAGATCGTGGCGGAGAACGTCAACATCTTCGTCGTCACTGAGCAGGGCGTGCCGTTGACCACGGGCGGCGGCTTTTTCTTCGATCCCGCCACAGGCCTGCCCCAGCAGTTCACGCCCCAAGGGGGGCTTGCGCCTTATGCGGTTGGATCCATCGCAGGCACGGGCGCGGAAGGGCTCGCCATCGGCGGCGACGGTGTGACGCAAAACTTCGAAGAGCGCGTGCAGCAAACCGTGCCGCTGGAGCGTTTAGCGGTCACCGGCACGGCGTCGTATGATCTGACCAATTCGCTGACCGCCTTTGCGGAGGCGACCTTCGCCGACACCGAGGCCGAGCAGCGCCAGGCGTCCTATTTCTTTACGCCGTCTGATGCGATCATCATTCCCGTCAACAGCCCGGCCGTGCCGGCGGGCGTGGCGGCGGGCGTGCTCGCGGCGGGGGAGCAGGCGTTCATCCTCTCGCGCGAGTTCAGGGATTTGCCGCCGATCGATCAAACCTTGGAGCGACAAACCTACCGCATCGCCGGGGGCTTTGAAGGCGAGTTCCGCGACACGTGGCGGTGGAGCGCTTATGGCCAATATGGGCGCACGGACTCTGAGGCGGTCTATCCCACCCAGCTCATCACCTCGAATTTCCTCGCCGCGGTGGGCGCGATCAGCCCGATCACCGGCCAGCCCTTGTTCGACTGCGTCGCGCCGTGCGCGCCGTTGAACGTGTTTGGCGAAGGCCAAGCCTCAGCGGAGGCGATCGACTTCGTGTTCGACCCGACGGTGGTTGAGGACGCCGAGCTTGAGCAGATTGTGGCGGCCGCTGAAATCGCGGGGGAGGCGTTTGAGCTTCCCGCCGGGCCCGTCGCGGTGGCGGCGGGGTTTGAATACCGCGATGAATCCATTGAGAGCGAAGTTGACGAGCGCGTGAGCGCCGGCGACACATTCCTCAATCCGTTTTTCCCCATCGATGGCGACTTTGATCTGTGGGAGATCTTTGGGGAAGCCAATGTGCCGCTGATCGCCGACAAACCGTTCGCTGACGAACTCAGTGTCAATGTGGCGGCGCGGTACACCGACTATTCAACGGTGGGCGGGGTGACGGCGTGGAAAGTCGGCTCCTCGTGGGCGCCGACGCCGGATGTCCGGCTGCGCGGCAGCGTGTCGCGCGATGTGCGCGCGCCTAATCTGCGTGAATTGTTCCAGGCTGGCGGTGGCGGCGTGCTCTTTGTCGACGATCCGTGCCAGAACCCGCTGGAAGGGTCGATCGAAGAGACCAATTGCGCCGCCGCCGGCATTCCGCCGAATGTGCCCTCGGGCTTAGGCTTCAATTTCTCCAACATTGTGGGCAATCCCGATCTCGATGAGGAGTCGGCGGACACCTTCACCATCGGCATGGTCTACCGGCCGCGCTGGTTGGACGGCTTTTCGCTGTCGCTTGATTGGTTTCAGATCGACATTGAAGACGCGATTGTGGCTGTTGATCCCCAAGACATTATTGACCAGTGCTTCGGGTCGGAGGCGTTTCCGACTGCGTTTTGCGGCCAGATCGATCGCAACCCGGTTTCGGGAGAGATTCAAACTGTCACATCGCAATTTGAAAACCTCGACACCTTGGAGACGAGCGGCCTGGACGTCGAAATCGTCTATGACACGCCCTTAAGCCGGCTGGGCGCGCTGCTGGGCTACGCCGCGGCGCCGGGGGATGTGCGCCTGCGTTGGGTGGCGACCTTCTTAGACGACTTCACCCAAACGCCGGGCGCGGCGGGGTCAGCCCCGATTGATTTGGCGGGCGAGGTCGGCAACGCCGAGATCCAGTGGAACCTCAACGGCGTCTACAGCGTCGGCGCGTTCACGGGCTTCACGCAGCTGCGCTACATTGGTGAATCCGCCATCGACAACGCGTTGACCCGCGAGGAGAGCGCGCTGTTGGAGGTGGATCCCGAGCTCTACTGGGATCTTTCCGGCAGCGTGCGGTTCGAGCCGGCGGGCCGCCAACTCGATCTGACCCTCGGCGTGGACAATGTGCTCAACAATGAGCCGCCGTTTGCGCCGACGCCGGGCAACATTTTCTTCACTGAAGCGTCGGTTTACGACGTCCGCGGCCGGTTCTTCTTCGTGCGGGCGAGCGTGGAGCTTTAAGCCTCCACGCGCCCCTCGGTCTGACGCGACGGCGCGGTTCGGCGCGCCGTCGCGTCGTCCGTTGCAGTCTCAGATAGGGATGGAGTGAGCCTGATGCGCATGGTCCGCTTAGTCTTGATCGGCGTCGCCTTCGTCGCGGCGGCGCTGGCGACGGCGGCGTGGTTCGCCGCGCCGCGGGTGAACGCCCGCCGGACCACAGGCTCGGTCATGCTCACAGGGCTCAGCGCGCCCGTGACGGTGCGCCGCGACGAAAAAGGCATGGCCTATATTCACGCCGACACGCTTGAGGACGCGTTGCGCGGCCAAGGGTTCGTCGTGGGCCAAGACCGCTTGTTTCAGGTGGAGCTCGCCAAGCGCGCCGCCCAAGGCCGTCTGTCGGAGGTGTTTGGCGCCGGGCCCGATGACGCGGTGCTCAAGCTCGACCGCCAAGCCCGCGTGATCGGCTTCCACCGGTTGGCGCAGGCCCATGCGCGCGTGCTCAGCGCGCAATCGGCGAGCGCGATCCAAGCATTTCTCGACGGGCTCAACGCCTACATCGCCGATCATCCCGATGAGCACCCCATGGCGTTGGGTCTCGCAGGCGTGGCGCCGGAGCCGTGGGAACCCGCGGATGTGCTGGCGATTACGTATTTGAGCGCCTGGGGCAATTCCGCCAATTTCAGCGCGGAATTGATCGCTCAAGCCATGATCGAGCGGCTGGGGCCGGAGCGCTTCGCGGAGATCGCGCCGCTCGCGCTGAATCCCGATGACCCTGGCCTGCGCACGCAGCGCGCGCCGCGACGGTTCGCGTCTCTGACGCCCGGCGCGGCCGCCGCGACGGCTGCGGCCTGGGCGGAGGGCTGGAGCCATCTCGGCGTCGGCGGCAGCAACAATTGGGCGATCAGCGGCGCGAAGGCGGGGGCTGACGCGGCGATCGTCACGAATGATCCCCATCTCGACATTCGCGATTTGCCGGGCTTTTGGCATCCGGTGGGGCTGATCACGCCGGAGCTTCGGGTCGTGGGCGTCAATGCGGGGCTGCCGGGCGTGTTGATCGGGCGCAATGACGCCATCGCCTTCGGCGTCACCAACGCCTACGCGGATGTGATCGATCTTTACGTGGAGACCGTCGATCCCACAGATCCCGATCGGTATCTTGAGGGCGACGCATCCTATCCCTTCACCGTTATTGAGGACGTGATCCGGGTGAAGGCGCAGGAGGGCGAGGCGGCCGACGCGGATGGGTTTCGCGACGAGCCGCTGAGCATCCGCAGCACGCGCCGCGGGCCCGTGATCAGCGATCACGGCCTCACGCCCAGCGCTGACGTCGTGATGTCGGTGCGCTGGGCCGCTGCCGAGCGTCAGACCCCAGAGCTTGGCGTCGACCGATTGATGACGGCGCGCTCGGTGGAGGAGGCGCTGGCGGCGGTCGCCGACACCACGATTTTAAGCCTCAATTTTGTGGTTGGCGACGTTTCTGGTCGGGTGGGCCGCTTGGCCAGTGGGGCTGCGCCGATCCGGGTGCGCGGCGACGGCATGCTCCCTCTGGCCGCGACCGCTGAGGACGCCTGGGCGGGCTTTGTGCCAGGCGCGGCGATGCCGGGAGAACTCGACCCCCCGCGCGGCTGGACGGGTACGGCCAATCACATGACCGCGCCGCCGGATTTCCCCTATGCCTACACGACTTATGCGTCGCCTGGATTTCGCTATCGCCGCATGCAGGAGCTGTTCAACCGTCCGGGCCTGGTGACGGCCGCGGACGCGTGGGCGGCTCACCATGACGACCTTAATGTGTTTGCGCGCGAGGCTGCGCCGATCCTGGCGCAGGCGCTGTCGGCGGCGCCGGAGACGGCTGATCTTGGCGCGCTGTTAGAGGCGTGGGATTATCGCGACCGCGTGGACACGCCCGCGCCCACAGTGTTTCAGGCGGTCATCCGCCAGCTCGCCCGGCTGACGTATGAGGATGATCTCGGCCCTGAGCTGACGGCGGAGATGCTCAATGTGTGGTATATCTGGCATGAACGCTTCGCGTTGATGCTGCGCGACGGCGGCTCGCCTTGGTTCGATGATGCGCGCACGGACGAGGTGGAGGATTTGGCCGCCTTGATCCGCCGCGCCGGGGAGGCCGCGCGCGCCGAGCTGACGGAGCGCTATGGGCCAGGCCCGCGACACTGGCGCTGGGGCGCGGTGCACCGGGTGCGTTTCCGCGGGCCCCTGCGGCTTGACGGGCTGGCGGGACGGCTCACCGGCAATCGCGATGTGGCGATGCCGGGCTCGGGCGAAACGCTGCAGCGGGCGGTTTATCCCTTTGGGCGGCCGTTTGATCCCTATTGGGGCGCGTCCTTGCGCATGACGGCTGATCTGAACGATCCAGATAAGGTGCGGGCCGTGCTGCCGGGCGGCGTGACGGGGCGGGTGTTCAGCCGTCACTTAGCCGATCAAGTGAGCGCGTGGCTTGATCCCGAGGCGGAGGTGTATTGGTGGTTCAGCGATGAGGCGATCCGCGCGGCGACCCGCACGGAACTCGTCCTCACCCCGGTCGCCCCTTAGCCGCTTACGCCGACGCCGGCGCGTCCTGACGCTCGGGGGCGTGCGCGTCCTCACCCGCCCACCGCACGACGCGCGGGCCGTGCACGCGGCCGTTCTCCCATCGCGTGGCGCCGGAGGCCACCAGCCGCAGGCATTCCGGGAACAAGTGATGCTCCAACGCCAACACGCGCTCGGCCAGGCTGTCGGGATCATCCTCCGCCAGCACCGGGACCACCGCTTGGCCGACCGCCGGACCGGCGTCGAGCTCGGGCGTCACGAAATGCACCGTCGCGCCATGGACCGCCACGCCCGCCTCCAGCGCGCGCTGGTGGGTGTTGAGGCCCGGAAAGGCCGGCAACAACGCCGGGTGGATGTTGAGCATGCGCCCAGCCCACTTCGTGACCAGCCACGGCGTCAGCACCCGCATAAAGCCCGCCAGACACACCAGATCCGCGCGTGCGCTTAAAAGACGCGCGTGGATCTCAATCTCGAAGCGCTCCCGATCGGGATAGGCTGTGTGGTCGACCACGCCCGTGGGCGCGCCGCGCGCCTCCGCGAGCGCCAGCCCCGGCGCTGTCCCGATATTGGAGATCACGACGGCCGGGGTGGCGGGAAAACCTGGCGCAGCCATAGCGTCAAGGAGCGCGGCCATGTTCGAGCCGCGGCCCGAAATCAAGATGGCTACACGTTTGGGCGGGGAAGCGTCGCGGGCGTCCGTCACGCGTCCACGACCTCCCCGCAGATCCACGCGGTCTCTCCGGCCGCGCGCAAATCCGTGACCACGTCCTCGGCGGTGTCGCGGGCCACATAAACCACAAAACCGACGCCGCAATTGAACACGCGGCGCATCTCCGCCTCCTGCGCGCCGGCGGCGTCTTGCAGCCACGCGAACAGGGGCGGACGCCGCCAGCTCTCCCAATCAATCGCGGGACGCAAATGCGCCGGCAGCGCGCGCTGCGGATTGTCGATCAGGCCGCCGCCCGTGATGTGGGCCGCGCCCGTCAAGCGCCCGGCCCGCGCCAGCGGCAAGATTGCGGGCACATAAATCCGCGTCGGCTCCAGCAACGCGCGCCACAGCGGCGTCGCTGCGTCCCACGGCGAGGGCGCGTCCCAGGCCAGGCCCAACCGATCGACCGTTGCGCGGATGAAGGAAAAGCCGTTGGCGTGGGCGCCCGACGATCCCAAGGCGATCATGGCGTCGCCTGCGCGCATGTCGTCATGGAGCGGCAACAAATCGCCCCGCTCCGCGGCTCCCACGGCGAAGCCGGCGGCGTCATAGCGGCCGGGGGCGTAAAAGCCCGGCATCTCCGCGGTCTCCCCGCCAATGAGCGCGCATCCCGCCTCGCGGCACCCCCTGGCCACACCCTCCACGAGCTGGCGCGCCGCCTCCGGCTGCAGCCGGCCCGTGGCGATGTAGTCCAAGAAAAACAGCGGCTCGGCCCCGTGGGCCAGCACGTCATTGACGCACATGGCCACCAAATCCACGCCGACGCTGGCGTGGTGGTCGACGGCGGCGGCGATGTCGAGCTTAGTGCCGACGCCGTCCGCGCCCGCCACCAAGACGGGATCGCGGAAACCCGCCGCCGCTAAATCAAACGTGCCGCCAAAGCCGCCGAGGCTGGAGTCTGCGCCGGGGCGCGCGGTCGTGGCCGCCAGCGGCGCAAGCCCTTGGGTGAAGCGGTCGCCTGCTTCTACGTCGACGCCGGCGGCGGCGTATGTGAGGCCGGCCTGGCTGTCTCCGTCGCTCATGCCGGGAGCCGCTGGGCGGCGTGGATCCTCGCCAGTCTGCTTCGCCACATCGCCTCCCCACCTGCTTGGTAAAGCCTGACCAAACCCTAAGCGGCCGCCGGGAGCAAGCCGAAGCCTTTCGACGCCGACGGCGGTATGGGTATAGTGTTGGTTCACACAAGGAGTTCGCTATGCGCGCTATCGCCCGCGCTTTTGTGGTCGCGGTCCTCACGGCTGTGGCGTCGGCCGCTCCCGCGGCGGCGGATATCTTCCGTGTCCGCGGGGTGGAGACCCAAGCGGAGGCGGAAACCGCCGCCGCGGCTCAAGGACCGGCCTTGGCGCTTGGCCAAGCGCGCGCCTTAGAGCGCTTGACCAACCGGCTCACCGCGCCGCGCGACCGGTATCTCTTGCCGCCAGTGACGCCGGAGGAGGCTGAAACCCTCGTCGCCGGCCTGGAGGTGGAGGAGCAAGCCAACACCGCCACCTCCTACAGCGCCACCATCACGGTGACGTTTGATCCCGGCCAAGTGCGCCAATACTTCCGCGACCGCGGCGTCCAACATGTGGAGAGCCGCACGCGCCCCTCCCTGGTCATCCCCTTGTGGCGCGATGGCGAGGGCGTGCGCTTGTGGGCGAACAATCCGTGGTTGGCGCTGTGGCAGGCGCGCGACTTCTCGGACGAGCTCACCCCGCTGACGACGCCTTTGGGCGACATCAGCGACATTGGCGGGGTGTCGGCGAGCCAAGCGGTGTCGCTGGACGCTGCGGCTCTGGGCGCGATGGCGCGGCGCTATCGCTTGGACCGCGTGTTGGTCGTTTATGCGCGCCAAGGTTCTGGCGGCGCGATGGCTCAAGTGCGGGAGCTCGATTTCGCACAAGGCGGCAAAGTCGTTGATGGCGGTCGGCTGACGGCGCCGAGCTTGGCGCAATTGCGCGACCGCGTGTTCGATTCCTTGCAGACGGAATGGAAGCAGTCGCTGACCGCCGCGACTGGCGCGAAAAGCGACATTGTGTTGTCGGTGCGGTTTGCGACCTTGGCGGAGTGGCTCAGGCTGGAGACGGCCCTAGGCGGGGCGGCGCTGTTAAGCGATGTGCGGCTGGAGGCGCTCTCGAACGACGGTGCGATGGTGCGGGCGGTTCATCGCGGCGCAATTGAACAATTGCGCTTGGAACTGCGCGAGCGCGGCGTGGCGCTGACGCCGGAGACCGCGGACGCGCGCGAGGCGGTGTTTCGGGTTGAGGCGTTGGGCCGGGCGAGCGCGCGCGGCGCGGCGCCTGCGGCTGCGTCAGGCGCGCCCGCCGGCGCGCCGAGAACCGGCGCCGACGGGGGGATTCCGCGCCCGCCTGCGCCGTCGTCTCCGGGATGACGCGGATGGCTGGCGCGCAACTCGCGTTCGATTTTCCCGCCCTTGCGCGCGATCCCACCGCCACGTTTGTGGCGGGCCCGTCCACCGCGGCCGCGCGGGCGGCGCTCGCGGCGTGGCGGTCGTGGCCCACGCACGCGCTGGCGGTGGTCGGCCCGGCGCGCTCGGGCAAGAGCCATCTTGTGCGGATGTGGGCCGAGGCGGAGGCGGACGCTGCGGCCGCGCGCATTCTTGACGGACGCGACCGCCCGCTCGATCCCACGGCCCTTGAGGCGCTGGAGATGGGGGGCCGCCTGGTCGTGGAGGGGGCTGACGACGGCGCGCCGGACGCCGTGTTCGCCCTCATCAACGCCGCGCGGCGCGGTGCGGGGGCGCTGGTGATGACAGCGCGCTGCGCGCCGAATGAGTGGGCGGCGTGGGGCGCGACGGCGGATTTGACGTCGCGGCTGAGGGCCTTGCCAATGGCGAGCATTGATCCCCCGGATGATGACGAGCTGCGGGCGATTTTGGCGAAAGTCTTTGCGGACTCAGGCGTCACGGCGGACGAAAGCCTCCTTTCATATATTTGTGTACGGATAGAACGTTCCCACGCGGCGGCCGTCGACGCCGCCGACGGGTTGACCCGCCGCGCCCTGGCTGACGGCGCGCGCGTGACCCGCGCTCTCGCGCGCGACTACTTCCATGAAGAAGGTTCTGGAGCGCTATGACCGCCGCATCGACGTCATCCACCACCCGCACGCGCCGCGCCCCTGCAAAGAAACGGGCGAACGGCGCGGCCCCGACGGCGGCCAAGACGACAGCCGCGGCGTCGGCGCGAGAGGCGCAAGAGCTGGCGGCCTCGCCGGACCGGTTCATCAACCGCGAGACGAGCTGGCTGGAGTTTAATCGGCGCGTGCTGGAGGAAGCCGCCAATCCCCGCCATCCCCTGTTCGAGCGGGTGCGGTTTTTAGCCATCTCCGGCTCCAACATGGACGAGTTCTACATGGTGCGTGTCGCGGGACTGCGGGCCATGGTGCGCGGCGGGGTGGCGACGCTGAGCGATGACGGTTTGACGGCGTCGCAACAATTGCGCGCCGTCAACGCGCTGGCGGGGGAGTTGATCGCGCAGCAAAGCGCGCTCTGGGCGGATTTGCGCAAGCAATTGCGGGCTGAAGGCGTGATGGTCTTGGAGGCGCGCGAACTGACCAAGGCTGACCGTGAATGGCTGCGCGATGATTTTCTGATGCGGATTTTCCCGCTCTTGACGCCGCTGGCGGTCGACAGCGCCCATCCATTTCCGTTCGTGCCTAATCTGGGGTTCAATTTGGCGCTGGACTTAAGCGACGCCCAAGGCGGATCGCTGAAGGCGCTGGCGCCGATTCCCTTAGGCGTGCCGCGGTTCGTGGCGTTGCCGGCGGGCGAACGCAAGGGCCATGGCCGCGCGCCGGCGCGGTTTGTGGCGTTGGAGACTGTGGTGGAGCTGTGCCTTGACCAGCTCTTTCCCGGCTATCGGGTCGAAGGCGCGGGCATGTTCCGCGTTTTGCGCGACACAGATATCGATTTGGAGGAAGAGGCGGAGGATCTGGTCGCCTTCTTTGAATCGGCCATTAAACGCCGCCGCCGTGGCGCGTTGGTGCGCTTGACCGTGGACGCCGCCATGCCGGCGCCGCTGCAGGAGTTCGTCACCCGCGCCCTCGACGCCGCGCCAGAGGATGTGATCCTGGTGGATGGGTTTTTGGGCGTCAAAGACCTCAGTGAAGTGATCACCTCAGACCGCCCGGATTTGCTGTTTCCGAGTTTCGAACCGCGCAGTCCCGAGCGCGTGCGTGAGTATCGCGGCGACATGTTCGCCGCCATCCGCGCGAAGGACATCTTAGTGCACCATCCCTATGAGACGTTCGACACCGTGGTGGAGTTTATCCGTCAAGCCGCGGCGGATCCGAAAGTTCTCGCGATTAAGCAGACGCTCTATCGCACCTCGCGCGACAGCCCGATTGTTGAGGCGCTGTGTGAAGCCTCAGAGGCGGGCAAGAACGTCACTGCGATTATTGAACTCAAAGCACGCTTTGATGAAGAGGCCAATCTTGGATTTGCGCGCCATTTAGAGAATTCGGGCGTGCAAGTCGTGTATGGCGGCTTTGTGGACTGGAAGACCCACGCCAAGCTCAGCCTGGTGGTGCGTCGCGAAGGGTCGGACTTGCGCGCTTACACCCATGTCGGCACTGGAAATTATCATCCGCTGACTGCGAAGATTTACACCGACCTTTCTCTCTTCACCGCGGATCCGGCGGTTGGGCGCGACGCCGGGCGCGTGTTCAACTTCGTCACAGGCTACGCCAAGCCCGACGTGTTGGAACGCTTCGCGATGTCGCCGCTCGACATGAAGTCCCAATTGCTGGCGCTGATCGCGACTGAGGCGGAGAACGCGCGCGCGGGCAAGCCGGCGGCGATTTGGGCGAAAATGAACTCCCTCGTGCACGCCGGCATGATCGACGCGCTTTATGAGGCGTCCCAGGCGGGCGTGGAGATTGACCTTGTGGTGCGCGGCATTTGCTGTTTGCGCCCAGGCGTCCCGGGATTGTCGGAGACGATCCGCGTGAAGTCCATTGTCGGGCGGTTCTTAGAGCACGCGCGCATTTGGGCGTTCGCTCACGGCGCGGACCTGCCGTCGGAGGCCGCGAAAGTCTATCTCTCGTCAGCGGATTGGATGCCGCGCAATCTCGAGCGGCGCGTCGAAGTGATGGCGGAGATCACAAATCCGACGGTCCATCGCCATGTGCTCAACCAAATCATGGTGGGAAATTTACGCGATGAACGCCAAAGCTGGCTCATGCAGCCCGATGGCGGTTATGTCCGCTGCCCGGGCCATGATGCGGAGGACGCGTTTTGCGCGCACGGCTATTTTATGGAGCACCCGAGCCTTTCCGGCCGCGGCGCGGCGCGAGTGAACGGGCCGCCGCCGGCGCGCCCGGGCGCGCCGGCGCGCGGTGGGTGATCGCCGCGCATTGTCGGTCCTGCCTCCGCGGCGGCGCGCAATGATCGCCGCGCCCGCGCACGCCAACGCGCCGCCGGCGGATGTGGCGGTGATCGACATCGGCGCGAACTCCGTGCGGGCGGTGCTTTACGCCATTGATGGCGACCACATCCGCGCGCTGCATTCCCACGGCGAAAAGCCGCGCTTGGGCCGCGGGCTAAGCGAGAGCGGCGTGCTCCAGCCGCAACGGATCTTGGACGCGCTGAACGCGTTGCACTTGCTTGACATTCTTGTCGACGTCCATGGCGCGCGCCGACGCGTCGCCTTCGCCACAGCGGCGGTGCGTGTCGCGGAGCCGCGCAGCCGCGACGCGTTCATCACCCGGGCGGAGGCGATTCTCGCGACGGAGGTGCGTGTGTTGTCCGGCGCGCAAGAGGGCTGGAGCGCGGCGCGGGGCGTGTTGGTGGGGGGGCTGTGCGATGACGGCGCGGTGTCGGATCTTGGTGGCCTCAGCCTTGAACTCGCCGACATTTCAGGCGGAACCGCGCGCGAAGGCGAGACGTATGTGGTGGGGCCGCTGGCGGTGGAGGATGCGTTGCGCCAGAGCGCGGCGGGCGCGCGTCGAGCCGTGGAGGCGGCGTTGGACGCCAGCCCGCCCCGCGGGGGCTGGCGGCGCGCGCGGCTTTACGGCGTCGGGGGGGCGTGGCGCAATGTTGCCAAGTTGGCGGCGGCGGAGCGCGGCCAAGACCCCGGCCTGCACGGCTGGACGCTGACGCCGGCGGAGGTGCTGTGGGTGCTCGACGTGATCGAACATGGCGGCGCGAAAGCCGCGCGCCTGATGGACAAGGCGCGGGTGTCGAACCGGCGGCGCGAAACGTTGCCCGGGGCCGCGTTGGCGCTGCGCGCCCTGGTCGAGCGGGTCGAGCCCACAGATATTGTGCTGTCGGAAACCGGCGTGCGCGAGGGCGTGTTGGCGCACGCCTTGGGCTTAGAGGAAGCGGTGTTGACGGACGCCGCGGCGGACTGAGTCCGCCGGCGTCGACACAGGCTCACACCGCCGGCGAGCGCTCGGCGATGCGCACTTGACCGTCGGCGAGATAAAGCGCCGAGCGACCATGTTTGAGATCAAGCGCGGCCTGGCCGAACACATCGCGCCGCCAACCGCGCAAAGCGGGAATATCAGCGGCGTCGTCGGCGGCTAAGCGCTCGAGATCCGCAGCCGTGGCGATCAATCGCGGCGCGACGTCATGGCGCTGGGCTTGAACCCGCAGCAGCACTTTCAACAGTTCAAGCGTCGGTCCGGCTCCCGCCGGCGTCGGCGCGGGCCGCGGCAGTTTGGGCGCGAACGCCTCCGGCGTGGCGTGCGCCTCGGCAAGGGCTGCGCCGAGCGCTTGGCCGGCTTTGGAGCGCTCAAACCCTTTAGGGATTGCGCGCAACCGACCCAAGGCCTCCGCGCTGTCGACGCCTTGCATGGCGATTTCGTAAAGGGCGTCGTCTTTCAAGACGCGCTGGCGGGGCACATTGCGGGTCTGGGCCTCCTGTTCGCGCCAGCGGGCCGCGACTTTGAGGGCGGCGAGGTAGGGTTTGGTCCGCTTGCGCACTTTCAGCCGCGTCCACGCGGCATCGGGGTCGAGGGCGTATGTGGCGGGGTCGGTGAGCACCGCCATCTCCTCAGCCACCCACTCCGTGCGTTCCGCCGTGGCGAGCCGCGCGCTCAAAATCGGGTAAAGGTCGCGCAGATACGTCACATCCGACAGCGCGTAGGCGAGCTGTTTGGGCGACAAGGGCCGCCGTGACCAATCCGTGAAGCGGGAGGTTTTGTCGATCGAGGCGTCCAGCAACACGCGCACTAAGGTGTCATAGGCGATGGAGTCGCCCAAGCCCACGGCCGCTGCGGCGACTTGAGAATCAAACAGCGGCGTCGGGACGCGCCCGTGCATGTGCACGAAGATCTCAAGATCCTGCCGCGCGGCGTGGAACACTTTCACGATCGCGGGATCGTCGAACACCGCAAACAAGGGCGAGAGATCGATTCCCTCCGCGAGAGGGTCGATCACCGCCTCCGCGTCGCCGGCGGCGGCCTGGATGAGGCACAAGAGCGGCCAATACGTCGACTCGCGCATGAATTCCGTATCGACGGCGACGACGTCATGGCGGCGAAGTTCGGCGCAGAACGCCGCAAGGGCGTCCGTCGTGGTGATGATTCGCATGAACCTGTGATAGCACCCCGCGGCCCGCCCGTCCTGGGGCCAACGCGGTCTCTTGGGGGCCGCACGGCGCCGGCGCACGCGAGGAAACGGTGCGCGCGGGGACGCGTTCGTGCTAGATCGCCGCGGCATGGGGATGTGTTGGGGAATGACGATGGGTGCATGGCGATGGACGGCGTTGGCGGGGGCCCTGGCGGCTGTGTTGGCGGCGGGCTGCTGCCCTTATGAGGATGCTGATCAAACGCCTGAGGACGCAGCGCCCGCCGCGGGCGCGCCCGACGGGACGGACGCTTATGCTGGTCCGCCGGCGGATGCGCCCTCGCGCGCCAGCGTTCAGCGCGACGACGCCTATTACCGCGCGGCCGCCGCGCGTTTGGAGGCGATGCGCGCGAGGCCGCGCTATGAGGGCCGCGCCAAGAACATCATTCTGTTTGTCGGCGACGGCATGGGCGTCGCCACCGTAACTGCAGCGCGCATTTTCGCGGGGCAGCTGGCGGGCCGCGACGGCGAAAGCCACACCCTCGCGATCGACCGCTTTCCGCACCACGCGCTGTCGCGCACCTACAGCCATGATTACCAAGTCTCCGACAGCGCCGCGACCGCCACGGCCATGGTCTCGGGCGTGAAGACGCGCTCAGGCGTCGTCGGGATCCGGGCGAATGCGCGCCGCAATGATTGTACGGCCGCCTTGGCCGCGCCAGCGACGACCCTCTTTGAAATGGCGGAGGCTCTGGGGCGGGCGACCGGCGTCGTCTCGACGGCGCGGATCACGCACGCCACGCCGGCGGCGGTCTACGCCCACAGCGCCAATCGCGATTGGGAGAATGACGTCGCCTTGGGCGCGGCCGCGGCTGATGCTGGTTGCGTCGACATTGCGCGCCAATTGGTGGACTGGCCGGCCGGCGACGGGCTCGAAATCGCTTTGGGCGGCGGTCGGGCGAACTTCCTGCCCAACACGGCGCAAGACCCTGAGTATCCCGACATCACGGGCGCCCGCGGCGATGGGCGTGATTTGACCGCGGACTGGGCTGCGACGTCGCCGAAGCATGTTTTTGTCTGGGACCGCGCGCAATTGGCGGCGCTGGACATGACGACGGCGCCGCGGGTGCTTGGCCTGTTTGAGCCGAGCCATATGCAGTATGAGGCCGATCGCGACAATGATCCGTCGCTGGCGGATCTGACCCGCGCGGCCATCACACGTTTGAGCCAGCATGAGGAGGGCTACGCCCTGTTGGTGGAGGGTGGGCGCATTGATCACGCCCATCACGCCGGCCAGGCCGGGCGCGCGCTCGCCGACACTGTCGCCTTCGACGCTGCGGTCGAGGCCGCGCTGGCGATGACCAGTCGCGAAGACACGCTGATCATTGTCACCGCCGATCACAGCCACACGCTCACCATTGCGGGCTATCCCGCGCGCAACAACCCCATCCTCGGCCTGGCGGCGGGGGAGACCGGCGACGCCTATCGCGCCGGCGATGGGCGGCCTTACACCACGCTGGCGTATGCCAACGGGCCGGGCTCTGTGGCGCTGGGTCAGGACGGGGTGCTGCAGCGGCCTGATTTGTCTGAGGTCGACGTCACCGATAAAGACCACCGCCAGCAATCTCTCGTGCCCGCGCCGTCAGAAACCCATGCGGGCGAGGATGTGTCCATTTACGCCTGGGGGCCGCACGCGCATCTGATCGCGGGGACTGTCGAGCAGCATTACATTTACCATGTGCTTGTCTTTGCCGCGGGCCTGTGAGACGGCGTCAGCGCGTCTAAGACGGTCGCGGCGACCCCGCGGCGAAAGGGGGGATGATGCGGCTGCGGACATCACGCCAGAGCATCTGGCGGACGTGCTTGGCGGTTGTGGCCGGCGCGGCGGCCCTTGCGGCGTGCGCGCGGGTGGCGCCGTCCACGGTGGAGGCCGATCTTGCGCGTCTCGCGGCGATTGAGGCGGCGTTTTCCGGTGAGGTGGAGACGCTGAACGTTCGGTTCGGCCGCGCCGCGCGCGACGTCGATCACCGCGTCACGGATGAGCAGGTCCGGCGGATCACGACGAAAACGGTGGCGCTGCTGCGGCGCGGCGACAACGCCAACACCCCGGCTGATGCGCTCTCCGCGCCCGTGTATGGCGAGGTCTCGCGCGCTGCGAAAAGCCTCGCGACCACGAAAGCTTCCCTGGCGGTGTGCGCCCAAGACGAGCCGGCGCTGCGGGCGATGACGCGGTTTCTGGCGCGCGTTGACGCGGATGCGCGCTTTGCGCCGCCAACGACCACCCCAGCACGGTTGACCATGCTGAAGCGGTATTTGCGGTCGAATTTCACGATGACGGCGGATGAACAGCGCGGCGTGTTGTCGATCACGCGCCCGAGGCGTCGTGGTCCGGCGTCGGAGTTTCTCATCGCCGTGGACGCAGGCCGCCGCGCCGCGATCCCCGGCGCAGCGACGTTGCGTTGCGCCCAGCTGGTCGTTCACGAGCCGGACGCCGCGTCGCGGTAAGCCGGCCGCGGACGCGACGCCGCCGCTGGCGCGCCGCCCCAGGGGGATGGCGTCGGGTGACACAACGTAGGGGCATTGCGTCTCCCGTGCGCGCCATGGCGCGAGGAGCTCCCTCACGGGGAGTGCTCTTCACGCGCGCAGCGACGCTGTCTCCGGGGCCCCCTCCGGTGGGACGACGCCTTGATGGGACAACGCCTTAGCGCTGGTCGATGCCGACGTAATGGCGCAGCGGCGCGCCTGTGTAGATTTGGCGCGGCCGGCCAATTTTCTGGCTCGGATCCTCAATCATTTCCGTCCATTGCGCGATCCAGCCGACCGTGCGCGCCAGCGCGAACAGGACCGTAAACATTTCCGTCGGGAAGCCCATCGCCTTCAGCGTGATGCCCGAATAAAAGTCGATATTGGGGTAGAGTTTTTTCTCGACGAAATAGGGGTCTTCGAGCGCAATCCGCTCCAATTCCACGGCCACTTTCAGAAGTGGATCATCGCCAATGCCCAGTTCGCCCAGAACTTCATGGCACGTCTTCTGCATCACTTTGGCGCGGGGGTCGTAATTCTTGTAGACCCGGTGGCCGAAGCCCATCAGCCGGAAGGGGTCGTCTTTGTCCTTCGCCCGGGCGATGAATTCCGGGATCCGATCGACGGAGCCGATCTCAGCCAGCATGTTGAGGGCGGCTTCGTTTGCGCCGCCATGGGCCGGCCCCCACAAGCACGCAATGCCCGCAGCGATGCACGCAAACGGGTTTGCGCCCGACGAGCCGGCGAGCCGCACAGTGGAGGTGGAGGCGTTTTGCTCGTGGTCGGCGTGAAGAATGAAGATCCGATCCATCGCCCGGGCGAAGATCGGGTTGACTTTGAACTCTTCGGCCGGGACAGCGAAGCACATGCGCAAGAAATTGTCTGAATACGCGAGCTCGTTGCGCGGATACACGAAGGGCTGGCCGATCGCGTATTTGTAGGCGCGCGCTGCGATCGTCGGCATTTTTGCGATCATGCGGTGGCTGGCGACCATGCGCTGGTGGGGATCATTGATGTCGGTGCTGTCGTGGTAAAACGCGGACAACGCCCCCACCGCGCCGACCATGATCGCCATGGGGTGGGCGTCGCGCCGAAAGCCGTCGAAGAACCGATCGAACTGCGCGTGCAGCATGGAATGGTAGGTGATGGAGTGGGTGAAGTCGGCAAATTGCGAGGCGCTGGGCAATTCGCCGTGCAGCAGCAGGTAACAGACTTCAATGAAGCTCGACTGCTCCGCCAATTCGTCAATGGGGTAGCCGGAGTAAAGGAGTGTGCCTTCGTCGCCATCAATGTAAGTGATGCGGCTTTCGCAGCTCGCCGTCGAGGTGAAACCCGGGTCGTACGTGAAGACGCCGCCTTGTTTCGCCAGAGTGCGGATGTCGACGACGGACGACCCGGCAGTCCCGTCCAGCACCGGAAGGCGGAATTCTTTGCCGTTGGGCAGCCAGACGCTGGCGTCGCCATTGGGCTTGGCGCGGTTTTCCATCACTCACCTCGTTACGTTGTGTCGGCGGGCGCCGATGCGGTTAAGCGGGGGTCGCGACGGGGTCGCGACGAAGAACGTCGTCCAAACGGTGCAGAACTTCTTCGCGGCCTAAGATCGCGAGCACCAGATGCATGTCCGGCGCCGGCGCGCCGCCAGTCAGCGCAGCCCGCAGGGGCGCGCCGATTTTACCGAAGCTGACTGTCTCGCTTTCCGCTGCGTGTTGCAACGCGTCATGAAGCGCATCCTCGGTCCAATCGGTAACCGCGCTAAGGCGGTCTCGCAGGCGCGTGAGCCGCGCGCGGGTTTCTTCTCCCGCCAAAGCCTTAGCGGCTTTTGCGTTCAACGCGATGGGGCGCGCGGCCAACGCGAAGGCGGCCTGATCCATCACCTCCACCAGCGTGCGCGCACGGGTTTTGACATGCGGCGTCGCGCTGCGCAGCCGCGCGAGCGCCTCGCCTCCCAGGACACGCCCCTGCGTCCATTCCGCCAGCGCGACGGCCAGCGCAAACACCCGGTCATTGTCGGCCGCCGCGAGGTGGTGGCCGTTGACATGGGCGAGCTTGTCAAAGTCGAGACGCGCCGGCGCTTTGTTGATCCCGCTGAGATCAAAGGCCGTCAGGGCCTCAGCGGTGGTGAAAATCTCCTGGTCGCCGTGGGAAAAGCCTAAACGCAGCAGATAATTCCGCATCCCCTCCGGCAGGTGGCCGAGGGCGCGATAAGCCTCCGCCCCCAGCGCGCCGTGGCGTTTTGAGAGCTTCTTGCCGTCGGGCCCGTGGATCAGGGGAATGTGGGCGAAGACCGGCGGCGTCCAACCCAACGCGTTATAAATCAGCGTCTGGCGGCCGGCGTTGACGAGGTGATCATCGCCGCGAATGACGTGGGTGACGCCCATATCATGATCGTCCACCACCACCGCGAGATTGTAAGTGGGCGAGCCGTCCGCGCGCAGCAGCACCAAATCGTCGAGATCCTTGTGGGCGAACCGCACATCGCCTTGAACGGCGTCGGGCACGCTTGTCTCACCGTCCAGCGGGCCCTTGAAGCGCACCACAAAGGGCGCGTCCTTGGGCGCTTCGGCCGGGTCGCGGTCGCGCCAGGGGGAGCGGAACGCCGCCAGGCCTGCATTCGCCTCCTGCGCGAGGGCGTCGGCCTGCGCGAGCATCGCCGCGCGGTCGCCGGCGTCGTCGTCGGCAAGCGCTTTCGCCTGCTTGCGCAGTGCGCGGGCGCGATCAAGGGTCTCTTGCGCGGCCGCGCGTTTGGCTGCGAGCGCGTCGGCGGGAACAAAGCACTTGTAAGCCCGTCCCGCATTCAACAGCGCGTGGGCGGCCGCGCGATGGGCGTCGGCGCGGGCGTGTTGGGACACGGGCTCGCCATCCCAATCCAGCCCGAGCCAGCGCAGGCCCTCAACAATCGCCTCCACCGCGCGGTCTGTGGACCGTTCGCGATCGGTGTCTTCTATGCGCAGCCGGAATTGACCGCCGCGGCCACGCGCATAGAGCCAGTTGAAAAGCGCTGTCCGCGCGCCGCCAATATGCAGGAAGCCGGTGGGCGACGGCGCAAACCGCGTCACCACCGGCGCAGGATCGGTCATGACGTCGTCACCACCACGCTCGCGTTGAAAACAAATGTGCAAATAGCATGGCTCTGGATTGGCACAAGACAGGCGCGTCGGCCGCCGACGGGAAGGCCCTGCGTTTTGCGCCCGGCGGCGGCGCGCTGCTTGTGGCCGCGGCCATGGCTGCAGGCGCGGGCGCGTATCTCGAAGCGCCGGGGGAGCCGCCGCGCGCCTGGGGGTGGGGCCTTCTGGCGCTGAGCGGCGTCGCTGCGTGGGGCGCGCATGCCTATGGACGCGCAGGCGCGGCGGGGCTGTGGCGGCGGATCGCCACGCTTGCTGCGGCGTTCGCTGCGCTCGGCTTTGCGCTCGCCCAGGCGCGCGCCCACGCGCTGACGAGCCCGCCCATGGACAGGCCGGCGGGGGTGACGCTCACGGGCTGGGTTGAACGCATTGATCCGCCGTCGGGGCCGCGGGCGAGGGCGGGATCGCCCCAACGCTATGTGGTGCGCGTCGCCGCAGTGGAGGCCGCGGGCGAGCCGGCGCATGCGCTGACGGGGCGACGGGTGCGGGTGAGCGCGCCTGCGGGGGCGGCGCGCTTGGGCGCGCGGGTGCGGGTGCGCGCGCGGGTGTGGCCGCCCCCGGCGCCGCCGACGCCAGGGGCGTATGACGCGCAGCGGCGCTTGTATTTCGACGGGATTGCGGCCCTCGGCCGGGCGGCGTCCATGACCCCGGCGGCGGATCTGCGCACGCCGCGGGGCGAGCGGGCGCAGCGCGCCATCGCTGCGGCGCGCGGCGTTGTCGCAGCGCGTCTGCAGGCGCCCGGCGAGGCGGGCGCGATTGTGGCGGCGCTTGTGACGGGCCATCGCGGCGACATCGTCCCGGAGCATGCGGAGACGTTGCGCGCGGCGGGGCTTGGTCACATTCTCGCGATCTCAGGCTTGCACATGGCCCTCGCAGCGGGCGGGGCCTATTGGGCGTTGTCGTTCGCGTTCGCCAGCATCACGCCGCTCGCCCGGCGGGGGGATCCTCGGCGGTGGGCGGCTGGGGCGGCGTTGGTGGTCGCGACGGCGTATCTGGTGTTTTCCGGCGCGGCGGTGTCGACGCAGCGGGCTTACGTCATGGCGGCGGCTGTGTTCGCGGCGTTGGTGTTGCGGCGGCGCGCGCTGAGCTTGCGCACCTTAGCGGCGGCGGGGGTGGTTGTTTTGACGCTGCGCCCGGAGAGCGCGGTCTCGGCCGGGTTTCATATGAGCTTCGCGGCCACGGCGGCCCTCATCGCCGCTTATGCGGCCGCAGAGCGCCGCTGGGCGCGCCGCGACGCGGGCGTCAGCGAGACCGCCGCCGAGGCGCCGTGGCGGAAGCGCGCGCGACGCGTCGTCACGGGCGCGATTATGACCAGCGTCGTGGCCGGCGCGGTCACGGGACCGATCGCGGCGCTGCATTTCAACCGCGCGTCCTGGGTGGCGATCCCGGTCAACATCGTCGTGATGCCTGTGTTTTCGCTGTGGGTGATGCCCATGGCCGCGGCCGCGGGCGTGGCGACGCCGCTGGGGGCTGAGGGGCCGCCGGCCGCGGCGGCCGCGGCGGGAATTGGGGTGATGTTGGCGGTGGCGGAGTGGGCGACGCCGCAGACGCCGCCGGCGGTCGCCGCGGGCGCGCCGGCGGCGCTTGTGTTCGGTCTTGCAGCGGTGGCGGCGGCGTGCGCGTTCACCGTTGGGCGTTGGCGGGTCGCGGCGCCGCTTGCGGCGGCGGCGGCGGCGGTATGGCTTAGCAGTCCGCGGCCGGTGGCGTGGCTCGGCGCGGATGGCGCGCTGGTGGTGATGGCGGGCGGGAACGCTTTTACCGCGCCGCCTTACCGGGGCGATTACGCGCGCGGCGTCGTGATGCGCCGCGCCGGCGTCGCGCCGGAGCAGGCGCAGCCCTTAACGGCTCTCGCGACATGCGACGCGCTGGGCTGCGTGGTGTCGGGGCGCGGCTTTGGCGGCCTTGGTCGGCCCTGGCGGCTGGCCGCGCCGCTTCGCCCGGAGGCCTTAGCCCACGATTGCCGCCGCGCCGATTGGGTCGTGGTGAGCGCGGGCGTGGCGGAGGTTGCGTCCCCTGGGGTGCTGGCGGCCTGCGCGCCGGCGCGTCTGCTGAGGCCCGATGGTCGCGGCGACGTCACGCTTTATGCGGCGCCGTGGGGCGTGTGGCGGCGCGATGTCGCCGGCGGCGTTCGGCCCTGGCGTCGTCGCCGCGACGGGGAATTGCGCCCGTGACGCACGCGGCGCCGCTGCGCCGTCGTCGCCAGTCAACCGATCCGTGCGCGAGTCCGCCCGCCGACCAGCCCACCAGCCCCGAACTCGTTAGCGCCAACGCCCGCGGTTCCGGCGTCGCTCGCCCCCAAGCGTTGTGCATCCCCCAGCGCTGCGCACCCCCCAAAGTTGTGCAGTCCTCAGCGTGGCGCAGTCCTGAGCGTCGTTGATCCTCATGCGTCGCGCGCCCGAGGGTCACGCGCCGGAGGGTTGGGACGCCGGGTCCGCACCGCCTACCGCGCGGCTAGGGATAGCGGCGCAACAAGCCCGCAAGCTGGCCCTGCACCTTCACCCGTTCCGGCGGGAGTTCGCGCGTTTCATAGGCCGGGTTCTCCGCCTCCAGCGCAATCACGCCGCCGCGCCGGCGCAAACGCTTCAGCGTTGCTTCCTCATCATCGACAAGCGCGACCACAATCGCGCCGTTGTCGGCGGCCTCCGTGCGGCGGATGAAAACGATGTCGCCGTCGAGAATGCCGGCGTCCACCATGGAATCGCCGCGCACTTCCAACGCGAAATGCTCCCCCCGGCCGAGCAAAGAGGGCGGCGCGGGGATGCGCTCAAGCTCGTGCTGAATTGCGGCGATGGGGGTGCCGGCGGCGATGCGCCCCAGCAAAGGCACATCCAGCGCCGTCGACGGCGGCGGCGCAGCCGCGGCCCTAGCCGGCGGTGCGTTCGCCGCCGGCAGTTTCACCACCTCCAGCGCGCGGGCGCGGTGGGGCAAGCGGCGCAGAAAACCACGCTCCTCCAGCGCCGTGATCAAGCGATGAATCCCCGACTTCGACGCCAGGTTCAACGCCTCCTTCATTTCATCGAAGGATGGCGATATCCCTGTCTCCCCGATCCGTTGGTGGATGAACAGCAACAATTCATGTTGTTTGCGCGTCAGCATCAGCGACCTCGCCCCGCCTGTAAGCCAATGCTAAAATGTTCTAGGGTTGTTCCCTGGCTGCGTCAAGCGGCGTCCTCCCCAACACCGCGCGCGCCCCATCAAGCAACCCCGCCGCGGCCGCCCCAGGGTCGGCGGCGCGCATGAGGCTCTCGCCCACCAGAAGCGCAGCCGCCCCGGCGTTCGCCATGCGCGCGGCGTCTTCAGGCGTGGCGATCCCGCTCTCCGCAACAAGCAGCGTGTCGGCGGGCGCGCGTGGGGCCAAGCGCTCGAACGTGGCGAGATCCGTCACAAACCGGGTGAGGTCGCGATTGTTGACGCCAATCAGCCTAAAGCCGAGAGCGGCGGCGCGCTCGAGTTCTGCCTCATCATGGACTTCCGCGAGCACATCGAGCCCGAGCTCGGCCGCACACGCGCCCAGCATCGCCGCACGCTCGTCGTCCAGCACCGCCAGGATGAGCAACACCGCGTCCGCGCCCAAGGCGCGCGCCTCCCACACTTGATATGCGTCTGAGACAAAGTCCTTGCGCAGAATCGGCAAATCCGCGGCCGTCCGCGCCGCGCGGACATGGGCGTCATCGCCTTGAAAGCCCGGGCCGTCCGTCAGCACGGACAGACACGCCGCCCCGCCGCGGGCGTAGGCCAGCGCATGGGCGGCGGGGTCGAAGTCGGCGCGGATCAGGCCCTTAGAGGGGCTCGCTTTCTTAATCTCACCGATCAAGGCGAGGCCGGCGTCGGCGGCGGCGCGCGCAAGGGCGTCGCGAAAGCCGCGCGGCGGGGCCATCGCGCGCGCGCGGTCTTGCACCGCCGCCAGCGGCGTTCTGGCCTGGCGGGCGGCCACCTCGTCGCGCTTGCGAGCCATAATGGCGCGCAGCATGTCCGCCCCCGTTGCCGCGTCTGGGGCGACGTCGGGGGCGGCGTCGGGGGCGGCGTCGGCGTGGCCGGTGGTCTCGCGGGCGTGCGTCACGGGCGCGCCTCCGCGGTGGAGTGTGCGGCGCGGGCCGCCGCCGCGGCGGTGACGGTCACAAGACGCTCCAGCGCCCGCGCGGCCGCGCCGCTGTCGATGGCGGCCGCCGCCTGGCGGGCGCCGTCCCGCAGGTCGCCGGCGCGATCCGCCACCACCAGCGCCGCGGCGGCGTTTAACACAGCGATGTCGCGATAGGACCGAAGCGCGGCGTCATCCGATCCGTTGAGCACAGCGCGCAGGGCCGCGGCGTTTTCGCCCACATCGCCGCCGCGCAGATCCTCCAGCCGCGCGCGGGGCAAGCCGGCGTCCTCCGGCGTCACTTCAAAGGTTTCAACACCGTTGTCCGTCACCGAGGCGACGAGGCTGGGGCCGGTGGTTGTCAGCTCGTCCAGGCCGTCGCGTCCGTGCACCACCCAGGCGCGGACCGCCCCAAGCTCGCGCAGAGCCTGCGCCATCGGCGCGACCATGTCTGCGGCGTAAACGCCCAGCACTTGGCGGCGCGCTCCAGCGGGATTGGTCAACGGTCCAAGCAGATTGAAGACCGTGCGCACGCCGAGAGCGCGGCGCACGCCCGCGACCCGCGCCATCGCGGCGTGGTGAGCGGGCGCGAACAAGAACGCCACCCCGGCTTGGTCGAGGGCCTGCGTCGCGCTCTCAGCGCTGGCGTCCACCGCCACGCCAAGGGCGCGCAAAACGTCCGCCGAGCCGGAGCGCGAGGACACAGCGCGGCCGCCATGCTTGGCCACCGCCGCGCCCGCGCCGGCCGCGATCAGCGCTGCGGCGGTGGAGATGTTGACTGTGGAGGCGGCGTCCCCGCCGGTTCCACACGTATCGACCAGGGCGTCTGCAAGAGCCGGCGGCGCCGCGACGGGCGCGACTCGGGCCCGCAGCGCCCGCGCGCCTGCGACAAGATCCGTCGCGGTCGCGCCCCGCACCGCCAGGCCCAAGAGGAAACCGCCGAGCAGAGCCGCATCCCGGGGGCTTTCGGGATCACACGCGAGCATGCTGTCAAAGGCGGCCTGGGCGGCGGGCGCGGTCATGCTCTCACCGCGGGCGAGAGCGGCTACAGCGTCGCTGAGCGCGCTCATGAGGCGTGATCCGCACAGCGCGCGCGGTCGACCGCCGCGGCGTCCAGGAAATTGGCCAGCAGGCGCACGCCGTGCTCTGAGGCGTAAGATTCCGGGTGAAACTGCACCCCAAACACCCGATGGCGGCGATGGGCGAGCCCCATAATCTCGCCATCCTCCGCGCGCGCCGTCACGCGCAGGTCCTCGGGCACGCTTGAGTCCTCGACCGCGAGGCTGTGATAGCGCGTGGCGGAGAACGCCGCCGCCACGCCCGCGAACACGCCGCTGGCGTCATGGCTGATGGGGCTCGTCTTGCCGTGGCGGATGGTGCGCGCTGCGCCCACCCGCGCGCCATAAGCAGCGGCGATCGCCTGGTGGCCGAGGCACACGCCGAACACCGGCCGTCCTGCATCGCCGGCGGCGCGCGCTAACGCGACGGAGACGCCCGCGGCCTCCGGCGTTCCAGGCCCGGGGGAGATGAGGAACCCGTCCACGGGCGCGGCCAACGCCTCCTCGACGCTCAGCGCATCATTGCGCGCCACCTGGGTGTGGGCGCCCAGGCGCTCCAGATCGTGGACTAAGTTGAAAACAAAGCTGTCGTAATTGTCGATCACCAGGATGGTGAGGGCGGGCGCTTGGGCCGCGTCCGCCGCGCGTGAACGCGTGGCCATGGGGGTGTGTGTCCTCGCCAAGGGCTGCCAAGGGCTGCTCGCGCGCCAGTGATACCGCGGCGACACACTCGCGCCAATCGCGGGAGTGAGGTCGGGTCCGTCAAGCTTCCGTTAACCAATTCCGCCGCATCCGGTCTGCATGAACGTCAAGGATCCCGTCTGGAACACGCCCGCCCGCCTCGACCGGGCGCGCGGGCTCATCGCCGGCGCTCCTGCGGCGCGGCGTCGTCTGGCGCCGCGTCTTGCGGCTTGGGGCGCCGCCGCCGCCGGATTTGCAGCGCTCGCGGCGTGTCTTGGGTTCGTGGCCACGCCCCTTGGCGGTCCCGTGGAGGCGGCCGGGCCGCTCGCGCGCACCGCCGATGCGCGGGGGGAGCCTCGGCGCGCGGCGCCCGCTTTGCCCGCGCCCGTGCGAGTGGGACCGCGCCGGGCGACGCCCGTGGCGGCTCCCGTGGCGGCTCCCGCACGCACACCCATCCCCGCGCCCGCATCAGCGTCCCAGGCTGCGCGGTCTTCGCCGCCCATGGCCGCCCCCACCGAGCCCCTCCGAGAGAGCGCGGCCGTCGCGCCCGCCGCGCGCGCGTTTGCTTTAGCCGGCGTCGCGGGGGCCGCGCTCGCCGACGCGCCGTCGCCCACGCCGTGGGGCGCGCCCGCCGCTGAGGCCGCCGCTCCGCTCGCGGATGGGCCACAGACGCCGCGCGTCAGCGCGCCGACGGCGCATGGCCCCGCGGCGCCGCACATCGCCGTGGTCATTGACGACATTGGGCTTGATGCGCGGGCGTCGGCGCGCGCGCTCGCCTTGCCGGGCCCGCTGACGCTCTCGATCCTGCCGTATGCGCCGGAGGCCGCGCGCGTCGCCGCTGCGGCGCGCGACGCTGGCCATGAGGTGTTTGTGCATGTGCCGATGGAGCCGGTGGGACTTGATGATCCGGGTCCGCGCGCGTTGACGACGTGGCTGTCGGTTGAGGAGATCCGCACCCGCGCCGGCGCGGCGTTTGACGCCGTCCCCGGCGCCGTGGGGTTCAACAATCATATGGGCAGCCGCTTCACAAGCTGCGGTCCGTGCTTGGAGCCCGTGGCCGAAGCGGCCCAGGCGCGCGGCTTTGTGGCGTTGGATTCCGTCACTGGGGGGCGCACGGTCCTTGGGCGGGCGGCGGCGCGCGCGGGCTTGCCGGTGTTGTCGCGCGATGTGTTTGTCGATCATGTGCGCGAGCCGGGCGCGATCGCGGCCGCCCTGGCGGAGGCCGAGCAGGCGGCGCGCACGGCCGGATCGGCTGTGGTGATTGCGCACCCCCATGATGTGACGCTGGAGGCGTTGGAGGCTTGGCTGCCTGCGGCGCGCGCCCGTGGCGTTCAGTTCGTGGGCGCGGCTGCGTTGGCTCGCGCCGCCCGCGGCTGAGGCGCTGCGCGCGGCTGCTGTCACACAAACCAGCGCGCTTGGCTGGCGGCGGTGAGCAAGGCGTTGGATTTGTGCAGCGTTTCTTGGCGTTCCGCCTCCGGGTCGGAATCAAACACCACGCCCCCGCCCGCCTTCACATGCATGACGCCGTCCTTCACCACGGCGGTGCGCAACGCGATGCAGGTGTCCATGTCTCCGCCGGCGGAGAAATAGCCCACGCCGCCGGCGTAGACCCCCCGGCGTTCGGGCTCAAGATCATGAATAATCTCCATCGCGCGCACTTTCGGCGCGCCGGAGACCGTGCCCGCGGGAAAACCAGCCAGCAGCGCGTCCACCGCATCGCACTCCGGGCGCAGCGGCCCGTGCACATTCGAGACGATGTGCATGACGTGGCTGTAGCGCTCCACCGCAAAGCTCTCGCTCACAGTCACCTCACCCCATTTCGCCACGCGCCCGACATCGTTGCGCCCGAGGTCAAGCAGCATCAAATGCTCTGCGCGCTCTTTGGGATCCGCAAGGAGGTCGGCCTCGTGTGCGGCGTCCTCAGCGGGGTCGCCGCCGCGGGGACGCGTGCCCGCTAACGGCCGCAACGTCATCACCCCATCGTGGACCCGCACCAGGATTTCGGGGCTGGAGCCCACGACCGCGAACTCGTCGAAGCTGAGATAAAACAGAAAGGGCGATGGGTTCAGCCGCCGCAATGCGCGGTAAAGCGCAAAGGGCGGCAAGGGGAAGGGAACCGTGAAGCGCTGAGCCGGCACGACTTGAAACACATCGCCGGCGCGGATGTGGGCTTTGGCTCGGTCGACCATGGTGCGGAAGTCCGCGGGCGCGATCACCGCCGTGCGCTCAAGCGCTTCTGCGGCGCGGCCCTCGGGTTTGCCGGCGTCAATGGGGCGGGCCAGCGCATGCTGGACGGCGAGAAGCCGCGCGCGCGCCGCCTCATACGCGGCCTCTGCGTCGACGCCTGGCTGAGCGCGCGCGGGCGTCACAAAGATCACTTCTTGGCGGATGGAATCAAACACGATTACCACGGAGGGACGCACCAGCAGCGCCTCAGGCACGCCGATCGGGTCGGCTTTGGGCGCCGGCAGCCGCTCCAAATGCCGCACAAACTCATAAGACAAATAGCCGAACACGCCGGCGGCCGGGGCGGGCAACTCCGCCGGCAACTCCAACGCGGACCCCGCGAGCAGGCGGCGCAGCGCGGGGATCGGCGCGTCGTCCTGGGGCGTGAAGCGTTTCGCGGCCACGTCCGCGCCTGCGGCTTGCTCGACGACGCCATCGCGCACGCGCCATATCAGATCCGGGTCGACGCCGATGATGGAATAGCGGCCGCGATGGGCGTTCTTCTCCACGGATTCCAAGAGAAACACATCGCCGCGGTCGCGCCCGAGCTTCAACACCGCCGAGACCGGCGTTTCGATGTCATCAGGCGCTCGGATCCAGACAGCCTGGGGCTCGCCGGCCTGATAGGCCGCCATGAACCGCTCCCGGTCCGGGCGCACAGTCATCAACGGCGGCGTCATGGGCGCGCCGCGCCGACGGCCCGGTCCACGAGGTCTTGCTTCACCTGCGCAGGATACCGAGCCTGAAGCGCGCTGATATACATGCTCTCGAAATCCTGGGCGATGGCCTGACGCAATGGTTGTTGAAACATCGCCACAAACGCGTCGGTCTCTGAGGAGGCCGCGATTGCGGTTTCAAACCGCGCAATCGCGACGCCGCCCGTCACCGGCAACAGCCTCACCCCGCCGGGGCTTAACTCCGGATCAAACAGGCGCGCGGCCTGGGCGCCCAACGCCTCCGGCGGCGCGGCGCGCGAAAAAGCGAACATATCTGTCCGCGCGTCGGGGCCTAAGGCCGCCGCGGCCTCGCGCACCGCCGCGCCGGCCTCAAGAGCCGCGCGCACCTCCTCGACCAGCGCGTCATGGGCTTCAGCCCGCGCGTCGGCGCTCAACGCCGCCACAATATCGCGGCGCGCATCGTCAAGGCTCAGCGGCTCCGGCGGCGTCACCTCCAACACGCGCAGCGCGAATTGCCGCCCGTCCTCGCTCGTCACCAGCGGCGTCGTCAGCCCTGGCTGCTGGGCGAAGGCGCGCTGCAACGCCGCAGGCAGGCCGATCAGCGCCGCCACCGGCGTCCCCTCCGCGTCGAGGCCCGACGGCGTCACGGATGGGATCTCAATAAGCGCAAGCTTTGTCGCCTCGGCCGCTTGGGCCAAGCTCGCCCCGTCCGCCAAGGCGCGTTCAAAGTCCCGCGCCTTTTGCGCGATGTCGCTCAGCGCGCGCGCTTGCGCCAGCTCATCGACCACTTGGGCGCGCACAATCGCCTCGTCGGGCGCGGCCGCTGCGCTCACACCCTCGACTTGCACCACCGACCACGAGAGCGCGGTGGCCACCGGCGCGCTGACGGCGCCCATCTCCAAGGCGAAGGCCGCCTCCGCCAACGCGGCGTCAGGCAGCTCCGTCGCCGTCGCGCCCTCATACCGATTGACGCCGCTCAGCCCGAGGGCTTGCGCCACGGCCTCCGGAGCGGCGCCGGCGCGCAGCTGCTCGGCGGCGGCCGCGGCGGTCTCCTCATCCGGGGCCGGCAGCTCCACAAGATCGCGCGTCGGCGGCGGCGTTTCGGCCGCCACAGCGTCCGCGACCGCGCGGTCGACCATCTCAGCGTCTAACGCTGCGGCCGCCGCCTCCACATCCGGAGCGATCACCACCAGCTGCACCGCCCGCCGTTCCGGCGAGCGAAACCGACTCACATTGGCGTCGTAATAGGCCGCGATCGCCTCCTCGCTCGGCGCGGGAGGCTCGTCGACGGCGTCGAACGGCGCAAACACCACGCTCACCAGCCGCTCGTGAAACTGAAACAAGCGCTGATGCTCCGCAAACGCCGACGGCGCGACCACGCCGGCGCTCAGCGCCGCGAAGATGTGGCCGCGCAACACCTCATCGCGCATGAGGGCGACGAATTGGTCCTCCGTCAGCTGATAATTGGTCAAGATCGTGCGCACCGCGTCGGTGTCCAACCCGCCGAGCAGGGGGTCGCGCACGCCGTCGATTTCCGCGATGGCGCGCACCACCAGGGCGTCTGACGCCGCGAGCTTCAGCGCTTCGGCCTCTTGGCGCACACGCGCTTCAAAGGTCATACGCCCGACCAATTGTTCCGGCAGTCCCGCGTCGCGCGCTTGGGCGTCGGTCAGGCTGGCCTCTTGATTGATCCGCACGCGTTGCAGTTCTTGACGCCAGGCGCGCTGAAACTGGGGATACGTGACGCGTTCTGCGCCGACGGTCATGACATCCCCGCCCAGACCGCCGTTCAAGGCGCCGAAGCCGCCGGTGAACGCCACCGCGAGGCCCACCACCGCCAAAAACACCCACGCAATCCAGGAGCGCGCCGCGTCGCGCAATCGTTCCAGCATGGCCTCAACCCCGCAGTCAGCCCCGGTCGTTCGCCGGCGCTCAATCTGGTGTGTGGGGCGCACGCTAGTCAGCCACGCCGGCGCGCACAACTGATTGGGCGCCGACGGGGCTGTGGCGCGCGCGCCCTTGGCGCGCGTGCGACGCATGCTAAACGCGGGTGTCACACACGCGCCGGCGGCGCGGCTGGCGGGAGACGCGTCGATGGTGATGAAACCCCTGGTGGCGGGCAATTGGAAAATGCACGGTTTGCAGCATGCACGCACGCACGTGCGCGCGATTGCGGCGGGGCTTGAGGATTTCGGGGACGCCCCAGAAGTGGTGGTGTGCCCGCCCTTTACGCTGCTGGCGGACGCGGCGCGGGATTTAGCCGGGTCGCGGGCGTGTGTCGGGGCTCAAGATTGCCACTGGCTCGTCGACGGCGCCCACACCGGGGCGATCAGCGCCGCGATGATTGCTGATGCGGGGGCGGCTTATGTCCTTGTCGGGCATTCTGAGCGGCGCCGGCCCGAGGGCGGGGTCGGCGGCGACACAGACGCCCTGGTGCGCGCAAAAGCTGAGGCGGCGCTGGCGGCGGGGCTTGCGCCGATTGTGTGCGTCGGCGAAACCCGCGCAGAGCGGGACGCCGGCGACGCCGAGGCGGTGACGGCGCGCCAAGTGACGGCGTCGTGGCCCGACCTTCAGGGCGTTGACGCGGCGCTCGCCGCGCGCGCGTGCGTCGCCTATGAGCCGGTGTGGGCGATCGGCGCGGGCGCAGCGCCGGATGAGCGCGACATCGCGGCGATGCACGCCGTGATCCGCGCGACGGTCCCCGCGACGGCGGGCGCGCCGCCGCGGGTGCTTTATGGCGGGTCGGTGAAGCCCCACAATGCGGCGGCGATACTCGCCACCGACGGCGTCGGCGGGGTGTTGGTGGGCGGCGCCAGTCTTGCGGCGGGCGACTTTCTCGAAATCGCGCAATCCGCCCTTTTACATCCCTGACAAGCCGACCCGCGAGCCTTCACGCGAGACCGGCCCGCGCGGGGCTGGCGTGAGGGCGGAAACGCAATGGGTCAGGTCCAATTCGACCAAGTGAGCGCGCTGTTGTTCGATCCGGAGACGACGACGCGCCGCTCCCACCGCGCGGCGTTGGAGGATCTGAAGTTCCGCCACGTGACGGTCGCTACGGATGCGCGCCAATTTGCGCTCCTGCTTGAACGCGACACTTTTGAGCTGATTGTGTGTGAGGCGTTTGTCGGGGATTTAGCGATTTGCGACGTCGTGCGCTCGATCCGCGACGGGGAGATGGGCCCCAACCCCTTCGTGACCGTGCTGCTCACCTCCTGGCCGCGGCCGGAGCCGTTGATCCGGCGCGCTGTCGACAGCGGCGCGGACGATGTGTTGCTGCGTCCCTTTTCGCCGAAACAATTGACGGAACGGGTGCGCCATCTCGCGCGCACAAAGCGGCCTTACGTCGTCACCAGCGATTATGTGGGCCCTGATCGGCGCCGCTCGCCGAAACGCCCGACCCCCGACCTCATTGACGCGCCCAACATGCTGCACGCCCTGGCGGTTGGAGATCCCGCCGCGCGCGCGCAGGCTGAGACCGCGATCCCAGAAGTCCGCGCGCAGATTGCGCGCGAGCGCTTGCGTCGCGTCGCTCTGCGCGTCGCCACCAGCGCGCGGATGCGCGAGGAGCATGGCGCTGATCTCGATGGGTTCAGCTTAGAGGAGGTGGATCGCGCCGCACGCGAGTTGAGGCGGCGGCTGCGCGCGGATGGCGGCTGGCCGAGCGCGCAGGAACGCGCCCACGCCTTGACCATGACCACCGCGCGGTTGCTGCAAAAGGGCGTGGCGGGCGCGACGGATCTCGCCACGATCCGCGCGGCGGCGGAAGCGATTGTGTCCGCGATCAATGACGGCGCGGGGTTCAACGCCGATGACGCCATTGATCTCGATGAGGCCGACGCTCACGGCTAGCGTCGGCTGCAGCGCGTGTGCGATGGGGTTGGCGCAGCCGGCCGGCGGGGCTATGTCAGCGCCACACACACAAAGGCGCTTCTATGATTGTTGTCCTGCTGCTGCTCCAAATTTTCATCACTCTCGCGCTCGTCGGCGTAATTTTGATGCAGCGGTCGGAGGGCGGCGCGCTGGGAATAGGCGGCGGCCCCAGCGGGCTGATGTCGGGGCGCGCGGCGGGCGATGTGTTGACCCGCGCCACATCGGTGCTCGCGGCGGCGTTTTTTGTGTCGAGCCTGTTGCTGACGGTGCTGTTTTCGATCCGCGATGACGACGCCTCCATTTTGGAGTCCGTGGACGTCGATCTGCTGGCGGACCCCCCGGCGGAAGCGCCGTTGGACCTTGACGCGCCAGCGGAGGAGGACGCGTCGCGTCCTGAGATCCCCGTTGATGAGCTTGACGCGCCGGCGGAGGAGGACGCATCGCGTCCTGAGATCCCCATTGATGAGCTTGATCGCGAGTGATGGGGGCCTGGCGCGCGGCTGAGGGAAGCGCCTTCTGTCTGATCGAATCTGCGCTACACTAGCCGCCCATGGCGCGGTACATCTTCATCACCGGCGGCGTGGTCTCCTCGCTTGGAAAAGGTTTGGCCTCAGCGGCGCTCGGCGCGCTGCTCCAGGCCCGCGGCTACGCGGTGCGTCTGCGTAAGCTCGATCCGTATTTGAACGTCGATCCCGGCACCATGTCGCCCATGCAGCATGGCGAGGTGTTCGTCACCGATGACGGCGCGGAAACGGACCTTGATCTCGGTCATTATGAGCGGTTTACGGACGTGTCGGCCACCCGTGCGGACAATGTGACGACAGGGCGGATTTACCAGACCATCATCACGCAGGAGCGGCGCGGCGATTATCTTGGCGGTACGGTCCAAGTCGTGCCCCATGTGACGGACGCCATTAAAGCCTTCGTGTTGAGCGACCCGGGCGCAGTGGATTTCGTGTTGTGCGAAATTGGCGGCACGGTCGGCGACATTGAGGGCCTGCCCTTCTTTGAAGCCATGCGCCAATTGCGTTTAGAGCTTGGCGCGGCGCGCGTGCTGGCGCTCCATGTGACGCTGTTGCCTTATGTGCGCGCGGCCGGCGAGATGAAGACGAAGCCGAGCCAGCACTCGGTCAAAGAACTGTTGTCCATTGGGATTCAGCCGGACATTCTCTTGTGCCGCTGCGAGCACCCCATCCCCGACGACAGCCGGCGCAAGCTCGCTCTGTTCTGCAATGTCGAGGAAAAGGACGTCATTCAGGCGTTGGATGCGGAGTCCATTTATCAAGTGCCGCTCGCGTATCATGACGAGGGTCTTGATGACCGCGTGCTCGCGCATTTTGCGATGGACGCCGCGCCGGCGCCGGACCTGGCGCGCTGGGGCGACATTGTCGAGCGCCAGACCCGTCCCGATGGGGCGGTGCGCATCGCCGTGGTCGGCAAGTATGACGGCTATCCGGACGCCTACAAATCCCTGTTTGAAGCGCTGACCCACGGCGGCATCGCCAATCGCGTGGCGGTGGAGGTGGTGTGGGTGGCCAGCGACGCCCTTGAGGGCCCGCCGGAACGGGCGGCGGCCGCCCTTGACGGGGTGGACGCCGTGCTGGTCCCTGGCGGGTTCGGCGCGCGGGGCGCGGAGGGCAAAATCGCGGCCTCGCGCTTCGCCCGAGAACGGCGCATTCCTTTTTTCGGCATTTGCTTTGGCATGCAGCTGGCGGTGGTGGAGATTGCGCGCGCTCTTGCGGGTCTCGACGGCGCGGGCTCGACGGAGTTTCGCGAGGAGTGCGGCGATCCGCGCCATCCGGTCGTGGGCCTGATGACGGAGTGGATGGACGGGGAGGATCGCGTGACCCGGCGCGCGGGCGGGGATCTCGGCGGCACGATGCGCTTGGGCGCTTATCCGGCTGTCCTGAAGCCGCGGTCGCGCGCGGCTGAGATTTACCAGGCGACGCAGATCTCTGAACGCCACCGCCACCGCTATGAGATCAACACCCGCTATCGCCTGGCCCTTGAGGCGGCGGGTTTGGTGTTTTCCGGCATGTCTCCGGATGACGTGTTGCCGGAAATCGTGGAGCTGGAAAGCCACCCTTGGTTCGTGGGCGTGCAATTCCATCCCGAGCTGAAGTCGCGGCCGTTCAACCCGCACCCGCTGTTCGCCAGTTTTGTCGCCGCGGCGATGGAGCAAAGCCGGCTGGTGTGAGAAGGCCGCGCGGCCTCCTCACGGTCTCCTTGGGCGGCCCTCTCTGGACCGTCTCCTTGGGCGGCCTCCCTACGCGATCGACAGCCGCAGGGTGGCGCGCGGGCGATGCGGACCGCCCACGGTCCATCGCGCCGCCCAACACACCCCATATGGCCGCCATTACACTTAAAGGGCGTCTCAGACACTTAAAGGATGTCCCAGACACTTAAAGGATGTCCCAGACACTGAAAGGACGTCCCAGTCACCAGGACACGCCCCGTAAC
>CAZMSO010000017.1:0-4335 GCA_964568975.1 uncultured Caulobacterales bacterium | reverse complement strand
AAGGATGTCCCAGACACTGAAAGGACGTCCCAGTCACCAGGACACGCCCCGTAACCGACGTATGGCTGGCGCGCGCCCGACAACGCCACGGCGTGCTCAGCCAACGCGAAGGCGTGCGTAGGGCGGCCGCGTTACTCCGCCTCGAACACCGCCTGCATTTCGTCGTCGGTCAGCGTGACGGGGCGCAGTTGGACATCGACGCGATCACCCAAATTGCGATGAATGACGTAGAAGAAGCCGCTGATGCGCATCACGGCGTAATCATCGCCCAGATCGCTGTCATACTCGCAGAACACGTCATTGGTCCAATGCGTGGACCGGTTTCCCGGGTAAATTGTGCCGCGCACGCGTTCACGCAGTGGCTGGCGATTGTTTTCGCGCAAGTCGATCTCAAAGAAATAGCGCAGTCCGTCTTCCATATCGAGCGGGCCGTATTGACCAGGCGCGCAGCCGGACGGCTCAGATGTGAAGCCCTGGTCCACCATCTTCTGCACTTGGTCAGCCGTGGCGGCGTTGAGCACGATCTGCAAGTCAATCCGCGTGAACGCGCCGTCCTCAATCGTGGTCGCGCTGGTGAGCTTCACCGCTTTGTCGCGCCCGGGCAGCAGGACCGCGGCGGTGGACGACCCGCGGGCGATGTCCAGCGTCATGGTTGTGATGGCGAAGGGCCGCGCCTCAGCCGCCAGCGGGGCCGCCACGCTCACGACCAACGCCGCGGCCGCGGCGGAGGCATGTTTCAGTGCGCTCAACATGTTCACCTGCGTCTCCTCGATGTGTGGTCGGCGCCAAGCCCCCCGACCTGGTGATGATCAACAATCCCCTACACGCCCTCCGGCGCGAAGGCGACGGGAATTCGTCACGGTTGCGCGAGCCCGGCTCCACCCGCCATGGCGGCGGCGACGCGCACGCGATCGGCCTCGGCGGCGCCGAACGCCAGGCGCCGATAATGCGCAGCCACGGCGGCGTAGCTCAGGGGCCGCGGGCGCGTCGGCGCGTCGGCTCTCACCGCAGGCTGCTCCGGAGCGCGCTGCGTGCGGCCGGACTGGGTTTGCACGCGGCGCAGATTTTCTAGGATTTCCTGATATGTCGGCGTCTTCGGCGCGATCTCCACGCGCGCGGCGTCGAGCGCCTCCATGAAATGGTCCGCGTGCTCAGCGATTTTCGACGCCTTGTCGATGCCGTTGATGACGCGCCGCGCTTGGCCGTAATCGGCGCGGCGGTTGGGCTGGATGTGGCGCAGCAAGCAATGGCCAGTGTACCAGCCATAGATCATGCCGTCATAGGTGATGCGGATGGAGCTTTCCGGATCGAGAGCCAAATCCGGATTCCAATAATAGCTCTGGGGGTTACGCGTTTCATTGGCGATGCCGAAACGCTTGTCTGCGCGCTTGTAATTCCAGTCCCAAGTCAGCTGAACATAGCCGCGGCCGAAATAGGCCCTGCCCGTCTCCTCCACCGGCCGCCAATACACGGGCCCCGTCGCGCCCCGGCGCTGGTAAAAATTCTCCAGACGGTTGATGGCGGATTCATCGCTGCTGGCGAGCGTCTCACGCACGGGAAACATGCGAAACGCGGTTTCATGGTATGCAGTCGCGAGGATGTAAGCGAGCCAGCGGTCGTCCTTCATCCGCTGGTCGTCATTCCACTGGTCAAGGATTGAATCCGTCCCCGCATAGTGGTTTCCCACCCGTTCGTAGACGCTGTAATATTTGCGGATCGCGCGATAAAAGCGCGCCTTGTCCACCACAGTATTTCGCCGCCCTTGGGCGAGATAGGCGTTCACATTGGCTTCGCTGCAGACGCCGCTTGGAGCGGCGTGGGCTGGACCCGCCATCGCGCTGACCGCCGCGATCGCGCCCGCCAAGGCGGTTGCGATGCGAAAACACAGTTGGATCGCCGTCATAATCGCGTCTCCCTCGCCGCATCTCTTAAACCACGAGCCGCACCGGGGATGAAGGTCTTGCGTCAGTCTGGGCGCGTTCGTCGCATGGGCGCGTGACGGCGCGCGAAGGCGCTTGCCAGTGCGCGCTCTCCTGGCTAGACAGCGGGTTTGAATTTTGCGCGCGATCGACACCGCGCGCTGCAGTGACGTGAGAGAAGCCCCATGGCCGTCCCGAAGAGTAAAGTCACGCGCTCCAAGCGCGGCATGCGCCGCTCCGCCGACGCGTTGAAAGCGCCCACGCTCCGCGAAGACGAGGATGGGGAGCTGCATCGCCCCCACCATGTGAATCTGAAGACGGGCCTGTATCGCGGCCGCCAGGTGCTTGAGCCGAAAGAGTAAGCGCCGTCGGCGTCCGCCGCGCTGTGTGCGTGCGCATCAGTTCTCGTCAGGCAAGCCGGACTCGGCTATGACCGCGCCCAAACCGACGGGAGGGCGCAGTCATGACCGGCATTGCAGACATCATCGCGCGCGAAATTCTCGACAGCCGCGGCAATCCGACCGTCGAGTGCGACGTCTATTTGGAGGACGGCTCCATGGGGCGCGCGGCCGTGCCGTCCGGCGCCTCCACCGGCGCTCACGAAGCGGTGGAGCGCCGTGACGGCGGGGACCGGTATCTCGGCAAAGGCGTGCAGAAGGCCGTGGATGCGGTCAATGGCGAGATTTTCAACGCCATCGGCGGCATGGACGCGGAAGACCAACGCCGCATTGACGATGTGTTGGTGGGCCTCGACGGCACCGACAACAAAGCGCGCCTGGGCGCGAACGCCACGCTGGCGGTGTCTCTCGCCGTCGCCAAAGCCGCGGCGGAAGCTCATGAGACGCCGCTTTACCGGTATCTGGGCGGCGTCAACGCGCGGGTTTTGCCGACGCCGCTGATGAACATCGTCAATGGCGGCGCTCACGCCGACAACCCCATCGACATCCAAGAGTTCATGATCATGCCCGTGGGCGCGGACACGTTCGCGGAGGCCTTGCGCTGCGGCGCGGAGGTGTTTCATGCGCTGAAGGCGAAGCTGAAGGCTGCGGGCCTCTCCACCAATGTGGGCGATGAGGGCGGGTTTGCGCCGGACATCGCGTCCGCGAAAGAGGCGCTCGCCATGATTATGGGGGCGATTGAAGACGCCGGCTACACACCGAAAGACGACGTGGTGCTGGCGTTGGATGTCGCGGCGACGGAGGTCTTTAAAGACGGCCGCTACCACCTCGCCGGCGAAAAACAGACCCTCGACGCCGCGGGCATGGCGGATTACCTCGCCGCGCTCAGCCAGGAGTTTCCCATCGTCTCCATTGAAGACGGCATGGCCGAAGACGATTGGGAGGGCTGGAAGCTCTTGACGGAGCGCTTAGGCGATGCGGTGCAGCTGGTGGGCGATGACCTTTTCGTCACCAATCCCGATCGGTTGGTGGAGGGCATTGAGAAGGGCTGCGCGAACGCAATCCTCGTGAAGGTCAACCAGGTCGGCACGCTGTCGGAGGCGCTCGACGCCGTGGAAATCGCCCAGCGGGCGGCCTTCGGCGCGGTGATGTCGCACCGCTCTGGCGAGACCGAGGACGCCACCATCGCCGATTTGGCCGTCGCCACCAATTGCGGACAGATCAAGACGGGCTCGCTGGCGCGTTCCGACCGGCTGGCGAAGTACAATCAGCTGTTGCGCATTGAAGAGCAATTGGGCGACAGCGCGGAGTACGCCGGCGGCGACGTCCTCATAGGCTGAGCCGGCGCGCTGGTGGCGGCGGACCAGGCCCCCACAGTGCTTGAGGGCGAGTGGCCGTTGGGCACGCTTGTGATCATGGCGTTTGACCGCGACGCGCAAGCGCGTGCGTTCCTCACCGTCCCTGCGTGTGAGGAACTCTCCGTCGATCGACGCGCCGGCGCTCACATATCAGCGGTGACGGTGCGCAGACTGGTGCGACCGCTGTGAGGAAGTGCAGCCGCGTTCACGCCTGATTCACGGTCGTGGACGCACCGTCCCCCGCGGCGAGATGCGGGGAGGCGACGGTGGCGGCGCAGCGATCGGCGGGCGGATTTCTGACAGTGGCGGCGGGTCTTGTGGCGGTCGGCTATTTTCTCTTTCACGGCTTGACGGGCGAGGCCGGCCTGGCGGCGTGGACTGAGACGCGTCGCGAACTGGCCGCGCTTGAGGCGCGTCACGCGTGGTTGTCCGTGCACGTCGCGGATTTAGAAGATCGCGCGCGGCGTTTGCGGGAGCCGACCTTGGATCTTGATTATTTGGAAGAGCGGGCGCGCGATGTGGCCATGGTCGCGCGGGCTGATGATGTGATCATTCCTGCAAACGCGTTGGACGCCGCGCTGGCCGGCCCGCGCCGCACGCGCCCAAGCGGCGCGCGTTGGGGCGGGCGCGGCGGCGCCGGCCGCGACGCCGCGCCAGCGC
>CAZMSO010000016.1:21861-68429 GCA_964568975.1 uncultured Caulobacterales bacterium | reverse complement strand
AATCCGGCGCTGTACCCGCAACTGTGAGCCAGGAGCTGACGGCCATCACGCCACTGGGTCTTGAGGGACCTGGGAAGGCGGCCGGACGCCATGATCGGTGAGCCAGGAGACCTGCCATCGCGTCGTTCGCCGGTCGGCCGGGAAGAGCCAAGGGCCGGCGGGAAAGCTTCTTTCCCTCGTGACGACACTCAATGGGCCCGCCGTCGGGCCGGAGCGCGCTCCGGCCGGGTCCGTCTGTGTCGAACAACGCGCCTTGTCCTTTTGGGGGCTCGACGGCGGGGCGCACGGGGAAGACTGTTATGATCTTTACGTTTGTGACCCGCAGGACCGGGACCGCCGCCGCCGGCGCGCTCCTCACCGCATGCGCCACCGGGGCCTTTGCGCAAGACGGCGGCGACGCCGACCGTGACGCGCCGGTGGAGACCATCACGGTCACGGGCTTGCGTCCCGTGGCCCTCGACGCCGTAACCGCCAGCGTCAGCGTGCTTGACGCCGACGCCTTAGCGATCCGCAACGCGCCATATCTCGCCGATGAGCTGCGCGCTGTTCCAGGCGTTGCGGTCTCGCGCTCCGGCGCCCGTGGCGGCCTGACGCAAATCCGCGTGCGCGGGGCGGAGGCGAACCACACGCTCGTCTTGCTGGACGGGATCGAAGTGTCTGACCCGATCACCGGCGAAACTGACTTCGGTCTGTGGGCCGGTCTCGACGTCGCGCGGGTGGAGGTCGCCCGCGGCGAGCAATCGGCCATTTACGGCTCCGACGCCATTGGCGGCGTGGTCAGCATCATCTCCAACACCGCGCCGGGTTTTGGTCTCGCGGCCGAAGGCGGGACCCGCGGCAGTTGGCGCGCCTCGGGTTGCGCGGGCGCCGCGTTTGACTGGGGTTATCTCGCAGTGGACGCAGCCGGCTTCGCCACGCCGGGCGTCGACACCGCCGGCTTAGGCGGCGAAGACGACGGTTCTCAGGCGTATGCGGGCGGCCTGCGCGGCGGCGTCCAGTTGAGTGATGAATGGACGCTGAGCGGGCTTTTTCGCTACAGCGTCAATGAGGTGGAGACAGATCCCGACCTCAATTCTGATGGCGTTTTAGACGACGCTGATCGCGAAAGCGACAGCGCCCAGTGGCTGGCGGGCGCTGCGCTCACGGGGTCTGTTTTCGGGTTCGACCACGCGCTGCGCGCGAGTTTCGGCCGCGTCGACCGCGAGAACGTCGCCGACGGCACGTTCACAGATGAAACCATTGGCGAACGGTTCCGCGCGGCGTACAGCCCCTCCATCGCTGTGGACGCCGGCGGCGGGGACTTGGTCGTCACCGGGGTCGTTGATGTGGAGCGCGAGGATTACGAACGCACTGGCCTCACCGATCTCGCTCCCGGCGGTTTGGTGCAAGAGGCCGACTTCACCACAGTCGGCGTCGGCGGCGAAGCCCGCTACACGCTGAACGGGCTCACGCTGAACGGCTCGGTGCGCCGCGACGACAATGACGATCAATTCGGCGACGCGGTCACCTGGCGTTTAGGCGCCGCCTACGCGTTGCCGACGACCACGCGCGTGCGCGCCAGCATCGGCCGCGGCGTGAAGAACCCGACATTCACGGAGCTGTTCGGCTTCTTCCCAGACGCCTTCGGTTTCATCGGCAATCCTGATTTGGATCCGGAACGCTCGACCAGCGTCGAGGTCGGCTTCGACCAACGCGTCGGCCCCCTTGAAGGGTCCGTCACGCTCTTCCGCGCCGAGCTCGAGGATGAAATCGTCACAGTGTTCAACCCCGACTTCACGTCCTCGCCAGCCAATCTCGACGGCGACAGCGTGCGCCGCGGGGTCGAGGCCGCGGCGTCCTGGGCCGTGACGCCGGGGTTGTCCGCGAGGGGGCATGTCACATACATCGAGTCCGAAAACGATCAGGATGAGGACGAAATCCGCGTGCCCGGGGTGACCGCCTCGCTCGCCCTGGATTGGCGTTCGGTCTCCAAGAACGGCCTGCGCGCCGGCCTCGCCCTCGATTATGTGGGCGAGCAAGATGATCTCTTCTTCGGCAGTTTTCCATCAACCCGCGTGACGTTGGACGACTATGTCCTTTTATCCCTGACCGGTGAGTATCCCGTGACGGATCGCGCGGCGCTGACCTTCCGTGGGGAGAATGTACTCGACCAAGACATTGAAGACGTTCTGGGCTTCAACCAGCCGGGCGTGGAAGTCTTGTTCGGCGTGAGGGTGCGGTAACATGGCCGCGTGGCGCGCATTGCCCAGGGGGCTCGCCCTTGTGGCGGGCGCGGCCGTTTGGGCGTCCTGCGATTGCGCGCCTGAGACGGCCAGCGCGGGGGAGGCGCGGGCGGCGGCGCCTCCCCAACGCATTGTCAGCCTCGATTATTGCGCGGACCAATATGTGCTCAAGCTGGTGGAGCCTGAGCGGATCCTGGCGGTGTCGCCGGACGCCGTGAAGCCGTTTTCATACATGCGTAAAGCGGCCGCCGGCGCGCCCACTGTGCGCCCGCGCGCGGAGGATGTGCTGATTTTGCGTCCAGATCTCGTGGTGCGCGCTTATGGCGGCGGCCCGAACGCCGCGGCTGTGTTTGCGCGCGCTGGGACGCCGGTGCTGCAGGTCGGCTGGGCGGCGACGCTTGATGGCGATGACCCGAGCGCGATCCCCCACGTGATCCAGCACGTGGCCGACGGGCTCGGCGTGTCTGAGCGCGGTGCGGCGCTCGTCGCGGCCTATCGGGCCCGGCTCGCCGCCCGTGCGCCGCCTGCGGAAAGGCCTAGCGCGCTTTACATGACGCCTGGCGGTGTAACGACCGGACCGGGCTCGCTGGTGCATGAGATGTTGACCGCCGCGGGCCTTGGGAATTTTCAACGCGCGCGGGGGTGGCGGCCCTTGCCGCTTGAGCGCCTGGCTTACGAGCAGCCGGACGTGGCCGCCGCGGCGACGTTCTCCGCCGGCGGCTTCACCACGCCGGATCCCTGGACGGCCGCGCGCCATCCGCTCGCTCAGCGTCAGCTGCGTGAGCGCGTGGTCGTCCCGTTAGACGGCGCGTGGACGGCGTGCGGCGCGTGGTTCGTGATGGACGCCGTCGAGGCGTTGGCTGAAGGCGCTTCGGCGGCCGCCCCGGAAACCGCCCCGGAAACCGCCCCGGAAATCGCCCCGGAAACCGTGTGGTGACGGGCTTCGCTCGAACACGCCGCGCCGCGCTGACGCCGGGCCTCATCGTTGCGAGCGCGGTGGCGATCCTCGCCGCGTGCCTGATCGGCCCGACGCCGTTGAGCCTCGGCCGGGCGGCGGCTGGCATGGCTGGGATCGGGACGCCGGGCGACACGATTGTGATCTGGTCGATCCGCCTGCCGCGCGCGCTGGCGGCGTTCGCGGCGGGCGCGGCCTTGGGCGCAAGCGGGGCGGCGCTGCAAGGCTTGTTACGTAATCCCTTAGCGGAGCCGGGCGTGCTCGGGGTGTCGGCGACGGCGTCTTTGGCCGCGACCGTAGCGCTTTATTACGGCGCCGCCGCCTGGACGCCTTGGGCGACGCCGATCGCTGCGATCCTCGGCGCGCTCGCCGCGACGGCTCTCATCGTGGCGGCGGCGGTGCGCACGCGTTCTGTGGTGACCTTGATCCTGGTCGGCGTCGGCTTAGCAAGTTTCGCGGGCGCGGCCATGAGCTTGATCCTCAACTTCGCGCCGCACCCGTTCACATTGGCCGATATGATCAATTGGACGCTCGGTACTGTCGCGAACCGCAGCTTTCACGACCTCGGCTTTGCGGCGCCGTTTTTGGCCGCCGGCCTCGCGGTGCTGGCGGCGACGCGCCGCGGCCTGGCGGCGCTTGCGCTTGGGGAGGAGGCCGCCAGCGGCGTCGGCCTTGATGTGCGCCGCCAGAGGGTTTTGACGGTCCTCGGCGCGGGGTTGGCGACGGGTGCGGCGGTGTCGCTCGCCGGGGCCATCGGGTTCATCGGCTTGGTCGCGCCTCATTTCGTGCGCCCGTTGGTCGACCATGATCCGGGGCGGTCGCTGGCGCCGGCGGCGCTTCTCGCCGGCCTGATCCTCGTCGTCGCCGACATTGCGGTGCGGCTCTCGCCCACGACCCAAGAGCTGAAGCTTGGTGTCGCGGCCGCGCTGATCGGCGCGCCCGTTTTTGTGTGGATCGCGATGCAACGGCGCAGCCTCCATGACTGACTTACGCGTTGAGACGGTGAGCGTGCGCCGCGGAGACTCGACACTCGTGGAGGCGGCGGACCTGCGGGTGACGACGGGGGAGTGGGTGGCGCTGCTCGGTCCCAATGGCGCGGGCAAGACAAGCCTGCTGCGCGCGGCGCTCGGTCTTGAAACGCCGGCGCGCGGCCGCGCGACGCTTGACGGCGCAGACACCGCCACGCTGTCGCCGCGCGACCGCGCCCGCATTCTCGCTTATTTGCCGCAGATGCGGTCCCTGGCATGGCCCAACCGGGTGCGCGACGTGGTCGCTCTCGGCCGCTTCGCCCACGGCGCGGCGCTTGGACGTCTTGCGGGCGCGGACGCAGCGGCGGTGGAGCGCGCCTTAACCGCATGCGACCTTGACGCGATCGCCGATCGGCGTGTCGACACTCTGTCGGGCGGCGAGCTGGCGCGGGTCCATTGCGCGCGCGCCTTCGCCGCAGAGGCGCCGTTGCTTGTGGCGGATGAGCCCATCGCCGGCCTCGATCCGCGCCATCAGTTCCGGATCCTCGATCTCATCAAGGCATTTGTCGCGGCGGGGGGCGGCGCGCTTGTGGTGCTTCACGATGTCGGGCTGGCGGCGCGTTACGCTCAACGCTTGGTCTGGATGGCGGACGGCCGGATTGTCGCCGATGGTCCGCCGTCAGAGACCCTCACCGCCCAGCGCCTCGCGGAGGTCTATGGCGTGCGCGCGCGGGTGTCGGGCGCTGAGGTGGCGTTTGACGGGCTGGGCTACACCTCAAAGACATAGCGTCCGGGCGCGGCGTCCGTCGGCGCATAGCCGGCCTCAGGCGCGCCCATCTCTGGCGGCGGCGTCCAGCCGCCGCTGCGCTGATGCAGCCATTCCGCCCACGCCGGCCACCACGAGCCCGCCGCCGGGTCGGTGCTGTCGCGCCACAGATCAGGACTGCGATAGTGGTCCTCCGGCCGGAACTGGGCCTGACGGTGCCGGCGCCGCGGCCGGCCCGGCTCTGACACAATGCCGGCGTTGTGGCCGCCGGATGTGAGGACGAAGGTGATCTCGGAATCCGCGAACAAATGCATTTTAAAGACCGAGCGCCAGGGCGCGATGTGGTCCTTCTCCGTCCCGACCACAAACATGTCTGCGTCAATGTCGCGCACGGCCGCGACCCGGCCGTCGACGCAAAACCGCCCGCTGGTGAATTGGTTCTCCAAAAACAGCTGACGCAAATACTGCGAGTGCATGCGGTAAGGCATGCGGGTCTTGTCTTGGCTCCACGCCATGAGGTCGATCATCGGCGTGCGTTCGCCCAAGAGGTAAGTCCGCATCGCGTTCGACCAGACGAGGTCCTCCGCACGCAGCATCGTGAAGGCACCCGACATCTGGTCGCCTTCAAGAACGCCTTGCTCCCACATCAAGTCTTCCAGGTAGGCGACCTGCGGTTCGTCAATAAAAAGCAGAAGTTCGCCCGCCTCTTCAAAGTCGATCTGCGCCGCCAACAAAGTCAGCGAGGCGATGCGGTCGTCCCCATCACGCGCCATTTGCGCGGCCGCGATGGTCAACATCGTGCCGCCCAAGCAATAGCCCGCGGCATGCATGCGCACGCCCGGCCGCACCGCGCTCACAACGTCCATCGCCGCCATGACGCCCTGCGTCCGGTAATCGTCGAGACCGAAATCTCGTTGCTCCGGCGTCGGATTGCGCCAGGAGATCATGAACACCGTAAAGCCCTGTTCCGTCAGCCAACGGACGAGTGAATTGTGCGGCGACAGATCAAGGATGTAGTACTTCATAATCCACGCCGGCACGAACAGCACGGGTTCAGCGCGGACAGCGTCCGTCGTCGGCTCATACTGAATGAGTTCGATCAAGTCATTGCGGAACACCACGCGCCCCGGCGTCGCAGCCACGGCGTCCCCGGGGCGGAACGCCTCTGCGCCGACAGGCGGCTGGCCGTTGACGGTGCGCGTCATGTCCTCCAGCAAAAGCGCGCCGCCCTTCGCCAGGGTGGCGCCGCCGCTTGCGAGCGCTTGTTGTTGGACAACGGGGTTGGTGGCGAGAAAGTTCGACGGATGGCTCGCGGCTAAGGCGCTTTCGACCATGAACAGGGCGCGTTCCGTGTTGCGGGCGCTGACGCCGCGCACATCCTTGGTCGCCGCGCGCCACCAGTCCGCCGCCGCCGCCCAGCCTTGCACCCATGCCGAATAGGGGAAAGCGCGCCAGGCGTCGCCCTGGCAGCGCTTGTCGGCGAACGCGTCGGGGAAGGGCGGCTCCGTGGATGCGCCGACCGCCGCGGCGGCGCTGAAGCGGCCCACGCGCTGGGCGTCCGCAAGGGCTTGAGTGGCGAGCGCCCAGCGCCGCCCTGGCGCGACAGCCAAGTGCACCGCCCAGTCCATCCAAGTCGCAGCCAACGCAAACGGCGACACGCCCGACGTCGCTTGCGCCAAAGCCGCGCGGAAGGTGCGGTCGAGTGTGTCTGCGGTCTCCGGCGGGAAGGCGCGCGCGGCGGCCGGCGTCCCATCGCCGCGCAGCCCGCCAGCCTGCAGCCCGTTAGCGTGCGGCCCGGCGGCGGGCTGCGCGGCGTTGCGCGGCGCGGCGGCGTGATCCGCCGCGGCGGCGTTGGTTTGGGGGGGACGCGACGGCTTTGGAAACGGGGCGGTGTCGGTCATGCGTCTCGCACCTGTGTTGTGTCGCCGGTGTCATGGACTACTGTGACCGACGCGTGTGACAGGTTACTCCGCCGCAGGCGGCGTGTCATGGGCGTGAGTGTTGGTTGAGCGCCGTTTGCGCGCCATGAAGAGCGCCAGCGCCGCCGCCGAGACCGCCGCGGCCACCAAGAACGGCGCTCCGGGAAACCGCACGCCGCCGGCGCCCTCGTCAAAGGCGGCGAACACTTGCGTGTACATCAGCGGCGCAATGATCAACACGATCCCAGTGAGCGCGGAGAGCCCGCCTTGCAGCTCGCCCTGGGCGTCGGCGGCGACCCGCTCCGTCATCACTTTTTGCAAAGCCGGGCCTTGCATGCCGCTGATCAGCGCCGTCGAGATCCAGAAATAAACCCATACGCCGTTGGGCGCGAAGGCCAAGCCCGCCAGCGACACGACCTCGACGCTGGTGGCGATCCAAATCGCGCGCCGCGCGCCGAGCCGCGGCATCAGGAGCGGGATCACCGCCGCTTGGGAGACGGCGAACACCGCCCCGAAATACGCCACCGACAGGCCGATCTCCCGGGACGACCAGCCGAACTTCCCGATCGCCACATAAGACCACACCGCCGGGTAGACGAACTCCGACAGGCTCGCCAAGAAAGACACCGCCACCAGCGTGCTGAGGCCGTCGATCTTCGACAGTTGGCGCAGCGAACCAAACACATTCGCCCGCGCCCAGGAAAACGCGCGGCGGTTGTCCCGCGTGAGGGACTCCGGTACGACGAAAAAGCCATACGCTGCATTGAGCGCGGCAATGGCGGCGGCCGCGAAAAAGGGTGCGCGCGGGCTCACCTCTCCCAACGCGCCGCCTAAGGCCGGCCCAAGGACAAAGCCCAGACCCATGGCTGCGCCCAACCAGCCGAAGCGTTCCGCGCGCCGGTCGGCGGGCGTGGTGTCGGCGATGTAGGCGTTGGCGGTCGAGTAGGTGGCCGCGAAAATCCCTGACAACAGACGCGCGATGAAAAACACCCACAGCGCGTGGGCGAGCCCCATCAGCAGGAAATCCACCGCCAGCGCCGTCAGCGACATCAAGAGCACTGGCCGCCGCCCGAACCGATCCGACAGGCCGCCGAACACGGGCGAAAACACAAACTGCATAATCGCGTAGACGAAGGTCGCCAGGCCGCCCCATCGCGCCGCCGCCGCCACGCCCTCGCCTGTGAGCTCTTGGATCAAGAACGGCAAGACCGGCATGATCAGGCTGAAACCAAGGGCGTCAATGAACACAGTCGCCACGATAAAGGCCGCCGCGGCCGGGCGTGCGCCCGGGGCCGGCGTTGGGGCGTGGGACGCCGCGGAGGGGGAAGGGCCGTCAGTCACCCGCGCACCCTGGGTCGGATGGTCGCGACGTGCAAGCCGTCGCGGTCGCGGCCCTAGCCTTTCGGCCCCACCATCGTATGGTTTGTCTGGGGCGTCGCGCGCGCGACGCGCTCCGCCGCCGCTCGCGCACGAAAGGCCGCCATGACCGCTGACACGCCCACGCCCGACGGCGCTGACCGCGCCCACACGGATGACATGAAAGCGCTCCAAGCCGAGCAAAAGCGCAAAGTGGCCGAAGCCGGCGATCCCGGCCGCGGTTTGGTGCTTGTCCACACGGGCGACGGCAAAGGCAAGTCGAGCTCCGCCTTTGGTGTGATCGCGCGCGCCTTGGGCTGGGGCCATCAGGTGGCGGTGGTGCAATTTATCAAGGGCGATTGGGTGACGGGCGAGCGCCAGTTCTTCGACCGTTTTCCCGATCAGCTCACTTGGCGGACGATGGGCGAAGGCTTCACCTGGGACACCCAAGACCGGTCCCGCGACGTCGCGGCGTCGGAAGCGGCGCTCGACCAAGCGCGAGAGTTCATGGCGTCTGGCGATTACGACTTGGTCGTCCTGGACGAGATCAACATCGCGCTGATGTTGGACTATCTCACGCCGGCGGCGGTGCTTGATGCGCTGAAAGCGCGGTCTGACCGCACCAGCGTCATTCTTACCGGCCGCGGCGCGAAGGACGCGATCATAGACTACGCCGACCTTGTGAGCGAGATGCGCGAGATCAAGCACCCCTTCAAGGCCGGCGTTAAAGCCCAACGCGGCATTGATTATTAGGGATGTTTCGCCGCGGCCCGCATTCGGCTCTGATCATCATGCGAACTCAGGAGTGAGCGCAGAGAGCCTGCACCCATGGAGCGCCCGCCGACGGCGCATAGATCCTCGCTCCGCTTTTCGCGGCGTTCCCAGAGGCGGCGTTCCGAGAGGCGGCGTGCGTCGTGGCGGCGCGCCGTCATCCTCGGGCGGCGCACACGTGATGCCCTGAGGATCCACACGCAATGGGCTTTGAATGCGCGCGCCCCTTCATGGGCCCGCGGCCGGGCTGCCGTCTGTCGGCGCTGCTTACGCCGTCTCTGTCGCGAAGTTGGGATGCACCACCGCGCCGTCGCGGGTCAACGCCATGCCCTGAATGATCTCGTCATCCCATTTGGGCGCGTAGCCCGCGCCCTCATCGGCGGTGAGGAGCGGGGAGAGGTTGAACAGGTTTTTCGCGTAAAGCGCGGAGGCGTCCGCGGCCAGGCGGCCGGGCAAGTTCGACCAGCCGATGATGGTCACGCCGCCGTCCGTGGTCACCACCTGATCCTTCACCGCACCTTCCACATTGCCGCCGCGGGCGGTGGCGATGTCCACGATGACGGAGCCCGGACGCATGGACGTCACCATCCCAGACGTGATCAAGCGCGGCGCCGGGCGGCCGGGGATCAGAGCGGTGGTGATGACAATGTCTTGTTTCGCGATGTGGCTCGCCGTCAGCTCCGCTTGCTTTTGTTTGTATGCGTCGGACATTTCCTTGGCGTAGCCGCCGGCGTCCTGGGCGGCTTGGAACTCCTCGTCTTCCACCGCAATGAATTTGGCCGCCAGGCTCTCCACCTGCTCCTTCGCGGCGGGACGCACGTCCGTGGCGGAGACGATCGCGCCCAAACGCTTCGCCGTGGCGATCGCCTGCAGCCCTGCGACGCCTGCGCCCATAATGAAACACTTCGCAGCGGCCACAGTGCCGGCGGCCGTCATCATCATCGGCAACGCGCGGCCATAGACTTGGGAGGCTTCAATCACGGCGCGATAGCCGGCCAAATTGGCTTGGGAGGAGAGGGCGTCCATGGACTGCGCGCGGGTGATCCGCGGCGTGAACTCCATCGCAAACGCGTCGACCCGTGCGGACGCGTAAGCATCAAGCATCGACCGATCGTCATAAGGCTCAAGCAGACCGACAAGCCCCGCGCCCGGCTTCATGTGAGCCAGCTGCTCGCGCGTGGGTCCGCGCACGCACAACACCACATCCGCGCCCCAGGCGTCGGCGGCTGACCCGATGCGCGCGCCGGCGGCTTGGAAATCAGCGTCCGACACCGATGACGCCGCGCCCGCGCCGGCTTCAATAACGAGATCATGGCCCGCGGCGATGAGTTTCTTCACAGTGTCAGGCGAGGCCGCGACGCGCGTCTCCCCATCGCGGGTCTCTTTCGCCACGCCCAAATTCATCGCGTCACTCCCGCTCCGTGCGCGTCCGTGTGGCGGTGAGCTTCAGCCCATCGCCGCGCGCAGCACAACCACAAAACCCGTCATCGCGATCGCGGCGACGGTCATCACGGCCACCGTCACATACCACGCAATCGACAAGCGTAAGCCGAACCCGGCCGCCAACGCCGCGACCACAGCGACGGCCAACGCGCCGAAAGCCGGCGCGCCCGCGGCGAACACGAGGGTCAGATACAACACCGCCACGGCCGTCAACGCCGACGCCCACACAGTCACACGCATAAATCCATTGAACGTGCGCGTCTGCTCCGACACATCCATGCCGCCGCGGGCGTAATCGTTTGGGGCTGTCATGGGGCCTCCCATCCTCAATCGCCGAGCGCGCTAGCACGCGCTCCGCGCGCCATCAAGAGAGCCCTGTGCTTGACGCGCGGTTTCCGGTGCCCGCTGAAGCCCATCACATGCCGTGATTTTCCGCGCCCACCCGGCCGCGGCCGGCTCATCGCCCCGTCGGCGCCCACGCCGCCAACAGCCCCTCAAGCGCAGCCACGGTGGCGATCGGCTGATCCAACAGCACATGATGGCGCGCTTCACGCACCGTCGCCATCGGCGCTCCGGCCGGCAAGTTCGCCGCCATGAACGCCCAGGACTCATCCGTGACAAGGGCCGACAGCGCGCCGCGCACAAACGCAAGCGGACACTGGGCCCCGGTGATGAGGGCGACAGGGTCGAACCGCTCGCTCCGGTCGCGTTTCACCCACAATGCGGGGTCGTGCCGCCACGTCCAGCCCGCGCCGTCCGGTCCATCAACCTGGTGCAGCGCGCCGCGGGCGACGTGATCCACCAGATAGAGGTTCTCGCACTCTTGATCCGGCATGAGGCGAAACCGCGCCAGGGCGTCCGCCAGTGTGGGGTAGACGCGCCCGCCGCGGCGGCGGGGCTCGCCAGCGCCTTCCACCTTGGGCGGTGTGACGGGAATGTCCATCAGCACAGCCCCGCCAAAGTGATCACCCGCAGCCGCCGCCACCGCCATGGAGACGATGGCGCCGAAGGAATGGCCGATCAGCACCGGCTTGTCCGCCTCGGCCATGGCGTCCGTCATAACGCCGCCCGCGCGCGCGGCCGCCACCACTTCAGCGACATAACAGGCGCTGCGATAGACGTCGCGATGATCAGACGCCCCCATGCCCGATAATGAGAGCGCCATCGGCGTCCAGGCGTCCGTGAAAAAGGGCGCGATGAAATCCCACCATCCCAAATGCGCGAGGCCGCCATGCACAAACACAAGGCCGCGCTTCGGCGTGTCGCGGTTTTCCGGCACCCACCGCCGCCAGGCGATGCGCGCGCCCTCCACCTCCACGACGCCGTCAGTGCGCGGCGCGGCGAGGGCGGCGTCAAACCACGCCGGCGCGGGCGCCGGCGCGCCGTTCAGGTGCGCGAGGGGAAAGGTGTGCGTGTCGCGGGTCGCGGCGTCGGCGCTGGATGACGCGCTGGGTGGTGCCACATCAGACATCCCAAACGCATATCTGCCGCTTACGTTCACGTCAAACTTACGCCAATCCTGCGGCCCGCGCGCAGCCTCCTGTTAGGACGAATCGAGCCATGAAAGCGTCGCGTTTGCGCGGTGTCTCTGGTGCGAGGTCGGGCTGATTCGCGATGACGGCGGCCGCGACCAAACAGCGAAACGCCCCGCGCCTGCGCCGCGCGCGCTGTCATAGCGTCGGTCCTCGGCGCGGCGCGGCGTCAGCCCTGGCGGCGCGCCTGCGGGCGAATGCGGAGTGTGATCGTGAAAATGCGCATCGATCACGGCGGCGCCGCCCTTGCCGTTCTTGTGTGGCTCGCGGGCGCCGCGCCAATGGCGGCGGCCCAGCCGCAGGAGCCTTCCGCCGAGGCGTCGGCCATCGAGCCGGCGCGTGCGCCGGTCCACCCACTTGAGACGCTCTGGCGCGATTTGTCGCCGGAGAACCGACCCGAATGCACGCCCGAGGCGCAGGCGGACGGGCGCGACGTGGCGACCTATCCAAGCCGCCGCCTCGTGCAGGCCCTGGTGCGCGCATATCTCGTCCCGGTGGAGGGGTCCCGCGATCGGATTTACGGCCAGAATGAGTTTCGACGCTGGCTCGGCGCCGCGGTGGGCGCGCGCATGCGCGCCTTGCGCGCCGCCGATCAACGTGGCGAAACGGACCCCGACCTTGAGACCGACGCCATCAGCCGCATGGCGCGGGCGCTCGCGCGCATGTTCACGCTGGAAGACGGCGAGGACCGCGATGATTCCATCCTCTCCTGGACAGCTGAGGACGGCCGGCGCGTGGAGCTGCGCCACACAGAGCAGCTGATTTTCGCGCGCCACAAGCAGTATGAGAACTCATTCTTGTCGCAAGTGCTCAACGCCCCGGACAGTTGGGCGGAGAACTTAATCGGCGACCGCCATGGCCGCTTTCGGATCCTCGCCAGCTGCCCCCGCGGGCGCGAAGAATTCCTGAGCGTCGAGCGCGCGCGGGGCGAGGGCGGGCCGATTAGGCATGTACGCCGGAGCTTGCGCGTGGGAGCGACTGAACGCGATGTCGACCGTCCCGTGTCCCAGCGCAAAGGCGCGGGTCTGGCGGTCAGCCTCAACAATGAAAGCAACACCCAGATTTGGGACTGGGAATTTGCGGTGTCTGTCGACCCCTGGTCGGTGCCCACGCCCTGGTCTGCGTACACCCCTGAGCAAGTGAACCGCGACTTCTTTGAACACTTCTCGACAACGCCTGAGCGGGACTTCACTTACCGTTTGTCCGGCACTGAGGTGCGCCCTTACCTGGCGGTCAAGCGGCGCGCCATCATCGACGAGGAGGACGACACCACGGACGTCGACGTGGATTTCGTCTCTGTCGGGTTTGAGGTGTCGTCTTTTCTTGAGCGCGGGCGTGCGCGCAGCCGTGAAATTTGTGAGGAGCGCGCGATGCGCGGCGGCGATCAGTGCGCGGCCGTCACGATTGACGACGCCATTGATCATGGCGGGCGAACCTACAAGGCCAGCCGCGTGCGCATTCAAGCGCCGGTGTCGCTGGAGTGGGTGACGGACACGAGTTTTGAATCCGCCTTCGCCCGCGCCCAAGTCCTGTTCACGCCCAGCGTGGGCCTCATTGGCGACCCGCGCACCACGTTTCCCGTGCCGGGGTTTCAGCAATTGCCGCTGATCCGCCGCGCCATTTCGCCCTACATGCAAGTCATCGCCTCTCCGGCGGTGGATTATGCGGAGGTGTTTGAGCCCGGCGACACGCTGCCTTTGGAGGACATTGACCGGTATGTCCGCATTGGCGGGGATTTCGAATTGAACATGCACTTCAACGGCGTGTTCGCGAGCACGGGCAGCCGCTTGCGCTGGCTGACGTCTTACCGGCTGCGCGATGACGTGACGCAAGGCGCGCTCGCCGACGCTGCACTCTTTCAAAGCGAGCTGAATGTGCTGCTGCCGGGCGATCGCTTCTCCCTCGGCTTAGAGTATGAGGAGGGCGAGGATCCGCGGACCTTGGAGCAGGATGAACGCGTCCAGCTGGTGGCGCGCTACCGCATGTGAGCCCGCCCACATCGCCGCGCCGCCCACATCGTTGAACGGCGCCGTCGCGCGCGCTAACCGCCGTCGCCCGCCGCGCCCCAGCCGCCCGCGCCGGGGGTGAGGATCTCCAGCACATCGCCGGCCGCAACCGTCACGCGGAACCGACCTTCAAGCGTCTCGCGCACGCCCGTGGCGCGCTCCAGCGTTTGCGTCCCCGGCGCGCCGGGTCCGCCGCCGGCGAGGCCGGGCGGACCCATCTCCCGACGTGTCGACAACAGCGCGACAGACAGGGGTGCAAGGAACCGGATGCGCCGGCGCACGCCGTCGCCGCCGCGGCGCGCGCCCGCCCCGCCTGAGCCGCGGCGCACGCCAAACGCCTCCACCCGCACCGGAAACCGCGCTTCCAGCACTTCTGGATCGGTAAGGCGCGAATTGGTCATGTGCGTGTGCACCGCATCCGCGCCCGCGGCGTGGGGGCCCGCCGGCGCGCCGCCGGCGATCGTCTCATAGTATTGGCGCGTTGCGTCGCCAAAGGTCAGATTGTTCATCGTTCCTTGAGCGGCCGCCAACGCGCGGGTGGCGAGGAAGAGCGCGTCGACCACATGCTGGCTTGTCTCCACATTGCCCGCGACCACCGCCGCATCCGGACCCGGGTCAAGGAGAGAGCCCGCTGGCGTGCGGATCTCCAGGGGCTTGAGGCCGCCGTCATTGAGGGGGATGTCCTCACCCGTCAGCACGCGAAATACATAAAGCGCCGCGGCCCGCGCAATCGCGGCCGGCGCGTTGAAATTGCCGGCCTGTTGGGGCGATGTGCCGGCGAAGTCGATGACGGCGGAACGGCGGGCGTGATCGACGCGCACAGCCACGCAAATCTCCGCCCCGCCATCCATCGCCACGCGGGCTTCCCCGTCAGCGAGGCGCGCGATGGCGCGGCGCACCGCCTCCTCGGCGTTGTCTTGCACATGCCCAAGATACTGGGTCACGACGTCGCGACCATGGTCGGCGACCAGGCGCAGCAAGCCCTGGGCTCCGCGCGTGCAGGCCGCCAGCTGAGCCTTCAGGTCCGCGATGTTCTGATCGGGATTGCGGGCCGGATAAGGCCCGCGCGCGAGCGCAGCACGCACCGCCGCTTCTTGGAACACGCCGCCCTCCAACAGCTTCATCGGCGCGATGACCACGCCTTCCTCGCTTAATCGGGTGGAGAAGGGCGGCATGGAGCCCGGCTCGGCCCCGCCGATATCAGCGTGATGGCCGCGTGCAGCCGTAAAAAACAGCCGCGCGCCGCCGGGCTCCGTCACGGGCGCGACCACAGTGACGTCAGGCAAATGGGTGCCGCCGGCGGCCGGGGCGTTGACGACCACAGCCTCGCCGCTGCGCAAATCCGCGAACGCCTCGAGCGCGGCGCGCACGCTCGCACCCATGGAGCCCAAATGCACCGGCATGTGCGGCGCGTTGGCGACCAACCCGCCCGCGCTGTCAAAAACGGCGCAGGAAAAGTCGAGGCGCTCCTTCATGTTTACAGATTTCGCCGTGCGTTCGAGCGCTGCGCCCATATCCTCCGCCACCGCCATAAAGCGGCGGTTGAACAGCTCCAGGCGCACAGGATCCACCGCGCCGTCGCCTGTCGGCGCGCTTTGGGTCTCCAGCCGCCGCAGGACAAGCATGCCGTCCTCCTGACGCGCCGCGCGCCAGCCGCGATCGACCACGATTTGGGAGTGCGGCTCGACAATCAACGCTGGGCCGTGCACCACGCCGCCGGCCGCCACATCCTCCAACCGATACACAGGACACGGCGTCAGCGCTCCGTTTTCAAACCGGTGAGAGAGCTCGAACGGCGCCGGTCCGCCCCGCTTGTCGGGCGCATCGAAGCGCAAGTCGTCCGCCCCGGGCGCGGGCGCTTCAGCTTCGACGAGAAGGGATTCAATGTGAATCGTGTTGTCTTCGACAAAGCCGAACAGCCGGCGATGGGCGTTCTCAAAGGCGTGGCGCATCGCGTCCGGCGCGCCGAACGCGATGGTGAGCGCGGCGTCTGCGCCGTCATACTTCACCCGCACGCGGGACTGACGACGAATGGCGGCCCGCTCCGCCCCTTGCGCGATCAGCGCGTCGCGCAGCTCGTCCTCAAGAGCCTCCGCACGGGCGCGGACGTCTGCAACCCCCGCGTCATTGAGGGGGCGCGCGACGGCGGCCTCCTTCACAATGCGCAAGTCTGCGAGCGCCACGCCCAAGGCCGATTGCACGCTCGCCAGCGGGTGGATCAACACGGCGCGGATGTCGAGGGCGTCCGCGACCCGACACGCCAGCTGGCCGCCGGCGCCGCCGAAACTCGCCAGCGCATAGTCCGACGGATCATAGCCCTGGGCGGTCGATATGCGTTTGACTGCTTGGGCCATGTTCTCCACCGCCACAGCGATGAAGCCCTCTGCGGCGGCCTCCAGCCCGCGCGCGCCCATGCGAAACGCAAGCTGGGCGAGCTTGCGGCGCGACGCATCGGGGTTGAGCGGCCGGTCCCCGTCGGGTCCGAACACGGCGGGGAAAAACCGTGCATCGAGCCGGCCCAAAACAAGATTGGCGTCCGTCACTGTCACGGGCCCGCCAAGGCCATACGCGGCCGGACCGGGATCGGCGCCGGCGCTGCGCGGCCCCACTTGCGCCCGCTCGCCATCGACATGGAGGACAGAGCCGCCGCCGGCGGCCACCGTGTGCACGGCGAGCATGGGCGCGCGCACGCGCCAGCCGCCGACCACGGTTTCCGCGCTGCGCTCGTAATGGTCGCCGTCAAAGCGCGAGACGTCCGTGGAGGTGCCGCCCATGTCAAAGCCAAGCACGCGGCGCACGCCCGCGCGCGCGGCGGTCTTGGCCATGCCGACAACCCCCGCCGCAGGCCCCGACAAGAGCACGTCGCGACCTGTGACGGCCTCCGCCGCCATCAGCCCGCCGGCGGATGTCATGAGGTAAAGCGGCGCAGCGCCCAAAGCCGCGCTCAAGCCCGCCACATACTGGCGCAGGATCGGCGTCAGATAAGCATCCGCAAGCGTGGTGCGCGCACGCGGCGTCAGCTTAATCAGGGGATCGATGCGCGAACTGACGGCGACATAAGAAAACCCCGCCGCCCGCGCGATGTCGGCCAAGGCGTCTTCATGGGCCGGGTTCTGGCAGGCGTGCATCAGGCAAATCGCCGCCGCCTCGCAGCCGGCCGCCCGCGCGTCCGCGAAGGCGCGCGCGGCGGCGTCGCGATCCAGCGGCGCGACCTCGCGTCCCGCCGCGTCGAGGCGGCCGGCCGTTTCAATCACATGGGCGTAAAGCGGCGCGGGACGCGCGATCTCAAGCGCGAAAATGTCGGGCCGGCTTTGATCGCCGATGATGAGGCTGTCGGCGAAGCCCTCAGTGGTGATGAAGGCCGTCGCCGCGCCGCGCCGCTCCAAAAGCGCGTTGGTGGCCACGGTCGTGCCGAGCTTCACAGAAGCAATCGCGCCATTGGGGATCGGCGCGTCCCCGTGAAGCCCTAAGAGCCGGCGCAGGCCCGCCACGACCGCGTCGTCATACTGCTCGCGATGCTCTGACAAGAGTTTGGCCGTCTTAACCGCGCCGCGGGGGTCGCGGGCGATGATGTCGGTGAAGGTGCCGCCGCGGTCGATCCAGAATCGCCAAGGATCTTCAGGGAACATCAAGGGTCTCCGCAGGCTGGCGGCGGCGGAAGGTCGAGGAGACGAAATCGCCGCTTTTCAGACACTCTGATAGAGGTACCATGAGGATATGGGACTTTGGCGTCAGCTCTCGGGGTTCGTCGAGCGCGCCCGTCGCGTCGATCCGCATGTGCCGGACCCGGCCGCGCTGGCGCCGGAGGACGAGGAGTGCCCGCGCGACCGCGCTGGCCGGGACACCGAGTTTACGCTCGCCGTGATCGCCTTGGGCGCGAAGCTTGCGAAAGCCGACGGCCTTGTGACGGCGGAGGAGGAGCGCGCCTTCCGCGACGTGTTCCAGGCTGAGGGGGCGGACGCCGCCCGCGCGGAGCGCGCCTTCGCGCGCGCCGGCCAAACCACCTTGGGCTTTGAAAGCTACGCCGCGCGGTTGGCGCGGCGGTGGCGGGCTTATCCCTGCTTGATGGAGGACGTGCTCGACGGCTTGTTCCACATCGCCGCCGCTGACGGCCGCGTCACGGAGGAGGAGCTTGCCTATCTCGCGCGGGTCGCGGAGCTGTTTGGCTTTTCCGAGCGCGAATTCGCGCGCGTCAAAGCCAGCTGGCTTGGCCGCGCCGCGGACGATCCTTATCTTGTGCTCGGCGTGGATCCTGACATCAGCGACAGTGATTTGCGGCGGGCGTATCGGCGCATGGCGGCGGCGAATCATCCCGATCGCTTCGCCGGTCGGGGCATGCCGTTGAGCGCGATCACCTTGGCCCACGAAAAAATGGCGGCCGTGAACGCCGCGTATGAGGCTGTACGACGCGAACGCGGATTAACCGCAGACAGGCGTTAGCGCTTTAAGCTGCGGCGTGAAACGATTGACGCCGCCCGATGAAGGAACAACCTTTAAGGATCGCGCGTCCTATCAGCGCAGGCGAAGCCGCATCCGGCGGCGAATGGTGGAGGACCCATGACGTCGAACATGCATGAGCACGATCGTGAACCCTCCTGGACGCGCCGGGCGCAGGCGGCGGGCGTCGCCTTGCGGCGGTCGGTTTTGGCCGCGGCGGCGGTCGCGTTTGTGGTGCTGATTGGCGCTGTGGGGCTGATTGTGGCGGTGTCGGCGTTCGCCGTCGCGGCGGTTCTCGGGCTTATTGTGGCGCTGGTGTGGCTGGTGTCGAAAGCGCTGCGCGGCGGTGAGCGCGCGCGCCGCGACGGCCCCGCGGTGCTTGACGCGCGCCGCGGGCCTCAGGGCTGGACAGTGGATCTGCGCGGCGACGTGGGCGCGAATTGATCTGCAGCGCTGGACGGCTGGGTTGACGGCGCGTCCATGCTACACCGCGCGCCATGAGCGGGCGCGATCTTCTTCTCATCAACGCTGTGGGCGTGATTTGGGGCTTTAACTTCGTGGTGACGAAGTGGGCCCTGGCGGGCTGGGCGGGCGAGGGCGCGAGCGCCGCGTTTACGGGCGCGCCGCCGTTATTCTTCGCCGCGGTGCGGTTTGTGTTCGTCGCCCTGGTGCTCGCGCCCTTGCTGCGCCCGATTCCGCGGGAGTGGGGGCGCGTGGCGCTGATCGCTATGGCGTTCGGCGTCGCCCACTTCGCTTTGATGTATTGGGGCCTTGAGCGCGCGACGCCCTCCGCGGCGGCGGTGGCGATCCAATTGACGGCGCCTCTGACGGTGATCTTGTCTGTCCTGGCGTTAGGCGAGCGGGTGGGCGTGCGTCGCGGAATCGGCATTGCGATGGCGTTTGCGGGGGTGGCGGCCATCGCGTACCGGCCCGATGCGTTTGCGCTCTCCATCGGCCTGGCGCTTGTCGCAGGCGCGGCGCTGGCGGCGGCGACGGGCTCCATCCTGGTGAAGCAGCTGAAAGACCCCCCTGGCGCGTTGCGCATGCAGGCCTGGGTGGCGGCGTGGTCGGCCGGGCCGATGCTCGCGGCGTCGGCGCTCACGGAAACGGGCCAGGCCGCGGCCTTAGCGGCCGGAGGCTGGGGGTTGTGGGCCGCGATCGCTTATGTCGCCATTGGCGCGGCGATGTTCGGCCACGGCGCGTATTACTTTTTGTTGCGCCGCTATGACGCCTCCCTTGTGGCGCCGTTGGGGTTGACGGCGCCCTTGTGGGCCATGGTGTTCGGCGTGACGATCTTGCACGACCCGCTCACGCCCCGCTTGATGTTGGGCGCGCTTTTGACGCTCGGCGGGGTAGCGGTGATGGCCGCGCGCCCAAAGGCGCCGCCCCGTCCCGAGACCGCCGCTCACGCTGTTCCAAAGCCCGTCCCAAAGCCCGCGCCGGGACCCACGCCGTGAGCGCGCCAAGGGTGGAGCAGGCGCCCTCGCCCAATTGGGATGAACGCGGGGGCGCGGCGGTCGATCTTGTTGTGTTGCACTACACGGGCATGGCCGACGGCGCGGCGGCGCTGCGGCGTTTGTGTGATCCGGCCCCGCGATTGGGCGCCTACGCGTCCGCGCTTGCGCCCGCCCACCGCGATGGGGCGCTGGATCAGGAACTCGCACGCGTAAGCGCCCATTACGTGGTGGAGACCGACGGGCGCGTGTTTCAGCTTGTGGCGGAGGATCAGCGCGCCTGGCATGCGGGCGTCGCCTTTTGGGCCGGCGCTGCAAACATCAATGCGCGTTCCATCGGCATTGAAATCGTCAATGGCGGCCACGAGTTTCCCGACGCCCGCGGGCGCCCGCCGCCTTACCCCGAAGCCCAGATCGCGGCCGTCGTCGCGTTGGTGGCGGACATCGCCGCGCGCCGCCGCGTGCCGCCGTGGCGCGTTGTCGGCCACAGCGACGTCGCTCCTGGGCGCAAAATCGACCCCGGCGAGCATTTTCCCTGGCTCGCCTTGGACCAACGCGGGCTGGCGCTCAGCGCCGGGCTGCGGCTGACGGCGGCCGATCGCACGCCCCTCCTGCGCACGGGGGACGCAGGACCGGCGGTGCGCGCTCTGCAGCGCCGGTTGCTCGCTTTCGGCTATGGGGTGGCGGAATCCGGCGGGTATGACGCGCGGACCGTCACCGTGGCGTCGGCGTTTCAAAGGCGATTTCCGCTTGGTGAGGCGCATCCGCTTGAGGGCCGTGTCTGGACGGCGGGGGACGACGCGGCCCTGCGAGCGGCGTTCGCCCGCGCGCGCGAACTGGCGGGGACCGCCCAGCCCCCTTTCCCGCAGGAGCCGCCGGCTGATCCCCATCCCGCCTAAGCGCTGGACTCAGAACGCGCTCGCCGACGCGCGCTTATGCGTTGGCGGTGTCGTCTCCGTCCACGCGCGCGCGGGTGTGGTGCAGAAACGCGCGGATGTTCGCCACGGCGTTAGCGTTGAGGCCGAGAGAGGCGCGCACTGTCGACAGGGGCCAGCTGGCCCGTCCGCTTTGGGCGGTGAACCGAAGCAGGGGCGCAGCCCCCTCCAGCACTTCTTCGATGTCGGCGATGGGCGCACGGCGCTTGCGCACCCACACGCCCAGGCGGCGTTGCGTCCACACCGCCTGGCCTTCATCGCGGTCGATCGTCACGCGGGTGAAGCCGGCGACAGCAAGCGCCGCCAACGTCGTCCACAGGGGCAGCAGCCAATCGGGGCCCGGCGCCGCGAGGTCCACCGTCAGCCAAAGGACTGCGCCAACCGCCGTCATGGCGACGACGAACAACCACGGATGATCCTCCACAATCAGAGTGTCGAAGTCATAACGCTGGGTTCGCATGTGCGGCCGTCTCCTCCGTGCACGCAAAGCGCGCGGATTATAGCATGAGCCGGCGAGAAAGTCGCCGTGCGCGGCGGGGTATCTCCGCGTTTGACCGTCACGGATCCGCGTCGATCAAATTGTGTCGCGCTTCACTTGACGTCATGTTACCTCGTTAACGAAGGGATGAACTCGCACCGGGGACGCGGGGCGGGGACCTGGCACTGAAACCGTTGGGGAGATGTATCATGCGACAGGCGTGGGGTGTGGCGACGGCGGCGGCCGCGGCGTTGGCGGCGAGCGCCGCGGCGTCAGCGCAAGACGAACTCGTGTTTCCGCTGAACGAGGCCCCGGCCGCGGCGCTGGACGCGGCGATGGCGGCGGCGCCGGACGTGTTGTTCCAAACGGTGGATGTGGAAGTCGAAGACGGCGTGGTGACGCTGGAGTTCGCTGGCGCTCGCGATAATGGCGAAGTGGTCGAAGTGGATGTGGCCATCGCTGAGGACGCCCAAGTCACGTGGAACGTCCTTGAGGTGGAGGTTGTGATCCCCTTCGAGACCGTGCCCGAACCCGTGCGCGAAGCCCTCGCCATTGCGATCAGCGATTTCGAGCCGACCTCCGTTGAGCGCAGCGAACGTGGCGAGACGACGGTCTATGAGTTCGAGGGCGTGGACGCGGACGGCCTCGCCATCGACATCGAAGTCGAAGCGACCGGCGACAGCGTCGTGGTGCTCGACGACGAGGACACCTAAGGCCGCGCACGAGGCGACGCCGTCGTTCTGGACGCCGTCGTTCTGGATGGCGGCGCACCGATCAATGTGATTGCGCGACGCCGTGTGGCGAGCCTGCGATATCATCGCGTTACTGAATGCATTATGGCAATGTCTTGCGGCTGGCGTCGGGGGCCATGACGGCGGGCGGCGCTGTGGGGCGAAAGGGAGGATGGGCATGGTGAGAGAGAAAACGCACGGCGTGGCGTGGGGCTGGGCGGGCGTCGCGGCCTTGGCGCTGGTCACCGCGTCTGTGGGCGTTGGCGCGCCAGCCATCGCGCAAGACGACAGCGTCGACGGCGCGACGATGGTCGTGCGCGCGCGCGGCGCCCGCGGCTGGACAGCCGGCTGCACGCTTGACACCGATCGCGGCCGCGAGGCGCGCCCGCAAGCGCGGGGCCGCGGCGCGACGTCGTCCGGCGTTTTGGTGGGGCGCGACGTGGTGGGCGGTTCCTGCACCGCCGAGGCGGGCGATCGCGGACCCTTGGAGCTGGTTTTTGAAGATGAGCGCGGGGCCTTTGTGTGCCCCTTCAATGGCGAGGACGAGTGCCGCGTCGTCATCGGCACCGGCCAAGCGCTGACGTTTTCCATCGCGCTGAAGTAACGCGCCGGAGCGGACATGGCTGAGCGTGAGGGCGGGCGCGAAGGCGGCGCTTGCCCGCGCGCGTCAGCCAATGAGCTGGCGTGGGGCCTCACCCCATGGAAGGCGAAACGGGTCGACGCAGCGGCGGCAGCCGGGTGAGCAGCGCCAGCGCCCCAAGCGTGAACGCTGCGCTCGCACAGGCCGGCGCGATAAGCCCAAAGGCAAGCAGCGGCGCAACAAGAGCGGTCGCGCCGGCCGCCGCTCCCATAGACAGCACAATCACGAGCGAGGAGGCGCGATCATCGCCGCCCTTGCTGGCCAAAATCGCGTGCAAGAAACCTGGCGGTCCGCGTAAACCAAGCCCGGCATTGAACGGGACAACCAGAGCATAAAGCGCCCACAGCGCGGTTCCGCCCACAACGCCGTAGACCGTCAACCCGACCGCGCTGGCGGCCATCAGCGCCGTGCCCCCCGTAATCACGCGCTCTGCGCCGAGGCGACGCGTCAGGGCGCCTGACCCGTTCGCGGCGACAATAAAGCCCGCAATGCCAAGCACTTGCATCACAATGAAGTCGCTGGGCGCACCATCCATCGCGCCGACAATCACCGCCGGCGCCGCGAACACAAACGTCAACAATCCGCCGAGACACGCGGCCTGGCTGAGGGCGTAGCGCAAAAACACCGCGTCCGTCATGAGGACGCGATATGTCGGCCCCGCGCCGTCGCGTGGTCTGCGTTCCGGTAAGGCGCCGCGGATGAGACCAAACGCCGCCGCGGCGACGATCCCCGACGCTCCAAGGGCGATGAACGGGGCCGGCCAGCCGCCCCGCGCCAGCAACGCCAGGCCGAGGACGGGGGCGAGCGCCGGGGCGAGCGACTCCGCGCTCGCCAACGCGCCTAAGGCCCGCGTGGCGGCGGCTTCATCAAACAGGGCTTTGACAATGGCGGGTGTGAACACGGCCGGCGCCGCCGCGCACACGCCTTGGAGTGCGCGCATCGCGATAATCACACCCGGCGCGTCCAGCGCCGCCAGCGCCAAAGACGTCGCCGCAAACCCCACGCCCGCCGCGATTAAGAGCGCGCCGCGCGAGATTTGGTCCGTCGCGGCGCCGAAGCCCAAAAGCCCCAGCGCATAACCCGCCACATAACTTGCAATCACCGCTTGGCCTGTCTCGACGGAGACGCCGAACCGCTGAGTGAACGCCGGCACGCCCGGCAGGATTAAGTCGATGCCCGCCAGCCCGACGACAGTCGCCCCCAGCAGCGCCGTCAGCATCACGCCCCGCATCATGCCCATCGTCTCCTCTGTCGCACACTCACGGCTCGAGCGCCGATAATCGAGCACACGCAGGGCGACGACGCAGGGCTGACCTGCGCGCGGGTGAGGGTTGAGCGTATCAGTTTTGGGGAAAACTGCAGCGCGGAAGCGTGATCCGCCATTGTCTTTGACGAAGTGTGTTATGATCCCAAGCAGGTCAGGCGGTCGGGCGATCGCTCGCGCACGGCCCGAAAGGGCGCGCGGGAGGAAAGTCCGGGCTCCGCGCAGACACGGCGCCGGGTAACGCCCGGCCGGGGAGCAGGCGCACGTCCGCCTGCGAACCCGAGGGAAAGCGCCGCAGAAAGCAAACCGCCCCCGCATGCGGGGGTAAGGGTGAAAGGGTGCGGTAAGAGCGCACCGCATCGTCAGCAATGGCGATGGCATGGCAAGCCCCGCCGGGAGCAAGACCGAATAGGGACGGCGCGTTGCGGGCTTCGGCGCGCGACAGACGCGTCTGCGCGTCAGTCGTCCGGGTGGGTCGCGAGAGGCGCGCTGTAAAGTGCGTCCCAGAGGAATGATCGCCGCCCGCGCCGCTGTGTCGGATCTCCGGCGTCAGGCGCGGGAGACAGAACCCGGCTTAGAGACCGCCTGACCGCTTTGCCTCTGGCCAGACCTTGCGGGCGCGGAACTGCGCGCGCGGCGCTGTCGGTGCAGACGGTCCCAAACTCCAGAGGCCAGAGCTCAGAGGCCAGAGTCTAGATTCCAGAGGCCAGAGTTCAGAGGCCTGGGCATCCGATGACCAGCGCCGTCCGGATCTCGGTTAGTGGCGCTCGCGCACGTCGGCTGGAATGACGGAGGTGCTTCAACCGCCCAGATCGGCGCCCAGATCGGCGCCCAGATCGCTGCTCCTGATGCGCCGCCGAACTCCGTCCTCTCCCTTAAGACGGGCGAGGGGGCGCCCTTCCGCCCCACGCGGCGTCCCGGATCACGTTTGCGCCAACGCCGGTATCCGGCGCCGGCTGCGACAGCCCGCCGGGCTGACGGCGGCCTTGGCTGCGGCTAGGACAACCGAACTCGCACGGGGTTGGCCATGGGGCGTCGAATGATGCGCGCGGTGTTGATTGGGCTTGCGGCGTTCGCCACGGGGTGCGCGCAAGCCAGGCCGACAAGCGTGTTTATGGATCTGGCGCCGCGCGCCCAGGTCGCGGAGACGGGCGAACGCGTCGGCGGCGGCCTGCTCGGATATCGCTATGGCTATTTCTGCGGCCAAGGGAATCCGTCATGGCTGACCAAATACGACAAAGACACGCAGCGCACGGAGCGGTTGACGCGCCTTAAGGCGCTCACGCCGCAAGACGCCATCGACGCCAGCTGCCGCTTGCACGATGTGTGTTATGAGACCCTTGGTCATGATACGCCCGCCTGCGACGTCGCGTTTCAGATGACGCTTGGCCACATTAACTTTCCCAGCACTGATATCGGCAAGAAATGCTGGAATCTCGCCTTCGAAATTCAAAGCGGCATGGGCTTTAAGCGCCGCGACCGGAGTTTCGGTCTGGTCCAAGGCGCGGACTGGGTTCCCGGCATGAAGGCGGTGAACACGTCCTTCGCCCAGCTGACGTCATCCGTCGGGTTTTCCGCCGTCGCGGCGCAAACCTATCCGCGCTTGGCGTTTTACGGCTATCCATCCATTGAAGAACAAGGCCAATGCCGCGCTGATAATGAAGGAACGCTTGCGGCGTTTTTCACCAAAGCCGCCACGTGGTACCAAGAAAACGGCGGACAAGACGGGACCTACACACTCACCATCCCCATGCGCGGCATGATTATGGAGGAAGGCCGCACATCGGAGGGGTTTTATGTGAGTTTCCGGCCCGTAACCTCCGATTGGAATTAAGCGCGGATCGTCCGCCGCGCCCGAGTTCATTGTTATCCGCCGTCGTCCGGTCCCGGCGCGAGAGCCCGCGCGCACCGCTTAACCCGCGACCCCGATGACAGGGCTGGGCGGCGCGTCTACGCCCACGCCCACGCCGCTATTTTCGGCCATCAGCCCACACCGTCCCACGCGCTCCCAAAGCCCCGTCGCCGCCGCAAGGTGCGCGGTGCGCGCCTGATTGGAACAAAAACTGAATATCGTGGAATGTTCGACGCTTGTTCACCAAGTTGCGGTCATTGGCGGCAAGCGGTCCCCGATCGTTCGGCAAGAATTGGCATTGCGGACCACAGTATCCCATGTTAACCCAAGCTTAACGTCGCAGAGGCGCGTCCAAAGGCGAATCGCCGCCGCCGCCGCCGCTGCGCGTGGTCGGCCGGTGCGGATCAGCGCGCGCCACGTCGCTTGGCCTTGTGTCCGCGCGGCGCCGCGCCTGCGTGGCGGGGCGGCGTTCAGCGAGGCTGGCGCGTGGCGGCGGGGGCGCGAGAGCGGGAGAACGCGGCGGGCGATGTTTCTGGGGACCCACGTCAACGGCCTCGACGCCAAGGGGCGGGTCTCCGCTCCGGCGGAGTTCCGCGCGGTCGTGCGCGCGGAGGGCCTTGAAGGGGTGTATTGTTGGCCGTCCATTGACGGCGGGTGTTTGGAAGGCTGTGGGGCGCGACTGATGAGCCGGTTTCAAGACATGCTGGACCGCATGGACGCCTATGACCCCGTGCGGGAGGATTTCGCCCTGGCCGTGCTCGGTCGCGCGCGCCTGTTGACCTTCGACGCCACCGGGCGGGTCACAGTCCCGAAAGCGTTTCTCCAGGAAGCGGGGCTGACGGACCGCGCCGCGTTTGTCGGCCTCGGCGATCGCTTTCAGGTGTGGGAGCCCGCGCGCCACGCCGCCCAAACGGACGCCGCGCGCGCTCGGCTGAAAGACAAAAAGGATCGGGTGAAGCCGCCGCCAGCGCGCGCCCGCGACGGGGGGGAGGGGTCATGATCAATCGCCACATCCCTGTCATGCTCGACGAAGCGTTGGAGGCGCTGAGCCCCCGCGATGGCGGCGTTTATCTGGACGCGACCTTCGGCGCGGGCGGCTATTCCCGCGCCATGCTGGCCCAGGCGGCGTGCGTCGTCATCGCCCTCGATCAGGATCCGCGGGTGCAATCCTTGGCGGAGGCCGTGCGCGGCGCCCATGGCGGACGGCTCGCCTTCGCGCTCGCGCGGTTTTCTGACATGGAGGCGGTGGCCCGCCGTGCAGGGGCCTCGCACGTGGACGGCGTGGTGATGGATGTCGGCGTCTCGTCCATGCAGCTGGACCACGCCCATCGCGGCTTTTCATTTCGCGCCGACGGGCCCCTCGATATGCGGATGGGCGCGGCCGCGCTCTCAGCCGCTGACGCCGTCGCGCGCCTCAGCGAGGCTGAGTTGGCGGAGGTGTTTCGCGTTTATGGCGAGGAGCGTCACGCCCGCCGTGCGGCCGCCGCGATTGTCAAAGCGCGCGCGATTGAGCCGATTGTGACGACGGGCCAGCTTGCGGATGTGATCACTCGCGCGCTTGGCCCCCACGGCGGTGGCGCGGACGGGCGCCTGCACCCCGCCACCCGGGTGTTCCAGGCCTTGCGAATCCTGGTGAATGACGAATTGACGGAATTGGCCGCCGGCGTCCTCGCCGCCCAGCGATTGCTCGCGCCTGGCGGGCGTCTGGTGGTGGTGACGTTTCATTCCCTGGAGGATCGCATCGTCAAGACGCTCATGCGCCGCCTCGCGGGGGTTCAGGACCGTGGTTCGCGCCATGCGCCGGCTGCAGCGGACGGTCCGCCGCCGGCGCTGCGCTTGGCGTTTTCCGGTGTGCGCGCGCCAAGCGACGCGGAAGTCGCCGACAATCCCCGCGCTCGCTCAGCCAAGTTGCGCGCGGCGATCCGCACCGACGCGGCGGCCGACGCCACGCTGTCGGTCGCAGACGTCGTCCCTGCGGTGACGGCTCAAGCGCGATTTTCCGTCCCGGCGCGCGCTGGCGTGTGCGGGCTGCGTGAACCGGCGCCCAATGGCGCGTCCTGGTGACGGAGGGCGCAGATGAGCCGGTTCCTCAACATCGCCACGGCTCTGCTCGTGCTTGTCGTGGGCGTGTTGGTCTATCGCGCGAAGACGGAGGCCAAGCGCGATGAGGCGCGCTTGGAGGCCCTGCGCGAGGACGTGGCGGCGCAAGAACGGGCGCTGAAAGTGCTGCAGGCGGAAATCGCGCATTTGGAGAATCCTGAGCGGCTGCGCCGTTTGGCCTTGCGGCATTTAGGCCTGACGCCGATCGACCCGCTGCGTGTGGTCACTCTTGAGGAAGCGCCGCTTTTGCTCGCCTGGGGGCGCGACGCCTTGGACGCGCGCGACGACGCGGCCTTGGAGGGCCTCGCCTGGCGCGCGGTGTTGACCCCCCAGGAGCCGGGCGTTGATCGCGCGGGCGGTGGTGTGGGAACGCCCGAGGGTCCGCATGGGCGCGAGGCTGAGGCGCCCGCGCGGGAGCCGCGCCCATGAACGGTCCTGTGTTTAAAAAACCTCAGGCGGGCTGGCGTCGGCGTGAGACGGCCGCTGCGCCCCCCGCCGGCGCAAACGCGCCAGCGCCGCCGCCCCCGCGGGGACGTGCGCCCCAAGCGCCGGCTGAGGCCGTCGCCGACACCAGCGGCGACAACGCCGCGACCGCGAGTGCGCCGCCGCTGATGCGGCCGCGTGCTTCTGCTGCGCCGGCGGGGAGCGCGTTCTTACGTCCCGACACCAGCGGCCGTTTCGCGATTGTCGCCGTCGGCTTTGCAGTCATGTTCGTCGTGCTCGCCGGCCGCGCGCTTTATCTCGCGGGCGCGCCGCAGGCGGGCGCTGACGGCGTCATTCGTTCTGCGGTCGCGGTGGCGTCGGCCGAAGCGCCCCGGGGCGATCTTGTGGACCGGCGCGGCGACATCCTCGCCACCACCCTTGAGGCGTACTCGCTGTTCGCTGATCCGCGCCAGGTGTGGGACCCCGTCGGCACGGCGGCCGCTCTCGCTCGCACCGTGAGCGGGATCGAGGAGACCGCGCTCGCTGAACGCCTCAGCGGTTCGGGACGGTTTGTGTGGGTGCGCCGCGGCTTAAGCCCGCGCGCGCGTGAAGCCGTGCTGGCGCTCGGTTTGCCGGGGCTCGATTTCCGGCGCGAGCCCAAGCGCGTGTATCCGCGTGGGCGCTTGGCCGCGCATGTGCTGGGCTTCACTGACGTCGACGGGATCGGCGCTGCAGGCGCGGAGCGCGCGTTCCACCGCACCTTAGCAGCGGGAACGCCGGTGGCGCTGAGCCTCGATTTGCGGGTCCAGTTCGCGCTTGAGGACGTGCTGCGCGCGGATATGGCGCGCTACGCCGCCGCCGGCGCTGTGGGCCTTGTGACCAATGTGAACACGGGCGAGATTCTGGCGCTGGCGTCCTTGCCGGACTTCGATCCCAACGCCCCGGGCCGCGCCGCCGCTGACGCCCAGTTTAACCGCGCCGTCACCGGCGCTTATGAATTGGGCTCCGTCTTCAAAGTGTTCACGTATGCGATGGCCTTTGACCGCGGCGCCGTCACGGCCACGGACGTGATCGACGCGCGCACGCCCGTCGTCGCTGGCGCGGTGGACGTGCGCGATCCGGCTCCGTCGCCGCGGGACGTGACAGTGCGCGAGGCGTTCATCCGGTCCTCGAATGTCGCGGCCGCGCGTCTTGGCGTGGAGACGCCGCCCCAGGACATGACCCGCTATTGGGAGGACTTTGGTCTGTTGTCGCCGCCCCCGCTGGAGCTTGGGGGCGCGGCCTCGCCCTTGACGCCTGAGCGATGGGACGAGGCGGCGCGCGCGACCATCGCGTTCGGCCATGGTCTTGCGGTCAGCCCCGTCGCGTTCGCCGCGGCGTTCGGCGCAGCGGTCAATGGCGGCGTTTATCTCAGCCCGAGCCTGATCCCCGCGCGCGCGCGTCGGCTCGCCCCGCGCCGGGTGATTGGGGCAGATGCAAGCGCTGTGATGACAAGCATGCTGCGCGAAGCCGTGCTCCATGGGACCGGCCGGCGCGCAGAGGCCGAAGGCTTTGAGGTCGGCGGCAAAACCGGTACGGCCGAGCAGGCGATCGCCGGCGGATATGACGAGACGCATGTAATGGCGAGCTTCGCGGCGGTGTTCCCCGCCGACGCGCCGCGCTATGCCGTCATTGTCATGTTCGATCGCCCCTCACGCAGCAGCCTTGACGGCGCGCCCGGCGTCGTCAGCGCCGCCATCACCGCCGCGCCGTCTGCGGGACGGGTTGTGGGACGCGTCGCACCGCTGTTGGGCGTACCCGCGCGCCGTGATCCCCAAGCGGTGGCCGCCGCGCGCGCGCGCTTGGCCGCACGGCTTGAGCGGGGGACCGGCCCATGAAGCTGTCGCAGGTGCTGGCGGGACTGGATGTGACGAGTGTCGGCGGCGACGGCGCGGATCCTGACATTGTGGACGCCACCGCCGACAGCCGGCGTGTGAGCCCGGGGTTTCTCTTCGCGGCGTTGAAGGGCCTGAAGGCGGACGGCGCGGCGTTCATTCCTGAGGCGCTGGCCGCCGGGGCTGTGGCTGTGTTGGGTGATGAGCAGCTGGACCCAGCCCGGCTCGGCGACGCGTCGGCGCTTGTGATCCGCGCACGCGATCCACGAGCGGCGCTGGCCCGCGTGGCCGCGCGACTGCACCCCCGTCAGCCGGACGTCGTGGCGGGGGTCACGGGCACAAACGGCAAGACATCGACGGTCGATTTCCTGCGCCAAATCTGGGCGGCGGCGGGACGCGAGGCGGCAAGCCTGGGCACTCTTGGCGTCACGCGCGGCGATGGGGCGTTTGAGGATTTGGGCCACACCACGCCTGACCCCGTGGCCGTGCACCAGACCTTGGATGCTCTGGCGGGGCGGGGCGTCACCCACCTTGCTATGGAGGCCTCAAGCCATGGCCTTCACCAAAAGCGGTTGGAGGCGGTGCGGTTCGCAGCGGTGGGGTTCACGAACCTCACGCAGGATCATTTGGATTATCACCCAACGCTTGAGGATTACTTCGCCGCGAAGTTGCGGCTGTTCACGGACCTCGCGCCAGCGGACGCAGTCGCTGTTGTGAACGCCGACGGGGCCTTCGGTGAACGGGTGCGTGAGGCGTGCCGCGCCCGGGGCGTGCGTACGTTGAGCGTGGGGTGGCGCGGCGATGACGTGAAGCTGCGCGAAGTGATGCCGCGTCCGGCGGGTCAGCGTCTCGATGTTCTCATCACAGGCCGCGCGCACACGGTGGAGCTGCCGCTCGCGGGGGAGTTTCAGGCGTTGAACGCGATCCAGGCGCTCGGCCTCGCCCTCGCCACGGGCGTCGATCCCGCCGTCGCCCTTCAGGCGCTCGCGGGTTTGAAGGGCGTGCGCGGGCGCATGGAGCATGTGGGATCGACGCCCGACGGCGCGCCGGTGTTTGTCGATTACGCCCACACGCCCGACGGGCTCGATCAGCTCTTGCGCGCGCTGCGCCCCCACACGCGGGGACGCGTGGCGGTGGTGTTCGGCTGCGGCGGTGATCGCGACCCTGGCAAGCGGCCGCTGATGGGCGCAGTCGCAGCGCGTTTGGCCGATCGTGTGGTGGTGACGGATGACAATCCGCGCTCGGAAGATCCGGCGTCTATCCGCCAGGCGGTCCTGGCCGGCGCTGTGGGCGCGCTCGAAGCGCCGGACCGCGCCGAGGCGATCGCCATCGCCGCACGCGGCTTAGCTGAGGGCGATTCCCTGGTGATCGCCGGCAAGGGACACGAAACCGGCCAGATCATTGGCGCGCGCATCATTCCCTTCGACGACGCGGTCGAGGCGCGCCGGGTTCTCGCGGCCTTGGCGCAGGAGGCTGCGGCCGCCGACGAATCCGGTGAGGACAGCCTTGCCACCACGCCGATGACGGGACACAAACCGCCTCCCGAGCCCCGCGATCACTGACGGATGACGTCCATGCAACCAGACACGGGCCTGCACCAGCACACCGGCGACGTGCTGTGGACCTCCGCAGAGGCCGCCGCCGCCACCGGCGGGCGCGCGGTCGGTCGTTGGATCGTCAATGGCGTGGCGATCGACAGCCGCGAGCTGGCGCCGGGCGATTTGTTCGTGGCCCTGAAAGACAAGCGCGACGGCCATGAGTTCGTCGCAGACGCTTATGGCGCGGGGGCGGCTGCGGCTGTGGTCGAGCGTCGCCATGAAGAGGGCCCGGCCCTGGTGGTGCCCAACACGCTTGAAGCCTTGCGCAGCTTAGCCGTCGCCGCGCGCGATCGTTGCCCGGCCCGACGGGTGGCGGTCACCGGGTCCGTCGGCAAGACTGGCGTGAAGGAGGCCATCCGCGCGATTTTTCAGGCCGCCGGGCGGGCCCATGCGTCGATCCGCTCCTTCAACAATCATTGGGGCGCGCCCTTGTCCTTAGCGCGCATGCCGCGCGCGAGCGACCGGGCGGTGTTTGAACTCGGCATGAGCGCGCCCGACGAAATCCGGCCGCTGTCGCATTTAGTGCGGCCGCATGTGGCGATCATCACGAAAATCGCGCCGGCGCATTTGGAGCAGCTGGGCTCGCTGGAGGCGATCGCCGACGCTAAGGCCGAGATTTTCGAAGGGCTTGAGCCCTGGGGCGCGGCGGTGATCCCCGGCGACGATGTGTTCGCTGAGCGCCTTGGCGAGCGCGCTGGCGCCGCGGGGGCGGGGTGGCTGGTGCGGTTTGGCGCTGACACCCAAGCCGAAGCGCGGCTAACGGCCTACGACATTGACGACCATGGCGGTCGCGGCGAGGCCGTGATTTTCGGCCGCCCGGTCTCGTTCCGCGTGCAAGCGAGCGGCGCTCATTGGGGCTTGAACGCCACAGCGGCGTTGGCGGCGGCTTATCTCGCGGACGTACCGGTGGAGCTGGCGGCGGAGGCGTTGTCCGAAGCGCCGGCGCTCGCCGGGCGTGGGGAGACGTTCTCTGCGCCGGTCGAGGGCGGGACCGTGACCGTGGTCGACGACGCCTACAACGCCAACCCGGCCTCCATGGCGGCGGCCCTCGCTGCTTTAGGCGCACGCTCCGTGGGCGCAGGCGGCCGCCGCATCGCTGTCTTGGGCGAGATGCGCGAGCTGGGCGATCAAAGCGCAGCCCTTCACAAAGAAATGGCCCACGACGTCGAAACCGCGAAAATCGATTTGGTTTTCGTGGTTGGCGAGGCGGCGCGACCCCTTTACGACACGATCCCTGAGAGTCGCCGTCTCGGCTTCGCTGCGGATGTGGAGGCGGCCATTCCCAGCGTTCTGGCTGCGTTGCGCCCGGGCGACGCGGTGCTCATCAAAGGCTCCAACGCCATGCGCATGGCCGCCATGGTGACGGCGCTTAAAGGAAATACAGCGTAAGCGTGGCCGCTCCCAGGGCCGCTTCCAGGGGGCGCGGCCGCGGGGAGGCGCGTTATGTTGTATGAATTGCACCGCTTTGCGGACCAGTTTCAGCCGTTCAACCTGTTCAGCTACACCACCTTGCGCACCGGCGGGGCGTTGCTGACGGCGCTGTTTTTGTCGCTGTTCTTCGGGGCGCGGTTCATCCGCTGGCTGCGGCGCAGCCAAGGCAAAGGCCAACCGATCCGCCAAGACGGGCCGGAACGGCATTTGCTGGAGAAAAAGGGCACGCCGACCATGGGCGGGCTGTTGATTCTCTTGATGTTGTTGATTTCAACGCTGCTGTGGGCTGATTTGACCAACGCCTATATTTGGGTGGTGTTGTTCGTCACGGCGGGCTTTGGCCTTCTCGGTTTCTTGGACGATTACGCGAAGGTCACGAAGCAATCCCACGCCGGCTTGTCCGGGCGGCTGCGGTTGGGCGTGGAGTTTCTTGTGGGCGGGCTCGCGGCCTTCGCGTGCGCCCAGGTGGCCATGGGCGCGGGAGGCATGGAGCCGGCGCGGGCGACAGGGCTTGCGCTGCCCTTTTTCAAAGAGCTGTTTGTGCCGCTGACGCTTTACGGTTTTGTCGCGTTCGGCGCCTTCATTGTCGCGGGCTTCGGCAATGCGGTGAACTTGACGGATGGGCTCGACGGCTTGGCGATCGTGCCTGTGATGATCGCCGGCGCGACGTTCGGCTTCATTGCGTATGTCTCCGGCTCGCCGCGCTATGCGGAGTATCTCTTTCTCACCCCGACGCTCGGCACCGCCGAGCTGGCGGTGTTCATGGGCGCGTTGATCGGCGCGGGCCTGGGGTTTCTGTGGTTCAACGCGCCGCCGGCGAGCGTGTTCATGGGCGACACGGGCTCGTTGTCCCTTGGCGGCGCGCTGGGTGCGACGGCCGTAGCGGTGAAGCATGAATTGGTGCTGGTCTTGGTCGGCGGCCTGTTCGTCCTGGAGACGGTTTCGGTGATGATCCAAGTCGCGGTCTTTAAACTGACGGGAAAGCGGGTGTTTCTTATGGCGCCGATCCACCATCACTTCGAAAAGATGGGCTGGCGGGAGCCGACGATTGTCGTACGCTTTTGGATTATTGCGGTCGTGCTTGGCATTTTGGGCGTGGCCACGCTCAAACTGCGGTGAGGTGCGGGTGTGACGACAGCGAGCCCTAAGGCGGCCTCCCACGCGGCGACACCACGTGGAGCGGCGGCGTGCGCGAGGTGATGGATTGATCCCTGTCACGGCCTTCCACGGACAGCCCGTTTATGTCGTCGGCCTTGGCGCCTCCGGGCTCGCCGCAGTCAGGGCTTTGCGCGCCGGCGGCGCGTCGGTCATGGCGTGGGACGACGCCGAGGCGCCGCGCCAGGCCGCGGCCGCTGACGGCGCTGTTGTGACGGAGCCAGACGCCGTGGAGTGGGGACGCGTGGCGGCCGCAGTGGTCGCGCCAGGCGTGCCGTTGCACCATCCCGAACCCCATCGCGTCGTGCGCGCCGCGCGCCGGGCCGGCGCGCCGATCCTGGGCGATATTGAGCTCTTCGCCCTGGCGCTTGCGGCCGCGCCGGCGGACGCGCGCCCGACCGTCATCGGCGTCACTGGCACGAACGGCAAATCCACGACCACGGCGTTGATCGGCCACATCGCCGCCCAGTGCGGGCGCGACGCACAAGTGGGCGGCAATATCGGCCGCCCGGCCCTTGATCTCGAGCCGTTTCACGCCGGCGCGGTCTATGTGCTGGAGCTCTCCTCGTTTCAGCTCGATCTCACCCACAGCCTCAGACCGGATGTGGCGGTCTGGCTGAACTTGAGCCCCGATCATCTGGACCGACACGGCGATATGGAGAGCTACGCCGCGGCGAAGCGGCGGATTTTCGCCTGCCAAACCGCAGCCCACACCGCCGTCATCGGTGTGGACGACCCCCGATCCCACGGCCTCGCCGCGCAGATGGCCGCTAACGCCGACGGCCCGCGCGTCACGCCCATCTCCGCCGGCGGCGCGCTCTCGCGCGGGGTGCATGCAGTGGGCGGCGTAGTCTTTGACGCCCTCGACGGACGGGTGGAGGAGGTGGCGGATCTGCGCGGCGCGCGGGCGCTGACGGGTCGTCATAATTGGCAAAACGCCGCCGCCGCTTACGCTGCGTGCCGGCGCATCGGCCTTGATGCGCGCCGCGTCGCCGCCGCGCTGATGGACTTTCCGGGCCTGCCTCATCGGCTGGAGGAGGTCGCGCGCGCCGGGCGCGTGCGCTTCATTAACGATTCCAAAGCCACCAACACCAACGCCGCCCGCCAGGCGCTGGCGGCCTATGAGACGGTGTATTGGATCGCTGGCGGGCGCGCGAAGGGCGAAGCCTTCAGCGATTTAGCGCCGCTGATGGCGCGGGTGGAGAAAGCCTATTTCATTGGCGAAGCGGCGGAACAGCTTGCCGCGGCGCTGGGTGGGCGTGTGGCGTGTGAGATTGTGCGCACCGTGGAGGCCGCGGTCGCGCGAGCGGGCGCGGCGGCGGCCGCCAGCGCCGGACATGATCCTGTTGTCTTGTTGTCGCCAGCATGCGCGTCCTTTGATCAGTTCGCCAACTTCGCCGCCCGCGGCGAGGCGTTTCGCGCTTTGGCGCGAGCCTGCGCGGCGCAGCTCGCCCGCGACGGTGACGCCGCCCCCGCCGCTGCCGCTGGCGACGCGGATGCGTCCAAGGCGGAGTCGCGGCCGTGATCGGACCGGCCGCCTCGGCGGGCCCGCGGCGCGGGTCGCCGGCGCGCGCCCACACCGCCCCGACGGACCCGTGGGCGGCGTGGCTGCGCGCGTGGTGGATGGAGATCGACCGTGCGACGGCGCTCAGCGTGGCGGGGCTTTATGGCGTGGGCGTTATGCTGGCTTTCGCCACGAGCCCAGTGATCGCCGCGCGGTTCGGCGTGGAGGATCCGCTCGCTTTCGCCTGGCGGCATGTGGCGGCGGCGGGCCTCGGGCTTGCGGCCGTCATCGGCGCGTCGATGCTGAATCGCCGACGCGCGCGACGGGCGTGCGCGGCGCTCTTGGCGCTGGCGATTTTGGGCCTTGGCGCAACGCTGCTCATTGGGCCGGAGATCAACGGCGCTCAGCGCTGGCTGATCATCGGGCCGCTGTCGGTGCAGCCGGCGGAGTTCGCCAAACCGGCCGCGGTCGTGCTGGCGGCGTGGCTGGTGAGCGCCGCCCAAGCGCCCGATGGCCCGGCGGGTGGTGCGATCACGGCGCTGGTCGGCGCGGGCGTGGTGGCGCTGCTGCTTGCTCAGCCGGATGTGGGGCAGGCCGCGCTCCTCACGGCGGCTCTCGCGGTGACGGCCTTTCTCGCCGGCGCGCCCGTCGCCTGGCTCGCGGCGATGGCCGTTGCAGCCGCAGGCGCGGCGTTAGCGGCGTATCAGACCTTTCCCCATGTGGCGACGCGGGTGGATGACTTCATCGCGGGCGGCGGCGCAGCGACCTATCAAGCCGAGCGCGCGCGCGCAGCCTTTGCCGAAGGCGGGTTGTTGGGCGTGGGGCCGGGGGAGGCGGAGCGCGCCGCGCGCGTGCCGGACGTCCATGCCGACTTTGTGCTCGCCCTCGCCGCGGAGGAGTATGGCGCGCTGGTGGTGGTGGCGATAGTGGCGACGTTCGCCGTCATTGTCGTGCGCACCGTGGCGCGCGCGCGCGCGGCGTTTGACCCCGCGACGCGGGCTGCGGCGGGCGGTTTGGCGGCGTTGATTGGGTTGCAGACCTTCGTCAACGCGGCGGTCACGATGGATTTAGCGCCGCCGAAAGGCATGACTTTACCTTTCATTTCCTATGGTGGGTCCTCATTGCTGGCGTCGGGCGCGACGGCGGGCCTTATGCTCGCCTTCAGCCGGCGGCGCGCGGATGTGGACCCGGACGGCAGCGGCGTGAGCGCCACCCGCGCCGAAGCGGCGGAGGACAGAGGCAAATGATGAGCGCGCGGCGGATCGTTCTCGCGGCAGGCGGCACGGGCGGGCACATGTTCCCAGCCCAAGCGCTCGCAGAGGAGTTGGATAAGCGCGACTGGAAAGTGGCGCTCATCACCGACGACCGGGGCTTACGCCTGACCGGCCATTTCCCCGCAGATCCCATCGAAACAGTCAACGCCGCCAGCGTCAGCCCGCGCAACCCGTTAAAGGCGCTCGTGGGCGGGGTGCGCATCGCCAGCGGCGTGGCCGCCGCGCGGCGCATCATCAGCGAGCTTGAGCCCGAAGCGGTGGTCGGCTTTGGCGGGTATCCCGCGTTCCCGGCGCTCGCCGCGGCGGGCCGCGCCCCGATTATTCTGCATGAGCAAAACGCCGTCTTGGGCCGGGTGAACCGCGTGTTCGCCAAGCGCGCCGCAGCCATCGCCTCCGGCTTTAAGCGCCTGGAGCGCATGCCCGTCAGCTGCACACATCGCTGGCGCATCACTGGCAACCCAGTGCGTCCGACGATTATGGCCGCGCGCGACATTCCCTTTGACGTGCCGACCGATGACAGCCCCCTGCGCCTTCTTGTCCTGGGCGGCAGCTTGGGCGCGCGGATCTTGAGCGAGATTGTGCCGCGGGCGATTGCGCGTTTGCCGGAGCCGCTGCGCGCGCGGGTGCGCGTGAGCCAGCAAACGCGCGACGACTTCACGGAACGCGCCCGCGCAACCTATGCCGAAGCAGGCGTCCAGGCGGAGTGCCGTCCCTTCTTCGAGGATGTCGCGGAACGCCTGGGGGCGTGTCACATGTTCATTGGCCGCGCCGGCGCCTCCACAGTGTCGGAGCTGGCGGTGGTGGGTCGCCCGAGCATTTTGGTGCCGCTGGCGATCGCCATGGACGACCATCAAAGTCTGAACGCCCAAGCCTTAGCCGAGCCGGGCGCGGCGGACCTGATTGCGGAATCCGACTTTGACGGCCAGAAGCTCGCCTCAATCTTGGAGCGTCGCTTGACCAGCCCCCAAGACTTGGCGCGCCGGGCCGCGGCCGCCAAAGCCGCCGGGCGCGCCGACGCGACCACCGCGCTGGCGGATCTGGTGGAAAACGTTGTGGCGGGCGTGCCGGCCTAGGGCGCGTTGGACGCCGACGCGTCGCGGGCGTCATTAGCGCGGCATGCGGCGGTCATGTCACGCCAAGACATCATGGTGAGAAAGCCTGACGTTCCGAGGAGATCCGCCACGCTCAGCGGTGCGTTGTTCTCCGCGTAACAGACCTTACGCTCCTCAAACGTGGCCGCATCGCTGCAGTATTTGTCTCGCGAAAGCGCGATGACGGCGCTGTTGTATGTCGCTTTCCAGCCGCCGAATTTGAACATGTAGCCGCTGTAAGCCTCGCTCATCATGTTGAATGGCGCGTTGCAGCCGCCTTCAACTTTTGGGTAGCCGAACATCCCGACATCAATGGACTGCTCGATCAGGTCCAGCGGGACCAACGCGGTCCCCAACACGCGGACGAGGGCGGCGTCCGTTCGGCCTTCCAGATCACGGTCAATGTTGTCTGAGACGCGATGGTTGATGGCGAAACTGATTTCGCTACCGAGATTGCGGCACGCGCCCTTCTGCGATCGTCAGCCGCGATAGTGCTTGTAGATATCGGTGAGACCGCTCGTTAGGAGTCCATCGCAATCGGTCGTCGCCGAGAAATAGGCGTAGCAAATGTCATGGATCTTACATGCGAGATCAATATCATCGACTGGAATAGTACGGCGAAGGAAGTCAACGCGGTCCTGCCCCGTATAGTTCTCCTGCCCCTCCGGTAGGCTTGGGCCGCAAAACCTCCCGTAGGCGTAGAACACGCCGGGCTCCGGCCGAAAATACGCGCTCGTCAAGGCGGGTTTGCTGCAGCCGCCGAGCGCGAGCGTGCAGACCATCACGCGGAGCGCGCTCCGTCCCATACTGGGTTTTACGCCCATCGCCCCGCCCCGCGGGTCTCAACAGCGACGCTATCGCCATCCCGCACGGTGGGCAATGTGGCTGCCCGTGTTGAGGCGCACGCGCGGCGCCGTTGAGGAAGGTTCGACTTTCGACACCTCGCCTTCACGCCGGCGCCGCAATTGGTTCATATCTGCGCGGACGACCTCGGAAAGGGCGATCGCTCAGCACCGCTGACGTGCGGTAAGCGCGGTTTGCGGGTGTACCGCCCAGCCAAAGGAGCCCCCCATGCGCGGAACTGTGCCGGTTGATGTCGGCCCCATCCACTTTGTCGGCGTCGGCGGCATCGGCATGTCGGGCATCGCGGAGGTGATGCTGAACCAGGGCTATGACGTCCAAGGCTCCGACATCCGCGAGAATCCAAATGTTGCGCGCTTGCGCGACTTGGGCGCGCGGATCTTCATCGGCCATGAGCGCGCTAACGTCGCTGGCGCGGGCGTGATTGTCGTCTCAAGCGCGATCCAGTCCGGCAATCCGGAAGTGGACGCCGGCCGCGCCCGCGGCGTGCCGATTGTGCGGCGCGCGGAGATGCTGGGCGAGCTGATGCGGCTGAAATGGACCGTCGCCATCGCCGGCACCCATGGCAAGACCACGACGACATCGCTGGTCGCGACGCTTCTCGACGCCGCGGATTTAGACCCCACTGTGATTAATGGCGGCGTCATTCAAGCCTATGGCTCCAACGCCAAGCTCGGCGGTGGCGATTGGATGGTGGTGGAGGCCGATGAATCCGACGGCTCCTTTTTAAAACTGCGCGGCACCATCGGCGTCGTCACCAACATTGATCCCGAACACCTTGATCATTACGGGGACTTCGACGCCCTGCGCCGAGCCTTTGATCAGTTCGTGCAAGCGATCCCGTTTTACGGCTTCGCGGCGTGCTGCATCGACCACCCAGAGGTTCAAGCGCTCGTCAGCCGCATTGAGGAGCGGCGCATCATCACATATGGCCTGAACGCCCAAGCCGATGTCCGCGCGGAGAATGTGCGCCTTGAAGGCGACGCCACGCGGTTTGATCTCGTGCGCCGCCCGCGCGGCAATGGCGGCGCTGAGCGCATCGCTGATCTGCTGTTGCCGATGGCCGGCCGCCACAATGTGCAAAACGCGCTCGCGGCCATCGCCGTCGCGCGCGAGTTGGGCGCGAGCGAGGACGCCTTGCGCGAGGCCTTGAAGAGCTTCGCCGGCGTCAAGCGCCGCTTCACAACGACGGGACGCTGGAACGGCGTGCGCGTCATTGATGATTACGGCCACCATCCTGTGGAAATCGCCGCGGCGCTCGAGGCCGCCCGCGCGGTCGCGGACGGGAAGGTGGTCGCCGTCGTTCAGCCTCACCGGTATTCGCGGGTGCAGGCTCTGTTCGATGATTTCTGCACCTGCTTCAACGACGCGGAGATTGTTTTAATCGCCGATGTGTTCCCCGCAGGAGAGGCGCCGATCCCGGGCGTTGACCGCGCCGGCCTGGTCGACGGTTTGCGCAAGCACGGCCACCGTCACGCGGAGCCCGTCGATCGCGCGGGACTCGCCGCGGCCGTCGCGCGCCACGCCGAGCCCGGCGATGTTGTCATTTGCCTCGGCGCAGGGGATATCACGGCGTGGGCGGCGGTGCTGCCGGCGGAGCTTGAGGCGCTGTCGCCTGAGGCCGCGCCCGCCGCCTAAGCAGTGCGTGCGATCATCCGCCTTATCGCTGAGTATCATAACGGGTTGTGATGTCTGAGTTTCAAAGGTTCGACCCGCCGGAGCCGCCGGAAGTCTCATTTGATTTCGAGCTCTTGGAGCGGTTGCGTGCGGCGTCGGTGTTTCACGAAGACACGCGTCTTGAGGTCCTCAACGGCCGCTTAGTGACGAAGCCGCCGGAGGATCGCCGCCACATTGACGTGATGGACCGGCTGGCTCGCGTTTTCGACGGCTGGGCCGGCCGCTTGCCAGACGACGTGTCGTGCCGCGACCACGCGCGGATCGTCTTCGATGATGGCGACACGCTGGTGGCGGATTTCGCGTTTGGCCCGGCGCAGAGCGCGAACGGCGGACATTGGCCCGCGGATCTCCACCTCGTCGTTGAAGTGGCCTACGCCAGCCTGCGGTATGAGCAGGGGCCAAAACGCATGCGCTACGCCCGCGGCGCCATCGCTGAGCATTGGTTGGCGGATGTGTTGCGCGGTGAGATCTTGATCTCGCGCGATCCCCGCGACGGCGACTGGCGCACCACCTTTCCCTGCGGACCGGGGGAGGCCGCCCGCCCCGCTTTCGCGCCGGACGTGGCCGTGTCGGTCGACGACGTCTTCGGCTAGGCGCGAGCCGCGCCCCGCGACGCCTCAAATGGGCTTGCGCACGGGCCGGTGCTTGGGCCGGTGCTTGGGCCGGCGTCGTGCCAACGGTTAAGTCGCCGCCCGCGGGCGATTGTGTCATGCTGAACGCCGATTGGAGCGGAGGAATCGCGATGAAGGCTGTCCGCCACGCGCGACCGTGGCGTGTCGTTGCGTTGGCGTTGATCGTCCACGGCGCGAGCGTGCAGGCGGCGCAGGCGCGCATGGACGAGCACAGCCGCCCCGGCGCTGCGCGCGCAGCGCCGGCCGACACGCCGAGCCCGCCGGCCGGTGCAGAAACACTTCAAGCCGATGAAGACCGTGTCGGGCGCTTGGTGCTTGAGGCGCGTGTGAACGGCGAGGGGCCATTTCATTTCATCGTCGACACCGGCGCGAACCACACCGCAGTCTCGCCGGCGCTGGTGGAGCGGCTTGGCCTCACAGCCGACAGCCGCGCGGTGCGGCTCAACGGCGTCACGGGCGCTGACGCCACCAGCGAGCGCGTGACGCTTTCCTCCATTGTCGCGGGGCGCTTCGCGCGGGCGGAGGTCGCCGCCGTCGTCATTCAGCCGCGGGTCCTTGCAGGCGCCGACGGGCTCTTGGGCGCGAATTTACTCATGGACAGCCGCGTCACGTTCGACTTCGTGCGCCGACGCGTCACGATCGCGCCCAGCAGCGACGCCACGCGGACGGCTGACCACCGCATTGTCTCCCAGGCGCGTTTCGCCCATGGCGGGCTGCTGGCGGTGAAGAGTTGGATTGCGGGGGTCAAGACCACGGCGATCATCGACACAGGCGCGCAAAACACGCTCGGCAATCGCACTTTGGAGGCTGAGATCCCCCCGGACCGCTTTGAGCGCTGGCGTCAAACCACCGTCACGGTGCTGGGCGTCACCGCCCATACCGCGTCCGCACGCGCCGTCGTGACCCCGCGCGTGCGCTTGGGCCGGTCGGTTGTGCGCAACGCCATCGTGATGTTTGGCGATTTCCACGTCTTCGAGCTATGGGAGCTCGACGACACGCCCGCGATGCTTGTCGGCATGGATGTGTTGAGCGCCACAAAAACTCTGGTCATTGATTACGGTCGCCAGCAAGTGATTATGGACCCGCGGGCTACGGCGACGACCGTGCGCGTGCGCAATTTCTGACGCCGGGTGGGCGCGGCCCCGCGCGAGGCGCGCCTTGCCCGGCTGGTTCGCCCCGCCCTAGACATACCCGTGATGACCGCCTCTTCCCTTCGTGACGCGCTGCCGCCCGTGCGCGGCAAGATTATTTATGACGCGCCGCTTGCGCCTTACACCTGGCTGCGCGTCGGCGGCCCCGCGCAGGTGTTGTTCTTGCCCGCCGATGAGGCTGATCTCGCGCGTTTTTTGGCCGAGACGCCGGACGACATCCCCGTGACGGTGCTCGGCGCGGCCTCCAATGTGATTGTCCGCGATGGCGGGATCGCAGGCGTGGTCGTGCGCCTTACGCCCGCCTTTGGCCGCATCGCGACAGAGGAAACGCGCGTCACCGCCGGCGCAGCGGCCCTCGACAAGCGCGTGGCGGCGGCGGCGGCGGCCGCAGGAATTGCGGGCCTTGAGTTCTTTGTCGGCGTGCCGGGTTGGATTGGCGGGGCGCTGCGCATGAATGCGGGCTGTTATGGCGCGGAGACGAAGGACCGCCTCGTGCACGTCGCAGCCCTTGACCGCGCGGGTCGGCGCATCATCGCCACGCCTTCTGAACTTGGCTACGCCTACCGCTTCAGCGCTGCGCCCGCAGACTGGATTTTTGTCGAGGCCATGTTTGAGGGCGAGGCCGACGAGCCCGACGCCATCCGCGCGCGCATGGCCGCGATCACGGAACGCCGGGAGGCCTCCCAGCCCATTCGCGAAAAGACCGGGGGATCGACGTTCAAAAATCCCGATCCGCCGGGAACGCCCGACGCCCGCTCGGCCTGGAGGCTGATCGACGCCGCCGGCGGGCGGGGCCTTCAAGTCGGCGGCGCGCGCATGTCCGACCAGCACTGCAACTTCATGATCAACGCGCACGACGCCACCGCCGCCGACCTTGAGGCCTTGGGCGAGGAGATTCGCCGGCGCGTGCTGGCCGAGAGCGGCGTCGATCTGGAGTGGGAGATTAAGCGCCTGGGGCGACAGACGCTGAGGTCGTGAACGCAATCGGCTGCGTTTCACCGCCAGCGCCCACGGACTGGAGAGCGCAATCGCGCTATACACCTCGCCGCCGGCGATCCGTCGGTCCCTCCCGTTCTGGACCCCGCGCTGATGTCCGACACGCTCTCACCCCTGTCCGCCGCCGTCGACCGACGCCGGGTGGCCGTGCTCTTGGGCGGGCTGAGCGCGGAGCGCGAGATCTCCCTCGTCACCGGGCGCGCATGCGCTGAGGCGCTGCGCCGCACCGGCTATGACGTGGTGGAGATTGATGCGGGCTGGGACGTCGCGGCTCAACTCGCCGCCGCGACGCCGGACGTGGTGTTCAACGGCCTCCACGGCGCCTGGGGCGAGGATGGACGCGTCCAGGGCGTGCTTGATCATGCGCGCATCCCCTACACGCATTCTGGGGTGTTGGCCTCGGCGCTCGCCATGGACAAGCCGCGGGCGAAGGATGTGTTCCGCGCCGCCGGGATCGACGTGCCTGTGGGGCGCACGATCCAGCGCGCCGACCTCGCCGCCGGCCACCCCATGGAGACGCCTTATGTGCTGAAACCCCCCGCGGAAGGCTCTGCTGTCGGCGTGTTCGTGGTGGAGGAGGGCGCGGCCGCGCCGCCCTCCGTGCTCATTGATCCCGCCCGCGGGACGGATTGGGATTTGGGCGAGGCCCTGCTGGTGGAGGAATACATTCCCGGCCAGGAGCTGACGGTCACCGTGATGGGCGACCGGCCGCTCGCGGTGACGGAGATTGTGCCGGCGACGGGCTTTTACGATTACGACGCGAAATACGCCCCCGGCGGCTCGCGCCACATTCTGCCAGCGCCGATTCCCCCCGCGGTGGAGCGGGCGTGTCTCGATCTCGCGCTCAAGGCGCATGAGATCTTGGGGTGTCTCGGTTTGACACGCTCCGACTTTCGCTATGACCTGCACAACGACCGGCTTTGCTTACTGGAGCTTAACACTCAGCCCGGCATGACTCCCACATCGCTTGCGCCCGAACAGGCGGCCCATTGCGGCGTCGCGTTCGATGATCTCGTTGCATGGATGGTGGAGGACGCCTCGTGGCCTCGATGAAACCGGGTTCGTCGACCGCCGCTGGGAGCGCACGCCGCGCCGGGGGCCACCGGGTCGCGGACATCGGCGCCCACACCTTACGCCGCCCGCCGCCGCCGCCTCCTGTGGAAAAACCCAAACGCGCGTGGCTGAAGCCCACCGCGCTTCTGACGGCGTTGGCGGTGACGATTTTCTGGATCGGCGGCTTTGCAGGTCCTGTGGCGGAGGGGGCGCGCGATCTTCTTGAGACGCGTTTGGCCGCGGCGGGCTTCATTTACAGCGTGCTGGACGTGCGCGGCGTCGAACGCACTGGCTCGTTTGAGATTCAAAAGCGCATCGGAGCGCCCATCGGCGCTGTGATTTTCGATGTCGACCCCGCCCGCGCGCGCGCCGCCATTGAGGAGCTTGACTGGGTGCGCCACGCCGCGGTGATCCGCCTCTTGCCCAATCGCATTGTCGTCATTGTGGAAGAGCGGCGGGCCGCCGCGCTGTGGCGTCCCACGACGGACGCCGCCGCGCGGCTGATTGATGACACCGGCGCCGTGATTGAGGGCGGTGATCCGGCCGCCCATCGCGGCTTGCCGATGGTGGTGGGCCGGGGCGCGGCGGAGGCGGCGCCGGAGCTGGCCGCTGCGCTGGTGGATTTTCCGCAGCTGCGCCGGCAAGCGCAACGCTTTGTGCGCGTCGGTGAGCGGCGCTGGGATGTGCGCTTGCGCTCTGGGGCTGTGGTGCAGCTGCCCCAAGCGCCGGCCGCGGCGGCGCTGGCGCGCTTTGATCGCCTTAACGCGTTGGCGGCGGTGGCGAAGCGACCCCTGGCGGTGATTGATTTGCGCAACGCCGACCTGGTGATGCGCCAGCCCGCAGACCACGTTCCTGCGGGTGTGTTTGAGCGCGACGCATGACGCCGGCCTGGCGCGCGCGGGTGCGGCCGTCGACGCGCGCGCACGACGCCGTGGCTGTGCTTGATGTCGGCGCGTCAAAGCTTGCGTGTTTGGTCGCGCGGGCGGATGACGCCGCTTCTGTCGCGCCCATGGCGCTCGCCCACGGGCCTGCGACGGGTCTGCGCGACGGCCTGGTGGTGGACCCGTGCGCCGCCGCTCAAGCGATCCGCGCCGTTGTGCGCGACGCAGAGCGGCGGGCCGCGGTTCGGATTAATCGGCTGACGGTCGGTTTCTCCGGGCGGGGGGTGGAGTTGTTACGCGTCCGCGGCCAGCGTGATTTGGGCGATCGCCCTATTGGCGACGGTGATGTGCGCCGCGCGCTCGCCCAGGCCGCGTTGGGGCGCGTCGGCGCTGGACGCGTTGTGCTCCAAGCGATTCCCACATATTGGCGTGTCGATGGCGAGCCGCCTGTGGAGGATCCGCGCGGACTCTCCGGGGCGCGGCTTGAGGTTGAGGCCGCGCTCTTAACCGCGCCGGCGGGCGCGGTGCGCGCGCTGAACGTGGCGCTGGAGCGTGCAGGGCTTGAGCTCCGCTCGGTCGCGGCTGCGCCCTACGCGAGCGCGATTGCGTGCGTGCTGGAGGAGGAGGCGGCCCGCGGCGCCGCCGTCATTGATCTCGGCGCGGGCGCGACCACAGCGGCGGTGTTCACGGAAAGCGCTGTGCGCCATGTGATCGCGATTCCCGTGGGCGGCGCGCGCATCACCGCCGACCTCGCCCATGGCCTCGGCGTCGCGTGGGACCGCGCCGAAGCGATTAAGCGCCGCCGCGGCGATGTGTCGGCCGCTGCGCTCAGCGACCACACGCGCGCGCCCCTGACGCCAGAGACCCAAGACAGCGTCGCAGGATACGCTGCGCCGGCGGAGCTCGCGCGGTATTTGCGGCCCCGTGTCGAAGAGCTGTTTGAACTCCTGCGCACAGCCCTGACGCAGTCGCCCGATTACCTCGCCGGCGGGCGGGTTGTGCTCACGGGCGGCGGGGCCCAGTTGAGCGGCGTTGCAGAAGTGGCTCGGCGCGTCCTTGGGCGCAAGCTGCGCCTTGCCGCCGGCGACGCCGCGCTCAGCCCTAAGGCGTTCGATGGGGCGTTCGATGGGGCGTTCGA
>CAZMSO010000016.1:7370-21761 GCA_964568975.1 uncultured Caulobacterales bacterium | reverse complement strand
GGCGTTCGATGGGGCGTTCGATGGGGCGTTCGAGGCGGGCGTGGCGCGCGATCCCGCGTTTGCGACCGTTATCGGCCTTGCACGTCACGCCCTCGCGACGCCCTTGGATGCGCTGGCCGGCCCGCCCCAGGCCGTCGCGGGTCGCGAACGCGCGCGCGCGGCGTGGCGACGGCCGACGAGCCTTTGGCGCGCCGCCGGAATCACGCAAACGGCGCAGTGGCTGCGCGAAAACTTCTGAGCACTGTCACTGCTCCTGAATTTAACCGCGCATTAACAGTAAATCCGCCAACGTCATCGTTAAAGTCCGCAGACGCCGCGGGACCGATGCAGAGGGCGTCCGCGGCCCAAGGCGCGCGAAGGAGAGCGACGGTGACCGTCTATACGGCTGGGGATGCAGTGCAAGAGCTGACGCCGCGCATTGTGGTGTTCGGCGTCGGCGGCGCCGGCGGCAATGCTGTGGACAACATGGTCGACGCCGGCTTGGCGGGGGTGGAGTTCGTCGCCGCCAACACCGACAGCCAAGCGCTGGCGCGCTCGCGGGCGCCGACGCGGCTGCAGTTGGGCGGCGCGGCGGGCAATGGGCTTGGCGCGGGCGGACGGCCCGACGTGGGCGCTCACGCTGCGGAGGAAAGCGCGGCTGAGATCAAGCGCCTTGTTGAGGGCGCGCACATGGTGTTCATCACCGCCGGCATGGGCGGCGGCACGGGCACAGGCGCTGCGCCGGTCGTGGCGCGCATCGCCCAGGAGGTTGGCGCGCTCGCCGTGGCTGTGGTGACGCGGCCGTTTGAGTTTGAAGGCGTGAAGCGCGCCCGCATCGCCGCTGACGGCATTGCGGCGCTGGAAGACGCGGCCGACACGCTCATCGCTATCCCTAATCAAAACCTGTTTTGTGTGGTGGATGAGCGCACCGCCATGGCCGACGCCTTCGCGATGGCCGACGCCGTGCTGCACGCGGGCGTCCGCGGCGTAACGGACTTGATGACGGACGCCGGCCTGATCAATCTCGACTTTTCCGACGTGCGCACGGTCATGAGCGAAACCGGACGCGCCATGATGGGCATTGGCGAAGCGACGGGCGACCGCCGCGCGCCCGAGGCGGCGTTGGCGGCGGTTACGAACCCGCTCTTGGATGATGTGAGCCTCGCCGGCGCGAAAGCCGTCCTCATCAACATTACGGGCGGCGCGGACATGACGCTTTACGAGGTTGACGAAGTTGCGACGGAAATCCGCAATGAAGTGGATCCTGAAGCGCAAATCATTGTCGGCTCCGCGTTTGACGACGCCTTAGAGGGGCGTTTGCGCGTGTCAGTTCTGGCCACGGGCATTGAGGGCGCGGCCGCCGCCGCCGCGCATGCCGCTGTGGAGGCCATGAGCGGCTTTTCCGGGCCCCGCACGCCGCCGCGACCGCCGCGCCAAGACAGCGCCGCGCGCCCTTTTGTGGGTTGTGACGACGCGCTGCACGACACGGACGCCAGCGATGGTCCCGGCGTCGGACCCGTTCCTGTGAGCCATGCGGGCCAGGCTGACGGCGCGGGCGCTGACGCGGGCGGCGCGCCCTTAACGCCGACAACGCGCCATGACGCGCCGGGCGCTGCGCCCATGGCGGCGATCAGCGACGATCCGTCCGTGTTTGCGCCGCTTAAATGGTTTAAGCGTCGCCCGCGCGGGACGGTCCGCAGCGCCGAGGTCGCCATCGACGACTCAGAGGCGGCCGGCGTGGCGCCCGCCAATGGCGAAGCCGTCGGCGCCGCGGCGGCGGGCTGGGCGGCGACCGGCGATCGCGATTTAGAGATTCCAGCGTTTTTGCGTCGTACGCCAAGCGCTTAGCTGAGCCGTCGGTGCTCCGTCGCCGCCGCACGAGCGACCGTAACAAGTCGTAATCAAGGGTTATTTGCCGCGCCGCAGCATAAGCGCTACCCCTGCGTCATTCTGACGGGGATGGGTTGGCATGAGTGAACTTGCAGCGCTGCAGACAACACTGGGTCGATCGGTGCGGTGCGTGGGCGTGGGTCTCCACAGCGGCGCACCGGCGCGTTTGCGGTTGCGCCCAGCGCCTGCCGGCGCGGGCGTCACGGTGCGGCGGCTGGATATCGCTGGTCCTGAAGGCGTCATCCCGGTGACGCCGGAGGCGGTGCGCGACACGCGGCTGTGCACCGTCCTCGCTAACGCACAGGGCGTGACGGTCGCGACCGTGGAGCATGTGTTTGCGGCGCTGGCGGCGATGGGCGTGGACAATGTCGGCGTCGAGATTGACGGGCCGGAAATCCCAGCGGTGGACGGCAGCGCGGCGCCGTTTGTGACATTGATCGCCCAAGCGGGGGTGCAGGCGCTGCCCGCGCGGCGGCGTGTCGTGCGCGTGACCCGGCCGCTGGAGGTGCGCCTTGATGGTGCGCGCGTGGCGCGGTTTGAGCCGTCCGATCGGTTTGACATTGACGTCACGATTGACTTCGACCGCGGCGGCATTGGCCGCCAGCGTTATGTCGGCGTTGTCGACGCCGCGACGTTCCGGCGGGATGTGGCGGCGGCGCGGACTTTTGCGTTCGCGAATGAGGTGGAGGCGCTGCGCGCGGCCGGCTTGGCCCGCGGCGGCTCCCTCGACAATTGCATCGTGCTTGAGGGCGAGACGGTCCTTAATCCGGGCGGGTTGCGTTTCCCGGACGAGTTCGTGCGCCACAAAGCGCTGGATGCGATCGGCGATTTGTTTGTGGCCGGGTTCGGCTTCCAAGGCCGCTACATCGCTGAGCGTCCGGGCCATGAGCTGAACAATGAGGCGCTGCGGGCGTTGATGGCCGATCCCACGGCCCACGAGCTGTCCTGGGCGCGGGGTCAAGGCCGCGACGCGCTCGTCGAGGACGCGGCGTTAATCGCCGCCACGGCGTAAGGTTCGCCTCTCGCGCGACCGCGACCGGCCATCACGTCATTCAGCACGACCGCCCGGGCCATGCGCGGCGATGCGTGCGACGCCGCGGCTCAGCCGGCTCAGCGCACGGGGCGCACACATGGCGATCCGCGCTTTGTGATCCCCACGCGGCAGGGCGTCGCTTCAATCGCACGACTGAGTGAGCTAGGCTCAGAGGCTGTTCGGCCGCTCGACAGCGCGGCGCTGGAAACACTCCAAGACAGAGGGTGGTGATGACGCGTTTTCGTATGCTCGTCATGGCGATGGCCTTGGCTTTGACCGCGTGCGCCGGAGATAACGCGCAAGAATTGGCGTACATAGAACGCCCCGCGGAGACGATTTACAATGAAGCGGTGGAGCGGCTGGAGCGGCGCCGTTATGCCGAAGCCATCCTGCTCTTTGATGAGGTCGAGCGTCAGCACCCCTATTCCGAATGGGCCCGCCGCGCCATGATGATGGCCGCTTATTCAGCCTATCTGAGTAATCAATATGAACAAGCAATCGCCACGGCGGAGCGATATATCGCGCTCTATCCGGGCGGGCGCACGACGGCCTACGCCTATTACTTAATTGCTTTGTCCCATTATGAGCAGATCCTCGACGTCGGCCGCGACCAGCGCGTGACGGAGCGGGCGTTGGCGGCGCTGCAGCAGGTCGAGCGGCGTTATCCGACCTCCGATTACGCCCGCGACGCGCGTTTGAAGATCGACATGACCCACGACCATCTCGCCGGCAAAGAGATGGAGATCGGGCGCTGGTATCTGCGCCAAGGCCACCATTTGGCGGCGATCAACCGCTTCATGAAGGTGGTGGAGCAGTATCAAACCACCAGCCATGTGCCTGAAGCCATGCACCGCATGGTGGAGGCCTATCTCTCCTTAGGCGTGTTGCACGAGGCCAATCGGATCGCGGCGGTGCTGGGCTACAATTTCCCCGGCGATCCGTGGTATGAAGACACATATGCGCTGTTGATCGAAGAAGGGATCGTCAGCGAGGCCACGGGCGAAACCAACGCCGACGTCGCGCCGGATCCCGTGGGTTGGTGGGGCCGCACCCTTGGGCGCTTCTTTTAACGCAGCCGGCGGCGCGCACGGTGCGGGCGTCGGGATGGGCGGCGGCGGATGATGGCCGCGCTCACGGATGTGGAGGAGCTGAGCCGCGAGGCTGCGGTCGCGGAACTCGCGCGTTTGGCCCGCGAGATCGCGCGCCATGACCGCCTCTATCACCAGGATGACGCGCCTCAGATCTCAGACGCGGCTTATGACGCGCTGCGCCTGCGCAACGCAGCGATCGAGGCGCGGTTTCCAGACCTGGTGCGCGATGACAGCCCAAGCCGGCGCGTCGCGCCGCCCCCTGCAGACGGCTTCGCTGAGGTCGTCCACGGCGCGCCGATGCTGTCGCTCGACAACGCCTTCGACGATGACGATTTGGCGGAGTTCGCGCGCAAGCTGCAGCGCTTTCTGAAATGGCCGACGGGCGAGGCGCTCGCCGTCACCGCCGAGCCCAAAATCGACGGGCTCTCGCTCTCGCTGCTCTATGAGGAGGGGGCGCTGGTGCGCGCCGCCACCCGCGGCGACGGCCGCGTGGGTGAAGACGTCACCGCCAACGCCCGCACCATCGCCGACATTCCCGAGCATCTTCACGGCTCAGGCTGGCCTCAATCCCTTGAAATCCGAGGCGAAGTCTATTTGCCGAAGGCGGAGTTCGAGGCCATGAACGCCCGCCAAGAAGCCCAGGGCCTGCCCACCTACAAAAACCCGCGCAACGCCGCAGCTGGCTCGCTGCGCCAACTTGACCCCGGCGTGACCGCGTCGCGCCCCTTGCGCTTCTTCGCCTACGCCTGGGGCGCCGCCAGCGCCGCCTTCGCCGACACGCAAGCCGACGCGGTTCGCGCCCTGGCGCGCTGGGGTTTCGCCACCAATCCGGAAACACAGACTGTCGCGATCTGCTATCGCGACGAGGCGTGCGCGCCGCCGCCGGAGACGCCGCCGGCCTCCCGCCAACCCGCGCTCGATCTTGGCGACTCGCCCGACACCGCGGCGGCGAAAACCGCGGGTGCGCGCGCCACGGTCGTGGCGGACGTCGCCGCGCTCACGGCCGTCCATGAAGAGATCGAGCGACGGCGCGCCGATTTGGGCTACGACATTGACGGCGTCGTGTTCAAAGTCGATCGCCTTGATCTGCAGGAGCGCCTGGGTTTCGTCGGACGCGCCCCGCGCTGGGCGATTGCGCGCAAATTCCCGCCTGAGCAAGCCCAGACCACGCTGGAGGCCATTGAGATCCAAGTCGGACGCACGGGCGCGCTGACCCCTGTGGCGAAGCTGAAACCCGTGACGGTGGGCGGCGTGGTCGTTTCCAACGCCACGCTCCACAATGCCGACGAGATCGCGCGCAAGGACATCCGCGCCGGCGATCGGGTCGTGATCCAGCGCGCCGGCGACGTCATCCCCCAAGTCGTGCGCGTGCTTGACGCAGATCGGGCGGACCGGCGCGAGGCGTTCGCGTTTCCCGACGCCTGCCCATGCCCCCTCGCCACGCCCGTCGTGCGTGAAGCCACAGCCTCCGGGGCGGAAGGCGCGGTGCGCCGCTGTTCAGGAGAGTTTGCGTGCCCCTTCCAGCGCAAAGAGCATTTGAAACACTTCGTCTCGCGCCGCGCCCTCGACATTGAGGGCCTCGGCGCTAAGCAGATTGAGGCGTTCTTCACCGACGCGATCATCAAAGAACCGGCCGACATCTTCACGCTCCAGGCGCGCAACGCCGATTTAAAGCTGGAAGAGCGCGAGGGTTGGGGCGCGAAAAGCGTCGCAAACCTCTTCGCCGCGATCGAGGCCCGCCGCGCGCCGGAGCTTGAGCGCTTCATCAACGCGCTGGGCGTGCGCCATGTGGGCGAAGGCGTCGCGGAGCTCTTGGCGCGCGAGTATGGGACGTGGTCGCGCTTCGCCGCCGCGATGACCGCGCTTGGCGGCGTCCTTGACGCAGCGGCGGATGCGCCCGGGGAGGACGCAGGGACCGCGGGCCGGCAGGCGTGGGAGCGCGCGCTCGCCATTGACGGCATTGGCGAGACGGCGCTGCGCGCGCTCGGCCGCTTTTTCGCTGAACCCCATAATCAAGGCGTGCTGGAACGGCTGTTGGAGCAGGTGGCGCCGCGCGCGGCGGCGGCGCCGACGGCTGCTGATTCGCCCGTCGCCGGGAAGACGGTGGTGTTCACCGGAACGCTTGAGCGGTTGTCGCGGGATGAGGCGAAGGCGATGGCTGCACGGTTGGGCGCGAAAGTCGCGGGCTCTGTGTCAGCGAAGACGGACTACCTCATCGCCGGGGCGAAAGCGGGGTCAAAACTCACCAAGGCGCGCGACGCCGGCGTCACGGTCCTGAGCGAAGATGCGTGGTTTGATCTGATCGGCGGCGGCTCGTCGAGCCTCTGAGACGCGCCATGGCGCGTCAGGCGCCGGACCGCAGGCCGGCCGCCTGGCGTCTCGCGCTAAGACGGGAAGAATTGCTGCTTCGTCGCCTCCGCGCAGCCATTGTCAGCCATGTTCAGCAGCGACACCGATTCCAGATCGCCGCCCGACGCCTGCATCTGACGGTTGTGGTGCTGGAAGTGGCAGGTGAAGTTGGCTTGCAGCGCCGGCACCGGCACCGCTTGGCAGCGTCCCGGCTGGTCGGGAAAGCCTGTCACCATGCCGGACACGGCGGTGAGCGCGCCCGTGAAGATGCTCATCGCCACGCCCGTCTCTCCGGCGGAGAGATCCTCGCCATCGCCGGTGCGCGCGGCGTCGGCGTTGTCATTACCCGTCGCCGCGAAGAGCGCCGTCAGGCCTTGGGTGATGCCTTCCCGGCCCAGATACTTGGTTTGGAACGGCGTCATAATCTCATTAGCGAGGTTGACGCAGGGCATGCGCAAATTGCTGGTTTCATTAGCGGGAATGGCGAACGCGCGCTGGTTGTGGAGGCTCAACGCCCCGATCAGCGCGTAGTCGCAGGCGGGGTTGTCGCGTCCGGCGCGCTCAAAACAAATGTCGTGGAGCCGGCAGGCCGCGTCGATGCTGTCCATTGCGGGGAAACGCTGCAGCTCGCGCAGCTGCACTTGGGGATCTTCACTGACCCGCACCGGCCAGTTCGGCCCGCAAAAATTTCCATACTGGAACGAGACTTTGCCGCCCGCGAACGACGTGTATTGGCTTGTGGGATCAAGCGTTTCGCACCCCATCGCCAGCGCGCTCGCCGCAAGCGCGGCCGCCACTTTTATCCAGCCCATCGACGATTCCCCATAGTGAGTGTGTCATTTTGGCATGCCTGAGAGATGCGGCTTGATCAAGGCGCGATGCTCAGCGGCGGCCGGATGCGCACGGGCGCTTAAGACCGTGGCGTATCGTCGCTGACGGTGCAAAACGCGCCGCGCGTGCGCAGCTGTGCGCACACGGCCTCGGCGTCCGCAACGCTCGCAAACGGCCCAGCCGCTAAGCGCCACGCCGCTCCGGCCGCCCCGGCGTCGTCGCGCAGGATCGCCAGCCGTCCGCTGTCGACCACGTCGGCGTGGGTGGCGGCGAACACGTCGCGCCCCCGCGCGGCTGTGGCCTCATCGCGGTAGGCGCCAAGGAAGGCGTAAGCGCCGCCTGCGCCCGTCGCTGGCGGCGCGGCGTTCACGGCGTCGCTGGGCGGCGCAACGGCTAAGGGGGGCGCGGCGACGTTCGCCGTCGGGCGGGCGCGCGTCGCTGGCGGCGACGCTCGCGCCGCAGCGCCCTCAAGCACCGTGACAGCGCAGTAAACGTCGCGCGCTTTCAGCCGCGCGCACAGCCGCACAGCCGTCGCGCGATCCGGCGTCGGTCCGGCGTAAAGCCGCTGATAAACGCCTTTGTCGCCGAGATCCGTTTCCCGGATCAGCGACGACAAACCAGCAAGCACATCGCCATGATCTGCAGTGAGTTCGTCCCATCCCGACTGCGCCGTGCGCGCGTCGCGATAAGACGCCAGATGCAGATAAACGCCCGCAGCGGCCGGGGGCGCGCCTGGGGGCGCGCGTGGAGGCGCGGTGGGCGGGCGCGCGGGCGGCGGCTCGCCCGACGGCCCGAGCGGCGTTTGCCCGGTCGTCGCCGATGGCGTGGAGGCCGTGGTCGGCGCGTCCAGGGGCGACGCGTCCAGGGGCGGCGTGGCGCCTGTGACCGCCAAGGGTGTTAAGGGCGTCGGCGCCGACGTCGCCGCGCCCGGCGCGCCGCCGGGGTCTCGTCCTTCAGCGCTTAACGGACTGAGGGGCGTCAGCGGCGAGGCGGGCGCGCCGGCGCCGCCGCCGCTGGCGGGCGTGGGCGCGCCGCTGCGCGTGACCGAGCTGATCGCCGCAAGCTGGCTGAGCAGCGCGCGGATGTCGTTTTCGATGTCGAGCAGCCGACCAATGCCCGGCCGCAGGCCGCTGATCTCCGCCTCCAAGGCCGCCACGTCCTGGCGCAGCGCCGCGAGGTCGCCATCGTCGCGTCCGGAGCTGCGGCGCCGCGCGCGGTCCGGCGAAGCTTCCGGAGCGTCGGCTGGCGGCGGCGCCTCGCCGTCAACCTCTAAGCGCGCATCCCCGGCTAAGGGGGGTGGCGACGGGGCGGCGAACGCCGTGCGGCCGTCGCGCTTGCCGGACGCGCACGCGGTCGCTGCGAGCGTCACGGCGCCCGCGATGGCGACGGCCCTCAGGCCTCGCACTAAGCCGCTGCCGCACGCCCCCAAAGCCCATCCTTCTTGCGCCGTCGCGCCACACATCGGCGGCGCGGAGTGTTGCGGGCGGGCCGCGCGAGGCCAATGCCCCTGGCCGCCAATCCGAGCATGATGGTTAGCGCAAGTAAGGTTAATAGATCGTTTGAGACGTCTTTTGAGAACGCAAATTTAATTATAGTAGAGGTATGTAGAAACGAAGTTTTACATAAAAAATCAACGCGATTGTTAAGGTGTTCCCTGATGGGCGTCGCGCGTGTCCTCAGTCATTTGACCGCGGTCGTTGTGATCTTGGCGGTGGCGGCGGCGGCGCCGTCACACGCGCAAACCGTCACGCGGGCTGCGACGCCTGATCCTTCAGATCCGCAATGGCGAGGGTTGATGGACGCGTTTTTGACGCGGCTTGAGCCCTATTTCTTTGACGAGGCGGACGCCGGCCATCGCGCGATTCCCGATGGGGAGCTTCTGGTGCTGCAAGTGCGCGTCGACCGGTTCACGCTCGATGCGCCCGTGACCGGCGTCAAACAGGGCCGCGGCGTGCTTGTGCCCGTTGGCGAGTTCGCACGCGCGCTGTTTCTGGCGATCACGGTCGATCCGGAGGCCGGGCGCGCGGAAGGTTGGGCGTTTTCCGAAGCCAACGCCGTCACCTTAGACGTGGCCAGCCGCACCATGACGGCCGGCGCGACGCGCTGGACGCTCCAACCGCAAGACATCACCACCGACGGGCTTGATGTCTACATCCACACCAACGCGCTGTCGGTGTGGCTGGATATGGAGATCGCCATTGATTTCCGCGCGTTGGTTGTTGAGCTGACGCCCAGACGGCCCTTGCCGATTGTGGCGCAGTTTGAGCGCCGCCGCCGTGGCGCGCCCAACGCCGGCGGCGGCCGCGTGGAGCCGCGCCACCCGCGCCTCGACACGCCGTATCGCTGGATCGACAAGCCCTTTGTGGACGCCCAAGGCGCTTACGCCTTGCGGCGCGGGGCCGGCGGCGACGCCCAAAGCAGCGGCAATTACTCCGTTCTCGCCACCGGCGATTTGGCGCGCACGACCGGCACGACTTTCATCGCCGGCGACGCCCAAGATCCAGTGCGCAACGCCCGCCTCAGCCTGTCGCGGACCTCTCCGGAAGGCGCGCTCGGCGGCGGTTTAGGCGCAACGTTTGTGGAGGTCGGCGACGTCCAGCCCGTGGACTTGCCTTTCGCGGGCTTTGGCGACTTTCAACGCGGCGTGCGCGTCACGAACCGGCCGGTGAACGCGTCCACATCCTTCGGTTCGACCGACATTGAAGGCGATGTCCCGCTGGGATGGGATGTTGAGCTCTATCGCAATGACGTGCGCATCGGCTTCCAAAGCGTCGAGGCCGACGGCCGCTACACCTTTGAAGACGTGCCGTTGTTCGCCGGCGCGAATGATTTCCGCATTGTTCTTTATGGTCCGCGCGGCGAGGTCCGCGAGGAGCGGCGCAGCGTTCCCGTTGATCCGCGCGTCGGCGAACGCTTCACCTACGACCTCTCTCTGACGCAGCAAGGCCGGTCGCTGCTGGGCTTTGAGCCGGCCGCCGACGCCCAAGAGCAGGGCCTGCGGTTGGCGGCGGCTGCGGGCGTGCGAGTCGCGCGCTGGCTGACGGCGGATCTTGGCGTCGACACGCCCATCGTCGACGGCGAAACCCGGTTGCAGGGCGTGCTCGGCGCCACGACGGCCGCGGGGCCTGCGGTCCTGCGCGCGGTGGCGCGGGCGGATGCGGAAGGCGGCGTGGCGACGCGAGGCGACATCACCTTGCCCGTCTTGACCCAACAAGTGCGGCTCGCCCACCGTGAACTGATCGATTTCCCCCAAGCCGGCGAACCCGACGGCGCGAACGCCTCCACATCGACGCTGGCGGTGTCTGGACCCGCGCCGCTTCCGGGCCCGTCCATCTCTCACCAACTTGCCGCAAGCTACACGCGCACCGACGCCGGCGATCTGACCGCCGCGGATTGGCGCGTGAGCACGCGGCTGTGGCGTGCGGATCTGGCGGCTGGCGTGACATGGGAGGAGTTGCTGGCGGGCGAGCAGCCGAGCCGGTTTTTCGGCAATGTGGCCGGCGCGTTAAGCGGACGGCGCTTTCTCACCCGCGCGCGCTTGGCTTTTGATCTCAACACCGACGAGGTGTCGGACTTGGATCTCAGCGTGCGCTATCGGCCATCACGGGACTTCAGCGTCAGCGCGCGCGCCCAACGCGTGTTCGCAGCGGCCTCCGACACGCTGGAGGCGCGCGCGGATTGGGACGCGGGCCCGATCAGCATCGGCCCGCGCTTTGTGTATTCCTCAGAAGGCCCGTTTAGCGCGTTAGTCGACGCGCGTGTGTCGGCGGTGTGGGACCCCGCGGGCCAAACGCCGCGGATCACCAGCGATCGGATCACCTCCTTCGGCGCGGTCGCGGCGCGGGTCTATGAAGACGTCGACGGCGACGGCCGCTTCACCGCCAATGACCGCGCCATCGAGGGCGCGCGGATCAATGTCGTGGCCGCCCGCCGGGAGGCGCTCAGCGACGCCGACGGCACGGCTTATGTCGGGCGCCTGGCGCCTCATCGTCCGACGGACGTGGAGCTGGACGTCGGCAGTTTGGACGATCCCTACCTTGCGCCAGTGCGTCCGGGCGTGTCGCTTGCGCCGCGGCCGGGGCGGGTCCAGACCGTCGACATCCCGGTGCGCGCGACGAGCGATATTGAGGGCGTGGTGCGCCTGCGCCGCCGGGTGGGCGTGACGCCGCTGGCGGGCGCTGTGGTGCGCGCGCTCGACGCCGACGGCCGCGAGCAGGGGCGTACTCAGACGTCCAGCGACGGATTTTATGTGTTGTCCGGTCTGCCGGCGGGGCTGCACCGGATCGTTGTGGACCCGGCCTTGCTGGCGGCGAATGGCTGGCGTCCAGACGCCTCGAGCTTCCTCTTGATCCGGCGCACGCGCGAGATCCTCATTCACGACCTCTCCGTGGCGACCGCTGACGCGCCGCCCATGGACCCGGCGCCGGGCGTGTTTGCGCCGGTCGATCCGACGCGCGTGCGTCGTGTTGCTCGTGACGCTCTTGATCCCGAGGCCGTCACTGTGTGGCTCGGCCGCTACGACAGCGCGTTCGGACGTGACGCAGCAGCGCTGATGCTGATTGGCCGCTTTCCGGCGGTGTTGCGCGCGCGCGCGGTGCTTGACGCGCCTGCGACGGGCGGCGCCCAAGGCCACGCGTTGATGTTCGGCCCCTTCGCCAGCACTGAGGCCGCCGAGCGCGCGTGTGCGGCGCTGGCGTCGGCGGCGCCGGCGTGTCGCGTCGCCACGGCCGCGGCGCGTGCGCCGACCCAAGAAGTCCCAAGGCTCCGCGGCAGCCGTCGCGTGTTTGAATAAAACCCATAGTAAATGCAAGATTTACCATCAGAAGGGCACGGTAAATTTTGAGCAAACGCCGTGGTTAGTTTTTGATCCTCATGAATATTCCCTGTTGCGATAACGTCAACACGGGATTATTGTTATGGCTTTTTTAAATCCTGTCGTCCAATGTCCGAACCACCCGAGGACGTGGTCTCGTCTCGGCTCGGAAAACGGAAGGGAATGCTGCGAGCCCCCTTCATGGCGAACACAGGGTAACTGCGATGGTGACGATGACATCCACTCTTCAGCGGCGCGGCCTGTCTCTGCGCGCGGCGGTGCTGGCGGGGGTCGCCGCCGTGGCCGGCGTTGGGACCATGACGGGCGCCGCCCAGGCTCAGGTGACGGAAACCTTTACCGTCTCTGCAACGCTGAACGACGCGTTGGCGCTGACGGAAAACACGGCGCTTGATTTCGGCACGCTGCTGATTTCGGTGAACCGCACCACCGGCGCGACGGACGGCGACGGCGATGCGATCGGCGTGTTGAGCCCCGCGGGTCTCTTCAGCGACGGCTCCGGCACGAACGCCACGGCGTTGTCCGTGGTCGCGGGCACGCCCGGCAGCTACACAATCGATGCTGGCGTTCCGGCCTTCACCAATGTCACGATCGCGTTCCCGGATCTGACGACCCCGGCGGACTTGAACCCGATCGGCGCGCCTCCGGGATCTCCGGCGTTGGGCTTGTCGGCGCTGTCGATTGCGGCCTCGGCCGGCACGATCTTGGCCGGGTGCACGGCCTCGCCCGTGTCGACGTCGTGCCCGGTGCAAACGGACGCCACGGGTCTGTTCTCATTCGACATGGGCGGTTCTGTCACGGCGCCGGCCGCAGACGGCGCGGCGGCGTTCCAAGCCACGAACACGGTTTATCAAGGAACCATCGACATCACAGTGTCGCGGACCTAAGCAGCGCCCGCCCGCCGGCTGCTGCAGCCGGCGGGAGCACGGGCCATGATACGACGAGACCGTTTTGCGGCGGCGTTGGGCGTGATCGCGACGCTGGCTCTGTCAAGCGCTGCGCCCAGCGCCGCCCAGACGGTCACCGTGATTTCAGATCTCGATTTCGGCATTCTGCTGTCGCGGGACGACTCTCCCGGTTTCTTGACGATCGCGCCCACTGGCGCCGTCACCGCCAGCGCTAACGTCGTGCGCGTGGTCGACGGCCATCCCGCGGAGTTTGACGTCGAGGGCCTGTCGCCAGGCCAAGGCGTAAGCGTGGCGTTCGTCGGGCCGGCCCAGCTCAGCGGTCCCTCCCAGGGCGTCAACCAGCTCAGCTGGACCAACCCGGTCGTGGATCCGCCCAATCCCGTGGCGGATGGCGCGGGGCGGCTGACATTTCGGGTGGGCGCGACCTTGCAGACCGCCGCCGACACCCCCAGCGGCATGAATGAAACCAATCTCCAGCTTATCGACGTGGTCGTGACGCCGATCCCGTGAGCGGGTGAGAACGAGCCCGAGAACCGCCGCGCGCACACCAATCTGCAAGGATCCTCGCGGCATCAGTGACGCTGAGCCGTCTTGAGCCCAAGAGACGAGGAGCCGACAGCTATGCGTTCTGGGATGCACGCCACGCCGATCCGGATGATCCTTGTCGTGGGCGCGGTTGTCGCTCTTGCGGCGTCGCCGGCGCGCGCGGACCTGACGATGACGCCTCAGCGCGTCATCTTTGAAGGCAAGCAGCGCTCAGCGACCGTCCATGTCATCAACACGGGCCGCGAACGCCGCGCGTATGACCTCACATGGGGACAACAGCGCATGCGCCCCGATGGGGCCTTGCAAGCGACCGACAGCATGGCCGGCGCGGCGTCGACCTTCGTGGTGCTGTCGCCGCGCCGCATCGCTTTGGAGCCCGGGGCGAGCCAAACCATCCGCCTGGGCTTGCGCCGCCCGCCGAACTTGCCGGTGGGCGAATACCGATCCCATCTGCACATGACGCCTGTGGTCCAGGCCGGTGGGGCGGACGACGCCAGCGGCCGCGGGTTGAGCGCGCGCCTTCAAGTGCGCTTGAGCTTTTCCATGCCGATTATTGTCCGCCATGGGTCTGGCGAGACGGACGTGGCGGTGCACGCGCACAAATTGGATCTCGACTCCGGCGCGTTGCTGGTGCGCCTCGATCGCCAAGGTCCGTTCAGCACCTTTGGCGATCTTTATGCGTTTTGGCGCCCGGACGCAGCGACAGAGCTTGCGCCCATTGGGCGGCTTGAGGGCGTGGCGGTCTATCCCGAACTCGCCAGCCGAGAAGCGGCGGTGCCGCTTTACGACGACGCCCGGCGCAAACTCTCCGGCGGCGAGGTGTTTGTGTATTACGTCGATCCCGCGGACAATCGCGCGGTGTTGGCGGAAACTGGCGCGCGGCTTTAAGCGCCCGGGCCGTCCCCAGGTCGGACGGACCAGGCCGGACGGACC
>CAZMSO010000016.1:0-7270 GCA_964568975.1 uncultured Caulobacterales bacterium | reverse complement strand
AGCTCTCGAAAAATGTCGTTTGTGCGGCTCGCCAGCTGACTTATCGTCGCTGCGCTGGAGGGGCGGCCAGGCGGGGCCGCTGCGACGGGGGCGGCGATCAGCGGGTTCGTCCTCGCGCGCGGGCCCGATGACAAGGGGAAAGCGGGATGGCGCGGACCGTGGGGGCGCAAGCGCGTGCATTGGCGGGGACGCCGCGCGACTGGATCAACTGGAAAGGGTGGCGGTTCTGGCTGGCGCTGGTCGTGGCGGCCTACACGTTGTTTGGCTTTGTCATCCTGCCGGCGCTCGTCAAAGACCGCATGACGACGGCGCTCACCGCGCTGTGGGATCGCCCGGTGCGCGTGGAGGCCTTGCGCATCAATCCCTATCGCCTCAGCGTGGACGTGCGCGGCTTCGCCGTGACGGAGCCCGATGGCGCGCCCTTGCTCGCGGCGGACCGCGCGTTTGTGCGCGTGGGGCTTTTGGGGCTCCTCCAATGGGCGTGGGCATTTGACCGGATCCAGGTGGAGGGCCTCGACGTCACTGTGATCCGAAACGCCGATGGCGGCCTTAATCTCAATGCCTTAATCCCCGCGCCACGCGAGCCCGAGACGGCGACCACGGACCCCGCGCCCGCCACGCCGCGCCTCATATTCGGGGCGATCGCGCTTCGGAACGCCCACATCCAGATCACAGACGCCACGCGCCCGACGCCATTTAAAACCGACATCGGCCCAGTGGACCTGACGGTGCGCCGCTTCAGCACGCTGCCGCGGCGCAGCGGCGATCAGACGCTGGTCATTCAGACAGAAAACGGCGGGCGCATTGCGTGGCGGGGATCGGCCTCCATGCAGCCGCTCTCGGCGTCCGGGGCGGTGTCGGTGGTGGGGCCTTACGCCGCGATCCTTCACCGCTACCTCCAAGACGATCTCGGCTTCGTCATCACGGACGGGGACGTGTTGCTCGGCCTGACATATGCGCTCAACGCCGGTGAGGATGGCGCTTTGGCGTTTGAGATCGCCGACATTGGCGTCGTTGTGCGCGATCTCATGCTTATGACGCGCGAGCGCGATCACACAATTGCGTCGCTGCCGGAGTTCGCGCTGACAGGCGGGCGCGTCGCGCTGCCGAGCCAGGACATCAGCGCGACACAGATCGTTGTGCGCGGCGCGCGGCTGGAGGCGTGGCGCAATGCCGACGGCTCGCTCTTCTTTGAGCGCTTAATGACGATGCCGGAGGCGGCGGCGTCCGAACGCGAGGAGGGCGCGAGGGCGGACGCCGCGGATCCGATGGCGGCATGGACTGTGCGCCTTGGCCAGTTTGAAGTGCAGGACTTTTCAGCGCTGTTTGAGGACCGCGCCTTGCGTGAACCTGGCCGGGTGGAACTGGCGGACTTGGATTTCATCGCGACGGATTTAAGCACGGAGCCCGGCGCGCGCGCGCGCGTGCGTCTCAACGCTGACCTCGCGGCTGGCGGGCGTGTGGAGGCTGAGGGCGATGTGGCGCTGGCGCCGGCCTTCGCCGCTGACGTCGCCGTCACGGGCGCTGACTTGGCGGTGGCGGCGGCGGCGGCGTATCTGCGCGACGCCGCGCGGTTGCGCGTCGATGGCGGTGCGCTGTCATGGCGGGCGGATGTCGCCGTCGGCGAGGCGGTGAGCGTCGACGGCGGCGCGCGGGTGGAGGGGCTGGCTCTGGGCGTTGAGGACGCCGAGGAACGGCTCGTCAGCTGGGACGCCGTGGCGGTCGACCGCTTTCGCTATTCTTCGGCGGACAACGCTCTGGAGCTTTCGGAAGTGGCGATCGACGCGCCGTTTGTGCGTCTTGTCATTAATGAAGACCTCACCACAAATTTCCAAGCGTTGACGAACGATCCCGCTGAGAGCGGCGTGAATGACGCAACCGACCGCGGTGATGGGGATGACGACGCCGCGCCGCCGGCTACGCCTGACGCAATGGCTGGCGCGCGCGCTGATGCGTCCGCGGCCGCGCCCGCCACCCGGGTGACGGTCGCGCGTTTGGCGCTCTCAGACGGCGCGATGGATTTCACGGATTTGTCGCTGCCCTTTCCCTTCGCGGCGCGCATTGCGTCGCTGGGCGGGGAGCTCACAAGCCTCGACACCGCCAGCACGGAGCCGGCGACCTTTCGCTTAGAAGGCCAAGTGAGCGATTATGGCGAGGCGCGGATTGAAGGGACGACGCCGGTGGCCGACCCGACCCTCGACACGGACGTGTCGGTGTTGTTCCGCAACATTGAGATCGCTGATCTGTCTCCCTACACGATTAAGTTCGCGGGACGCGAGATCGCTGACGGCCGCATGGAGCTCGACTTGCGCTACCGCGTGGAAGCCGGCGGGCTGCAAGGTGAAAACAGCATCATCATCAGCGATATCGCCCTGGGCGATCGGGTGGATCAGCCTGGCGCCATGCGCTTGCCGCTCGCGCTCGCCATTGCGCTGTTGAAGGACGCCAGCGGCGCCATTGACGTCGACATTCCCGTGCGCGGCGACGTCAATGATCCGGAGTTTCGCATTGGCGGCGTGATCGCGAAGGCGATTGTGAATTTGATCCGCAGCGTGGCGACATCGCCGTTTCGACTGTTGGGCAATCTTGTCGGTGTCGAGGGGGAGGATTTTGGCGCTCTGGCGTTTGAGCCGGGGCGCGCGACGGTGTCGCCGCCGGATCGCGAAAAGCTGGTGAAGTTGGCCGAGGCGCTGGCCCTGCGCCCGGCATTGTCTATTGTCGCGCCAGCGCCCTTTGACGCGCAAGCGGATGCAGAAGCCCTGCGCGCGCTACGGGTGGATGCGCGGGTGGAGGCGCGCGTGTCGGCCCGCCGGGATGCTGAGGCCTCAGACGAGTTCCTCTCCGCCCTGCGGCGCGAGGCGCTGGAGCAGGCGTTTCGCGACCGCTTCGCCGACATTCCATTGGAGACGGTCCAAGCGCCCTTCTTGCGAGTTCCCGAAGATCGGCCCCGCGCGCGGCCGGAGCTGGACGCCGTGGCGTACTTAGCGGCCTTGCGCGCGCAGCTGATTGCCGCGGAGGAGGTCGCGGAGGCTGACCTCACAGCCCTGGCGCAGGCGCGCGCGGCGGCCGCGACCGCTGTGCTGGTGGAGGAAGGCGGAGTCGATCCCGCGCGCGTGGGCGCGGGCGAGCCGGCGGAGGCCAAACAAGGCGAGCGCGGCGACGTGCTTGGCGAACTGAGCCTCACCGGCCTGGACGCGGCGGCCTCTAATGTGGCGGATACGGACACGCCGGAGCCGGCCGCTGCGGAATGACCGCTTAGGCCGCGCGGCCCGCGCGTGCGTCTGCGTCGTGGGTCAGACCTTTTCCGAGACGCGGATTGCGAGCCGGCAGCCGAGCTTAATCGCACGGGATAAAAGGCCATAGCCCGGCGCCTCTTTCGCACCTTCCTCGACCGCGAGTTCTTTATGGGCGGTCTCTTCTTCGCGGAATTGAGCGAAGGTGTCCGCGAGCGCGTCTTCATCGCCAAACCGGCGCAGCTCCGCGACTTGATCGTCGTAATGCTCTTCAATCACGCTTTCGACGGCTTCCGTGCAGGCGTGGGCCGCGCGCTCGCCCATCAGGGCGGTGACGACGCCAAGGCCATAGCCGGCGAGATTCCACAGCGGCAACAGCGCCGTCGGTCGCAAGCCGCGGCTTATAATCAGCTGGTCGAAGGTGTCGAGATGATGCTGTTCATCGGCTTCCATTTGGGCGAGCTGGGCGGCGATGCGCTGGCGCGTCGAGCGTTTGTCGAACACCGCGCGTTGGCCGCGGTAAATCGCGACCGCCCCGTACTCCCCCGCATGGTCGACACGAATCATCTCCTCCACCCGCCGGGCTTTGCCGCCATCACCGGGCAAGCGGGGCGAGGCGTCAGACGGACCGCGCGATGTGGAGGTGTCAGACATGAGCAGGCTCCCGTGACCCGGGCTGCGGTCGCCGCCGCGCCGCCATCACGCTAAGCACCGCCAGCCCTGCTGAATAAACTACGTTCCACCCAGCCATGGACAAGCCAAGGATCCGAAACGGCGCGGCCGAGCAATCCACCACCGCCGCTGGGCCGTCGAGCACGCTGGCGAGGGCGTCGGGGTCCAAACGCTCTCCCGCGGCGCTGGTGCAGAAGGCGGGGCCGGGCCAAAACGTCCACTCCACCCCGGCGTGGAAGGCCGCCGCGATCGCCCCCGCCGCGAAGGCGAACGCCATGGCGAGCGCGCCGATTTGCGCCGCAGATTGCGGAGCGCGCCGGCTCGCCGCCACTCCAAGCGCCGCCGCCGCAATGGCCGCCCAGAATGTCCAGCGCTGCACGAAACACAAAAAGCAGGGGGGATAGCCGCCGACACGCTCAACAAGGTGCGCGCCAAGAATGGCCGCCGCCGCGGCGAGGCCGCCGACCACCAGCCAGCGGTCCAGGGCCTGGTCGAGGCGCGCTCGGGCGGCGAAGACGACGGCGTCGTTCGCGAAAATCGTCACGCGGCGTCTCCCTAAGTTGCTGTCCTGAATGGCGTTCCAGGGTCGCCCGCCGGCGCCGCTTTAACGCCTCAGCGTCCCAGCAGGCCCTTAATCATGTCGATGACGGCCTCAGCGCCGCCGCCGCCCAAAAACACCGCCGCGTAAACCGCCGCCGCCACCAGAAACAGCACCCAAGAGACGCCGAGCGTCAGCCCACCCAACGTGACCACGCCGTCGCGCTCCATCAAGCCGAAGGACGCCAACGCCACGCCGAAGCCGGGAACCGTGTTGGTCGCCGGCAAGGGCACCAGTATGGAGGCGCAGCACAACGCCAGCAACGCGCCCACCAGCCGCTCCGCCTTCGGGCCCGAGATGAAGAACCAGCGCGGCTTGGTCAGCGCCTCCACCCAGCCGAAAAAGCGCCGCGCGCCCTTCGCCATGCCCTCAAGCCCGGCGCGGTCAATGCGTCGGTTCGCCAGCGCGCCAGGAAGCCACGGCTCCGGCCGTCCAAGCGCCATTTGCCCCGCCAGCGCCGCCATCGGCAACGCCACCACTTGCGGCACGCCATACAAAAACGGAATGCAGCACGGCACCGCCAACGCAAACAGCAACGCGCCGAACGCGCGCTCGCCCAAATGCTCCATCAATTCGTGAAGAGTGAGACCGTCGGGGCCCGCCTCCGCAGCGATGGTCTCCAACGTCACGATCAAACTCGCGCGCGGCGTGGTTTCGTGGAGTGCAGCGTCGACAGTCATGGCGGCCTCGCGCGGTGACACAGAGCGCAGTCGCTAGCAGGTCGCGCGCACAGCGTCCACGGCGCGTGGCCGTGTGCGCCCGCCATTGCACGGCCGACGCGCGGCCGCGATCACACGCTGACCACGACCTGCACCGCGCCGCGCGCCGCGGCGGCTTCCGCGAGGAGATCCACGCGCGCAAACACATCCAACCCACCGCCGCGCGTGGCGTTCACCATCGCCACGCCGTGGGCGTCGCCCCAGGCGCGCGCCGCGGCGAACGCCGCCATGCGCCGGTCGAGATCCGGCGGCCGCCACCAGACGCCGGCGGGTCGATACTCCGCTACGAAATGATTGCGTTCGCCGACGCTGCGGCGCAGCGGGCCGTCCTCCTCGGCGTGTTCGGAGACGGCGTATGTGTGATCAACGCCATAGAGCACGATACGCGCCGCGCCCATCCACGCCGCCAGCTGCATCGCCACATGAACTGAGCCGCCGGCGTCGCCCACGCCCTTAAAGGGGTCGGGCTGGAACACCGACTCGCCTGCAGCGACGACGAAGCTCGCAATGCGCTCGCCCGCAACGCCCGCGCCGATGGGGGCGAAGAGGGGCGTTTCCGCGCGGCGCGCGATCTCCGCGCCATAGGCCTTCAGGGTCGCGGCGTTCGACGCCACAGTGTAGCGCGGCCGCATGCGCACGCGTGGATAAGCCAGGTGGAAACGGTTGACGGCGATCGCCACAGCCCCGTCGAGGGCTTCAAGGTCCGCCGCAGCGACGCTCGGACCCGCGCCAAGCACGAACACTGTCTCGCCGGCATGGGCGTTCTTCACCGCCAGGGTGCGCCGCTCCGCAGCGGTGAGGGGAGCGCCCAGCGCGGCCGCGCTCCGACGCACGCCGTCCGCCAAACCCGAAAGAGCCCCGCCTGAGGTGCGGCGCGCGCGCGTCGCGTCAGTCATAGTGTCGCCTCCCGGCGGCCGGCGCGTTGAGCGCGCGCTGACTGACGCCAGTTTAAGCGTTCTGCCGCGCCAGGTCGATGGAGGCCGACGCCGAGCCGATGTCGCCGAAGCGCGCCTCCACCCGCGCGTGGTCCGGCAGAGGCTGCGGCAAGGCGCAGCCGCCGAGGGAGATCGGCGCGCCCGCCGGCAATGTGAGATCAAACCGCGCCAACGTCATCAGAAACTCCCGCAGCGCGCCAAGCGTTCCGCCAATCAACGCATCACGGGCGAAGCCCACCGACACCACCACATTGTCGAAAATCAGCGCGCATGGCGCGTCTTCGAGGTCGCGCACATGGGCCGCGCCCAAGCGGGGCCCCAACACTAAGCGCCCGGCGCCGCACGCATCCGCTAAAAGCCAGGGCAGGCCCGCACGGCGTGGGTTCTCCACCACGGTGTCCGGCATTTCGAGCGCCGGCGCCGCCCAAGCGAGCGCCGCCTCCACTTCGTCAAGGCTGTAGCCGTCCGCCCGCGGCGGCATGTCGCGTTGCAGCGCGACGGCGATTTCCGGTTCCGCGACGGGCGCGCGCGCCTCCGACCAAACAAAGGCGTCGTCTTCCATCAGCTCATGGGGGGCGAGAGCGCCGAAAAACGGCGAGTCCACCCCGAAGGTCTCCAGACCCGACTGGTTGGTGCCGCCCAGCTTAAACGCCGCCGGCGTCGACGCCCCCAAGCGCGCCAGCCGCGCGGCTTGGGTGGCGTAACCGGCGCGATCATCCGCGGGCGTCAGATCCTCCGGCAGCGGAGTGAGCACGCGCCGCTGCGTGCGGGCCTGGGCGAGGACCGTGTCGCGGCGCGCGTCGGTCGGCGAGAACGGAAGCATAAACATAGTGGATGAGGATGCTGGCACAGTCGGGAAGAAAGTAAACACGCAGGCGCTGCGACCATCGCCGCAGGGGCGCTGGCGCGGCGACGATAGCCAGCGCCATTGGGGACATGACGCGTGATGGCCGCCCTGGCGTGACATGCAGGTGACACCGCTGAGGGAGTGTGCCACATACCCCAGCGGCGCGGGTGTGGCGGAACTGGTAGACGCGCCAGACTCAAAATCTGGTTTCCTTTGGAAGTGGGAGTTCGAGTCTCCCCACCCGCACCATGAGCTGGCGCGCTGCG
>CAZMSO010000015.1:29433-74754 GCA_964568975.1 uncultured Caulobacterales bacterium | reverse complement strand
TCGACCTCAGGATTATGAGTCCTGCGCTCTAACCAGCTGAGCTACCCAGCCGCCGAACCGCCCATATACGCGCGCACGCCGTGACGAGCAAGGCGAGAGCCGGCGCGCCGCCGCCACGCAGCGGCCCAGCGCCCGGTCGCGCGCGTCCTCAGACCGCCGGCCGCGCCACAGACGACTACGCCACAGACGACTGCGCCACAGACGACTGCGCCACCGCCGGGGACGGCCCTTGGCCGTTCGACGCCGCCAGCGGGATCACTTGCAAGTCTGCTTCAACAAAGCGGTTGGCGAGCTTCTGGCGGCGATTGATGTCGAAGGGCGTGGGACGGTCGCGCAGATAACTCCCTTCAATGCGAAACAATTGATCATCGCGGCTTGACGCCAGCACACGCGAGGCCACCCCCAAAGCGACTTTCGCAATGGACGTCGCCAGGTGAGCCGTCGGCTGAGCGGCGGCCGCGATCATGTCCATCGCTGTCTCCACCCCCTCAGAATCCAGCGCATCCGAGATCCGCGCTCCAAGCTCGCGAACATCTTCGTCGCTTTCCACAAAAAGAACCGACACCGCCACAAACGCCCCAGGATTCGCCGGCCCATAGACCAGATAGCCGTCGCCGAGCATCTCGATTTCGTCACCCTTTTTCAGCCGCGGAAACACATTCAAGTTGTAATGCAGAGCCGGGGTGCGCACGCCGCCCTCGTCAACCGCGACCGAGACAAGGTAAAGCTCGTTCCATCGGTTGACGCCCGGTTCTGAGTCCTTGAGCAGTTTGACACGCGGCACTGTAATCGCGATCGGATCTCTATCAGCGTGAAACGTCATGGCCGCCCTCCCCTGGCGCGCGTGTGCATCGTGGCGCACCGCGTGCGTGGCCGCGTGTTGCGACCCAGTGCGCACCTTTAAGTTGTGCACATGCGCTCGCGCGCGTCCAGCGGGATTGACGCCCCGCGCGCCGCGCCCCATACGCGGCCCATGGCTCACGAACGCGCGCTGATCATCGATTTCGGCAGCCAAGTCACCCAGCTCATCGCCCGACGGCTGCGCGAAAGCGGCGTCTATTGCGAAGTCCAGCCCTACACCCGCGTCGACGGAGCGGCTCTGGCCGCGTTCAGGCCCAAAGCGATCATCCTCTCAGGCGGCCCGGCCAGCGTGCACGCGCAGGGAACGCCGCGCGCCCCGGACGCGGTCTTTGAGGCCGGCGTCCCCGTGCTGGGGATCTGCTATGGCGAGCAGACCATGGTCGCCCAGCTCGGCGGCGCGGTGACGCCCGGCGACCGCCGCGAATTCGGCCGCGCCGACATCGAGCTCGTCGCCGACAGCGCCCTCTTTGAAGGCTTCGGGCCGCCGGGAACCCATGAGCGGGTGTGGATGTCCCATGGCGACCGCGTCGACGCCCTGCCGGAGGGCTTCCGCGTCATCGCGCGCACCTCGAGCGCGCCCTTCGCGGCGATCGAGCACCCCGAGCGCCAGTTCTACGGCGTGCAGTTCCACCCCGAGGTCGTGCACACCCCGCGGGGCGCGGCGCTCTTGCGCAATTTCACCCATGGAATCGCGGGCTTTGCGGGCGACTGGACCATGGCCGCCTTCAAGGACGAAGCCGCGGCCGCCATCCGCGCCCGCGTCGGGGACAAGCGCGTGCTGTGCGGGCTCTCCGGCGGCGTCGACTCCGCCGTGACGGCCGTCCTCATCCACGAGGCGATCGGCCATCAGCTGACCTGCGTCTTCGTGGACACCGGCCTCATGCGCGCCGGCGAGGCCGAGGAGGTCGTGAGCCTCTTCCGCGGCCACTACAACATTCCGCTGGTGCATGTGGACGCCGCGGAGACCTTTCTCGGCCGGCTCGCGGGGGTCGAGGACCCCGAGGCCAAGCGCAAGATCATTGGCGCGGCGTTTGTGGAGGTCTTCGAGGCCGAAGCCGCGAAGCTCGGCGGGGCGGACATCCTCGCCCAGGGCACGCTTTATCCCGACGTGATCGAGAGCGTCTCCTTCGACGGCGGGCCGAGCGTCACCATCAAAAGCCACCACAATGTCGGCGGCTTGCCCGAGCGTATGAACCTCGCGCTGCTGGAGCCCTTGCGCACGCTCTTCAAGGACGAGGTGCGCGCCTTGGGCCGTGAGCTCGGCCTGCCGGAGGCGTTTGTCGGCCGTCACCCCTTCCCCGGGCCCGGCCTGGCCATCCGCATTCCCGGCCCGGTGGACGCCGAGAAGGTCGCGCTCCTGCAAAAGGCGGACGCGATTTACTTAGAGGAGATCCGGGCCGCCGGCCTCTATGACCAGATTTGGCAGGCCTTCGCGGTGCTCTTGCCTGTACGCACAGTCGGCGTGATGGGCGATGAGCGGACTTATGACCATGTGCTCGCCTTGCGTGCGGTGACCAGCGCCGACGGCATGACGGCGGACTACTTCCCCTTCGACCACGACTTCTTGGGTCGTGCGGCCACGCGTATCATCAATGAAGTCAAAGGCGTCAACCGTGTTGTTTACGATGTGACGTCCAAACCCCCCGGCACGATCGAGTGGGAGTGACCCAGTAACGCTGCAGCGAGAGCGGGCCGCTCACTCGCGCGGCGCGGTGAAATGGGCGTCCACTTCGCGTTTGAGCGCGTCGAGCGCGTTCTCCATCAGCGGGCGCATGTCATTGTCGGTGAAGCGCTGGACAAACGGGCGTTTGAAACCGGCGTTCGGCTTCAGCTTGTAGGTCCATGTCAGCTCCGAACCGCCCCCCGGCCGCTCGCGCCACACCTGCTCGCCGAGCGCGTAAGCGAGGTTTCCCCCCGCGGCACTGGTGTAGTTCCAGACCTGATAGCGGAAGTGATGGGGAAACTCGTTTTCAAGAACGCGCTCGAGAACGAAATGGCCATCGGAAAACTCAAGCCGCCTGACGGCCCCGACCTCCGGCCACGTTCCGTGAAGTACGACCGCGTCGACCGGCTTCCGGATCCGGTCGGTCTCCTCCATGTTGGCGACGATCCGGCCGCCCTCTTCAATATAGTGGCGCAGCGGAATAAGCGGCGCCTCAAAGGCGCGGGTCGTCTCATAGATGGCGTAACCAGACCCCGAAATGGTCGGCGCCGCGCCGTCATAGTCCGGAGGCGTTTCCGGCGGCGCCACACGCGATGAGCACGCCGCGACAAGCGCGCCCACGATGGCGACACGCAACACCGGGCCGACGCCCATCACCGTTCTCACTCTATGGAGCATGGCCCTGATCTCCGTCATGTGATGGGCTGGTGTGACCGGTGTATGCCCTAATGTACGAAAATCGTATAATAACAGCTTCGTGAGACCACCATGGCCGACCCCCTCGAACGGCGGCTGTTGAAGAGCGTCAGCACGCTGCTGCGTGTCTTCACCGTTGATGAGCGACGCTTTCCAGCCGCCGAAGGGCGCATGCGCTACAACCCGCTCGACTTCCAGACCTTGCGGCGACTGGCCGAGCGCCCGGGCGCCAAGGCGGCGGACGTCGCACGGTTCTTGGGCGTCGCGCCCACGACCCAGCAGGCCGTGATGGACCGTCTTGTCAGCAGCGGGCTTGTCTCACGAACTGATCATCCCGAGAGCGCGCGTTCAAAGGCCCATGCGCTGACCGCCGCCGGCCAGGACCTTGTCGCGGCCATCCTCCGCCAGGACGTTGCGAACATGAAAGCGATGCTGGCGTGTCTGGCGCCCGACGAGCAGCGCCAGGTCGTGAGGCTGGTCGAGAAGGTGGCCGCCCACCTGGGCGACGATTGACGACTGGCCATCTAATGGACGTTGCGGTCCCCCGGCGCAGACCGAGGACGGCGCACGCCACGCGCGCGCTTGAGTGAAGCTTCGGAAAAACGACGCGAAGTCGCGGATCACGGCCTTGCGCAACCCCTTGGACAGCGTGAGCGATCTTAGACGCGGCGATGTCCGCCATCCTTGAGCCAAAGCGATCGCGGGGGCCGCCGCACGGATGGTGCATCATTCCTGCGCGCACACGCCAAGACCACAGCCTCGTGCCGCCGGAAACCCGCGTGGAAGCCATGCAGGCCATGGACGCGTTCGTGTGCGCTCATCTCGGCGGGTAAGCCGCGGTCACAGCGAACTGCAGCGCGTCCGGCCCGACTTGCAGCGCGCGCCGCGCCAACCGCCGGCGGCGGTCCCGTTCTTGCATCGCGTCGGGGTGAGGCGCCGCGCTCCCACGCGCGGTCGAACGCGGCCTCGGGCGCTGAACGCGCCGGTTCCACACACACAGCGGGCGAGCAGGACGGCGCACGCGCACAGCCGCCGCCCGCAACAGGGGAGCGCACGCCGAGCGAGGTCGGCGGCGGGCACGCATGGGCTACGCCATCGCTGTGATCTTGCTCATCGCCTACATCCAACGCTCAGGCGACCTTCAGTCCAACAAAGACAAAGCTGACCGCTATGCGAAATACATCCTCAGGCTTTTTCTCGACAAAGACTTTCAGGGGGATCAGGCCAAACGCTTGCGCGTCGGCATGCAAGAGGGGAAAAAACCGCTCGAGCTGGTCGAGAAACTTGTGAAAGCCGCCCTGAAGGAAGGCGCTGACGCTGACCGCGAAAAGCTGAAGCCCGAAATCGAGAAACTCGACAAAAAGTGCGCTTAGCCGCGCCGCCCTGTCGCGCCACAACCGCGAGCGGCGCCGTTGTGGGAGCCGCGCGTGTCGCGCCTGTGCTATGCAGAACACGTCTCATCCCCACGAGGTGACGCCATGTCCAGCCCGATCGCGCCGAAACCCGTCACCACCGCCAGCCTGCGCGCGCGCAAAGGCGGCGAGCCGGTGGTGTGCTTAACCGCCTATGACGCCCCGACGGCCGAGATCCTCGACCCCCATTGCGACCTCCTGCTGGTGGGCGATTCTGTGGGCATGGTCGTGCATGGCCTGGCGTCGACGGTCGGCGTGACCCTCGACATGATGATCCTGCATGGCCGCGCAGTGGCGCGCGGCGCCGCGCGCGCCTTCGTGGCCGTGGATCTGCCCTTTGGCAGCTATGAGAAAGGGCCCGCCCAGGCGTTCGACAGCGCCGCGCGCGTGATGATGGAGACCGGTTGTCAGGCGGTGAAGCTGGAGACAGGCCCGGCCGTGGCGGAGACAATCGCGTTTCTTGTGGCCCGCGGCGTGCCGGTCATCGCCCATGTCGGCCTGCGGCCGCAATCGGTGCATGTGCTCGGCGGTTTCCGCGCCCAAGGCCGCGACGAGGCTGGCCGCCAGGCGGTGCTGGCGGAGGCCAAAGCGGCCGACGACGCCGGGGCGTTCGCTATTGTCGTGGAGGGCGTTGCGGAACCCGTGGCGCACGAGATCACGCAAGCCGTCGGGGCGCTGACCATCGGCATCGGCGCCTCGGCCGCGTGCGATGGTCAAATCCTCGTGACGCACGACATGCTGGGCCTGTTCCAACGGACGCCCAAATTCGTGAAGCAGTACGGGGATCTTCGCGCCCAAATCGACGCCGCCGTCGCGCAGTACGCCGCTGAAGTCAAAGACCGCGCCTTTCCCGGGGCCGCGCACGTCTACGCCGCGTCAACGCCGTGACGGCGGCCTGAGCGGACACGGTTGCCCGCCTTCGACGGCGGAGCTACCGTCGCGCGCGGCGCGCGGGAGCGCCGGCGGGCCGGCCGCCCAGGCTCGCGGCGGCGGCGCGTGTGGAGTGGATCGCCGATGGCGGATATTTTCCAAGAAGTTGATCAAGCCACCCTCGAACACCGATTCCGCGAAGGGCTCCGGCGGTATGGTCCGTTCGCGGTGGCGGCGTTGGCGCTGGTGCTGCTTGGCGTGTTTATCGCCCAAGTCATGGCCGGCCGCGCGGAAACCCGGCGCGAAGAGGCGGGCGCGCTTTACGCCGCCGCCCTCGCTGACCGCGAGGCGGGACGCCTGGAGGCCGCCGCCGCCAAGCTTGACGCCCTCACATCGGGGCAGGGCGACGGTTACGCCGCGTTTGCGTGGCTGCTGAAAGCCGATCAAGCCCTCACCGCCGGCGATGTGGAGGCCGCCTCCGCCGCCTTCGAGGCCGCCGCGGAACGCGTCGGGGACGACCTTTATGCGGATCTGGCGGCGCTGCGATCTTTGTACGCCCAGTTCGACACGCTTTCGCGCCGGGAAGTCGACCTCTTGGCGACGCCTCTCGCGCGGGATGAACGCCCCTACCGCGCCGCAGCGCGTGAGCTGATGGCCGCGGCGGCCTTGCGTGAAGGGGCCTGGGACCAAGCGGAGCGGGCTTATCAAGCGCTGGTGCGGCTGCCGACGACGCCGCCGGGCGTACGCGCGCGCTCCGAAGCCGCGCTCGCCGTGATCGCCCATGAGCGCGCGTTAGCGCGCCTGACCCCCCGTGACACCGCGACAGGCGGCGACGCTGCGCCCGCGAGCGCCACAGCCCCAGAGCGCGACGCCGCTCCAGAGGAGGAGACCCCATGATCGCGACGCGCATGCTGGCGCTGGCGGCCACGCTCGTGGTGGTCGCCGGCTGCGGCGGCGGACCTGACGGCGATCCGGCGGAAGGCCCGGATCGGCGCATTGCGCTGCTGAACTTTGACGAACAGCTTGAGGCTGATCCCCAACTGACGGATATGGCGATTTCCCTGCCCGGGCCGGTGCGCAACCGCACCTGGCGCATGGAAGGCGGCAACCCGGCTCACCTTCTCGCCCACCCCGCCTTAGGCGAGCAATTGCGGCGCTCATGGCGGCGCGACATTGGCCAAGGCTCGAATGCGGATTTCCGCATCGCCACGCCGCCGGTGGTCGATGGCGGGCTTTTGTTCGCCATGGACGGGCGCGGGCGCGTGAGCGCTTATGATGTGGAGAAAGGCCGCAAGGAGTGGAGCCGCACTCTGCGCTCGCCCCTGCGGCGCGACCGACGCGCGCGCAGCGGCGGCCTCGCCACCGCTGACGGCCGCGTGTTCGTGACGACCGGCTTCGGCGCGGTGATCGCGCTCTCAGCGGAAACGGGAGACGAGGTGTGGCGCCAACGCACCGCCGCGCCCATGCACGCGCCGCCCACCGTCGCCGGGGGTCGGTTGTTCGCTGTCAGCGTCGACAATGAACTCTACGCGCTGTCGGTGGAGACGGGCGAGATTTTGTGGACCTATCAGAGTTTGTCGGAGCCGGCGCGCATTCTGTCGCCATCAAGCCCCGCTGTGCGCGGCGATGTGGTGGTGGCGCCTTTCGCCTCCGGCGAACTGGCGGCGTTGCGCGTCGACAATGGCCGCACTCTGTGGTCGGAGGCGCTCACGCGCAACGCGCGCACCAACTCCCTCGGCGCTTTGAACGACATCGCCGGCAGCCCTGTCATTGTCGGCGACACGGTGTATTCCATCAGCCATTCCGGCGTGATGGCCGCGCTGAGCTTGCGCACGGGCGAACGCCAATGGGTGCGCCCGGCCGGCGGGATCCACCGGCCTTGGGTGTCGGGCGCTTACATTTACATCGTCACGACGGACGCCCAGCTGGTGTGTTTGTCGCGCTATGACGGGCGAGTGTTCTGGCTGCGGCAACTCAAGCTTTACCGCAACCCCGACAAGCGGCGCGGCAAAGTGGCGTGGTCGGGTCCGCTGCTTGCCGGCGAACGGCTTTATCTCGCCTCCGCGGACGACGGCAAAGGCCGGCTGCACGCGCACTCGCCTCTCACGGGCGAGCAGGTGGAGGTGTATCGCGTCGGCGATGAAGTCCTGGTGCCGCCGGTCGTGGCGGACCAAACGCTTTATGTCGTGGACGACAAAGGCCGGCTGTCGGCGTTCCGGTGACGACGGGCGAACAGGCCGCGGCTGCTGACAGGCGCGCCGGGCGATGACACTGACGGTGGCCATTGTCGGGCGGCCCAATGTGGGCAAGTCCACTCTTTTTAACCGGCTGGCGGGCCAGAAACTCGCCATTGTCCATGACCGGCCCGGCGTCACCCGCGACCGCCGCGAAGCCGGCGCGCGCCTTGGCCGGCGCGAAGTGACGCTGGTCGACACCGCCGGCTTTGAAGAAGCGCCGCCGGACGCCCTTGCGGCGCGCATGCGCGACCAAACCGCGACCGCCGTGGCGGATGCGGATTTGTGCCTGTTCGTGATCGACGCCCGCGCCGGCGTCACCGCCGCGGATGACGCGTTCGCCGCGCATTTGCGCCGCGCCGACGCCCGCGTCCTGCTGGTGGCCAACAAATGCGAAAGTGCGGCCAGCGATGCGGGCCTGAACGAGGCCTACGCCCTGGGGTTTGGCGAACCTGTGGCGGTTTCCGCTGAACATGGCGAAGGCGTCGGCGATCTTTTTCGAGCCGTGGACGAGGCGTTGGCCTTGGTCGACCCCCACGAAGACGCCGCTCCGCGCGACGGGTCCCAGCCGCTAAAGCTCGCCATTGTCGGGCGCCCGAACGCCGGCAAATCCACTCTGGCCAACGCGCTGATCGGCGAGGACCGCTTGCTGACCGGCCCCGAGCCCGGGGTCACGCGCGACGCTGTGGCGGTGCGCTGGACGTGGAATGGCCAGGAGGTGCGCCTGCATGACACCGCCGGCCTGCGCAAACGCGCGAAAGTGGTCGATGCGGTGGAGCGGCTGTCCACCGCCGACGCCGTGCGCGCCATCCGCTTCGCCGAGATCGTGTTCTTAGTGATGGACGCCGACACCGCCTTTGAGCGCCAGGATTTGCAGATCGCTGACCTCGTGGAGCGGGAGGGGCGCGGGCTCATCTTTGTCCTGACGAAATGGGATTTGGTGGAGGACCCCGCCGACCGCTTCGCCGCGCTCACAGAGCGCGCGGCGCGCTTGCTGCCCCAGCTGCGGGGCGCGCCGGCGCTTCGGGTCTCTGCGTTGACGGGCCAAGGCGTCGACGCGCTGCTTCCAGCGGCGCTGGCTCTCAGAGAGAATTGGAACGCGAAAGTCAAAACGCGCGATCTCAATGACTGGCTGGCGGAAGCGATCGCCCGCCACCCGCCGCCGGCGGTCAATGGCCGGCGGATCAAGCCGCGCTACATCAGCCAAATCAAAAGTCGCCCGCCCACATTTGTGATGATGACCAGCCGAGCCGACAAGCTGCCCGAGGCGTATCGGCGCTATCTGATCAACGGCATTCGCGACGCGTTCGATTTGCCCGCGACCCCCATCCGCTTGATGGTGCGTTCGGGGCGCAATCCCTACGCCGACACCACTGAGTGACCGGCGTCGCGCGCGACCTCAGCGCGCGCTCGCGCCCAAGGGGTCTGATCACGCAGCGATGGGTCCCATCCACGTTCGGCGAGGGGCTGGCTGTCGCAGACCAGCAGCCGGGACCAGCAACCGGGACCAACGAGCATGGGGCAGGCGACGCCCCGGCCTTCAGCTCCCGCCCTCGCCCACGCCTTTTCATTCGCAGCGTGACCCGCGCCAGCCCGGCGACCCCGATCTCAGGGGGTGAGACGTCGCTACTCCGCCGCCGGCGCAAGAGCGCGCGGGCGCGCGCCCGTGGGCGTCGCGTCGGTGACAGCGGGCGCCTCGCCCGTGCGCGCGTGCTCCCATTCCCTCCACAGCGCCTGCTCCTGGGCGCGCGCGGCGGCGACACTGGCTTCTTTGACGTGGCCAAAGCCGCGGATTTGGTCTGGAAGCGATGCGATGCGCACCGCGACGCGATGGGTGTGCGCGTCGAGGCCCATCACCAGCCGCCGCACGGTGTCGGCGTAGTCCTCGGCCAAAGCCCGCTCCATCCGGCGCTCCGCAGTCCAGCCGAAGGGATCAAAGCGGGTGCCGCGCAGCCCTTTGAGCTTCGCCAACACCCGAAACACCGGCAGCATCCACGCGCCGAACGTGATTTTGCGCAAATGGCCCGTGCGCGGATCCTTCGGCGCGATCAGCGGCGGCGCGAGGTGGAAGACAAGCTTCGGTTTCGCGCCCTCCGGCGCGTCCTTGCGGGCGCGGAAGCGGGTCTTCACCGCCTCCTCGAAGCGGCCGTCGGTGTAGAGGCGCGCGACCTCATATTCGTCTTTGTAGGAGAGAAGCTTCGCGTAGTGGATCGCCACCGCGCGCGTCAAATCGTGGCCGAGATCCAGCCGCGTCTCCGCGCGGCGCACTTGCGTCACCAGCTGGCGGTAAGTCTCGGCATAAGCGGCGTCTTGATAAGCCGTCAAATGGCCCATGCGATGCGCGATGAGTTCGCTTAAGGGCATCTCGTCGGGCGTCTCCACGGGCGCTTGGCTCGGGCGCAAACGCTCCACCGCCGCACGATCATGGGCGAGCCAGCGGCCGAGATCGAACGCGCGTTGGTTCTCCGCAGCCTTGACGCCGTTAAGGGCGATGGCTTCCGCAATCGCTTCCGATGACAGCGGGATGAGCCCCTTTTGGAAGGCGAAGCCAGCCATAATCATGTTGGCGTAAATGGCGTCGCCAAGCAGCTCCTGAGCGAGGGCGTCCGCCTCCACGCCCGCGTGACTGGCGCACGCGCGTGCGACGGTGCGCCCGAGACCATGGGCGTCGTAGCGCACATCGCGGTCAAAGACGAACTGCGCCGTCGGCGCGATATCGCTGTTGATCACCGCGCGACAGCGGCTCGGCGCGGCGAGGCCCACGGCCTCCGGCGTCGCGGCCACCACGAGATCGCCGGCGATCAACGCGTCCGCCGCCGCAGGGGGGATGCGCGGCGAGCGGATCTGCTCCGGCCGGTCTGCAAACCGCACATGCGAGAGCACCGCCCCACCCTTTTGCGCCAGGCCCGTCATGTCCAGCGTCGACGCGGCGCGGCCTTCGATATGGCCGGCCATGCCGAGGATTGCAGCGACGGTCGTCACGCCGCCGCCGCCGACGCCAGCGAAGAGAATGTTCCACACCCCGTCATGATCCGGCGCGGCCGGGCGCGGCACCGGCAAGGTCTCTGACGACAAGGTCTCGCGCGGGGTCGCGGCTGGCGCAGGCTCTGCGTCATAGAGGCTGACAAAGCTCGGGCAAAACCCCTCCACGCAGGAGAAATCCTGGTTGCAGCTCGATTGGTTGATCTGACGCTTGCGCCCAAACTCCGTCTCCAATGGCTCTACGGACAAGCAATTGGATTTCGCTGAGCAATCGCCGCAGCCTTCACACACCGCCGGGTTGATGAACACCCGACGCGGGGCGGCGGGCAGCTGGGCGCGCTTGCGTTTGCGCCGGCGTTCTGTCGCGCACATTTGATCGTAGATCAGAACCGTCACGCCCGGCGTAGCGCGCAGCGCGTCCTGCACATCAGCAAGCTTTTTGCGATCAAACAGGCTGACGCCATGGGGCGGCGGCGCGCCGGCGTACCGCGCGATGTCGTCAGTGACGATCACGCAGCGTTGCACGCCTTCCGCCAACATTTGACGCGCAATGCGCTGGGGCGTCAGCGCGGCCATGTCGGGCGTTTGGCCGCCGGTCATCGCGACGGCGTCGTTGAAGAGGATCTTATAGGTGATGTTGACGCCGGCTGCGATCGCGGCGCGGATCGCTAAGGATCCCGAATGGGAGTAAGTGCCGTCGCCCAAATTGACGAACACGTGCTTTTCCGCGGTGAACGGCGCTTGGCCGATCCAGGACACGCCCTCGCCGCCCATTTGGGAGAAAAAGTCCGTACGCGGCGCAATCCAGCTCGCCATGTAATGGCAGCCGATCCCCGCCAGGGCGCGGCTGCCTTCCGGCAGCGTCATGGTCGAGGTGTTGTGAGGGCAGCCCGAACAATAATGCGGCGTGCGCACTTCGGGACAGCGTGTGGCGGCGGCGGCCTCGCGGCTCGCCTCGGCGCGCTCGAGATAGGCCGTCGCGGAGGCCGGGCGCGCAGTCTCCGGCAAGAGATCATAAAGCGCCCGCGCCAAGGTGGGGATCGGCACTGAGCCGATGGTCGGGAGCAAAGGCCGGCCCTCAGCGTCCGTCTTGCCGATAATGCGCGGGCGTTGATCCGCCGGCAGATTGTACAGCTGGTCGCGCAATTGCGGCTCAATCAGCGCGCGTTTGTGTTCCACCGCGAACACCGTCTCAAGGCCGGCGGCGAAAGCGCGGGCGCCTTCCGGCTCCAGCGGCCAGGGCATCGCGACTTTGTAAACCGCAAGCCCGGCGGCGGCGGCATGCTGCGGCGTCACGCCCATGGCGTCGAGCGCTTCGAAAATATCGCGGGCGGCTTGGCCTGTCGCGACAATGCCGACGCGCGTCTTCACGCCGGCCGGCGGGGCGAGCACCACCCGGTCGAGGGCGTTGGCGCGCACAAACGCTAACGCCGCCGGCAGCTTGTAAAGCCGCAACCGCGCTTCTTTGTCCATCGCGGCGTCGCCGGCGCGCAAATGCACGCCGCCCGGCGGCGTCGCCACATCCTCGGGCGCGCGGATCGCCAAACGCTCAGCGTCGACGCGCACCACCGAGGCCGCGTCCATGGTGTCGGCCAGCGCGATCAGGCCCGTCCACAACCCGGAAAACCGCGAGAGCGCGAAGCCGTAAAGCCCGTAATCAAGCACCTCTTGCACTGAGGACGGGTGCAGAACTGGGATCTCGGCGTCCTGAAACGCAAACTCCGACTGGGAGGGCAGCGTGGAGGATTTGCAATTGGGATCATCGCCGGCCACGGCCACGACCCCGCCATGGCGCGCCACGCCGGCGAAATTGGCGTGTTTGAACACATCGCCCGTGCGATCGACGCCCGGCGCTTTGCCGTACCAGAAGCCGAACACGCCCTGCACCGACGCAGCGTCGCCGGGAACCGCGCCGACCATCTGGCTGCCCCACACGGCCGTCGCGCCAAGATCCTCATTCAGACCCGGCTGGACATGAATCTGGTGGGTGTCGAGCACCGCACGCGCTTTGTGAAGCTGCTGGTCATAGCCGCCCAAGGGCGACCCGCGATAGCCGGAGATGAACCCGCCGGTGTTCAGCCCAGCCGCGATGTCGCGCCGGCGCTGATCGATCGGCAAACGCACCAGCGCCTGCACGCCGGTTAAAAACGCCTGCCCCTGCGTTTGCGCGTATTTATCCTCCAACGTGACGCCGATACGTTTCATGGTGAGCGCCCTTCTTTTTTTGCCGGTAAATTATACGCAAGCGACGCGAAAATGTTTGCTCTTTGGCTGGTTTTGCCCGATGGTATTAGCATGCTTTGCCCCCGATTCCCGGTTCACGGAGGAATCAATTGCCCGAAGAGCTTGATGCGATCGACGCCAAAATCCTCGATCTGATTCAGAAGGACGCGAGCTTGTCCGTCGCGGACGTGGCTGAACGGGTCGGCTTGTCGTCCTCGCCCTGTTGGCGGCGGATTAAGCGGCTGGAGGAGCGCGGCGTGATCCGCGGGCGCGTGACGCTGCTGGATCGCGACCGGATCGGTTTGGGCTTTGAGGTCTATGCGTCAGTGAAGTTAGCGCTGCCGACGCGCGAAAACTTAGAAGCGTTTGAGGCGGCGGTTTTGAAACTTCCCGAAGTTGTGGAATGTGTGCTGATTACGGGCGGCGAAGACTACACCTTGCGCATCATCACGTCGGACATGCACGCCTATGACGAGTTTTTGCGCGACAAGATCCTGGGCCTTGGCCTCGTGGCGGACGTCCGCTCGCGGATTGTGGTGCGGTCCGTGAAAACCACCACCGCCTTGCCGCTCGGGCTCGTGAGCCCTTACGTGCAGCCGGCGCAGTGACACAGCCCGTGGCGCAGACGCGTGGGCGGGGAGGTGTGCGTGGGTGACAGCGTCTCTAAGCCCACGGCATGGCATAGGGGCCGGCGCGGTTCTCCTTACACCGACGCCAGCGCCTGCTTAATGCAAGCTGATTCGGACGAAGGAAAAGCCCATCAAAAACCCGCCCGTCGTCAGCAAACCCCACCCGACCCAACTGCCGCCGACAAACGGCCACAGCAAAAGGTTGATGATCAGCACAACGACTGACCACCGACAAAAGTCGAGTGGAAACCCGTGGCTGATTTGATCGCGGAACACCATTTGATACACAAAATACAGCGCCACCGGCGCCGCATAGATATACACCCACACCACGCTCTCTAACACATACTGCTGATACAGAATGTAATTGAGCGCAAAGACGATCATCATCAGCCCGATCGCCAACAAATATCCGCTTAAGGAAAAGCCGACAAAATTCCGACGGAAAATGTCATCGGATGATCGCACTTTATCAAGCTCTGCACGAATGTCCGCCAACGACCGCCGCAGTTCGTGCAAATCGGCGAAACCAAGCGCGCGCAAGCGCTTCATCAAATACTTCTCAACATCGCCGCGCGTCATTGCGCCATACTTTTCGGAATAATCCACTTTCACTTCATTACCGAGCTCATCGAGACCCGCAGCCTCAGTGAGTTCTAGCATTTGGTCTTTGTAAACACGCCGCCGCGTCACCGCGAGCATCGCCGGCGGCAACGCGACTAGCAGCGACACCGCGCTCGCCCCGAACAGGATCAGCGCCAACAATGCGCCGCTGCGCCAGGGCTCTGGCAGCCAAAAAAAGAATGCGTCGGCGAAGTCCCGATAAAGCCCCACCGACGCCGCCATGAAGTTGCTGTAGGAGATCTGCAAATTCACCGCCGCGAGCATTGCGTCGAACCCATCAAGCATCGCCGCCCACACCCGCAGCGGCTCCAGCAGCGTAATGACGCCCATCAGCGCGCTGAACACCCGGATCGTGCGGGACAGAGATTTGAGGAATTCGAACACGGGACCTCACTGGCGGCTGGGGGCGAGCCTGGGCGCGGTCAGACGCGCCGCTCCACAGCGATCGCCGTCGCTTCACCACCGCCAATGCACAATGCGGCGACGCCGCGGCGGGCGTCTCGCGCCTCCATAGCATTGAGCAAGGTCACCACAATCCGCGCGCCCGAAGCGCCGATGGGGTGGCCCATCGCGCACGCCCCGCCATGGACATTGATGCGGTCATGGCCGACGCCGAGTTCTTGCATCGCGATCATGGGCACGACCGCAAACGCTTCGTTGAGCTCAAACAAGTCCACATCGTCCACCGACCAGCCGGCGCGATCGAGCGCTTTGCGGATCGCCGGCGCCGGCGCGGTGGTGAAATAGCGCGGCGCGTGGGCGTGGGCGGCCGTCGCGACGATTTCCGCGCGGGGGGTCACGCCCTTCGCCTCCGCGGTGGAGTGCGCCATCAGCACCAGCGCCGCAGCGCCGTCGGAGATCGCTGAGGCGTTGGCGGCCGTGACTGTGCCGTCGCTCGTGAAGGCAGGCTTCAAGTGCGGGATCTTTTCCGGGCGGGCTTTGCGCGGCAATTCATCGCTCGCGATCACCGTCTCGCCCTTGCGGCCAGTGATCGTTACGGGCGCGATCTCCTTTGCGAACGTCCCATCCTCGGCGGCCTTTTGCGCGCGCGCGAGCGTTTCCAGCGCATAAGCGTCTTGGGCTTCGCGGGTGAATTGATACTCCGCCGCGACGTGGTCGGCGAAGCGGCCCATCGGCGCGCCTTCATAGGCGTCCTCAAGCCCGTCGAGCGCCATGTGGTCGAGCACCCGGTCATGGCCGTATTTCACGCCGCTGCGGTGATTGGCGAGCAAATGCGGCGCGTTGGTCATGGACTCCATGCCGCCGGCCACGACAACTGCGGCCTCGCCGCTCATGATCATGGCGCGGCCGAGAATTGCGGCTTGCATGCCGGAGCCGCACATTTTTGAGAGCGTCGTCGCCTCCACATGCTCCGGCAGTCCCGCCTTCAGCGCGGCTTGGCGGGCGGGCGCTTGGCCTTGGCCGGCCATCAAGCAATTGCCCATGTAAATTTGCTCGACATCCTCGCCGCTGACGCCCGCCTGCGCGACGGCGGCCTTCACCGCGACGGCCCCGAGCTCCGGCGCGCTTAAGGCCGCGAGCTCTCCGCTCAAACCGCCCATGGGCGTGCGGGCGGCGGCGGCGATGACGATGGGATTGTGGGCGGCGTCGGACATGGCGGTCTCCGGGCGGTCTCTCATCGGGGCGTCGGCGGGTGGAGCGCTCATGAGGAGCTTTCCCGCCCCGGCGTCAAGGGCTAAGCCGCGCGCCGCGGCCGACCGCGGCTAAGGCGAGCCGGTGCGCGCCTGGCCGGATTGGGCGAGAAGCCGATCCACGCCCAGCCAATCGCGCCGGGGCATGTCGAAATACGCGTCGAGGATCATGGGCATGATCCGCCATCCATAGGGCGTGGCCGCGTTCCACACCGCCGCAAAGCCGAAATCATGCTCCGGCGCGAAGGCGATCAGCGCGCGATAGCCGGCCACGCCGCCGGCGTGCATGATCACCCGCTCGCCCGCATAATCATATACCCGCCAGCCCAACGCATAATCAGCGTCGCGCAAACGCGCGCGCATCCAACGAAGCTTGCGCTCCTCAGCAGGCGTGTCGACCACGGCTTGGTGCAGACGCGTGCGCGCCGCATCGCCCAACACCTCCGGGGCGTGGCCAAGCTGGGCGCGCACCCACAAGGACAAATCCAGGATCGAGGCGTTGATCCCGCCGGCCGGCGCGACGCGGTAATACTCTTCATTCGGCTGAAAGGACCGCCAGCGGCTTTTGTGCGTGGCGCGGCTGTGGGGTTTCGCCCAGCTGCGCGAAGACCGCAACGCCTCCAGCCCCACTGACGCCGTCTTCATGCCGAGCGGCTGGAACAGGCGCGCCTGCATCGCCTCCGGAAAGGGGCGAGCGTCAGCGGCCTCCACCACGTCGCCGATCACCGAGAAGGCGACATTTTGATAAGCGAAGCACGATCCCGGCCGACATGAGAGCGGAATGTCCGGCAAATGCTTGAACAACACGTCGAGGCTGCGGCCGAGCTCCAACAAATCGTCATAGGCGTAAGGGCTTAAGCCCACGCGATGGCTCGCCACATGCTCCAGCGTGACCGCGTTGGTCGCGGTCTCGGTTTTCAGGCGGAAGCGGCGCGAATAGGCCGCCACGGGATCATCCCACGACACCCGCCCCTCTTGCGCCATTTGGCCAAGCACGCTCGCAGACATGGTCTTCGACACCGAGGCGATGCGAAACACCGTGTCCGGCGTCACCGGATCGCCTGTGCCGGCTTGGGTTTCGCCATATGTGCGCAGGAGGCTGAGCCCGCCATCCTCCACCACGCCGACCGCCAAACCCACGAATTGGCCGCGCGAAAACGCGCTGTCCAACCGGCTGGCGACCTCGTCGACATACGGGCGCGCGGCCGGGGCGCGCACAAGCGTGTCCGGGCCTGCGGTCTGGGCGTGGGCCGTCGCCGCAGCCGCCACAGCCGCCACGCCGGCCATCAGCCGACGCATGACGCTCCAAGACTTGTGCACTCGTCGCGCTCCTTCGCCGGCCCCAAAACCCATTAAAGCCGCGTTCCGCCGCCTGCGCCAGATCGCCGCACGGCCCAGCGCCACACAGCGACCGCGGATCGCCCCCGCCCTGGTCATAGCATCGCAGCCTTACGCGCGGCTTACAGCGATGGCCCGATGTCGGCGTTCGTCATCACGCCGATTCGAGGGAAGGCCGCCAGCCGCTCACGCCGCGCCAGCGATCCAGCCGCCGCCCAGCACCCGCGACCCGGCCGGATCGCGGTCATAGAACACCGCAGCTTGGCCCGGCGCCACCCCGTCTTCACCGTCCTCCACATCGACGGCGAAAGCGCGTTCCGCGGTCAGCGCCAGCCGCGCGGGGACCGGCGCGCGGGTGGAGCGCACTTTCACGCGAATGGGCGCGCCGGCCGCCGCGGCCGCCTCCAGCGTCCCATCGCCCAGCCAATTGACGTCGCGCAGGCGGATGCGGCGCACGCGCAGCGCTGTGCGCGGGCCGACAATCACGTGGCGCTTAGCGGCGTCGAGGCGCACGACAAACAGCGGCTCGCCCGTGGCCACGCCCAAGCCGCGCCGTTGCCCGATCGTGTAGTGAATAACGCCATCATGACGGCCAAGCACGCGCCCGTCGACATGCACAATGTCGCCCGCACGTCCCGCGCCCGGACGCAACCGCTTAATCACTTGGGCGTAATCGCCGCTCGGCACGAAGCAAATGTCTTGGCTGTCAGGCTTGTCCGCGACTGTCAGCCCGAAGTGCGCGGCCAGCGCGCGGGTGGCGTTTTTGCTGAGCCCGCCGAGGGGAAAGCGCAGAAAATCCATCTGATCGCGCGTCGTCGCAAACAGGAAATAGCTTTGATCCTTGTCCGGATCGACGGCGCGGTGCAGCTCCGGCCCGCCTGGGCCTTCCACGCGGCGGATGTAATGACCCGTCGCCAGCGCCTGCGCGCCCAGATCCCGCGCGGTGGACAACAGGTCGGCGAACTTCACCGTTTGATTGCATGTCACGCATGGAATCGGCGTTTCGCCGGCCAGATAGCTGTCGGCGAACTCATCCATCACCGCGTCGCGAAACCGGCTTTCATAATCCAGAACATAGTGGGGGATCGCGAGGGCATCCGCGACCCGGCGCGCGTCATGGATGTCGGCCCCCGCGCAGCAGGCGCCTTTCTTGTGGATCGCCGCGCCATGGTCATAAAGCTGCAAGGTGATCCCCACCACGTCATAGCCCGCGCGCGCGAGCAGCGCCGCCGTGACGGAGCTGTCGACGCCGCCCGACATGGCCGCCACGACGCGTGCGCCGTCGGGCACGCCGTCCAGCCGCAGCGTGTTGGGATCCATGTCCGCGGGAGCCAACGCCCGCCCGGCCGCGCCGGCGGGCGGCGTGTCTGTCGCCATCACAGCCTCCAACGGGGTCAAGGCCCGCAGCAGGGGAATGTTCACACACAGCTATACGAGCGCCGGGCGCGGCGGTTCAAGAGGGGGGCGTCGACGAGGCGCCGTCACAAGAAATTCAAGAGCGAGCTTTCCCGCAACGCGTTGAAGGCGACTGCTGAGGCCTCGATGCGCACATTCGCTTGGTTCAGCTGACCCGCGACTTCAGCGAGATCCGCGTTCTCAATGTCGCCGGCTAAGTTCTCGAAGAAAAACGCTTCATCGCTCAGCCGCTCTTGGGCGTCGGCGACGCGCGCTTGGGTGGCGCCATTGGCGGCCTGGGCGTTGTTGAGCGTGTCGAAGACGGCCAAGAGGTCGGCGATGCGCGCCTCCAGGAAGGTGCGGTCCGCGGCGTCGAGCGGACCGGCTAAGGGCGTGGCGGTGTTGAAGTCGTCGATTTGCTTGATGGCGGCGAAAAAATCCGTCGCGAGCGTGTCCGCCAGCGGCGCAAGCTCCACTGTCGTCGTGGGGTCGATTTGCGCTTGGGCGGTGCGTTGCGCGTTGTTGAAGATGGTGTCGATCGCAGGAACCGCCGGCAAGGCCGCCACGGAGGCGACGTCGACGGGCGCGGTGTCCTCCGCCACGCCGCTGAAGACATACCGGCCCGCATAGGTCGTGTTCAGAGCGCCGCGCAGGCTCGAAAACGCGAGGTCAAGCGCTTGGCTCAGATCGTCGCCGCGGCCGGCCGCTAAGGCGTCCGTCAGCGCTAAGCGCAAATCCTGAGCCGCGGTTGCGGCCTGGCCAAGGGCGAGATCTTGCACGCCTAAGCGGTTGGCGACCTCGACCGTAGAGCGCTCATAGGACTGTGCGCGCGCCAGAAATCCGCGCGCCGACACCAGCGGGCGCGCCTCAGCGCCAAAGCCGAGCAAGTCGTCGGCCACTTTCTCCGAGCCGACTTGGCGTTGGGCCTCGGCCGCGTCGGCCTGGGCGGCCTGGATGTCGGCGTTGGCGCGCTCAAACAGGGTTATGGTCGCGATGCGCATACGAACCTTCCGGTATCCGTTCTAGACAATCGACAGCAAGATGTCAGTCAATTCTTGGGCGGTTTGGATCAACCGCGAAGCGGCGTTGTAGCTCTGCTGAAACTGCGTCAATTTAATCAGTTCTTCGTCCAAATTGACGCCTTCAACCGACAAGCGCCGTTCGTCCGCGGCGCTGACCAAGCCGTTCGCCACGTCCAGCGCTCCTTGGGCCGACGCCGCGCGCAGACCGACATCGCTGGCGATGCGTCCCGCATAATCGAGGGGGCTGGTGAGCACGCCGCCGATTGCGCCGGCCGCCGAGGACGAAACCCGCGCATCCCCCGCGAGCTGGAGCGCTTGCGCGCCCGCGGCGTCGCCTGCACCCGTCACGAGGCTGCCGACGGTGAACGCAGCGTCGCTGGGATCCAAACGGCCGAGCGCCAGGCGCGACGGATTGGCGTCCAACGCCGGATCCACTTGCAGCGCCCCGGCCCGGTCGGCCCGCGCGCCCGCGCCTAGGCCGAAAAACGCCGTGGCCGTCAGTCCCGTGGTTCCGCGCCCCGTGGTGTCGTCGCGCACGGTCAAGCGCGCGCCCTGGGTTGTTGCGTTGGGCGTGAAGCTCAGCTCGCCATTGGCGTCCAGGGCGAAGGCGCCGAACGCGCCTAGCCCTGAGCCCGTGGCGTTCAGCGCGCCCAAGAGCGCGTTCACATCGCCGGCGGGAACCACGATGGAGGCGTCCGACAACAGCTCGCCTTGCGCGCTGGTCAAACGCAGATCAATCACGCCGCCGGGAGTGAAGCCGTGGGCGTCGGTCCCCACAAGCCCGGTCTTAAAACTGCTGGGCGTCGGGCTGCGCACCAGATCGTTCAATCCAAAGAACTGAGAAAAGCCTTGGCCGGCCCGGTCTGACGGGGCCGCCCCCGTTTGAGTGAAGGCGATCCCAGCCGCGCCGCCGTCAGCGGTGAGCACGCCATTGGCGAGTCCCAGCGCGCCGACGCCCAAGCCGTTGAACGCGCCAATGAATTCATTGATCGTCCCAGCGCCGTTTGCGGTGAAGGTCGCGTCCGCAACCGCCGGCGGAACCGCGCCGTTGAGGTAAATCTCGCCCGCCGTGAAATCGACGCGCGCCGTCGACACCAGCCGCCCGTCCGCGTCAATCAAAGAGACCGTTGTTTCGCCCGTGAACCCTAAGCGGTCGGTTCCCGCAAGCCCGGTGTTGCGTCCTGTCAGCAACGTTTGCGGCGGGAAGCTCACATTGTCGTTGTGGGCTGCGTTGATGGCGTCAGCGGTGACAGCCGCAAGCTCGCCCAGCTGGACGGCCAGCTCCGGCAAGTCTTGATCGCGCGCTTGCAGCAAGCCGGCGAGTTCGCCGCCGGTCACGCGGGAATCCAAAGCCGCGGCGGGCGCACCGGGGAAATTGATAATGATCGGCTCATACACCACGCCTGCGCCGCTTGCGCCGCGCCCGGAGTATTCCAGGGTCGCTGCGCCCACGCCCGCAAGGAGAAGCCCGTCTTGGGCGCGCACCTCCACAGCGCCGTTCGGCTGGCGGCTGACGCGCACATCCACCAACTCCGACAACTCATCGACCACTTGCGCGATCTGATCCTCCACGGAGGCGATGTTGTCGCCAGTGGCGTTGGCGCGGATGGCTTGGGCGGAGAGGTCCGGCACGACGGCCAGCAATTGGTTGATGCGATCAACAGTGGTCACTACGCGGCCATCCGTCTCCGCGCGCAGTTCGTTCAGCTGGGCGTTGATGCGCTCAAACTCGCGAAAGAGCGTGTCGACATCGCTGATCGCGCTCGCCCGGCGCGCGGCGCTTGCTGGATCAGCGGCCAAATCGCCAAAGGATTGGAACAAGTCCGTAATGCGGTCGAACACTGACGCGCCGCTGGCGGGATCGCCGAACGTGGCTTGCGCACGGTCAAGCGTTTGAAACGCCGCCTCTGCGGCGGCCGCGCTTGCGCGCGCGTCGCGGGACGCGCTGACAAGGAAGGCGTCAGAGATCCGGCGGATGGCGCCGATGTCCACCCCCGCAAGGCCGCCCACGCCGCTGCGGCTCGTCAGCTGCAAATCCTGGCGCGCATAGCCAGGCGTGTTGACGTTGGCGATGTTGTTTGAGGCGGTGTTGATCCCCGCCTGGCTGGCGTTGAGGCTCGACAGCGCCGCGTTGAGGACGGAGTTGATGGCCATCAGCGGCCTCCCGCGGTGAGCGCAGTGGGCAATGTCGGCCCCTGGGCGGCGCCGATGCGCCCAGCGTCGGGCACAATGTGCCGGCGTGCGCGCGCTCGAGCGCGCCCCGGGCTGACGTCGATGTGCACGCGTGTCTCAAGCATAAAGCCGCCCTTCTCTGGCGCCGCTGGCGATTGGCCGTCGCCGCGCCGTCGTCGCCGTTTCAAAGGCCGGGCCAATCGGCGCGGGCCTGCAAAATCGCTGTATGCGCGTGGGCCCAGGCGCTGCGGCGGCCGGCAGAGCTTGACCAACGGGTGGGGTTTTGCCCGGCGCCTTTGACCGGTCGGCGGCGCCGGAAGCATCTGGAGCCCTTCAGTGTTCAGGGTTTCGCGACCTGGCCTGGGGCTTGCTCAAGCGATGGCGGGTCGGGTGCGCCTCGACCCCCTCGCGGCGAAGCGCGACGGCGATCAGCAAAGCTGACGCACGGGTTGTGAACCGCCGACGAGGGCCAGTGTGGACGTTCTCGCATTTTTTGCGCCGCCGGCGCCAAACGCCGCGACGACGGGCGAAGGCGCGCCCCCATCGACGGCCCGCGCCGGCGAGGCGTCGCCGTTCGCCGCGCTGCTGGGAGCCTCGAAGGGCCGTGACGCGTCTGCAGACGGCGACGCGCCGATGGATGACGGCGCGTGGACCGGCGATGACGAGCCGGCGGCGCTGGCGGCTCCAGCCGACGCCGTCGCCGACGTGGCTTTGGAGTTTGTTCAAGAGATCCAAGCCGAGCCCGCCCTCGACGGGATCCCCGGCGGCGCGGCGGACGCGGCGGGGAGCGCCCCGGCGCTGGAGCCGACGCGTCCGCTCGGCTGGGGCTGGACGTCAGAGGCGGGATCTGCGGGCGCGACCCCAAGTGCATCCGCCGGCGCGCCGGGCGCCCAGGTCCCGGCCCGGTCTGGCGCCGCGTCGGGCTCAGCTCCCCTCAGCGGCTTGAGCGCTGCGGATCTGGGATCTGGCGCGGCGGGCGGCGGCGCGGCGGGGATGGATGCCTTCGCGGCCGCCTCCGTCGGCGATCCGCGCGCCCCCGCCGCCGCCATGGACGGGCTTCCCCTTTCAGAGGACGCCGCGGGCGCAGAGCCGGCCCTGGACGCGCGCACGGCCCAAGCGATGGAGGCGCGCGCGGCGCGTCTCGCAGCGATGGCGGGCTCCAGCGCGGCGAAGGCCTCCGCCGCTGAGCCGCTTTCCTCACGCGCGCTCCAGGAGGCCGCGTCGTGGAAAGAGGCCGCCGCCCCGAGCCGCCGCGATGGCGCGCGCAGTGTGATGGCGGAGGCGATGGCCTCCGACGACCCAGGTTTTGAAGCGCCGCCGGCGGCGCCGGTCAACGCCGCCGGACCCGCCGCGCCCAAACCGACGGCCGCGCCGCCGCTCGCCGCCTCTACACATCTCTTTGACACCAGCGCCGCCGGCGCCGCGACCAGTGTCGACGCCGACGCGGCCGACGCCGGCATGGATTTGATGGAGGCGGACGGCCTCCGCGATCTCAGCCGCGAGTCTCTGCGCGCCAACGCCGGTGAGGCCCGGCCGCGCCCGCCAGTGATGGACGCCGCCGGCGCAGCCGCCCTCGCCTCACGCATGGCCCGGCGCGCGGCTGACGGCTCGACGCGGTTTCAGCTGCGCCTCGACCCTCCGGAGCTTGGGCGTGTGGATGTCCGCTTGCAGATTGACGCCGACGGCGTCGCGCGCGCGCATCTCACGGTGGAGCGTCCCGAAGCGCTGCAGGAACTGTCGCGCCACGTTCGGGCCTTTGAGCGCGCCTTTCACGAAGCGGGCGTGACGCTTGAGCGCGAGGGTCTGGCGTTTGACCTCGCGCCGGAGGGCGATCGCGAGGGGGCGTTCGCTGACGATTTCGAGGATGACCCAAGCCGCGCGCAAACGGCCGATGACGGCGGCGCCGCACCCGACACCGACGCGCGCGGCGACGCGGGCGACGGCCGCGCCGCGCTCACATCCGTGACAGCGTTCGAAGACGCCCACGGCTTCACCATCATGCGTCACACGCCGCTTGATCTGAGCGTGTGAGCCCCTCGCTAGGAAAGGACCCCGCCCATGCTCGACGCGCTTAGCGCCGCCAACACCACCGGCGCCACTCAAGACAGCCAAGCAACGCTGTCGGAGAATTTCGATCTGTTTCTGTCGCTGCTGACGGAACAACTGCGTAATCAGGACCCGCTCGACCCCACCGACACGGCGGAGTTCACCAATCAGCTGGTGCAATTCTCGAGCGTTGAGCAGCAAATCCTGCAGAACGACCAGCTTGAGACCCTCATCGGCCTGCAAAGCGTCGACGCCGCCAACACCGCCATGGCCTTAGTCGGCCAAGACGTCGCGTTTGAGGGCGGCGTGGCGACGCTCGACGCTGACGGCGCGCGGTGGCGCATCGACGCCGGCCCGACGGCGGCGGTCGTGGGGATTGCGATCCTCGACGAGAGCGGCGCGGTGGTGCGCCAGGACACAGTCGCGGCGGCCCAAGGCCCGCAGGAGTATGTGTGGGATGGCGTCGACGCCGAGGGCGTCCCCGCGCCGGATGGGCTTTACACCCTGCGCGCGACGGCGGTGACCGGCGACGACGAGGAGACGCTGGTGACGCTCGCCGGCTATGCGCCGGTCGAGGCCGTGGACTTCAGCGGCGAGGTCCCGACCCTGATCGCCGGCGGGCTCGTGCGCGATCTCGGCGATGTCGTGGTGGCGCGCGCCGCCGCCACGCCGCCTGCGACGCCGCCCGCCACGCCGTAACCGCCACCGCCCATGTCTTCGCCTCGCGCGCGCGTCGCGCGACGTCGCTTCTTCAACGCCAGAGGACCGCTGATGAGTCTCACTTCCGCCCTCTCCGCCGGCACGTCCGGACTGATCGCCCAATCGAGCGCCTTTGCGGCCATCTCCGACAACATCGCAAACGTCAACACCGTGGGCTACAAACGCGCCGTCACCCAATTCAGCCCCCAAGTCAAAATCGACTCCACCGCCACGACATACAACGCCGGCGGCGTGCAGTCGCAGACCCGCAATCTCATCGCTGAACAAGGCTTGCTGGAAAGCACCGGCGCGGCCACCGACATCGGCATTTCCGGCGACGGCTTCTTCGTGGTCTCAGAAGACGCGACCCCGACGGAGATTTCCTCCTACAACTTCACGCGCGCCGGCTCGTTCCTGCCGGATTCCAACGGCGATTTGCGCAACGCCGCCGGCCTGTTTCTGCAAGGCTGGCCCGTGGCGGCGGATGGAACCGTCAACACCGACCCTTCTGACCTCACGCAGTTGGAGACCGTCAACATCGCCGGCGTGAGCGGGACGGCGGAAGCGACCACTACGCTGCAAATCAACGCCAATTTGCAGGCCCAAGCGCCGCTGCGGCCCGAGGCGCAAGGACCGGTCGCGACCTATGACGCCAACAACGCCGCGCTCAACATGGCCAATTATGATCCAGTGGCCGGCACGGGCGTGCAGCCCAACTTCACCGCGCCAGTGCAAATCTTCGACAGTCTTGGCGCGCTGCGCACCGTCACGTTTGCGTTTCTGCGCCAAGACCCCTCCATCGCCGGCGTCAACCCCAACCGCTGGCATGTGGAGGCGTACGTGACGCCCGCGACCGACGTCGCCGTCGGCGCGGGTCTGATCAACGGCCAAATCGCGGTGGGCGAGCTGCAATTCAACGCCGATGGGACGATCGACAACGCGAACTCGACCTTCCCGACCAACTTAGTGCTCGGCGCCTCCGGCGACCCCGCCGCCGGCGCTCCGCCGGCCAACGCCGCCTTCTGGGATCCGGACTTGGGCGTGGAGGCGCAAACGATTGCGTTGAATTTCGGCGGCCCCTCGTCCCCGGGCGGGCTGACGCAATTGAGCGCGCCGTCGCAATTGGATTCCACCTCTGTCAACGGCGCTGTGTTCGGCAACCTCGCCGGCGTGGAGGTCGATGATCTCGGCTTTGTCGTCGCGCGCTTCAACAATGGCGTGGTGCGACGCATTTACCAGCTGCCGATCGCAACGTTCCCCAATCCCAACGGCCTCAACCCCGTCAGCGGCGCGGCGTTTGAGGTCACCCAAGGCTCGGGCTCGTTTACGCTCCAAGAGGCTGGCTCAGGCGGCGCCGGAGAGGTGAGCCCCGCAACCTTAGAAAGCTCGACTGTGGATTTGGCTCAAGAATTCACGGGGCTCATCCGCACCCAGCGGGCGTATTCCGCCGCCTCGCGGATCATCACGACGGCCGACGAACTGCTCGCGGAGTTGATCCAAATTGTCTAGAAATCTTCATAGTCGCGTATCCTTTGAGAACAGGATCGCCAACCCTCCCTACCACTCTTTAACAGAGTTTCGCGCTTTAGTTTAGCAAACCCTCAAATCGCCTCGGCCTAAGCTCTCTGCGACATCGAGGGAGATCCGTCGACATGGTTGAGCGTCGGAGCGTGCGCGAGCACGTCGTGATCGGTCCGGACGGGAGCCCGCTGACGTTAGCGGACCTCCCCAAACCGGGCACAAAACGTTGGGTGATCCGTCGCAAGGCGGAGGTGGTGGCGGCGGTGCGCGGCGGTCTCATCAGCCTCGAAGAGGCGTGCGACCGCTACGCGCTGACCACCGAGGAGTTCGTGTCCTGGCAGCGCGCGATCGACCGCCACGGCATGGCGGGTCTGCGGGCCACGCGCATCCAAGAATACCGTTCGTGAACGGCGGCCAGGAATTTACGTAAAATTCGCCAACATTTTGATTTCACCCTTTCTTTAACCTGACTTCAGCACATTTGACCACGACTTTAACGCGCCCCTTACCCACGCCTCGGTAAATTCTGCCGCGTTGCGTGGGCGGCCGTCAGGCCTCCGCTGCCGGGGCGGGGTGGAGTGAACGCGTTTCTTCAGCAATTGGCGCAGTTGGGCGCCGCGCGCTTGATCGTCATGTTCGGGATCGCGGCCGGCGTGGCGGCGGCCTTGATGATGGTCGCGTTGCGCATTGGCGACGGCGATAAAGCGCTTTTGTTTTCGGGGCTGGACCTGGCCGATGTCGCCGACGTCGCGTCGCGCTTGGACCAGGCCAACATCGGGTATGAATTGGGGGCGGGCGGCGCGACGATTTTCGTGGACGCCGATCAGGTCTTAGGCGCGCGGATGCTGTTGGCCGCCGACGGCCTGCCGGGCTCGGGCTCGGTGGGCTATGAAATCTTCGACAGCCAGGACGCGCTGGGCTCCACGCAATTCGTTCAAAACATCAACCGCCTGCGCGCGCTTGAAGGGGAATTGGCGCGCACAATCGCCCACCTCGACGGCGTCGGGGCCGCGCGCGTGCACCTCGCCATCCCAGAGCGCCGCTTGTTTGATCGCGACGCCAGCGAGCCCACGGCCTCAGTGTTTTTGGATTTGCGCGGCGACGGCTTCAGCGCACGCAACGCGCGGGCGGTGCGCAATCTGGTGGCGAGCGCGGTGCCGGGTCTCAAAGGCGCGCGGGTGACGATCCTCGACGGCGAGGGCCGCCTGCTCCATGACGGCGGCGGCGATGACCCCGAGGACGCCATGGCTTTGGCCATGGAGGACCGACGCGTCGCTTATGAAGAGCGGCTGAAGGCCCGGATCCTCGATTTGGTGGAAAGCGTCGTCGGGCGCGGCAACGCCCGGGTGCAAGCCACTGCGGAGATGGACTTCAACCGCGTCACCGAAACTGAAGAACTTTACGACCCGGCGGGCCAAGTCGTGCGCTCAACGCGGCTTGAAGAAGCCAGCAGCGACGAGCGCGACGCCGATCCCGCCGGCGAAACCACCGCGGATGAGAATGTGCCCGCACTGGCTGATGACGCCGGCGCGGCGGGACCAACCAGCCAAGCCGCCTCCAACACGACCGTGGAGGTCATTAACTACGAAATCTCCAAGCGCACGCGCAATCAGATCCGCGAAGTCGGCGCCGTGACGCGGCTGTCCGTCGCGGTGGCCGTCAACACGCTCGACGCCCCGGACGAGGCGGAGGGCGACGTCGTCGCGACACCCCGAAGCGCGGAGGAGCTTGCGCAAATCGCCGCTCTTGTGCGGTCGGCCATCGGGTTTGACGAAACCCGCGGCGACACCGTCGAAGTGGTGAGCGTGGCGTTCGCCGATCGCGCGCAAGCGCCGGCGGGCACCCTCTCCCCCGCGCCCATGGCTTTCACCAGTCGCGACATCGTCAACGCGTTGGAGCTGGCGGTGCTGGCGGTGGTGGCGGTGATGCTGATCCTCCTCGTCGCGCGCCCGCTTCTGCAGGCGGCCCGTCCGCCTGACAGCGGCGGGGCCGTGCGCGCGGGGCCTGAGGCGCTGGAGGCGGCCTCCGACGCGCCCTCCGCGCAGCCCATGGCGCTGGTCGCTCCCGATGAGGCGGAGGAGGAAGAGACGATCGACTTCGCCCAAATCGACGGCGGCGTGAAAGCCTCTGCGATTAAGAAAGTGGCCCGTGCGGTTCAAGATCACCAGGAAAAATCGCTGGCGATCATGCGCGGCTGGTTGACGGAGAGCTGAGGCGATGGTCGGCATGACTGAAGGTGTGCACCGTAACGCGTCCGAAGCCCCCACTTTGACTGGGCCGGAAAAAGCCGCTGTCTTCCTCTTGGCTTTGGGTGAAGACGCCGCAGGCTTATGGGCCGCGCTTGACGACGATGAAGTGAAAGAAATCTCCCACGCCATGTCGACGCTCGGCCAAATCTCCGGGTCGATGGTCGAAGGGTTGCTGGCGGAGTTTGTCGGTCATTTGACCTCCGCGGGCGCTATCACGGGCAGTTATGAATCGACCCAGCGCTTGCTGGAGTCGTTTCTGCCCCAAGACAAAGTCAGCTCCGTCATGGAAGAGCTGCGCGGTCCCGCCGGTCGCACTATGTGGGACAAGCTGTCGAATGTGAACGAGACAGTGCTCGCGAATTATCTCAAAAACGAATACCCGCAAACTGTGGCGGTGGTTCTGTCAAAGATTCGCCCTCAAAATGCTTCAGGGGTGTTGGCGGCGCTTCCAGAAGATTTCGCTATGGAAGTGATAATGCGTATGCTGCGTATGGAGCCGGTGCAACGCGATATTCTTGAGAAACTTGAAACCACGCTGCGCAATGAATTCATGTCGAACCTCGCGCGGACCAACACCGGCGACAGCCATGAATCCATGGCGGAAATCTTCAACAATTTCGATCGACAAACGGAAGGGCGGTTTATGGCGGCTTTAGAGGAGCGCAATCGCGAATCCGCGGAGTCGATCCGCAGTCTGATGTTTGTGTTTGAGGATTTGTCGAAGCTCGACCCCGGCGGCGTGCAGACGCTTCTGCGCGCCGTGGACAAAGATCAGCTGGTGGTGGCGCTCAAAGGCGCGTCCGACAGTCTGCGCGACCTCTTCATGTCGAACATGTCGGAACGGGCGGCCAAGATCATGCGCGAAGACATGGCCGCCTTAGGTCCTGTGCGGTTGAAAGACGTCGACGCCGCCCAGGCGACTTTGGTTGTCGCGGCCAAAGACTTAGCCGCCAAAGGTGAAATCATGCTGTCGGAAGCCGGCGGCGACGATGAACTGGTTTATTGAGGCTCGCTGTGGCGTCTGTGCGCAGATACTTGTTTGAGACGGAATTTGCCGCCGACGGCGCGGTGCTGCACGCGCCCGCCCCGCGCAAAACCGTCTACACTCACGAGGACGTGGAGGCCGAGCGGGCCGCCGCCCGCGCGGAGGGCGAAGCCAGCGCCTTGGCCGCCGCTGAGCGCGACACGGCCGCCGCCGTCGCCGCCGTGGCCGAGCGTTTGGGCGTGCTCGTCACGCGCTTGGACGCGGAATCCAAAGCCTTGCGCGAAGAGGCCGTCGATCTCGCTTTAGCAGCCGCGACGTGCGTGGCGGGGGCGGCGCTGTCGCGCTTTCCCGAAGACAGCGTGATCGCGCTTTTCCGCGACGTCGCTGAGCATCTGCGCGCCGCGCCGCGGGTGGAGGTCGAGGCGCGCGCCGACGCCCAAGCGGTGCGCGCGCAGCTTGAGCGCGCGGGCGCGCTGGCGGGCTTTGAGGGCGCGTTGGCGGTGGTGGAGGCCGATGACGGCGCGCCCGGGGATGTGCGCATTGCGTGGCGCGAAGGCATGGCGGCCCAGCGCGCGCACGACGCGCTCGCGCTCATTCGCGAGGCCGCCGCGCGCTGGCTGGCGGCCGCGGACGCGGGGACGGGCGAGGCGGCGTCGTCTGAGACCGCAGCGGAGCCGGATGCGGCGTTGAACCTGTTTAATGATGCGGATCTGGAGTGGGATCACGCCGATGGCTGAAGACGACAACCCCATGGATTTGCAAGACTTCGAGGGCCAAGAGAGTTTGCCGGCGACCCTCGATGACAGCGGTGAGATCGGCGAAAAAGTCGCCACCGATTTGGCGCCGGTGTTCGATGTGCCGCTGCAAATCTCAGCAGTGCTCGGCAAGACGTCAGTGGATGTGAGCTCGCTTCTGCAGCTCACCCGCGGCTCGGTGCTCGAACTCGACCGGCGCGTTGGCGAGGCCATCGACATTTACGTCAACAACCGCCTCGTCGCGCGCGGCGAGGTCGTGGTCGTCGACGAGCGGTTAGGCGTGACCATGACAGAAATCATCAAAAGCGGCGACGGCGGCTGAGGACGAGGATGCACGAATGCGAGTCTTGATCGTCGGCGACCTTGGCGGGCATTTAGCCACCGCCACCAAAATCGCGCTGGAGCGGCGCGCGAAAGTCGCCCACGTCGCGGACGTGGCCGCCGCGACCGCCGCCTTGCGCGCCGGCCGCGGGGCCGACTTGCTCCTCGTCGACATCGGTCTCGACATCGCCGGTCTGATTGCGGCCAATGACGCCGAGCGCATTGTCGCGCCCGTGGTCGCGTGCGGCGTTGAAGCGACGCCGGAGGAGGCCGCCGCCGCCATTCGCGCCGGCGCGAAAGAGTTCATTCCTCTGCCGCCGGACCCCGAACTGATCGCCAGCGTGCTTGAGGCGGTCTCGCGCACCAACCAAGATTTGATCGCCCGCGACCCGGCCATGCAGGAGACCCTGGCGCTGGCGGATCAAGTCGCGGCGTCCGACGCTCCCATCCTGATCACAGGGGAATCCGGCGTCGGCAAGGAAGTGATGGCCCGCTATGTCCATGAACGCTCGCGCCGCGCCGGCAAAGCGTTCATCGCCGTCAATTGCGCGGCGATCCCAGAAAACTTGTTGGAATCGGAACTGTTCGGCCACGAGAAAGGCGCCTTCACGGGCGCGCTGGCGCGGCGCATCGGCAAGTTCGAAGAAGCCCATGGCGGAACGCTCTTGCTCGACGAAATCTCGGAAATGGACGCGCGCTTGCAAGCCAAGCTCTTGCGCGCCATCCAAGAGCGCGAAATCGACCGGGTCGGCGGCTCCGCGCCCGTCAAGGTGGACATCCGCATACTCGCCACCTCGAACCGCAATTTAGCCGACGCCGTCGCCCAAGGCGTTTTCCGCCAGGACCTCTTTTTCCGGCTCAATGTGGTCAATCTCGCTTTGCCGCCGCTGCGCCGTCGGCCGCGCGACATTGAAGCGCTGGCCGCCCACTTCGCCGACAAATACGCCGCCGCCAACGGCTTGCCCCGGCGGCCTGTGTCCGCGCCGGCGTTAGCGGAGCTGCAACAGCGGGCCTGGCCGGGCAATGTGCGCGAGCTGGAAAACACCATGCACCGCGCGGTCCTGCTCGCCCAAGGGCCTGAGATTGGCGTTGAGGCGCTGCGCGCGCCGGCGGCCGCGCCCTTTGCGCCCGCTCACGGATCGCCTGGCGGGTTTGCAGAGGCGGCGCCGCTCTCCGCGGCCGACGAGACCGCGCGCGCCGCCGCGCGTGCGGCGGAAAGCGCCCTGGTCGGCAAAACAGTCGCAGAGGTTGAACAAACCCTCATCCTCGACACCCTGGATCATTGTCTCGGCAACCGCACGCACGCGGCCTCCATCCTCGGCATCTCCATCCGCACGCTGCGCAACAAGCTGCGCGCTTACATGGACGCCGGCGTCGACGTGCCCGCCCCCGGCGCGCGCCGCGCGGGCTGACGCGCCGCCATGGCAGACGCCCCCGCCCCGTCGCTCGCTGCGGAGGCCGGCGCTGCGGAGGCGTCGCCTCCCTCGGCGCTGACCGCGCGAGGGCTCGCGCGCGCGCTGATGCGCGGGGATGTGGGTTTTGGCGTCGGCGTGCTCGCCATCATTTTGATGCTGATCCTGCCAATGCCGAGCTGGCTGTTGGATCTGGCGCTGGTGGTGTCGATCTCGCTCTCCGTGCTCGTGCTGATGACGGCGCTCTTCATTCAGTCGCCGCTTGAGTTCACCTCCTTTCCGACCGTGCTCCTGGTCACGACCATGCTCAGGCTCGGGCTCAACATCGCCTCGACCCGGCTGATCCTTGCTCATGGTCAAAACGGACCGGGCGCGGCGGGGGACGTGATCGCGGCCTTCGGCGGCTTTGTGATGCAGGGCAATTTCGTCATCGGCATCATTGTGTTCATGATCCTGGTGCTGGTGAATTTCGTGGTGATCACCAAGGGGTCGGGCCGGATCGCGGAAGTCGCGGCGCGGTTTACCCTCGACGCCATGCCCGGAAAGCAAATGGCGATCGACGCTGATTTGTCCGCCGGCCTCATCACCGAGGAGCAGGCGCGCGCGCGCCGCACGGATCTTGAGGCGGAGAGCAATTTCTTCGGCTCCATGGACGGCGCTTCGAAATTCGTGCGCGGCGACGCCATGGCCGGGATCCTCATCACCGCAATCAACGTCATTGCGGGCATGATCATCGGCCTCGCTCAGCATGGCATGAGCCTGGGCGACGCCGCCAACGCCTACACGCGCTTGACGGTGGGCGACGGGCTGGTGAGCCAGATCCCTGCCCTCATCATTTCCGTCGCCGCGGGCATGCTGGTGTCGAAAGCCGGCGTAAAAGGCGCGGCTGACCAAGCGCTGGTGGGCCAGCTTACCGGCTATCCCCAGGGCCTCGCCCTCGTCTCGGGCGTGTGCGTGGCGGCGGGACTCTTGCCCGGCATGCCGCTGATTCCGTTTGCGATTATGGGCGCAGCCTCCGGCTATGGCGCTTACGCCTTGCATCGGCGGGCGCGCACCCAGGCCGCCGCAGCCGCCGCCGACGACGACGTCCAGGCGAAGAGCGACGCCGCCGCGACCGCGCCCGCAGAAGAACCGATTGCGCGCACGCTCGCGATGGACGATCTCAAGATCGAGCTCGGCTACGGGCTCTTACCGCTGATTAATGATGTCGATGGGCGCAAGCTCACAGACCAAATCGTGGCCCTGCGCAAACAGCTCGCCCAAGACATGGGCTTTGTGATGCCGTCAGTGCGGATTTTGGACAATCTCGCCCTGGGTAATGAGGCCTATCACATCCGAGTCAAGGAGATCGAAGCCGGCGACGGAGCGTTGAAGCTGCGCCATTTGCTGGCCATGGACCCGGCCGGGAGCCCGGTGGATTTGCCTGGCGAGCCGGTGCAAGAGCCGGCTTTCGGGCTTCCGGCGCGGTGGATTGAAGAAAAGCTGCGGGAGGAAGCGACGTTCCGCGGTTACACCGTGGTGGATCCCGCGACCGTGCTGGTCACGCATCTCACTGAAATCATCAAAGACCACATGGCGGAGCTCTTGGGCTTCGCGGAGGTGGAGAAGCTGCTCGCCGACTTGCCCGAGCAGCTCCAAAAACTCCTTGAGGATATGACGCCCAAGCTCATCACGCGCGCCGGCATTCAGCGCGTGTTGCAGGGCCTGTTAAAGGAACGCGTGTCGATCCGTGATTTGCCGACGATCCTGGAGGCCATTGCTGAAGCCGCGAACGGCCAAACCGACTTAATGCAGGTCACAGAGCACGTGCGCGCGCGCCTGGCGCGCCAGATCTGCCACGCCGCGCGCGGGCCGGACGGAGCGGTGGCGATCATCACCCTGTCTCCCCAATGGGAGCACGCGTTCGCCGAGGCGCTGATTGGCGACGGCGGCGAACGTCAGCTCGCGCTGTCGCCGACGCAGCTTCATGATCTCATGAACGGCGTCAATGAGGCCTTCGACACCGCCGGCCGCGGCGGCGACGTGCCGGTCCTGCTCACCAGCCCGTTGGTGCGGCCCTATGCGCGCAGCTTGATCGAGCGCTTCCGGCCGACCGCTGCAGTGATGAGCCAGAACGAAATCCACCCGAAAGCCAAATTGCGCCAAGTCGGCGTGGTGTGACCCGTCCGCCGTGGCGGGCGCGGCGGAATCAAGGCTCCTCTTTCGCAGGTTCACCACCGCGCAGGGGGCTTTCGTGGCGGACATCCTCACCTTCATCGCAACGATGACAGGCCATTTGGCCTGGCCGCTCTCCTTAATGCTGCTGATTGTGATGTTTCGGCGGCGGATCGATCCCATGCTCCAACGCTTGGCCAAGTTCGAAGCCGGGACGGATGGGCTGTCGTTTGAGTTTCACAAAAAACTCCAAGCCGTCGAGCAAAAGGTCGATCACGAAACCACCCAAAAAGGCATTCTGCGTGAAGGCCCGGCGCCGGCGATCGCTGGACCGAAAACGCTCGGGCTGCCAGCGTTGCTGGAACTCGCCGACGCCCACCCCACGGCGGCCGTCAGCGAAGCCTGGCGCAGCGTTGAAGGCGCGATCCTGCGCGCCGCGCCCAAGGCCGCCGACGCCGCCGCCCGCGGGGAGACGCCGCCCCAAGCTGTGCGCATCGCAGCCGACGCCGGGGTTTCGCGGGACGTGATCGACGTGCTCATTGACTTGCGGGCTTTGCGCAATAAGGCCGCCCACGCCGTGCTGGGGGCCGTAACGACGGACGAGGCGGAGACCTATGTCCGCCTCGCTGCGCGCACCGCCAGCGAAGTGATCACGCAAATGCAAGACTGAGCGCGCCGCGCGTTGGACCACGCCGCTGACAAGCTGGGCTCTCATGTGACACTCTCACGCCATGGTTGGGGGAGCGTGGGTGCGCGGAGGGTGTGGTCATGACAGTCACACGGCGAACAGTTCTCAGCGCCGCTGGCGCAGCCTCGCTCAGCGCCTCCTTAGCGGCGTGTGGTGCGGGTTCCGCCCACGCACCCGCCGCCGGGCGCGGCCCGAAACCCTATGTCGTGGTGGTCGGCGCGGGCGTGTTCGGGGCCTGGACGGCGGAACATTTGCGCCGCAACGGGGCGGACGTGCTTCTGGTCGATCAGGCGGGGCCGGCCCATGCGCGCGCCTCCTCCGGCGGGGAAAGCCGCATGACCCGCTCCGCTTATGGCCGCGACGGCGTTTACACGGAGATGGCGTTGGCGTCGCTCGGTGAATGGAAAGCGTTGTCCGTCGCGCAATCGACGCCGCTCTTTCATCCGTGCGGCGTGCTGTTTGTGTTCCAAGAGATGGTGGACTACGCACGGGATTCTCTGGTTGTGCATCGCGAGCTGGATTTGCCGCTCTTGGAGCTGGATCCGCGCGAGATCGCCAGCCGCTGGCCGCAGATGGATGTCGACGGCGTGGCGTTCGGTCTCTACGAGCCGGAGTTCGGCGCGTTGATGGCGCGTCGCGGCGTCGCCGCCACTGTGCGCCGGTTTGTGGCGGCCGGCGGCGCGTACCGTCAAGCCCACGCCGTCCCCGACCCCGAAGACGGCCACGCCGTGCGTCTCAATGGCGATCACGTGCGCGCAGACGCCGTCATTTACGCCTGCGGGCCCTGGCTTGGCGCGCTCTTCCCGGAGGTGGCGGGGCCGCGCCTCTTCGTGACGCGCCAAGAAGTCGCCTACATCGCCCCGCCCCCCGGCGATGGGCGGTTTGGACCCGACGCCTTGCCGGGTTGGGCGGATTACAATGGCGGGGATCTCTATTACGGGTTTCCGGACCTAGAAGGCCGCGGCTTTAAGATCGCCCGCGACACCCATGGCGCGACGTTTGATCCCGAAACCGGCGACCGCACCATGACGGCGACGGGCGCGCGGGTGCTGGAGGACTTCGCCGCGCGGCGGTTCCCGGCGCTGGCGGGGCGGCCCTTCACGGAGTTCCGCGTGTGTCAGTACGCCAACAGCTCCAACGGCGATTTTCTGATGGACCGCCACCCCACCCGCGAGGGGGCATGGCTTTTGGGCGCTGGCTCCGGCCATGGCTTCAAGCATGGGCCGGAAGTTGGGCGCGTGATGGCGGACTTAGCGCTCGGCCGCACGCAGACGCCCAACCCGCGCTTTGCGCTCGCCACGAAAGAGACCGCCCACCAGCGTGAGGTGCTTTAATCACGGCGGCGCGCCCACGCCCAGCGCACAAGGCCGATGACGCTGATGGCGATCCAAAACGCCTCAATCACAAAAGACGCCAGATTGAAGCTGCGCAGCAGCGAGGCAAGGATCAGCCCTGATCCCAGAAGGTTGGCCAGCGAATAGCCGAAGCCGCCTCCAGCAAGCCGCCCCAGCTGCAGTCCCGCATACGCCGTCACAATCAACGCCACGCCGAAGACGCCCGCGACGTCATGAACCGCCATCCGCACCCCGCCCTTCTCACCGCACCGCCTCCCGTTGGCGGCATCCGCGGTTACCCCGCGCCATGACGCCCAACGTCGCCCTCATCGCCATCAAGGCCGCACACACGCTGCTGGCGGCGCTGTTCGCCGGGCTGATTGTCTACGCGTTGTGGCGCGGCGTGGTCGGCGGCGACCGTCGCGGAACCTGGGTCGCGCTCGCCGTCATCGCCGGTGAAACGATGATTCTCATCGCCAATGGCGGGCGTTGCCCCTTTTCGGACTGGGCCGCAGCGCTGACCCCGCCCGGCGCGCCGGTGGAGGACATCTTTCTACCGCGCGCGCTCGCCCGCGCCATACCATGGGTGTTTGGGCCGCTGACGGCCGCCGCGCTGGGCCTCAACGTGTGGCGCGCCGTCGTCCGCCGGACCTAGCCCCGCGGCCCCTCGCGCACGGCGCCGCGAGCGCGTTACGCCTGCATCGTCCAGCCTTCCACGCCCATGGCGGCTTGGCGGATCGCTTCCGTCATCGTCGGATGGGGGTGGATCGTGCGCGCAATGTCTTCAGAGCTCGCGCCGAACTCCATGGCGAGCACGCATTCCGCGATCATCTCACCCACGCCGGTTCCCATCATATGGACGCCGAGGACTTCGTCCGTCTCCGCATGGGCTAAGATCTTCACAAAGCCATCGGTGTCATGGTTGGTGCGGGCGCGGGAATTGGCCATGAAGGGGAACTTGCCCTTCTTGTAAGGGACGCCGGCCTCTTTCAGCTGCTCTTCCGTTTTGCCCACCGTGGCCACTTCTGGGTGCGTATAGACGACGCCGGGCACCACGTCGTAATTCACATGGCCGGCGCGACCGGCGATGATCTCCGCCACCGCCACACCATCGTCTTCGGCCTTGTGGGCGAGCATCGGCCCGTGAATGCAGTCGCCGACAGCGAAAATGTTCGCCACGCTGGTGTGGAAGCCTTGGGTTTCGATGAAGCCGCGATTGTCCACACGCACGCCCACGGTCTCAAGGCCAAGCCCCTCCGTATACGGACGACGCCCGATCGCCACCAGAACGACGTCGACCTCCAGCTCCCGCGCCTCGCCGCCGGCGGCCGGCTCAATCGTCACGCGCACGTCCTCGCCGGATGCGTCCACCTGGGTCACTTTGTGGCCCAGCTCAAACACCATGCCTTGCTTGGCGAGCGCCCGTTGGAACTGCTTTGACAGCTCTTGATCCATCGCCGGCACAATGCGGTCAGCGAACTCCACCACCGCCACCGCGGAACCCAAACGCCGCCACACCGAACCCATTTCAAGCCCGATATAGCCGCCGCCAATCACAGCCAAACGCGGCGGCACCGCCTTGAGTGACAAAGCGCCGGTGGACGACACCACCCGCTCCTCGTCGATCTCGACACCCGGCAGACCTGCGACCTCTGATCCCGTGGCGATCACAATCGTCTTCGCGGCGAGGCTGGTGGGCGCGCCGCCATCCAGCGGCGTGACGACAACCGTGTTGGCGTCAGCGATTTCACCAGCACCGACAATGTAATCCACCTTGTTCTTCTTAAAAAGGAACTCGACCCCCTTAGTCAAGCCGTCAACCGCGTCGTCTTTCTGCGCGAGCATTTGCGGTAAATCCAGTTTAACACCGCCATTGACCTGGATCCCCATCTGCGCGAATTGCGTTGTCGCCGTTTCGTACAACTCCGACGCGTGCAGCAGCGCTTTCGACGGGATACAGCCGACGTTCAAACACGTCCCGCCAAGGCGGCCGCGCTTCTCCACACACGCCACTTTCAGGCCGAGCTGGCCGGCGCGGATGGCGCAATTGTAGCCGCCGGGGCCGCCGCCAATAATCACGACGTCATAGAGTTCTTCAGCCATGGGGGGGTGCTCGCACTGGGGGTGAACGCTGGCTTTGACGTAAGCCCCGCGGTGGGCGCGGTCAACGCGGACCGCCCTGCCCGTGCGGCCGCCGCCGCCCGGTGCGGGCGCCGCCCAACTGCGATTTGTCCGCGCGCGGCTGACAGCCATTCTTGAGTGTTGAGGTCGCCTATAACTATAGATGCGAATGGCCGCAGTTTCCCTCCAGTCGCGGCGATGTCACACGTGGTGGGCCACACAATGAGTGAAGGCTGTAAGTGCAGTCGAGGCGGCGGCGGCGGCGCCAACACGGCCGCTTTCCTGGTCGCTGGGATCGCGATTGCGGGGCTGTGTTACGTCTTGACGAAAGCGATTGAGCCGGTCGAAGTCAAAAAGCCGAAGAACACCCTCAGTATCGAGGTTCCTCTTCAGAACATCGCAGACCGGTATGCGAGGCGGATCCAGCGCGATCTTGAAAAATGCGTGGGCGTGTGCGGCCGTTCCGGAGGCGGCGACACGCACACTCCGCCCACGCCGACCCAACGCCCGTGCTCTCAGCTGCAAGGCCGCACCGTCACGGTCCAAAAGGGCGACACGCTCTACCGCATCGCCTGGTGCAACCGCGTGTCGGTGAGCCATCTCGCGCGCTTCAACGACATCGCCAATCCAAGCGCGCTCATCCCCGGCCAAGTGCTCCGCGTCCTGCCCGAACGCGGTTTCCGCCGCACGCGCAACAGCGAATTCTGACGCGCGCACCAACACCGCATGCGTGTCTGGCTCGTGTGGGTCCGGCGCGTGTCGACGACGCGTCATTCATGAGCGCCATCACTGTCCCTGACGGTCGCCGACGCCAGCCTGCGCGATGATCTCGGCGTTACAACCGCACTCGCCGCCAAGCACGGCGTGCGCGATCTGTGGGTGATCGACACGGACACGCGTGTGACCCAAGGGCGCGCCGCGCCGGACGCCACGGGATACGCCTCAATCCGCCAGACCGAGGCGCACGCGGCGCTCGCGCTTGCCTTCCTGGCCGAACTCTCCGTCGCCCGCGCCGATCTTGACTGAACCGCGCGGGACGGCCGGCCGCGGCGTCGCTTAAAGGTCGAGGATCAGCCGCTCGGGATCCTCAATGCACTCCTTCACGCGCACCAGGAAGGTCACCGCCTCCTTGCCGTCGACAATGCGGTGATCATAGGTCAAGGCGAGGTACATCATCGGGCGCACCACCACGTCGCCGTCAATGGCCACTGGCCGTTCGTCAATGCGGTGCATGCCCAATATGCCTGACTGGGGCGCGTTCAAGATCGGCGTCGACATCAGCGAGCCATACACCCCGCCATTGGTGAGGGTGAAAGTCGCGCCCTGCATGTCCTCTAACGTGAGATCGCCGTCGCGCGCTTTGCGGCCCAACTCCGCCACCGCGCGTTCTATGCCGCCGAGGGAGAGCTGATCGGCGTCGCGCACCACCGGCACCACCAGGCCGCGATCCGTGCCGACGGCGACGCCAATGTCATAGTAGTTCTTGTAAATGATGCTGTCGCCGTCAATTTCCGCATTGACAGCCGGGACGTCTTTCAACGCTTGGATTACAGCTTTAACGAAAAAGCTCATGAACCCAAGTTTGATCCCATGCTTTTTCTCGAAGTGCTCTTTGAACTTTTTCCGCGTCGCGATCACCGCGCTCATATCCACATCATTGAATGTGGAGAGCATCGCCGCAGTGTTTTGTGCATCTTTCAAGCGTTTGGCGATTGTTTGCCGCAACCGCGTCATGCGCACCCGCTCTTCGCGCGCGCCTACCGCGCGCATAGCCGTGGGCTGCGCGGGCGCCACCGCCCCACTTGACGCCCCAGACTGTGGGCCTGATTGGGGGCCTGATTGGGGGCCAGACTGTCGGCCGGATTGCGACGCAGCCGCGCGCTCCTCAAGGACCCGCAAGGCGTCGGCCTTCGTGATCCGGCCGCCGCGGCCTGTACCGGGCACTTGATCGTCAGACAACGCGTTCTCCGCCATCACGCGACGCGCCGCGGGCATGGCGCGTCCCGCGCCTGAACCGTCAGCGTCGCCTTCGGGAGCGGGCGGCGATGTGGAGGCGGCCGCCGACGGCTGAGCCGTGTCAGCGTCCGGCGCGCCGGCGCTGGCGTGCGCGCCCACTTTCAGCCGCGCAATGACGCTGCCGACCGTGACGGTGTCGCCCTCGCCCACCGCGAGTTCCGTAATCACGCCATCCTGGGGCGCGGGGATCTCCACGGCGACCTTGTCCGTCTCCACCTCAACGAGGGGCTGGTCCGTCGTGACGGCGTCGCCAACCTTCACGAGCCACGAGCCGACAGTCCCTTCTGCAACGGATTCCCCCATTTGCGGGATCGCCACATCGACAATCGCGCCCTCGCCGTCGCCCGCACCCTTGCTCTCAGCAGACTTCGGCGCATCAGACGCCGGCGCGGTCTGCGCTGATGCGGTCTGCGCTGATGCGGACGCTGACGCCGTCGAGGACGCGCCGCCATTCGCCGACGCCGCGCCGGCGTCGCCGCTCACGCGCCCAAGCACGGCCCCAATGCTCACCGTATCGCCCTCTGCAGCGACGATTTCACCAATCACGCCGTCTTCCGGCGCCGCCACTTCGAGGGTGACTTTGTCCGTTTCCAGCTCGACGACGGGTTCGTCTTTGCTGACGGCCTCGCCGGGTTGTTTCATCCAGCTCGCTACAGTCGCTTCCGTGACGGATTCCCCGAGCGCCGGAACCAGAATGTCCGCCATCTGCCCACCTCTTCCTTTGCTCGGGCGCCTCGGCCCAAAAACTCACGCCGCCTGTCACGCCGCCCGCGCCGCGGCGTCGGCGTCTGCGCCGCTGCGCCTGGCGCCTTCTTGGACGCAGCGCCGCATCAATCGCGCAGCGCTTCGTCCAACAACTGCGCCCGCTCCGCTAAATGCTTCGCCATCAAGCCGGTCGCCGTGGAGGCCGACGCCGCGCGCCCGACATAGCGCGGCCGCGGGTTTTGCGCCCCCGCTTTTTCCAGCACGACCTCCAGATTCGGCGCCACAAACGCCCAGCCGCCCATATTGCGCGGTTCTTCTTGACACCACACGAATTCCGCTTGGGGAAAGCGCGCAAGCTCTTTGCGCAAAGATTGGACTGGCAGCGGATAGAATTGTTCAATCCGCATCAAATACACGTCGTCGATGTCGCGGTTCTCGCGCTCCTCCAGCAGATCATAGTACACCTTACCGGAACACAAAACGACGCGCCGGATCGCTTCATCAGCTTTCAACACCACCGACGTCAGATCATGCGGGCCTTCATGGCGGCCGCTTGCGTTGTCTGCGTCATCCCACAACACCCGGTGAAAGGACGATTTCGGGCCGAACTCCGCGATCCGCGACACGCACTTCTTATGACGCAGCAGGGATTTCGGGGTCATGATCACCAGTGGCTTGCGGAAGTCGCGGTGAATTTGGCGTCGCAAAATGTGGAAGTAATTCGCCGGTGTGGAGCAATTGGCCACTTGCATGTTGTCTTCAGCGCAGAGTTGGAGGAACCGCTCCAGCCGCGCGGAGGAGTGCTCCGGGCCTTGGCCTTCATACCCATGGGGCAACAGCACCACCAAGCCCGACATGCGCAGCCATTTGCGCTCACCCGACGAGATGAATTGATCAAACACGACTTGCGCGCCATTGGCGAAATCACCAAATTGCGCTTCCCACAACACCAACGTATTTGGATCCGCTAAGGAATAGCCGAATTCGAACCCCAGCACCGCCTCCTCCGACAGGCTGGAGTCAATCACTTCATAAAGGGCTTGACCCTCGCGAATGTTGTTCAGCGGCGTATAAAGCTGCTCCGTCGTTTGGTCGACAATGTGGGAGTGCCGTTGAGAGAACGTGCCGCGTCCGGAGTCTTGGCCCGATAAGCGCACTGCGAAGCCTTCGTCCAACAAGGACGCGAACGCCAAATGCTCCGCCGTCGCCCAGTCAATGCCTTCGCCCTGCTCAATCACGTCGCGGCGGCGGCTGATCACTTTGCGCAACGTGCGATGGCAATCGACATGATCCGGGATCGCCGTCATGCGACGGCCTAAGTCGCGCAAGTGATCGGCATCAACGGACGTGTGGCCGCGCCGGTCATCGTCCGGCGGCAAACCAAGCCCTGACCATTTGCCGTCTAGCCAGTCCGCTTTGTTTTTTCGGAATGTTTTGCCTTTTTCGAACTCTTCGTCGAGATACGATTCAAACTCCTCAATCCAGGCGTCCGGCTCACCGTCATCGACCACGCCTTCCGCCACCAGCCGGCGCGCATAGATGTCGCGCGTGGTGGGCTGATCCTTGATGCGCTTGTACATGACGGGTTGGGTGAAGGACGGATCGTCGCCTTCATTATGGCCATAGCGACGATAACAAAACATGTCGATGACCACGTCCTTGCCAAACTCTTGGCGATACTCTGTCGCGACTTTGGCTGCGTACGTCACTGCTTCCGGATCGTCGCCATTCACATGGAAGATCGGCGCTTGCACCATCAACGCCACGTCCGACGGGTACGGTGAGGAGCGCGAATGGCGCGGGCTGGTGGTGAAACCGATTTGGTTGTTGACGATGAAGTGGATCGTCCCGCCGGTGTGGTGGCCCACGAGGCCGGAGAGACCGAAACATTCCGCAACCATGCCTTGACCGGCGAAGGCGGCGTCGCCGTGGAGCAAAAGCGGCAGCACCTTTTCACGCCCCGCATGGGCGTCAGCGAGGAGCGCCGGCTCCTCCAGCTTATCGAATTGCTGCTTCGCGCGGGCCTTGCCGAGCACCACCGGATTGACCGCCTCTAAGTGCGACGGGTTGGCGCTCAAGGACAAATGCACGGAATTGCCGTCAAATTCCCGGTCCGAGGACGCGCCGAGATGGTACTTCACGTCGCCGGAGCCGTAGTCCTGGGCGCCGAGGGTGTCGCCGCCTTGGAACTCATGGAAAATCTCATGATAGGGCTTGCCCATCACCGCCGCGAGCACGTTCAACCGACCGCGATGGGGCATGCCGAGCACGATTTCGTCCACGCCGAGCGCGCCGCCGCGCTTAATCAATTGCTCCAGCGCGGGCACCATGGCTTCGCCGCCGTCAATGCCGAAGCGCTTTGTCCCCGGAAAGCGCTTGTGCAAAAAGCGCTCAAAGGTCTCGGTCTCCACCAGCTTGCGCAAGATCGCGCGTTTGCCTTCGCGCGTGAACGCCACGCCCTTATCAGGCCCTTCAATGCGCGTTTGAATCCAGCGCTTCTCTTCGGGATCCGACATGTGCATGAACTGCACCGCGAAGGTGCCGCAATAGGTGCGCTGCAGGATTTCCAGCATTTGACGCGGGGTGGCGGTCTCCAACCCCAACACGCCGTTGATGAAAATCGGGCGGTCTAAGTCTTCGCGGCGAAACCCATAGCTTTCCGGCGCCAATTCCTCATGGCGCGCGCCGTCCGTCAGCTTCAACGGGTCTAAGTCCGCCGCCAAATGACCGCGCACCCGATACGCGCGGATCATCATCAGCGCACTGATGGAATCTTCCGTCGCGCGCCGCACATCCGGCGCGGTTGTGTCCGCGGCTGCAGCCGCTGCAGCCTCCGTGCGGGCCGCCCCGCGCCGGCCGATGCTCGACCCTTCTCCCGTAAAGGCGCGGGCCATGTCGCCGCCCGGCGTCGGCGGCCAATCGCGCCGCCCCCAGGACGGCCCATCCGCCCGCGCTGCGGGCAGAGCCGCGCCCGCGCTTAACTCGTCAAAGAACTCGCGCCAACCCGCCTGCACGGAATGTGGATTTTCCAAATACTGATCAAGAAGCCCCTCGATATAATGAGCGTTGCCGCCGTGCAGAAAGCCCGTTTCTACAAGCGCTTGATTGAGAAGGCTGCGTTGAACGTCTGCCATAACACCTAAACCGATTGGCCCCGGTCGTTGGCGCCCGCCGCCGCGAGTCCGGGATCTGCGCAGGACGGGCGCGCCGCAGACGGCGCGCGCGTCATGATTGATGCTTGATCACATAGGCCCGGAGTCGGGTGGTGTTCAAGCGTCGCCGAAAGCCAGGGCGCGGCCCTGCGCGCATCGCGTGTGCGCTATTGGGCGCGCGCGGCGGCGTAGGCGGCTGTGATCGGCACGAAATAGCTGAAGCCGGTGGCGTCGAGCACCATGTTGTGACCGCCGCGCAGCTCGGCCAGACGACCGCGCGCGCCGGCGGCCTCCGCGAGGGCCTGGCCGTGGTGAAAGCCAATGAATTGATCGTCGCGGCTATGCATCACCAGGACCGGCGTCTCGCTGCGGCGCACGCTCGCGAGCGTGTTGAGATCAGAACTCCAATACATCAGCCCCAGCAGCCACCGTGGCGGCGTCACGCCATAGCGGCGCTGCGCCACTTCTTGCGCGAGATCCGACAGCCGCGTGAACCCGCTTTCAAGCACAAGCAACGCCGGGTCGCGATCGCGCGCAAGCCGCGCCGCGATGGCTGCGCCCATGCCGCGGCCGAACACGACGAGGCGCTGCGGCGCGACGGATTGCTCATCCGTCAGCCAATCATACGCGGCTGCAGCGTCGCGATGAAACCCCGCGACATTCGGCGCGCCCTGCGACGCCCCATAGCCGCGATACTCCATCGCCAACACCCGAAAACCGCCCTCCACCGCCAGAGCGATCCACGGCAGCCGATCCCCCAAATCGCCGGTGTTGTCGAAGAAGGCGAGGATTGTCGGCGCGTCCGCCAGCCCCGCATCGACCCACCACGCCACGATCGGGGCGCCATCGCCGGCCGTGATCGTGACTTCTCGATAGCCAAGGCCCGCATCGCTTGGGCGCGCGGAGATGACGCGATCCGGATAAAACAAAAACGGCGGGTTCATGCCCAGATACGCCAGACTGACGGCTGAGAGGCTGAACACCGCCACCACAGCCGCCGCCAGCAGACGCGTCGCCGTCCACCGCCCCATCCCAAACTCCTCTGTGCTGCATGTGTGTGTAAGCGCGCGCCGCCATCGCCGCCAGCCCCCGCCGTCAGACAACACGCGCCGAGGCCGCCCCGCGCCGATGGCCCGCGCCGATGGCCCGCGCCGATGGGACGTGCGCCAAGGCTGCCGGCGTGCGTAGCCTGACTGACCACGCCATCATACACTGCGCCGCGCAGACGCGCGCCAGGCATGCAACGGCGCGGCGTCATGTGGATTGAGCGAGCCTTTGCAGCTGCGCGCCACGCCATCACCGCGCGCGCGTCCCGCCACTGGGGCTGGGCGTCATAGGTCTGAGGGCCACGGACTTGAGGGTCGAGGGGCTGAGGCTCGAGGGGCTGAGG
>CAZMSO010000015.1:14972-29333 GCA_964568975.1 uncultured Caulobacterales bacterium | reverse complement strand
TCGAGGGGCTGAGGCTCGAGGGGCTGAGGATCAAGGGGACAGGGGTCATGAGCGACGCCGCCAACGGGTTTCAGTCCAGCGCGCCGACGCGTTCGGCGTCGCCGAGCGCCGGGGCGCGGGGCGGATGGGGCGCGCGCATCAGCGCGTGGGTGCGCGATCACCCCCGGGCGGTGATTGTCGGCGCGTTGGACGTGCTTGCGTGGGCGCTGCTGGTGGGGGCTGTCGTCAGCGTCGTGTCGGGCTTGGCGTGGTCGCGCGATCTCGGCGCGGCGCTGGCGGCGCTTATCGGTGACGGCGCGGCCGGCGGCGCAGTGCGCGTGTTGGGTGGGCCGTTGGCGGCGCTCGGCGGGTTGTGGCGGCTGGCGACCTGGCCAGTGTGGGCGCTTCTGGCGCGCGGGGTCGGCGTGACGGCGTTTGATCCGGCCTTAGCGCGGCTGGCGCTTGATGCGGTGTTGGCTGTGGGCCTGCTTTTCACTGGCGTGGCGCGGGCGGTGGTGTCGACGGCGCGGGTGCGGGCGCTGCAAGCGACGGCGGGGCCCAACGGCATGGAGGCGTATCTGTCGCGCCGCCTCGATGATGTCTATCGGCGCGACACGCGCTTGGCCGCCCGCGCGCGTCAAGGCGACATGGTGCGTGAGGACGCCGGCTTACTCGCGCCGTGGTGCGCCAAATTCATGAGCTTTCAGGAAGAACAACGCCCCCGGGATGAAACGGAACTCGACAAGGGCTGGCTGAAGCGGGTGATCGTGCTCAATGTCGCGTTGCGCTTTCCCGAACTGCCCAGCCATCAGACCACAGCGGCCAAGGGCTGGATTTCTGAACTCGTCGTCGCGGAGATGTCCCAGCTGGTGAGCGACATTCACCGCATCGGCCGCAAGGGCCCGGCGCGCCTGCGCCGCACGCTGCGCAACACGGCCGTCGGGGCGGTTTTGTTTGGCGGCGCCATCGCCGCGGACCAAGTTTATCGATTGTTTGGGGGATAGAGCCGCTTCCGACGGAACGGAATGGCGGGATGTCAGCCCGAGCGACGCGAGGGATCTCGCAGGCCTACGATTCGTCGCCCTTCGGGCTCAGTATGACCGTGCGCCTGCGGTTCCATCTGCGTGCAAGAGGCTCGAGATCCTGATCGTGTCGCACGGAAACGATCAGCATCGCCGTCTTTCACGGGGCGCGTGATCGAACCGGTGAAGCGGCTTCCACGTCACCGGATCACGCCGACGCGCCCGCGACCCGCGATCTACGCCGCCTCCAGCACCGTCTTGAGCGTCGCGCCGAGGCTTGCGGGACTGTCGGCGACTTTAATGCCAGCGGCTTCCATGGCCGCGATCTTATCCTCCGCGCCGCCCTTGCCGCCGGAGACAATCGCGCCGGCATGGCCCATGGTGCGGCCCGGAGGCGCGGTGCGCCCGGCGATGAAGCCGACCATGGGCTTCTTGCGGCCCTTCGCCGCCTCGTCCTTAATGAATTGAGCGGCCTCTTCCTCCGAGCCGCCGCCGATCTCCCCGATCATAATGATCGACTGGGTCGCCTCGTCGGCGAGGAACATCTCCAGCATGTCGATGAACTCAGTCCCCTTCACGGGATCGCCGCCAATGCCCACAGCCGTGGTCTGGCCGAGCCCCGCATTCGTGGTCTGAAACACCGCCTCATAGGTCAGCGTGCCGGAGCGCGACACAATCCCCACTGAGCCTTTGGAGAAAATGTTGCCCGGCATAATGCCGATTTTGCATTCGCCCGGGGTCAGCACACCGGGGCAATTTGGGCCGATCAGGCGTGAATTGGAGCCGTCAAGCGCGCGCTTGACCCGCACCATGTCAAGGACGGGGATGCCCTCGGTGATGGTGACGATCAGCGCCACGCCCGCGTCAATCGCCTCCAAAATGGCGTCGGCGGCGAAGGGCGGCGGCACGTACACCACGCTTGCTGTGGCGCCGGTGGCCGCCACCGCTTCGCGCACCGTGTCGTAGACAGGCAAGCTCTTGCCTTTCGCGGCGTCGGGCGCGGCGTCTGTGGCGGTCCACATAGTCCCGCCTTTGCCGGGCGTGCAGCCGGCGACCATTTGCGTGCCGTAGGCGAGCGCCTGCTCTGTGTGGAACGTGCCGGTCTTGCCCGTAATGCCTTGGGTGATCACCTTCGTGTCGGCGTTGACGAGGATGGACATGGGCGGGCCTCCGGACACAGCGGTGATGGATGAGACGGCGCAATCGCCGATGGGACGCGGACGGACGTCGCCCGCCACGCCGCCTCTTAGCCCAGCGCGCCCGTCGCGGCAAACTTCAGCACGGTCAGCGTTCACGCGGGGCGATGCGCCAAGCGCGCGCCCCACGCCGCGGCTTATCTCCTGGTCGCGTTACTCCGCGGCGCGCAGGGCGGCTCCGTTGGTCCCCGGCTTCGTGCGCGCGTCCAACAACGCGCGTGCGGCGAACGTCGAAAAGATCGGATCGCTGCCCAAATACCGCTGGGGCCCCTGCGCCTGGGCGGACAACTCGTTTTGCAGCGCGCTCCAGTCCTGATAACCGAGGCCCGCCGCCTGCTCGACCGTGAGATCAGTAATCAATTCGCCCGTGTCGGGATCGACATCGATTGTCTTCTCAAGCCGCTGCTGCAAGCGCTCGGCGAACTCGTCCACCAAAAACGCATTTTGACGGTAGAGCGATGCGCGCCCCACTTCCTCTTGACAGACAAAGCTGGTGAGGAAGTTCACCGCCGCGCCGAGGTTCTCTTCCGTGCGCGCCACCTGCGGCAGATACGCCGTGATGCAATCATAAGCGGCCTGCACTACGGGCGCTGACTGGTCGCCGCGCACCATGGCGGCCTCGCCCTCGGCCGCGCCATTCTCCTGTGCGACGGCGGCCGCCGCGCACACCGCCGCCACCCCGATCGCTTGCGCCACTTTCCAGATCATTGTCGCTTCCCCTCACGCCGCGCCGAACGCGGTCACGCCGTCCACCACGGCCGGCTTCAGGGAACGCTAGCGGCCAATCACGCCAACTGTTTGACGGCGGCGACAATTTTCTCCGCCGCATCGGCGAGGTCGTCGGCGGGAATGACGTTGAGGCCGCTGTCAGCGAGGATTTTCTTGCCGAGATCGACGTTGGTGCCTTCCAGCCGCACCACCAGCGGCACTTGCAGGCCGACTTCCTTCACCGCTGCGATCACGCCTTCGGCAATGACGTCGCATTTCATGATGCCGCCGAAAATGTTGACGAGAATGCCCTTCACTTTCGGATCCGCGGTGATGATTTTGAAAGCGGCGGTGACTTTTTCCTTCGACGCGCCGCCGCCGACGTCGAGGAAGTTTGCAGGCTCAGCGCCGTAAAGCTTAATGATGTCCATGGTCGCCATGGCCAGACCCGCGCCATTGACCATGCAGCCAATGTCGCCATCGAGCGCGATGTACGCGAGGTCATACTCTGACGCGGCGATTTCTTTTTCGTCTTCTTCGGTTTTGTCCCGCAACTCCAAAATGTCGGGATGACGGGCCAGCGCGTTGCCGTCGAAGCTGACTTTGGCGTCGAGCACGCGCAAATCACCGGACGTGGTGGTGATCAGCGGGTTGACTTCGAGGAGCGCCATTTCTTTTTCCGTGAAGGCGGCGTAGAGCGCCCCCATCAGTTTGACGCATTGTTTGACTTGATCGCCTTTCAGCTCCAGCGCCGCGGCGATGGCGCGGCCGAGATAAGGCTGGTATCCCGCCGCAGGATCGACATGGAAGGTGTGGATTTTCTCCGGCGTCGCGGCCGCCACTTCCTCAATGTCCATGCCGCCTTCGGTGGAGACCACATAGGCGATGCGGCTCGTGCCGCGGTCGACTAAGAGCGACAAGTAAAGTTCGCGGTCAATCGCCGCCCCGTCTTCAATATAGAGGCGGTTGACCTGCTTACCTTGAGGACCTGTCTGGTGCGTCACCAGGGTCTTGCCGAGCATTTGCTCCACAAATTCACGCACTTCTTCGGGCGACTTCGCCAGCCGCACGCCGCCTTTGTCGCCGGCCTCAGGCTCTTGGAAACGGCCTTTGCCGCGTCCGCCGGCGTGGATTTGGCTCTTCACCACCCACACCGGACCGGGCAGCCGGCCGGCGGCGTCCGCCGCGTCCGCGACAGAGAACACGGGAAACCCATCCGCCACGGGCGCGCCGTAGGACTTCAACAACGCCTTGGCTTGGTATTCGTGGATGTTCATTGGGCGGGCTCCCTCGGGACGTGGGCGGGCGGCGGATGCAGCGCAGACGGCCGCGGCGACGCGCGACCGCTATGGGCGTGTGACGCCGTCTTATCGTCGGCCCCGCCGCGACGCAATGCGCCACCGGGACGACGCCGGCGTCCCTCCCGGCTACGCCCGGTCCACGCCCAAACGGCGGTCTAACGAGAGCGCGCCGCCGCCAAACGCCACCAAAGCGAGCGCCGCCGCCGCCCACCACATGGCCGGGCTGATGAAGTGGCTCCAGGTCGGGTACACAAAGACTTGGATCACCAGCGTCATCACCAAAAGCCCCGCCGCAGCGAAGCGCGTCAACAGGCCAAGCGCCAGAAGCGGCGGGAGGATCACCTCGAATATCGTCGCTAAGACTGCGGCGATGTCGGTGAACCACGCCGGCGCGGACGGGAAGTATTCATACGAAAACAGGATAAAGGTTCCGTCCTGGATAATCGGCAACGGCAGGCGAAAGCGAAAATCGCCGACGGAAAACAGCGTCACTGTCTGAACCTTTGTCAGCGCCGAACTCCAGTAGACCGACGCCACAGCCAAACGCAGCCCCACCAAGCTGACGCTTTGGGCGTGAGTCGCAGCAGCGCAAAACCGCCGATAGAGCGCGGCCTTAAACGCGATCACCCCGGCGAGGGGGCGCAGAATTGGCGCGACGTCCTTGCGGGACTCAACACGGTGATTGGATGCAGCGGCGGTCATGGACAACTCCTGAGTGTCATCGTCGGTGAGACGTCAGCGTCGCGGGGGTGATCAGGCGCGCCTCGCGCGGGGTCCACCGGGCCCGCGACGAGCACGCCGGCCGCCAGCGCGCCCGCGAAGGTTTCCGGCGCGTGAAAGTCCGGCTCCGCCGCGGCTCCCGCCGCTATGGCCGGGCCGACGGCTGCGCCTTCCGCGATCGCCGCGAAGAACGCATGCTCGCCGGACGACAGCGCGCGATGGCGCACGGCGGCGTCGTGCTTCCACACCAGCGCACGGCTCGGCCCCGCGGCGAGGGCGCTCAGCGCGTCGCGGTCCTCGGCGCGCACGGCGCTCCAGATCGCGTAGGCGGCGTGGGGCGAGGCGAGGAGGCTCACGGAGGGATGCAGCGCAAGACGCGCGCGCCCGATCGCCGCCCCGTCCAAGCCCGCGAGGGCCGCCGCGCCGTCGCCGGGCGTGTCGGCGGCGAACAGAGCGCGCATCCACGCCCAATCGAGCCGGGCTGTGTCCGCCAGATACGCCAGTGTCTGAGCCGGCGGAAACCCTGCGATAAACTTCGGAAACTCCGCGCCATAGCTGGTGAGGGCGGGGTCCTGGGGCGGATGCGCCCGCCCATAGACCTGCGCCATGGCGGTGAAAAACGCCTCCCCCACAAGGTCTTTGACAGCGGGAAAGCTTTTCGCCAGCGCCTCGCTCAACGCCGCGGACACATTCGCCTGGTAAATGCGTAACCGGGCGGCGGCCTCCGCGTCGAGGCCAAGCGCGGCGAGATCCGCAGACCCGCCGCGCACCACAGCCGCAAACGCGTCTTGGAACGAGCTGAGCGCAACCATAGCGGGGCCCTAGGCCGCGACGGCGGCGCGCACCGCCCGCCCCGGCGTGTCGCCGCAGCGCGATGGCGCGGCGGCGCGCATTAGCCGCTCCGCATGGGCGCGCTCAGCGAGCAATTCCCCAAAGGGCGGCAGTGCGGCGTCGCGCTCGATCAAGGTGGGCTTCGGCCCATAAACACCCACCGCTTCGCGATAAAGCGCCCACACCGCCTCCGCCACCGGCGCGGCGTGGGCGTCTATCAAGAGCGGCGGCAAGTCCTCGCCCGGGTCCTCGCGCACGGCGTGGCCGGCGAGGTGGATCTCGCCCACCCGTTCGCCCGGAAGTGCGCCGAGATAGGCGTGGGGGTCGCGGCCGATGTTCCAGGCCGTGACGTAGATATTGTTGACGTCCACCAAAAGGCCGCAGCCCGTGCGCCGGCACGCCTCCGCGAGGAACTCCGGCTCGTCAAGCTCGCCCGGCAACGCCACGTAAAGCGCCGGGTTTTCTATGAGGATCGCGCGCCCAAGCGCCGTTTGCATGCGGTCAATGTTGGCGCACAACGCATCGAGGGCCGCGCGCGTGGCCGGCGCCGGCAACAAATCAGCGAAGTAGGCCCCATCGCGGCGCGACCACGCCACATGCTCTGACACCGCAGCGGGCGCAAACCGGTCCGCCAAAGCGCGCCAGCGCGCGAGATGCGTCGCGTCCAGCGGATCCACGCCGCCCAGCGACATGCCCACGCCATGGAAAGACACAGCGTGATCAGCGCGCACAGCCTCTAAGGCCGCCAGGCGCGGCCCGCCTGCGGTCATGTAATTTTCGGGATGAACCTCGAACCACACACCCTCAGCCGTCGCCGCACGCGCGTCGCGATAATGCTCCGCCTTCAAGCTGACGCCAGCGCGCGCGGGCAACGCCGTTGGGGCGGCCGCCGCCGGGGACCGCCGCGAGGCCGCGCCGTCGCGCGCCGCCCGCAGGCCGCCCACGCTCAGCGCGTCATCGCAAGGGTCGCCAGCGCGGCGCATCGCCCGCGTTAGGCCGGGTTGTTGCGGTCCAGCTCCTCAAGGGAGGCCGGGCCAGCAGGGGTGTCGATGAAGGCGCACGAGCCCGCCGGGGCCAGCGTCCACGCATTGCCTTGGTAATCAATCGTCGAGGTGCCGGCGCAGCTCGTGCCCGGGCCCGCGGCGCAGTCGTTTTCTTCCGCCAGCGCGATGCCATAACACTTTTCCGGCTTGTCTTTGCGCTTCAGCCGGCCGCCGTCTTTCCAGGCGTCGAAGGCCGCGCGCACGTCGTCCGGGGCGCCGTCGCGCAGGGTGAGGCCGTCATTCGGGCCAGCAAGCGCCGGCGCGCCCAGCGCCAGAGCGACCGCGCCGGCGAGCGCAGCGGAAGTGATTTTGGTGGTCATGCCCGTCTCCGTTGGGTTGGCGATGCTGCGGCTTCGCGCCGCACGCCGCGCACTGTGCCGGAGAGGGGCCGGCGAGACGATTCACGTCTGCTCACGGAAACGCGCGGCGCGTGAGAGCGCACGGCCCGTCTTGGCCGTTGAGCCGACACGCCTTTTAGCCGCCGCAACGCCGCGAGATCGCGCCGCTAGATCGGGCGGCGGTCGTCCTCGTCATCCTCGTCGTCATCAGCGTCCGCTTCGCGGTCCTCGTCGGCGTCTTCCGCCGTCCGCGACGGCGTCGGCCGGCTTTCGAAGGGATCGGGCTGTTCGCCCTGGGCTTCATCGAACGCCGCCTCGCCGCCGGGGCCCGCCGCCGCGGGATCCGTCCCCGCGCCGACGTCATCCTCGGCGGTGAAATCCGGCGCGCGCCCGGCGGGAGCGGCGGGCGACGCAATGTCTGCGCCCACGTCAACGGCCACATCAGGGGCCACATCAGGGGCCACATCAGGGGCCACATCAGGGGCGACGTCGTCGGCATTGTCGGCGTCGCCGGCCTTGTCCTGGGGCCACTCAGACCGGCCCCAATCGTCTTCGCCGCCGCGCGCGTCATCGGCGTGGACGCCGCCGGCGGCTGGAGCGCCGCCGCCAGGGCCCGCCGCGGCGGCGCGCTCGTCATGGCCGGCTAACGCGCTCAGCGCGCCGGAGCTCGCCAAAATCGGCGCAAACGTCTCTTTGTCGTCCGGCTCGACCGGCTTGCGGGCCGCCCGGCGGCGGAACATCAACAACGCCAATCCGGCCTGCACGAGCCCCGCAATCCAGAACAACGCGCTCGGGCCCACCGTCATGAAAACGCCCGTAATCAACGGCCCCGCGGCCGCGCCCGTCGCCCACACGACCATCATGCCCGACACCAGGCGCGCAATTTGGCCCTGCGGCACTCGATCGACGCCATGGGCGACGCAAATGGCGTAAATGGACAGCGCCCCGCCGCCCCACAGAAGCGCAAACATCTGCGTCACCGCGCCGGGCGCGCCAAGCGGCGTGAGCGCCAGCAGCAACGCCATCAAAGCCGCAAAGCCCGACAACGCGCCGATCACGCCGCGCCGGTCGCGATAATCCGACAAGCGCCCGGCGGGCCATTGCGCGAGCAAACCGCCCAAGACAATCGCCGCGTTAAACGCCGCCGCCGCCCCCGCAGAGGCGGCCTCCTGGCCGGCGGTCGCGTAAATCGGTCCGAGCTGCAAGACCGCGCCATTCACAAAGCCCGCGACAAACGCGCCCGCGAACGCCGCCGGCGCCAGCCGCGCCAGCTTCATGGGCGCCATGCGTTCGTCTGAGGGCGGCGTCGGCGGGCTTTGGCGCGTCGCCGCGATGGGCGTCAACGCAAGCGCAAACAAGGCGCCCGCGGTCATGAGCGCGCCCGCGCCGCCCGGGCTCATGCCCGCAATGAGAAACGGCGCGCCGATCACGCCGATGCGGGTGATGGTGGCGTAGACGCTCAACAAGTCGCCGCGGCGATCAGACGGGCCGGTCTGAGCGATCCAGCTCTCGCCGACCGCGAAGGCGCCCGCCACGCACACGCCGGCGACAAAACGCAGCGCCCCCCAGCCGAACGCCCCGTCCGGGCCGCCGAGCATCAGCGTCAGCGCTGCGGCCAACGCTGCAAACAAAGCGAAGGCGCGAATGTGGCCGAGATCTTTGATCACCCGCGGCGCAAACAGCGCCCCAAGGATATAGCCAAGCCCGAACAAGGCCGCCGTCAGACCCGCGCCCGCAGCGCCCACGCCGCGCACGCCGAGCGCCAGCGGCGTGGTCACAAACATCAGGGAGGACGCCCCGTGCATGATGGTCATCGCCGCAAGCAGGGCGATGATGGTGCGGTAGCGGCTCATAGTTCCGGCTCCTCCGGCGGTGTTCGCTCGCCCCCACGCTTGCCAAGTTAAGGTTACCAGAAGGTAGCCGCGGGTCAGCCCGACGCACCCGCGAGCCGAACGCGGCGATCACTGCGCGCCCCGGCGGGGAACCGCAGCGTCGGGCGCACGGTGCGGTGCGGTGCGCGTGTTACTGGAGCGTGATGGTCTCGCTCAACACCGACGCGCCTTCGCCGTCGCGCACCGACAGCGTCGCCGTGCGCGCGTCCCAATCAATGTCGAGGAGCCCAAAGTTTTCGTCAAGATAAGTCGGGCCGAGACGGTTCGGTCCCGGCTCCTCCTCGCCGCCCCAGGCCGAGACCGGCAGATTGAGCGAAGACGACGTCAGCTCATGCACCACCCGCCCTGCGCCTAAATCGCGGCGGTAGAGGCCCGCGCGATGACGGTCGCCCGACACAAGCACGACATTAGCCGGCGCGGCGTCGCGGATCAGCGCGTAAAGGCGCTCGCGTTCCGCCGGCATCGTACGCCAGGCCTCCCAGCCATGGCCATCGGCGATGACTTGGATGGACGAGACCACGACCGTCAGGTCCGCCGGCTTTGCAAGCTCCGCCTCCAGCCACGCCCACTGGTTCGCGCCGAGCATCGTGACGGTCGGGTCGTCATTGGGGTCGTAGCGGCGGCCCTCTGTCCCGGGCGTCAACGGATCGCGGAAAAACCGGGTGTCGACAAACACCAACCGCACGGTGCGGCCTTCGGGGCCATACGCCTCAGCCGCGTAGACGCCGGGACGCGCGCGCCGCGGGTCAGCCGCGGGAATGCGCCAGAAATCAAGGAACAACGCCTCTGCATATTCTTTGGCGGAGAAATTTCCGCCCGCATCGTTCATGCCGTAATCATGGTCGTCCCACAGCGGCCAAATCGGCATGGCCGCGTTGACCCGCGCGAAGTCGTCATGCGCGGCCAAATCCGCATAGGCCTGGCGCAGCTCCGGCAAGGTCATGTCGCCGGAGTCCGCATCGCCATAGACATTGTCGCCCATCAGCACGAAGGCGTCGGCTTGGGAGGCGGCGACCGCGTTGAGGATCGGCGCGGCTTTCGTCTCCTCCATGCACGAGCCGAAGGCCAGCCGCGTGATCACGGCGTGCGTCGCTAACGCCTCAGCGCCCTGCGGGCGTTGGGGCCGCGGCGCGTCATAGTTGGCGTAAAACGGGCGCAGCGCCGCGATGGGATCCGCCGGCGTCGTCGCGCAGGCGGCGAGGACAAGCGGCAAAGAGCACAACAGCGGAGCGAGCGCGCGCATAGAGAGCCTCCTCGTTTGCGCGCCACGGCTACACGCAGCCCGTGACAGGCGCGTGACATTGTGCGCCGGCGCCGCCAGCGCTCGCCCGAAGGCCGCCGGCTGACGTCTTATGCGGTTCGCGAGATGGCCGCCCTGGCCGCCGCCTCGGCCGTGCTCAATCGATGAGGCGGATGACGTGGCGCGTGTCGCCTGCCTCCAGCGTAAACCGCGCGTCGTCGTAGGACGCGGGTCCGAACCGGCCTTGGGCGTTGTTGGAAAAACCGTATGGCTCAGACGGGACGCCAAAGAGCCCAGTGTTCAACGCCCCGTCGCCATCTTCGTCGTGATACACTTTGACCGCGTACTCGCCGGGTTCGAGATCCGCGAACGTTACAGTGGTGTCCGGCGTCGTCACCGGCGCGTCCACGCCGCGCTCGAACGCGTTTGATCTCCATGCGTCCGCGTTGCGAAAGAGCGCGACCATCATGTCCCCCTCCGCCACCGAAACGCGCTTAATGACAAGCGTCAGCACGGCCGTGTCGCGGGTGTCTCGGGCGAACGCCGACGCGGTCGCGCCCACACACGCTGCGCTGACGAGGCAGGCCGCGGCGAGGGCGCGACAGACCCAGCGACCGGGTTGGCGGCGGCTCATCGTCAGCGTCCCTCCTCCCATCGCCGATCACGGCGCGACCGGGCCAGCGTTGTTCAAGCGCGTGCCCGGCGGCGCGTCAACGCCGCTCAAGCGGCGTCCGCTAAGGCGTCCAGCTCAGCCAGCACATCGTCAACCGACACCCGCGCGCGATATCCCTTCGCGTCTCCATACGCCTCGGCTTCAAACAGCTTGGCTGCGACGGCGCCGTCCTTATCGACGACAAAAACGCTGGGGTATGGCAGCGCATAGGCGCGCGAACCCGGTTTTTTGTCGGCGAAGGCTGGGTCGCGAATGTCAAACGCGGCGATGGCCGCGCGCTCGGGATCAGCCAGAAGCGTCGCGGTTTGGGCTTCGCCGCTGGCGTAAGTGGCGAGCGTGTCAGGCGTGTCCGTCGTCACGATCACCACCGCATAGCCGCGCTCAGCGAAAGCGTCTAAGCGCTCATGCACCCCCGCCGCTTGGGCGATGCACACCGGACACCACGAGAGCGAGCGGCTGAAATACACGACCGCGCCTGTGTCGGCGTCGGCGAGGATGGTCGCAAGATCCGTCCCGGCGCCGCTTTGATCCGTCAAGGCGAGGGGATGGGGGGCGGGCGCGCCGAGGTCTGGGCCGAAGCCGACGTCGTCGGCGAAAGCTGCAAGCGTTAAGCCCGCGGCGGCGGCGCCGGCGAGCACGATCTGCAGGAACTGGGCCGCGCGCGCGGCGATGGGACGAAGCGATGGCATGGCGAACTCCCGGCGTTGGGCCGCGCAAGCGGCGTCTGTCTCCGGGGTCTTAGACGCGCGATGCAGGGGCGTCGCCCCGCCTCACGGTGTTCTGAGGGGAGTGTGATCGGGAGCGAGCACGCCCGCGTCCGGCGCCGGCGGCGGCTCTTGCGGGCCCTCTGCGTCACGGCTGTGCGCCTCGACGAGGAGCGTGAGCACCTCCGCCTCCGACCGCCCCGACGCCGTGATGATGATCCGCGCCCGCCCGTCCCGCGCCGTGAAGCCCACCCGTTCACGCACGCGCGGACCGGCCGGCCAGGGCGGCTCATAGGACGCCACGGCCGCGGCGGGACACGCCTCGACCATCGCCGCAAACGCCCGTGCATCGGCGGGCGCCGGCGGAACATCGCGCGATCCGAGGGGCGCAGACGACACAGCCCCCGGTTGCAGCGCCAACGTCCAGCCAGCGCCGAAGGGGCTCGCCTCCACGGCGCAGGAGGAAAAGCCAGCGACCGTCCGCGCGCAGGCGGTGAAGGGCGGCGGCGCGAGGGGCGCGACAGCGTCTCCCACGCGATCGCCGGCTGGGCGGTCCCGCATGGGCGGCGTGAGGGCCAGCGTCGCAATGGTGTTGGCGGCCGCAGCGTCCAACGCCGCGTTCAAGGCGGCGCAAAAGGTCACAGGCGTGCTGGCGTCGCTGGACGGGGCGTCGCTGGACAGGGCGTCGCTGGACGGGACGTCCGGCTGCGGCTGCGCGCCAGCCGGCGCGCCCGCCGCCGCCAGCGCCACCCCCATGGCGAGGAGCGCGCGTCTTCTGATCTGCATGACGCGCCTCCTGCGCGGCCTAACCGTCGCGGTTTCCGTCCTCGTCGGGCCAGAACGCGGCGTCCACCAAGGCGAGAACCTCATCGATCTGGGCCTGCCAGTCATAGCCCGCCGCCGTCAGGCTTTGGCCAGTGCCGTAATAATCCGCCGGCGGCGCCTCCAGAAAGAGTTTGGCGCGCACGATCCCTTCCGCGTCGATGATGAGAGCGGTGGGAAACGCCGCCCCATAATAGCGGTTCGTTTCGGGAAATGTCGGGTCGACCAGAGACAGACGCTCGATCAAGTCGTCGTTTTTCGCCGCCAAAAGCGGCGTGGCGTCGGTCAACTCCGCGGCCACGAACTCCGCCGCGTCTTCCGGTGAATCATGGCTGACAAAGGCCAAGCCCACCTCGCGCACACGGAAATCGGCGTGGCGCTCGGCGACTTGCATCGTCTCGATCTGGCAAATCGGACACCAATCGACGGAGCGGACAAACACCAACACCAGCCCCCGCGGGCCGGCGAGGTCGTCGAAATCTTTAAAAGCGCCTGTGTGATCGGCCCCGAACACAGCGCGCGTGATCGGCGAGCCGACGGGCGGGCCAAGCTCCATCGCCTCAGCCAACTCGCGTGGCGCCAGGTCATCGCCGTGCGGCTTTGACGCATCGCCATTGTCGCGCGCCAGGCCCGCGCCCGCGCCGAGACCCAAAATCGCCATCATTACGACGGCGGCCAAACCGGCCGCGCCACGCCCGCGGATCATGTCATCCCCTTCCCGATCAGCCCGCTCACACCAGAGCAGGATCGATCGCCTTGCACGCCTCCACGAGACCGCGCACCGCCGCAATCGAGTTGTCCATCATCGTTTTTTCGTCGTCATTCAGGCGGATCTCCACAACCCGCTCGACGCCGCCGGCCCCAATGATCACCGGCACGCCGACATACATGTTCTCCACGCCGAACTGACCCTGGCAATAGGCCGCACACGGCAAAAGCCTGCGCTTGTTGCGCAGATACGACCGCGCCATGGCCACAGCGCTTTCCGCCGGCGCATAATAGGCCGACCCCGTCTCCAACAGCGCCACGATTTCACCGCCGCCCTTGCGGGTGCGCTCAATAATGGCGTCCATCTCCGCTTGGCTTGACCACCCCATATCGATGAGGTCGGGGACCGGAATGCCGGCCACTGTGGAATAGCGCAGAAGCGGCACCATCGTGTCGCCATGCCCGCCCATCACGAAGGCGGTGACGTCTTCAGCCGAGACGTGAAACTCCGACGCCAAAAAGTGACGGAAGCGCGCGCTGTCGAGCACCCCGGCCATGCCGACGACCATGTGATGGGGCAGCCCAGAATACTGCTGCAGCGCCCACACCATCGCGTCCAGCGGGTTGGTGATGCAGATGACGAAGGCGTCGGGCGCGTGTTCTTTGACGCCTTCACCGACGGCTTTCATCACTTTCAGGTTGATCTCAATGAGGTCGTCGCGGCTCATGCCCGGCTTGCGCGGCACGCCGGCGGTGACGATGCACACATCCGCCCCCGCGATGTCGGCGTAGGCGTCGGTGCCGGCCAAGTCGCTGTCTTTGCCGAACACGGGCGCAGCCTCGGCGATGTCGAGCGCTTTGCCTTTCGCGATTCCTGATTTGATGTCGAACATCATCACATCGCCCATTTCTTCACGAGCGATCACATGGGCCAGGGTGCCGCCGATCATGCCGGCGCCAATGAGCGCGATTTTGTTGCGACGCATGGGGTCATTCTCCTGTGGCGCAGAGGCGGGGGCGGGGCTCGCCGCCGCCGCGGGCGGCGGGGTCGCGGCCGTAAGCGCAGGCGCTTGGGGACGAGGCGTTTGAGAGGGCGGAGCTTCTGCGGAGGGGCCTCCGCTTTCGGGCGGGATGGGATCAGGCGGAGAGGACTGACGCGGAGAGGACTGACGCGGAGAGGACTG
>CAZMSO010000015.1:0-14872 GCA_964568975.1 uncultured Caulobacterales bacterium | reverse complement strand
GCGGAGAGGACTGACGCGGAGAGGACTGACGCGGAGAGGACTGGGGCGCGGTGGAATCAGGCGAGGCGGCCGCGCGCGCGGCGGGAGGCATGATGGGATCGGGCTCCACATGAGTAGGCGACGGCGACGCCAGCGGCGTTAACGGCGCCTTGGAAGGCCCGGCGCGGTCGGCCGAAGCCGCCTCAGCGGGCGGGGCGTCGCCATGGACACGGGCGGCGGGCGGCGCGACAGGGTCCGGTTCGACATGAGCGGGGGACGCCGAGGCGTCTTCGCGCAACGCCACAGGAGGCTCCGGCGCACGCCCGGCGCCCGGTGCGTCCTCGCGCACACGTTCACGCTTTTTGCGCGCGCCGAACAACCAACCGAGCATCGCCCTCTCGCTTTCCCGCCGGCGGGCTTACCGCGCGCAGCGGGCCAGGGCAATGGCGGCCCGCCGCCGGCCACGCGGACGTGATGGGCCCGCCATGGGCGCGGCCGACGCCGGCGCGGGCGGCGACGCCGTCACCGCTTCATGCACATCAACAGACCATCGCCAATTGCGGTGAAGACGCTGTCGACGCGCTCATCATCGCGCGCGCGCATCGCCACCGCGCGCAAGGACTCCGTTTCGCGGTCGGTATGGGACAGATCCGCGACGTGGCCGTCCCACAGCACATTGTCAAACAGCATGAGGCCGCCAGGCCGCAACAGCGCGAGGACGACTTCATAATACTCCGCATACCCGCATTTATCAGCGTCAATGAAGGCGAAGTCGAACTCCGCAGCCTCGCCGGACTCCATCAAATGCGTGAGACTTTCTGTCGCAGGGCCGACCCGCGGCTCAATGATGTCGCTCACGCCGGCGGCGTCGAACACAGCGGCGGCGTGACGCATGTACTCCGCGCTGATGTCGCACGCGATCAAGCGCGCGTCGCCCTGATGGCGCTCTTGCATCGCCAGAGCCACCGCGGTCGCGGAATAGCCCGTGAACACGCCCACTTCCAAGGCGTCGCGCGCGCCCGTGAGTTTCACCAAGAACTGCAGATACGCCGCCAATTCGGGACTGGCCTGCATGCCCGCATGATCCGCGAAGGCCTCAGCGGTCTCACGGCGCGCGCGGCCGAGCGCGGGATGCTCGGGCCGGTTGGCGTCGCGCACATACGCCTCCAGCACAGGCGACAACAAAAACGAACGGCTCATGCACGGGCTCCCTCGCGGACCGGCGACGCTCATCGGCCCCGCGCGCGAGTGTGTCGGACGCGCGTTTGAGGCCCCAGGCCGCACGCCGTCGCGCGACGAAATGGCGCGACGCGGTCTGTGGCGGCGGGGGATCAGCGAGGCTCGCGGAGGCAGACGCGTTTACGCGGCTTCGCCGGCCCGGCGGCGTCCGGCGCGCGCCGCGATAAGGTGATCGATTTCAGCGCTTGCGTCGGGATCCAGACGATAGCGAAACAGGACAGAAGACACCCAGTCGCGCCCGACATCTAAGCGTTCAGCAATCGCGTCCGGCGTCGCGCCCCGGCGCGCAAGCGCCACCACCAGCGCTTCAGCGGCGATGTGGTCCGGCTCTGCGTCTGAACTGGATTTCGCACGACGTCTCATGACCGCGACAAATCCACGATTCGGTGACCGAACGCGAGAGTCGCAGCCGCGTGGGGCGACGGGGCGACAGGGCGTGGGGGCGATGCCTGTTTAGGACGCCCTAAGGCGGGCTCGCGCCATGACGGCGTCGAACATCTCCGGCGTCAGGCGGCGCGTGTTCAGATTGTAGCGCGAGGTGTGGTAGCTCGCGATGACCACAAGACGCCCGTGCGGCCACGCCGCCGGCGCCGCGAGGTCCCTCTCCGCGCCATGGGCGAAGGGCGCCTCCGCCGCGCGCTTGCCTAAGGCCCGCAGCGTGTTGTCGTGGGCGATGCGGCCCAGAGTGAGGACGACGCGCAAACCCTGCGCAGCGCGCAGCCGCGCGGCGAGAAACGGGCGGCAGGCCGCGGCTTCCGCGCCGGTGGGCTTGTTCTCCGGCGGCGCGCAGCGCACGGCGTTGGTGATCAGCGCGCCATCCAGGCGCAAGCCGTCATCGCCCTGTGCAGCATATGTGTCCGGCTCGTAAGGCCCGTGGGCGAAACCATGGGCCTTCAGCGCGGGATAAAGCACATCACCAGCGTAATCGCCCGTGAAGGGCCGCCCCGTGCGGTTCGCCCCCATGCGCCCGGGCGCGAGACCGACCACGATGAGCCGCGGGTCCGGGTCGCCGAAAGAAGGCGCTGGGGCGTTCCACCAGCTGGGCTCCGCAGCGGCGTTGGCGGCGCGATAAGCCACCAGCCGCGGACACAGCCCACAGTCGCGCGGCGGCTCAGCGGCCGGTTCTCCACGCGACTGGGGTGGACGCGCGTCCGCAGGGGCGTCGTGGGGGGCGCTCATGGCCGCGGTGTAAAGCCGTCAGCCCAGATTCGCCAAGCCGTGACCGCGTCGCACGCCGATGCAGTCCGCTTACGCGTCGACGTCTTCGTCCTCCACCGGCGCCGGCGCCGGCTCGCGGGCGGCGCGCGCGACAAGAGTGGCGAGGTCGGCGAGCTCGATGAAGGTGTCGGCTTGCCGGCGCAGCTCATCAGAAATCATCGGCGGGTCCGTGCGCAAAGACGACACCACCGACACGCGCACGCCTTTGCGCTGCAACGCCTCCACGACCCGGCGGAAATCCCCGTCGCCGCTGAAGATCACGATGTGATCGGCCCATTGGGCGGCCTCCATCGCGTCGACGCACAACTCCACATCCATATCGCCGCGCACCCGGCGGTGGCCGTTGGAATCGGTGAACGCCCGCGCCGGCTTCGTGACGACGTTGAAGCCGTTGTAATCCAGCCAATCCACGAGGGGCTTGATGGGCGAAAACCGGTCCTGTTCCTCGACCAACGCCGTGTAATATGAGGCGCGGACCAAACGACCCCGCTTGCGAAACTCATCCAGAAGGCGTTTGAAATCAATGTCGAAGCCCAGGGCCCGCGCGCTGGAATAAAAATTCGCGCCATCAATAAAGAGGGCCAAGCGCTCGTTCGGATAAAATGTCATATTGGTGTCTACCTTTCTTATAATGGCCGCACATTCACCCAGCCAAAAGACGACCGCGCTGATTGCGTTGGGGGCCAACCTGTCATTTCAGGGCGCATCTCCCGCCATCACTGTGCGCACGGCGTTAAAACGCCTCACAGCGCTTGGCGAGGAAGCCGCCTTTTCCGGCTTGTGGCGCAGCGTGGCGTGGCCGGACCCGCACGCGCCGGCTTATGTCAATGCCGTGATGCGTTTGAACACGTCAATGGATGCTTACCAGTTGCTGCACGAGATTCTCGCGATCGAGGTTGAGTTTGGGCGCGAACGCAATGTGCGGTGGGCGAGCCGCACCTTGGACCTGGACCTGATTGACGTCGGGGGGCGCGTTTGCGGCGCGCCGGGGGACCGCTTAGAATTGCCCCACCCGCGCGCGGTTGAGCGGGCGTTCGTGCTGGCGCCGCTGCGCGACGTCGCCCCGGGCTGGCGGTGGCCGCCCACGGGCGAGAAGGTGGCTGAGGTGTGGGCGCGTTTGCCTGACGAGGCCCGCGCCGGCGTTCGCCGTCTCCCATGCTGGCCGGCGCCGCGCAGACATGATTGACAAAAAGTTAGATTTTTGATGTTCTCTCGCTCTTCTTTAGGGAGTTCTCCATGGCGCGCGTCACTGTCGAAGATTGCATTGAAAAGATTCCGAACCGCTTTGATCTGGTGCTCTTGGCGGCCCATCGCGCGCGCAGCATTTCCGCCGGCGCGGCGGTGACGCTGGAGCGCGACAATGACAAAAACCCAGTCGTGGCGTTGCGCGAAATCGCGCAAGAAACCATTGGCCAACAGGCGTTGGAAGAAAGCCTGATCACGGGTCTTGAAAAAGTGAAAATTGTGGATGAGGCCGAGGCGCCGGCGGAAGAGCGCGCGGCCCTTGAGGATCGCCGGCCCGCGGCGGTGAGCGAGAGCGACATGCTCCGCGCGCTCCAGGGCGACCGCGATAATGGCGGGGAGGGACGCCTCTAATTGGCGGAACCGATGCGCGCGCGGGCCCGAACGCTTTCGGCCGCCACTCCGCAACCGCTTGAGCAACCCGAACCCGTCATTGACGGGGCGGCGCTCGCCGCGCGGGTCGCGCGCTATGATCGGCGCGTCGATCACGAGCGGATCCGGCGCGCGTATCAGATCGCCAGCCGCGCGCATTCCGGCCAAACTCGCTATTCCGGCGAAGCCTACATCACGCATCCCACACGCGTGGCCGAGATCTTGACCACGTTGCGGATGGACGCCGACACCATCATCACGGCGCTGCTGCACGACACCGTCGAAGACACGGATGTGACGCTCGACACCCTCGCCCATGAGTTCGGCGATCATGTCGCCCAGCTCGTGGATGGGGTGACGAAGCTCTCCAAGCTCAGCCAAGTCGGGCGGCGCGCGCGCGACGCGGAAAAGTCCAAACAGGCCGAAAACCTGCAGAAGTTCGTCCTCGCCATGTCCAAGGATGTGCGCGTTTTGTTGGTGAAGCTGGCTGATCGGCTGCACAACATGCGCACCCTGCACCACGTGCCGAAACCCCATAAGCGTGAGCGCATTGCGTTGGAGACGCTGGAGATTTACGCGCCCCTGGCCCGGCGTGTGGGCGTCCACCGGATTTGCGGCGAGTTGGAGGACTTGTCCTTTCGCCACCTCAACCCGGCGGCGTATGAATCCGTGACGCGCCGGCTGCGCGCGGCGCGGGCGGCGCGGGCGGACGCGGTGGCGGAAGTGTCCGGCCTCGTCGTGGAAACCCTCCAAGACCACGGCATTGATGCCAGCGTGTTCGGGCGCGAAAAAAAGGCGTACTCCATTTGGCGCAAGCTGCAGCGCCGCGGGCTCGACTTTGAAGACCTGGCCGACATTTACGCTTTCCGCGTCATCGTGCCGACGATTGATGATTGCTATCGGGCTTTGGGGCTGATCCACCGCGCCTGGCGCTGCGTGCCGGAGCGTTTTAAGGACTATATCTCCACGCCCAAGCCGAACAATTACCGCTCGCTGCACACCACAGTGCTTGGCCCTGACCATCGGCGGGTGGAGCTGCAAATCCGCACCGCGGAGATGGACCGCATCGCGGAAGACGGCGTGGCGGCGCACTGGTGTTATAAAAACAACATTTACGGCTATGACGCCGAGGCCGCGCGCGACGCCGGCGGCGATCCCCTCGCGCGGCTCGCGCCCCTTGTTGAAATCCTGGAACATGGCGGGGAGCCGGAAGAGTTTCTCGAGCACGCCAAGCTCGAAATGTTCACCGACCAAGTGTTCGCCTTCACGCCCAAGGGCCGGGTCGTGCCCCTGCCCCAAGGCGCGACGCCGCTCGACTTCGCTTACGCCGTCCACACCGACGTCGGCGCCACCTGCGTCGGCGCGCGCATTAACGGACGCGCCCGGCCTTTGCGCACGCCGCTTGAGAACGGCGATGTGGTGGAGATCATTCGCTCCGCGACGCCTGCGCCCGTGCCGGGCTGGGAGGAGATCGCCATCACCGGGCGCGCGCGCTCAGCCATCCGCCGGCTGATTCGCAAATCCAACCGCGAAGAGTATGCACGCATTGGCAAAGCGATCGCCGAGCACGCCTTCCGTCGGGAAGGCTTGGATCTCGCTGCGGCGAAGCTTGAGGATGCGCTGAAGCGCCTGGAGCTTCCCGATGAGACGGCGCTGTTCAGCGAGCTCGGCATGGGCGGGCTGTCGGCGGCTCAGCTCTTAAACGCCGTGTTCCCCGGGCGGCTTGCGGAAGGCGAGGAGCCGACCCATCGCGAGCTCATGGCCGATGAACACGCTCAGCTTTATGTGCGCGGCGTCGGGCTGACGCCGGGGCTTGAGCTGCACTTCGCGCCCTGCTGCGCGCCCTTGCCGGGCGACCGGATCGTCGGCATCCGCATGCCCGAGCGGGGCGTGGAGATCCACGCCATTGACTGCGACCGCCTTGCTGCGTTTGAGGACGAGCAAGAACGCTGGCTGGATTTGGGGTGGACGCCCGCCGCACAGCAAGCCGTGGCTCTCGGTCGGATCGAGGCGACGGTTCAAAACGAGCCCGGCGCGTTGGCGGAGATTAGCGGCGCCGTGGGCCGCTCGCGCGGCAACATCGCCGGGGTGAGCGTCTCACGCCGAGCGCCGGATTTCTATGACATGGTCTTTGATGTGGAGGTGGAGAATGCGCGCCACCTCACACACATTCTCGCGGCTATGCGCGCCTGCTCGACCGTCGTGGCGGCGCAGCGGCTGCGCGACGCCGTTGACGCGGCCGTGGCGTAGACCTCGCTCTCGGGACACATTCAAGCCCCGAGGCGGTGCTCTCAGCGAGACGCGCAGCCGTGAGGCGTGCGGCCGTGAGGCGCCCTCGCCCGGCTCGCCATGCACTTCCGCGATGGCGTGCGGCGTGCGCGTCATCAGCGCCGAGGCGCAACGGCGCGCATCGCGGCGGCCCCGGCCTCGTGGGATCAATAATCAAACACGGGCGCGTCGCTGCGGCGGCGGACGCTGCGGATGATGTGCTCCACGAGTTGCAGTTTGTTGAAGGCGCTGGCGCCGGCGGGGTTGAGGGCGCGGCTTTTCACCAGGGCGTAGAGCGCGCGTTTGGTCAGCGGCTTCAGCGCGGCGCGCAAGGCCTCCTCGCCTTCGGCGGCGAGCATGGCGGCGGGATTAAGGTCCGGCGCCTCCGCGGCCCAGTCCGTGCGTCGCGTCGCGCGCGCGGCGGCGGCGAAGCGTGTCGGATCGCCCGCAGCCGTCGCCAGCTGGCGGGCAAACGCGGGATCAGCGCGCGCCTTCGTGATGACGGCGGCGAACACCGCCTCTAAGCGATCGACAAAGCCGGGCGCGTCCGTGTCGGCGCCCTCGCCGGCCCCCTCGCTGGCTTTTTTGTGCGTGTCTGCGTGCGCCATCGCTCGCGCCCTCACGCCGGCGCGCGCGCAGTGAGCGCGAGCGTGTGGGCGACGAACTCCTCAAGCGTTGGGATCGCTGCGCCATACTTGTCGCGGATGGCGCGGGCGTTAGGGCGATCGACGTCCATCGCGGCCGCCCAATCGGGGCTGTGTTCAATCTCCATGGGAAACATCGTCATCACATCATCGAAGCTGCGCACATGGTCGCGAATGGCGGCGCGGTATTGATCATGGAGGTCGCTGGCTTGGACGCGGTTGATTAAAGCGAAGGCGGGCGGCGCCCCGCCAGCGCGCTGAGTGAGCTTGCGCAGCACCCGGCGCGCGAAGGCTTGCAGGCCCAACACGGAGAGATACTCCGGATTCACGGGGGCGATCACGGCGTCGCTCGCGCGGATCGCGGCTTCCGTGAAGAGCGAGATCCCCGGGGGGCAATCAATCACAATGTAATCATACGCTCCCGCCAGCTCATGCAGGCGGTCGCGGAAGAAGTCCGCCACCACCGCCTCGGCTTCGCGCTGTTCGTGAGTCAAGCGCCCGAGACGGTAGAGCACATCCCGCTCCAAGCCCTGCAGCTCCGGCACTGCGCCCAGCACATCCACCGTCGGGGCGGGCTCCAGCACGCTCGCCCGCTCCAGCACCAAATCCCGCGCGTGGCGCTCCATCCGCCGTTGGGGTCGCGCCCGGGCCGGCGGCGGATCCCCGAAATGATACAAAGGCTCGGAATCAAACACCTCCGGCCCCCGCGCCAACCGCCGAGCGAGGCCGTCGAACAAACGGTAGACATGCCGCTCCAAGGCGATCATCTCACGAAAACGCGTGCGTCCGGCGAGCGCGAGGGTGCAGCTCGCCTGGGCGTCCAAATCGATGGTGAGCACGCGCTTACGCGCCATCACCGCCAGGCCTTCCGACAGCGCCACCGTCAGCGTGGTTTTGCCCACGCCGCCCTTCATGTTGACTGTCGAAAGGATGTGCGCCGCCATGCCGGGCCTCCTGAGGGCCCGCCCGGGAGAGCCCTGATGCCTGACTGGCGAGTATAGCCTGCTTTGCGCGCGCTGGGCGCGTTCCTCCTCGACGTCCGCGCGGCGGCGCACCGACCGTCCAGCGCGCCCGTCCAGCGGGGCTGTTCGGCGCGCCCGTCCAGCGGGGCTGTTCAGCGGGGCCGCATCACCGCACCCGACGCGTCGCGCTGGGGCGTCTGCGGCGTGTCGCCCACCCGCCTGACCGCCGCGGCCTGTGCGTTCAGCCAGGGGGCTTGGCGTTTGGTCTCAAGCGCACGCGGCTGGAGCTTGGGCCTGCGCCGCTATGAGGGGACGCCGAGCGGCGCCCCCCCTTCCCGACCTTAGTTGTTCGCCGCGATCACAGCCGCGTTGAACGGATCATTCAACTCGTCGGCCGGCTCCACACCCTCCATGACGTACATGTTGTCATTGTAGTCATAGTTGATGCCCGTGAAGTCCATGACCACGAGAAAGACATTCGGGATCTCATTCTCGTCGCCGTCAAGGGCCTGATAAATCTTCACGGTGTGGCCCCGCTGCGGATTCGGGCCATAAATATTGGCTGGCGGATTGCCGCCCCCATTCGGGTTCAGGCTCGGATTGGATGACAAGCTCGACACTTTCACGCCGAACGCCTCATCGCCTTGCCAGTTGTTGTTGATGTTGTTGTTCCCGAACGTCGAGGTGTGGAAGTCGCCATTATTGCGATACGGCAGCAGCATTTGATTGCAGCTCTTGCCCTGGAAGCTGCCATTGCTGCAGAACCCGCCGAACCCAAAGGTATTGCCGTTGGCGCCGCTGGAGCTTGCGGGATTGTGGATCCCCGCCGACGTGCCGCTTGAGCCGCTGAACGCCGCGATTTGGGTGAAACGCGCCTGGCTCACCCCCTCAGCAAGCCGCCAATAGGGCGCGAACATCTCCGTCTCATCCGTCGGCACATTGGGGTTGTAGACGTCGAAGGTCGAGAGCGCCGACCCACCGCCGCCGCCGTTCAGCGACAACCCTTCAATGACGTTGCCGAAGCCGAACACGCGCCACACTTCGTTGACATTCGGCTCCATGCCGCCCTCGGGCACTTGCTGCCAAAAGCCGGCCAAGTCGATGACGGACACTGGCGCGGCCGCGTCATTCGTACGCAAGGACAGCGCGCCTTCAAACACCGTCGAGGTGCCGTTCACATTGGTCGTCGGCGGTGTGTACTTCGAGCGATCGAAGTCGATCGTCACCTCCAGAGTCTGACCCGCGCCGATCGTCACCCCATCAAGGTTCGTCGGCGAACTGAGGCTGAACGGCCCGTCCAGCCGCCAATCCAACACCTCAAGGGCGTCGTCGCCAGTGTTGGAGATCTCCACTGAGCCGCTGCGGCGGTCGTTGCGCGCGGAGTTCTCCAGGACGGAATACTGGATCCGATTGGGGAAGAAGGTTGGCTGCGTGCTTTGCACGGTGATGGACGCGTTCGCTGCGGCCTCCGACGGCGCGATGTCGAGATAATCCAAATCATCAGCGCCAGGCGCGTCAGAGACCACACGCAGCGTGTACTCCACGCCGGCCTCCAGCTGCGCGACGAAGGTCTCCTCCAGGCCCGAGCCTGGGAACCCGCTGAAGCCGATTTGGGCGCCGTTGAGGAAGACCGTCAGGCCTTGGCCGTTCGACGCGCCGGGGTTGGCGCTGAGATCAAGCGCATACGCGCCCGTGCTCGCCACGGTGAAGAAGAACTCCACCACAGTTTCGTTGAGGATGCGCGTGGAGTTGTCGGCGGTTTGCTCAAGCTCCAACCGCGTGTCGCCATCAACCAGGACGAAGTCCGGCTCAATCACTTCCTCGAAGACGACGTTGTCAATGTTGGGCCCGCCGGACCCCGTGGCGTTCGTGAGCGTGATCGTGCTTTCGCCGGCCGGCAGGGTGACCTCCAGCGTGTCCACTTGCCAGTTCGCCCACTGGTTCGCGCCGGTGCCGGCGAAGGTGATTTGGCCCGCCGCGACAGAGCCGCCGTCATTCGACACCGTCACATTCATGGGACGGGGCGGATTGCCGCCGCCGCCGCCATTCGCATAGGTCACGCCCATCGTGAAGACGCCCGCCATCGCCGCATCGACGGTGAAGGACGTCGCGTCGCCCTGGCCCGTTCCCATGTCGAGATAGCCCGAGCCCGTGAAGCCGTCCCACAGATTGTCGCCATTCGTGTCGTTGGCGGCGTTGGTGCTGCCCTCCGGATTGCTGAGGTCGCGCACGACCGCGTCACCCGCTGCGAAGTCAAAGCTCTCCGCCTCAAGCGCGCCAGGGACCGTGTTGGTCGGCGTGGGCGTGGGGGTCGGCGTGGGCGTGGGGGTCGGCGGTGGCGCCCCATTCGGCGCGACAGTGACGAAGTCCAAATTGGGGCCGGTGGCGCCCACATTCGACAGCGTGATGGTGTTCACACCCGACTGAAGGTTCACAGTGAACACCTCCGTCAGCCATGTGAACCAATTGCCGGTGGGTCCAAACGCCATTTGGCCTTGCGTTTCAGCGCCGCCGCCCTGAGCGACCGCCACGGCCATGGGCCGGCCGCCGCCGCCGCCATTGGCGTATGTGACGCTCATGTCATAGAGGCCGGCCTCTGGGACGTCGACGACGAAGGAGACGCCGTCACCCACATTCAGGCCCATGTCGACATAGCCATTGTTGCGGGCGTTATCCCAGATGTCATCGTCATTCGCGTCGCCATTCGCCGGCGGCGGGTTGCCCGTTTGCGGATTGGCCGGCGTACGCCGCTCGGTGGCGGTGTTTGACCCCGGCGCGTCCGGATCGAGGATCGTCACCAGCGAGGCGTCTTCGAAATCAGCGTCGAAGAAGAACCCGACCGGCGTGGGCGTGGGCGTCGGGGTGGGCGTTGGCGTTGGCGTTGGCGTTGGCGTCAGCCCGTCGCCGGTGAACGTCACACTGTCGATGTTGGGGCCCCCGCCGCCGACATTTGTGAGCGTGATGGTGTTGTCGCCCGCCTCCAACGTGAGGGTGATGCTTTCCTCCTGCCAGTTCGACCATCCGTCGACGGAGCCCCCAGTGCTTGGGAACTGCATCTGACCGACGACCCCGCCGTCGCCGACGCTGACATTCATCGGCCGCGCTGCGGCGGCGCCGACAGCGAAGCGGACTATGAGAGTGTACTCACCGGTCGCCGGCGCGGTGAAGTCGAAGGACACGAAAGCGCCGGTCCCGCCGAGGTCGAGATAGCCATCGCCCGTGAAGCCGTCCCACAGGCCGCCGGCGGCCGGGTTGGTCTCCGGATTGTTGGCGTCGCGGATCACCGTGCTGTCGTCGAACTCAAAAGCGTCCGGCTGCAGCTCCAAGGCCGGCGCGGGGGTCGGCGTCGGCGTCGGCGTCGGGGTGGGCGTCGGGCTGTCCGGCGGGGTGGGCGTCGGCGTCGGCGTCGGCGTGGGTGTCGGCGCGGGCGTCGGGGTCGGCGCAGGGCCGCCGCTGACGTCCGGATCGAGCCGCACCAGCAGGCTCTCGCCATTGCCGCGGTTGAAGGTCAGCAAATAAAGCTGGCCAGTGTTGGGGTTGAGAGCCACGTCCAGCGGATCAGGATAGGTGATCTCGCTTCCGTCCGCCCGCCGCAGGATTTGACTGCTGGCGATTTGACCGTCCGGTCCCGGGAACAGGGCGATCAAATTGTCCGGACCGGAGTACTGGGCGACGATCAGCGCGCCCAACAACGTGTTGCCAAACGCGGTGTTGGTGTACTCCACCGCGCCATTGGGCGACACGCTGCGGCCGAAGTCGAAGGCGAAACCAGTGTAGCCGGGATCTGGCTGCACGCCGACGTCGTATGTCGTGACCTCGGCCGGATCGGCGCCGGACGTCGGATTGCCGCCATTAAGGATGAAGCGCCGGCGCACTGGGTTCGGGTGGCCGGAGTAATCGCCTTCACCAACCGCGAACAAATAGTCGTTGCGGGTCGGGATGCCCGTCAGGCCCTCATTCGCCGGCGTGCTCGGATCATCCGGCGCGTTGCCGCCGCTGGCCGACCCGTTTGTGGGGATGTAGAGCAAGCCGTTGGTGTGCCAGACAAGGTCGTAGGCGTTGCGCTGGCCTTCGGCGAACACACGCACAGACGCGTCTGGCGCGAACGGGTTGTAGAAGCCGGTCACCGACCCATCCGCATTGTACGTATTCGGATTGTTGGGATCGTTCAGCGGATCAAGCTGCGTGGCGGCCGTCGAGGTCCAGTTTTGCTCCGTCTGCACATTCAGCGGCAAGCCGGTGGTGAGCGTGGGATCGATTTCCAGCACCGCCGCGCTGAGGGCCCGCTCCGGACGCCGACCCCACGCATTGTCGGGCGCGCCCATGGCTGTGTTGGAGCCTTGGATCAAATACAGCAGATGGCTCGGCGCGCCGTTTTGCGCCGCATTCGGGTTCGGCCGGAAGGCGAGCGAATTCGACAAATGGTCGCGGATCGAGCGCGGCAGGCCCACCAAATACTCTTGGGTGGTCGCGCTGAACGTGGCGTCGTTGGGATTGATGTCGACAATCACGAGCCGGCCGCTGAAGGCCGAAGCGTTGTTGAGCCCGCCCTCATTCGCGGTCACCCACAACCGGTTGGGGTTTGTGGGATCAAACGCCGCGCCGATCAGCGCGTTGCCGCTCAAGTCCGGGGCTTGCAGCGTCTGTTGGGTGTTGACCAACACATCGCCCGAGCCATCGAGATCCCAGCGGATGATGCGGCCGTCCAGGGTGACCACATAGAGCTTCTGGTTGTCAGGCGACATCACCACGGAGGCGAAGCCGCCATCGCTCAGCATCACCTCGGTGGAGAAGGCGACTGCGGCGTCGACAATCTCCGGCGCTTCGCCTGTGACGAAGGACGTGCTGGTTTTTTGGAATTCCCGCGGCAAGCCCGACGGATCGTTGTTCGGCCCGCGATCAAGGAGACCGTCGACCACCACCGTGTAGCTCGTGAACTCCTTGAGATTGGCGATCGGATTGATCACCAAGGCGTCAAAGCCGCCAGTGGTGTTCAAACTCACCGGCACGTCCGCGCCTGTGAGGGTCTCATAAAGTTTGACATTCGCGCTGGTGACGGAGGTCTCCAACACGCCGCCGCGGCCATTGACGGACGCCACGTCGAAGGCGATGGAGCGCGTGGGATCGATGGCGTCGGGACGCAGGCCGTCGCCAAAGCCGATCGGCTGCGGCTCCGCGCCCGCGACGCCAACCGCCACCGGGTTCGTGAGCGCGGCGTAATCCGCGCTCGCCGGCGCGCCGTCGGTGGGCGTGAGGTCCGGCAAGTCGCGGATCTCAAGATACTGCATCTCTGTGATCGAGCCGCCCTGGGCCGACAGGGTTAAGAAGCCGTCCGTCACCTCCGCCGTCGTGGTGATCAGCTGCGATTTAAAGGTGTCCGTCGCTGACCACGCCGTGGTCAAAACGCCTTCGACGAACAGCCGGTTGTCGCTGTCATTCGGCCCAGCAGTGTCGCCGACGCTGACTGTGACTTCATAAACGCCGTTCGGCAGCGCGATCTCCCACGCGGTGCGCGATGGGTATCCGCCCAGGTCGAAGTGCGCATAGCCGGTCAAGCGCGGGTCATAAGTGGCGAAGACGCCGCCCGTACGCTCATTAATCGCGATGCTTGGGAAGTCGCCGCCATTAATCGGCGTGGCGGTCGTCCCATCCCCATCCGTGGCGGAGGCCTCCGTCACCCAGCCATAGCTGAAGCCGTTGCCGCGATCGCCGAAGCCTTGGAAGTTATCGACCAAGTAACCCGACACTTTCGGCGTCGTTCCATCTTGGAAATTGATGCGGATCGTCTCACGCGCACCCGGTTCTGACGGGGTTGGCGTCGGCGCGGGCGTTGGCGTGGGCGTCGGCGCCCCGACGGATTCCACTGTGACGCTGTCGATATTCGGGCCCGAGGTTCCGACATTCGCGAGGGTGATTGTGTTCACACCCGCTTCGAGATCCAAGACGATGGAGATCGTGCCCCATGTCGTCCACGCCCCCGTGTTGGAGAACGGGATCGTCCCGGCTGGGCTGGTCCCGCCGCTGTTGGCGACGGACACCGACATCGGACGGTTGGGGCCGCTGCCGATGGCGTAACGCAACGTCAGCGTGAACTGGCCTGCGGCCGGCGCAATGATGTCAAACGCGGCCGCATCGCCCGGGTCGCCGCCCATGTCGAGGAAGCCGGTTCCCGTGAAGCCTGTGTGGTTGGTCGCCACGGCCGTGAGATCCGTGCCGGTGGTCCCGACCGTGTCGATGATCGTGAACGTCTCCGCTTCCTGTTCATCGAAGAACGGAGCCGGCGTGGGGGTCGGCGTGGGCGTGGGGGTCGGCGCTGGCGTCGGTGTGGGCGCTGGCGTCGGAGTCGGCGCTGGCGCGCCGCTTTCCACTGTCACTTGGTCGATGTTGGGGCCTTGGCCGCCCACATTCGTCAGCGTGATGGTGTTGAGACCCGCCTTCAACGTCAGGGCGATGGCCTCTACTTGCCAATTTTCCCAAGCATCAGCGCCGGTGCCGACGAAGGTCAGTTGACCAGCGTCTGTGTCGCCGTCGCTGTTGTTGACCGTCACATCCATCGGCCGCGGGCCGTTGCCGCCGCCGCCGCCATTCGCGTAGCGGAACTCGGCGGTGTAGACCCCATCGGCCGGCACTGTGATGGCGAAGGACACGGCGGCGTTCGCGCCGCCCATATCCATGTAGCCGTCATCGTCGGTCTCATCATCGCCGTCGCCGAAGAACCCGTCCCACAGGCCGTCATCGCCAGCGCTGGGGTTGGTTTCCGGGTTCAGCGGCGTGCGGGCCTGATTGTTGCCGTTGACGGAGGTAAAGGCTTCGCCTTGCACCACCTCAAAGAAGCCAAGAACTGGCGTGGGCGTCGGCGTGGGCGTCGGGCTGTCCGGCGGTGTGGGCGTCGGGGCCGGCGTCGGCGTTGGCGCAGGGGTCGGCGTTGGCGCTGGCGTCGGCGTGGGT
>CAZMSO010000014.1:54348-76608 GCA_964568975.1 uncultured Caulobacterales bacterium | reverse complement strand
GAGGTGGTCGACAACGCCATTGATGAGGCGCTCGCCGGCTATTGCTCGCGGGTGGAGGTGGCGCTGCACGCTGATGGCTCAGCCAGCGTGACGGACGACGGCCGCGGCATTCCGGTGGAGACCCACGCCGAAGAGGGGGTTTCCGCCGCCCAAGTGATTATGACCCAGCTCCATGCCGGCGGGAAATTCGATCAGAACTCCTACAAAGTCTCCGGCGGTTTGCACGGCGTGGGCGTGTCGGTCGTCAATGCGTTGTCCCAGCGCCTTGAGCTGCGTGTGTGGCGCGATGGCGCGGAACACTACATGCGCTTTGAAGACGGCGACCCGGTCAATGGCGACTTGGCGGTCGTGGACGGTGCGGCGGGCGATCGCACGGGCACCCAAGTGCGGTTCTTGCCGTCGACGGAGGTCTTTTCTTTCACGGAGTTCGATCGTGCGACCTTAGAGCATCGCCTGCGGGAACTTGCGTTTCTGAATTCGGGCGTGCGCATTGTGTTGCGCGATGAGCGCGGCGCAGAGCCGGTCGAGATCGACATGCGCTATGACGGCGGCGTCACGGCGTTTGTGCGGCATTTGGACCGCGCGAAGACGCCGATCATTCCCGCGCCGATTGCGTTGTCGGGCGCGCGCGACGGTTTGACGGTCGAGGCGGCGCTGCAATGGAATTCGAGCTATCACGAGCAAGTCTTGTGCTTCACGAACAACATCCCCCAACGCGACGGCGGCACCCATTTGGCCGGGTTTCGCGCGGCGCTGACGCGGGTCGTGACGAAATACGCGGAGACCTCCGGGCTCGCGAAAAAAGAGAAAGTGACCATCACCGGCGATGATGCGCGCGAAGGCCTGACGGCGATTTTGTCGGTGAAGGTCCCGGATCCGAAATTCTCCAGCCAAACAAAAGAAAAACTGGTCTCTTCGGAAGTGCGTCCGGTGGTGGAGAATTTGGTGGGCGACGCGCTCAGCCAATGGTTCGAAGAACACCCCAACGAAGCCAAGAATGTGGTGCGCAAAATCATTGAGGCGGCCACCGCGCGCGAGGCGGCGCGCAAGGCGCGCGAACTGACGCGGCGCAAATCCGCGCTCGATGTGGCGTCTTTGCCGGGCAAGCTCGCTGATTGCCGCGAACGCGATCCGGCGAAGTCGGAATTGTTCTTAGTGGAGGGCGACAGCGCCGGCGGCACCGCCAAGGGCGCCCGCGATTCCCAATACCAAGCGATTTTGCCATTGCGGGGCAAAATCTTGAATGTCGAGCGCGCGCGGTTTGACAAAATGCTGTCGAGCCAAGAAGTCGGCACGCTGATCACGGCGCTCGGCGCGGGGATTGGCCGCGATGACTTCGACGTGGATAAGCTGCGCTACCACAAAATCATCATTATGACGGACGCCGACGTGGACGGCGCCCACATCCGCACGCTGTTGCTGACGTTTTTTTATCGTCAAATGCCGGAACTTATTGAGCGCGGCCACCTCTACATCGCTCAGCCGCCGCTCTTTAAAGTCGCGCGGGGGAAATCGGAGCGATACCTGACGGATGAAGGCGAGATGCAGTCCTTCTTAGTGGAGGAAGGCGCCAAAGACGCCAAGCTGCGGCTCCACACGGGGGAGGTGTTGGTCGGCGCGGATCTGGCGCGCCTCGCCCAGGAGGCGCGCGGCGTTCAAGTCCTGGTGGATCGGCTGAAGGCGCGCGCGCCCCAAGACGCGATCATTCAAGCCGCGATCGCCGGCGCGCTTGGGCCTGAGGCCGGCGCGGCGGAGGCCGACGTCCTTGCAACGCGCATGGATTGGGTCGCGGACGAGGGCGAAGAGGGCTGGAGCGCCCGCTTCGGCGAGGATGGCGCACTGTTGCTCGAGCGGGAGGTGCGCGGCGTGCGCGAAGCGGTGGTGATGGACGCCGCCTTCCGCGACAGCGCCGACGCCCAGCGCTTGCACAGCCTGAACGCGCGCCTGGCGGAGGCCTATCGCGCGCCGGCCGATTACACCCGCGGCGATCGTGAGCAACGGGTCTATGACCCGTGCAGCCTGTTGGCGGCGGTCATGCGTGAAGGCGAGCGCGGCGTGAAGATCCAGCGCTATAAGGGCCTCGGCGAGATGAACGCGGACCAGTTGTGGGAGACCACGCTGGACCCGGCTGTGCGCTCATTGCCGCAAGTGAAAGTCAAGGAGGCTGACGACGCCGACGACTTGTTTGCGAAGCTGATGGGCGATGTGGTCGAGCCGCGGCGGGAGTTTATCATCGCCAACGCGCTGGACGCTGAGGTCGATGTGTAGCGGCGGCGTGGCGCAGTGGACATGGGCGTTCCAGGCCGCCATAGCCCCAGTGTGATGCGCGCTATGGCGACGTGCGCTATGCGACGCGGGCCAAAGCCGCCGCGCGGTCGGCGCTTGGTTTGGGGTGCGTCAATTACGAGGGCGAGGGATCCATTATGACGGACACAACGGCCGCCACCATCGCACATGGGGGGCCGGCCGGGGCCGGCTCTGACGATCGCCGTCTCGCCAACGCCCTGCGCGCGCTCGCGATGGACGCCGTGGAGCAGGCGAACTCTGGCCATCCGGGCATGCCCATGGGCATGGCTGATGTCGCCACAGTGCTCTTCCGCGAGTTTTTGACTTTTGACGCCGCGGATCCGGCGTGGCCCGATCGCGACCGTTTCGTGCTCTCGGCCGGCCATGGCTCCATGCTGCTTTATGGCCTCGGCCACCTTCTGGGCTTTGACGATTTGCCCCTGGATCAGCTCAAGCGCTTCCGCCAATTGGGGTCGCGCACGGCGGGCCATCCTGAGTGGGGCCATGTGGCGTTGGCGGAGACAACGACTGGACCGCTCGGCCAAGGCCTCGCCAACGCCGTCGGCATGGCGATCGCGGAACGGCATTTGAACGCGCGCTTTGGCGATGAGCTGGTCGACCACAAGACCTATGTCATCGCGGGCGACGGCTGCTTGATGGAGGGGATCAGCCAAGAGGCGATCAGCCTCGCGGGTCACCTCAAGCTCAACCGGCTCATTGTGTTGTGGGACGACAACGCGATCTCAATCGATGGGGCGGTGTCGTTATCGGACTCCACGGATCAGCAGGCGCGCTTTGCGGCCTCCGGCTGGGCGACGCGCGCCATTGACGGCCATGATCCCACGGCGGTGCGCGAAGCCCTCGCCTGGGCGCAGACCGCTGAGCAGCCGGTGTTGATCGCCTGCCGCACGACAATCGGGTTCGGCGCGCCGAAAAAGGGCGGCACCGCCGGCGCCCATGGCGCGCCTTTGGGGGCGGAGGAAATCGCGGCGACGCGCGCGGCGTTGGACTGGCCGCACCCGCCGTTTGAGATTCCTGGCGACATCCAAGCGGCCTGGCGCGCGGCGGGCGCACGCGGGCGGCCCACGCGCGACGCTTGGGAGGCGCGCTTAGCGGGTCACCCGCACCAGGCGGCCTTCCGCGACGCGCTCGACCCGGGCCTGGGCGCGCCTGTGCGCGCGGCGATCGCCGCGGCGAAAGCGAAGGCGCTCGCCGCCCCGGCGGCGATGGCGACGCGCAAAGCGTCCGGAGCGGCGTTGGAGGCGATTGTGCCCGCGGCGCCGGAGCTGGTCGGCGGATCTGCGGATCTCACCGGCTCCAACAACACTAAGGTCTCCGGCCTTGAGCCCCTCTCTGGTCAGGATTACGCCGGCCGCTACATCCATTACGGCATTCGCGAGCACGCTATGGCCGCGGCCATGAACGGCATGGCGCTCCATGGCGGGGTGATCCCCTATAGCGGCACGTTCTTGGTGTTTGCCGACTATTGCCGCCCCGCGATCCGGCTCGCCGCGCTGATGGGGATCCGCGCCATCTTCGTGATGACGCACGACTCCATCGGCGTCGGCGAAGACGGCCCCACGCACCAGCCGGTGGAGCATTTGGCGGCGTTGCGCGCGATCCCGGGCCTCGACGTCTACCGCCCCGCTGATGTGGTGGAGGCGCTGGAGTGCTGGGAGCTCGCGCTTGAAACCGCGGACCGGCCGAGCGTGATTGCGCTGTCGCGCCAGGGCGTCCCCCAGCTGCGGACTGCGGCGCGCGAGGCCAACGCCTGTGCGCGCGGGGGTTATGTGTTGTCGGACGCTGCGGGCGATGGCGCGGCTGCGGACGCAACGTTGATCGCCAGCGGCACGGAGCTGTCCCTGGCCGCCGAAGCCGCTGAGACGCTCGCGCGCGAAGGCGTGACATGCCGGGTGGTCAGTATGGCGTGCCTTGATCGCTTTGACGCCCAATCAGCGGTGTATCAGGACGAGGTGTTGGGCGCTGCGCCGGTGCGCGTGGTGGTGGAGGCGGGCGTACGCCAAGGTTGGGACCGGTGGCTGCGCCCGGGCGATGCGTTTGTGGGCATGACAGGCTTCGGTGCGAGCGGTCCGGGGGCGGAGGTGTTTGCTCATTTCGGGATCACCGCCGAGGCGGTGGCGACGGCGGTGCGTGAGGCGCGCGCGCGCGACGGCTCGCGCCGCTAACCCCGTTTGTGAGAGCGTGACGCCATTGGCGCGACGCCCTCTTTGAGGACGGCGCTGACGCGGCGAGGCCCGGGGAGGCGGCTCTGAGGCGTGGCTCTCACGAGAGCCGTCCCGCGGCCTCGCCATGCCCTCCTCAGGGCTGTCGGTCTTAGCGGCGCCTGGTCTTGACCGCGCCTTTGCGACCAACGCGTCGCCACGCGCGTGCGCCTCGCAGCGGGCGCGCGTGCGGCGTATACTCGCGCGCGCCCGTGGGGGGCCGGACAGCCGGAGGCGTTTATGAGCGACGACATCACCATCCGCATCAGCGGCGATCCCGCGACGATGGAGGGCCTGCGCAAAGGGCGCGCCTGGCTGTTTTGGAGCGGGATCATCCACCTTGTGGTGGGGGTGCTGGCGATTGTGTTTCCGATCCTGGCCAGTCTGGCGGCGAACTTCATCATCGGATGGTTGTTCGTGTTCGCGGGCGTTGCGGGCCTGGTGAGCGCGTTTGGCGTGCGCGGCGTCGGCGCGCTGGCCTGGTCGGTGCTGTTGAGCGTGCTGACGTTGGGGGCGGGGCTGTTCGTGCTGTTTGACCCCATGAGCGGCCTGTTGGCCCTGACGCTGGTGGTGGCGACGGTGTTTGTCGTGGAGGGCGTGTTCCAAGCGCTGTTCGCGTTGCGCGTGCGCCCGGCGCAAGGCTGGGTGTTTGTGCTTGGGTCCGCGGTGATCAGTGTCGGCCTCGGCGTCGTGATTGCGTTGGGATTGCCGGGAACCTCCACGTTTGTTTTGGGCGTGTTGTTGGGCGTGAACTTCTTGTCGACAGGGATCGCGGCGGTGCTGCTCGCGCACCACATTAAGAAGGCGACGGGTCCTGAGTGAGCAACGCCGCCGAGGCGCAGGCGTCGCGCGGGTCGGTCCGCGACCTCCGGGCCCATGGCGTCGCGGGTGGAACGGGCCTAGGGTCCTGAGCGTTACACTCTCTCAGCGAGCCGGAGGCCGAGCATGGCGGTGATGCATCCACGCGTGCAGGAGGTGACGGAGCGCATCCGTGCGCGCAGCCGCGATGCACGCGCCGCTTATCGCGAGCAGATGGCCGCCGCGCGCCGGGACGGGCCTCACCGCAAAACGCTCTCCTGCGGGAACTTGGCTCACGCCTTCGCCGCCAGCCCCTCGGACGATAAAGCCAAGATCAAAGACGTGTTCAGCGAGGCGCGGTGGCCAAACCTCGCCATCGTGACCGCCTACAACGATATGCTGTCGGCGCATCAGCCGCTCGGCGCGTTTCCCGAGCAGATCAAAGCCGCCGCGCGTGACGCCGGCGCGACGGCGCAAATCGCGGGCGGCGTGCCGGCCATGTGTGACGGCGTGACACAAGGTCAACCGGGCATGGACTTGTCGCTTTTCTCACGCGATGTCATCGCGTTGGCGACGGCGGTCAGCTTGTCCCACAATGTGTTTGACGCGGGGCTTTACCTCGGCGTGTGCGACAAAATCGTGCCGGGCCTGTTCATCGGGGCGGCGCGTTTTGGGCATTTGCCGGCGGTGTTCTGCCCCGCCGGCCCCATGCCGTCAGGCCTTCCGAATGCGGAGAAAGCGCGGGTGCGTCAGCTCCACGCCGAAGGCAAGGTCGGGCGCGATGCGTTGCTTGAAGCGGAGTCCAAGAGCTATCACAGCCCTGGCACGTGCACGTTCTACGGCACTGCGAACTCCAACCAGATGCTGATGGAGGTGATGGGTCTGCATCTGCCCGGCGCCGCCTTCGTCAATCCGAACACGCCCTTGCGCGACGCGCTCACGGTCGCGACCGCCCAGCGCGCGGCGGCGATCACAGATTTGGGCGAGGAGGCGATCCCCTTCTGCGATGTAATCGACGAGCGGGCTGTGGTGAACGCGATTGTCGGGCTCAACGCCACAGGCGGATCGACCAACCACACCATCCACATCATCGCTATGGCGCGGGCGGCGGGGATCCTCGTCGATTGGACGGATTTTGAGGATTTGGCGCAGGTGACGCCCCTTCTCTGCCGGATCTACCCGAATGGTTTGGCGGATGTGAACCACTTCCACGCGGCTGGCGGCATGGGATTTTTGGTGCGCGAACTGCTGGACGCGGGTCTGATGCATGAGGATGTGCAAACCGTCGCAGGCCCGGGCCTGCGCCGCTACGCCCAGGAGCCTGCGCTGGCGGACGGCGCGTTGGCGTGGCGCGACGCCCCCGTGGAGTCCGGCGACCTTGAGGTGCTGCGGCCCGTGTCGGACCCCTTCAGCGCGACGGGCGGGCTCCATTTGCTGGAGGGCGCGCTTGGGCGCGCGATCATCAAAGTCTCCGCCGTCAAGCCCAAGCACCGGGTGGTGGAGGCGCCGGCGATTGTCTTCCACTCCCAGCAAGAGCTGCTGGATCGCTTCAAAGCCGGCGAGCTTGATCGGGACTTCATTGCGGTGGTGCGCTTCCAGGGCCCGCAAGCCAATGGCATGCCCGAGCTTCACAAGCTGACGCCGAGCCTCGGCGTGCTCCAGGATCGCGGCTTCAAAGTCGCGCTGGTGACGGACGGGCGCATGTCCGGCGCGTCCGGCAAAGTGCCGGCGGCGATCCATGTGTGCGCGGAGGCCGCGGATGGCGGACCAATTGCGAAAGTGCGCGACGGCGATGTGATCCGCCTGGACAGCGAGGCGGGCGTCCTTGACGTGAAGGCGGACCCCGCGACGTTCGCGGCGCGTGCGGCGGCGACGGCGGATTTGACCGCAGAGCAGCGTGGGCTTGGCCGCGAGCTGTTCGCGGGCTTCCGTGACCGCGCGACCCGGGCCGACCAAGGCGCGATGAGTTTCGGCGCGTTTGACGCGGTCGCGCCGACCCGCGCGGAGGCGTTGGCGTGAGCGGGGCGGGCGTGGCGGCTGCGCACGCCGCGGGGGTCGAGCCGATCGTGGCGGCGGCGACGGTCATTCCGGTGTTGGCCGTGGAGGATGTCGACGACGCCGCGCCGCTGGCTGACGCGCTGGTCGCTGGTGGTCTGCGGGTCATCGAAACAACGTTGCGCACGGCCGTGGGGCTCCAGTCGCTGACGCGGATGAAGGCGGCCGTCCCGGAGGCCTATGTGGGCGTGGGGAGCGTCAAGACCCCTGATGACGCGCGCCGATGCGTCGATGCGGGCGCTGATTTCCTCGTCACGCCGGGAACCTCGCGGCTGATGATTGAAGCGCTTGAGGCCCTTGATGTCGCGGTGCTTCCCGGCGCTGCGACCGTTACGGAGATGATGACGCTTTATGAGGCGGGGTTTGCCGTGCAGAAGTTCTTCCCTGCAGAACCGGCCGGGGGACGGGCTTATCTGAACGCTGTGCGCGGGCCTTTGCCCCAGATCACGTTTTGCCCCACGGGCGGGATCACGCCCGACACCGCGCCGGAGTATTTGGCGTTGCCGAATGTCGCGTGCGTGGGCGGATCCTGGGTCGCGCCGAAAGCCGCCATCGCGGCGAAGGACTGGGGCGCGATCACGCGTCTGGCGGCGGCCGCTGCGGCGCTGGCGGGCTAGGGGCGGGCGCGCCGCACCACCGCCGTAATCGCGGCGATGTTAACGGGATGCGCCGCGGGGGCGGCCATGAGGGAGAGTGGGCATGCGGACGATCCTGGTGGTTGTGGGCGTGGTGTTGTTGGCCGCGGCGGGCGTGCTGTTTGGCGGGCGCGCGTTGCTGAACACGTTTTCTGAAGCACCGCTGTCCGCGGCCGAGCTGGAGGCGACCTATGGCGCGCCGACGGATCGGTATGTGACGGCGGAGGGCGTCCGGTTCCGCGTGCGTGACGAGGGACCCGCCGACGCGCCGCCGATCGTGCTGATCCATGGCTTTTCCCACAGCTTGGAGACGTGGGACGGATGGGCGGCGGGCCTTTCTGACGCTCGGCGCGTGATCCGGTTTGATTTGCCCGGCCACGGTCTCACGGGGCCGGATCCAGAGGGCCGCTACACGAATGAGCAGACTGTGGCGCTGGTGGCGGCGCTGTTGGACGAACTCGGGCTGGAGCAGTTCGCCGTGGCGGGGAGTTCGTTGGGCGGCTTAGTGGCGTGGCGCTATGCGGCGGCCTATCCTGAGCGGGTGAGCGCGCTTATTTTGGTCGCGGCCGGCGGCTTCCCCAATCAAGGCGTGGGGGATGAGCCTGCGCCGGTGCCGGCCGCCGTGGAAGGCTATTTGCGCTTAGCGCCCGCCCCTGTGGTGGAGGCGGCCACGCGCAATCTCTATGGCGATCCTGAGCGCATGGATCCCGCTATGGCGACGCGCGTGCGCGCGTTGATGCGACGCGAGGGCAATAGCGAGGCGCTGTTGGCGCGGCTGGCGGTGTTCACATTGCCGGATCCCGAGCCCGCTTTGCAGCGCGTGGTCGCGCCCACGCTTGTTGTGTGGGGCGCGCGCGACAGCTTGGTGCCGGTGGAGCATGCGCAGCGGTTTGCGGCCGCGATCCCCGACGCCCGCACGGTGGTTTATGACGACCTCGGCCACATTCCCCATGAGGAGGACCCCCAACGAACGCTCTCCGATGTGCAGGCGTTTTTGGCCGCGACGAACGCCGATCAGCCCGCCGACGCCGTCGCGCCCTTGGTCGAGGCCGATTGAGGCGCGCCAGCGTTAAATCCACAGCCATCTCTCTCGCGCATCGCGCGACTTGCGCGTATATTGTCGCGGCTGGCGGGCGCGCGGCGTGGTCGCCGCAGCCACGCGTGTTTTTCACACACGATGCTCACGGAGTGCGCGATGTTTTGGCGTCGCAATAAGCGGCCCGAGGGACGGGCGGTCGACCATTTGCCTCATGTCACGGGGAAGGGCTCGCCGCCGCCGGAATTGCTCGATTTGCCCTTGGGGCCCTCGCGTCCCAGCGCGCGGCCTGCGCCCTCGCAACGCCCGCAGCGCGAGCCCGCTGTTGAGCGCGAGCCCGCCGCTGAGCTCGAGACTGCGGACGCCGCCGGCGGTTTCCCGTCTCCGCCGGCCGTTGCGCCGCCCCCGCCGCCCCCGCCGGTTGCAGAGCCGGCGCGCCGAGCTGCGCCGCCTGAGCCTGAGCCTGAGCCGTCGACGGATCTGCAGTCGGCGGCGTCCGGCGGGGTGGGCGACGCGCCGGCGCAAGACAACGCGGGGCGTCGGGACGAGACGAGCCTGTGGGCGGCTGCGCCGTCGCCAGCATCCGCGGGAGAGGCGTCCGCAGACGCCGGCGACGCCGACGCGGTGGCGGCGGAGCTGGAAGCGGCGCTCGCGGCGGTCGCGGACTTTGACGATCCGCCGGAAACGGCCGCCGACGCTTTTGTCGCGGAGAGCGACGCCGCGCTTGAGGAGGTGGGGGCGGCTGCTGCGCCGGCGGAGCCCTCCGTCGCGACGGAGGATGACGGCGATGGCGCGGACGCCGCGCTGAGCAGTGAGTCCTTAGCGGGGCCGGAGCCGCGCGCGCCGGACGCCGCTGAGGCGGACGCGACTGCGGTGGACGCGATTGAGGCGGCGGATGACGCGCCGACGCCGGACGCCGCCGACGTCGCGGGAGCGCGGGCGGACGATGAATCCGACGGCCAGGCCGATGAACCGGCGGACGCTGAATCGGAGGCTCCTGTGGGCCCGCCGCCGCCGGATCCTGTGCGCGATGCGTTTTTCCACACGCCGGACGGGTTGGAGCTGTTCTATCGCGAGTACACGCCTCAGCCGGCGGACCCGAACGCGCCGGCGCGCGAGACGCCGGTCTTGTGCCTGCATGGCCTCACGCGCAATGGCCGCGATTATGAGGAGGTGGCGCCGCGCCTCGCCGCGCTTGGGCGGCGTGTGATCGTGCCTGATCAACGCGGACGCGGGAAGTCCGACTGGGACGCCAATCCCGACCATTATCAGCCGGGCTATTATGTGGGCGACATGCTCGGTTTGCTGGGCTCCCTCGACGTCGGGCCGGTCGTGGTCCTGGGCGCCTCCATGGGAGGGTTGATGGCGATGATGCTCGCCTCCGCCCAACCGGGCAAAGTCGTGGGCGCGATCATCAACGACATCGGCCCCGATTTGGGCGCGGAGGGGCTTGAGCGCATCCGCGCGTACATTGGCGGCGGTCCCGCTGCGGAGGATTGGGCGGACGCTGCGCGCATGACCCGCGAGGTCCATGGTCCTTCCTTTCCCACGATGCGCCATGACGAGGCGTTTTGGGACATGGTCGCCCGCCGGCTTTACCGGCAAACGCCCGATGGACGGATTTTGTTGGACTATGATCCCGCCATCGCCGGGCCCTTTTTGGAGGAGGCGGAATCCGGCGCGGATTTGTGGCCCTTTTTCGAAGCGCTGAAGGAAATCCCGACCCTCGTCATCCGCGGCGAGCTCTCGGATTTGCTCGGCCGCGACACCGTGGCGAAGATGCGGTTGCGCAAGCTTGACTTAAAGACCGTGGAAGCGCCGGCGGTGGGGCACGCGCCGCTCTTAACAGAGCCGGAGGTGTGGTCCAGCATAGAAGAGTTCCTCGACGCCGTGCCGTGAGCCGCACATCGGCGCCGCCCTAAAGACGCCCCCCTAGGGACGCCCCGCCAGGGACGCGCCTTATCGGCGCGTGGCTTTCAGTCGGCTTTTAATCCAGTTTTTGACAAACCGTGGCCGGCGGTCGCTGGTCATATTATCAGCTTGTTGCATTGTGGTAATCAACTCACTGATGAAACTAAAAAAATCGCTGTGGTGTTCGGAAATGGCGCGACCAACCTGATCCCATCCGTAGCGAAAGCTCAGCTTTAATTCAGGGTTATTATCCCACCCCCCGCCGTCAATGCTGCCGAGTGGGTTGTTGTTGTGAAAGTCGATGTAGCGGGAGTACACCCAAGACTGATAAACATCGAAGGGCAGAAACCCTTTCCGGAAATAGTCGTATTGATCACACTGAACGCCCCAGTAGTGGCGAAAAAACTCGTCAATTTCGCGCTGATGGACATTGTTGTCGGTGTAGAGCTTTTTGAACAACTTGACCCGATGTCGACCCGCCTCACTGTACCGCTCATTGCAGTGACGCATGACGTCAATTTCTTTCATCCGTATTGCAATGCTGTTGCTGGAGCGTACGGACCACATTGCGGCGATGATGCTGATGACGAGAATAAGAATACTCAGTGTGTGATATGTTTCTGTTTCTAAACCCAGGTTCGACATAGGCCCCCGCTTGTTCACGAACTCAACGCATCAGTGAGGGCGTCCCCTCGCTGGTGACGGCTGTAACATTCCTCGTCTGGCGCGCCCATGCGTTCCGCCGACCACGTCACGGGAGTCCTGCGGCGCAGTCTGGGGGGGCGCGCCTAAAGCCGATACAGTGTTCACGGGCGGCGTAACCGATGCCGCGCCGTATCGGGACGACGGTATGCACGACGGAGCTGCTGACCATTGCGAGCCTGTGTTTGCGGTGACGGACATGCATGTCCGTTTCGACACCCCCGATGGCGTGGTGCCGGCCGTCGACGGCGTGAGTCTGGCGCTCCACTCCGGAGAGTGTGTGGCCATTGTGGGCGAATCCGGGTCGGGCAAAAGCCAAACCTGTCTCGCCGCCATGGGGCTGTTGGCTGATAATGGGCGCGCGCAGGGCTCGGTGCGGTATCGCGGCGAGGAGCTGCTCGGCGTGCCGGTGAAGCGCTTGAACCGGGTGCGCGGACGCCGGATCGCCATGATCTTCCAGGACCCGCTCACCTCGCTTACGCCGCACATGCGCGTCGGCAGCCAAATGAAGGAGGCCTTAAAGGTCCACCTCGGCGTCGTCGGGGCGGAGGCTGAGGCCCGGTGCGTGGCGTGGCTTGAGCGCGTGCGCATCCCTGATCCGCGGCGGCGTATGAACCAGTATCCCCATGAGCTCTCCGGCGGCATGCGCCAGCGGGTGATGATCGCCATCGCCATGCTCTGCGAGCCGGAGGTCCTGATCGCGGATGAGCCGACGACTGCGCTTGATGTGACGGTGCAGGCTCAAGTCCTCGACATTATGGACGAGCTGAAGCGCGATACTGGCGCCGGCTTGATCGTGATCACCCATGATATGGGCGTGGTCGCGCGCATGGCCGACCGGGTGATGGTGATGAAGAGCGGCCGCGTCGTGGAGGAGGGGCCGGCGGAGCGGCTGTTCGCAGCGCCGCAGGATCCCTACACGCGCATGCTGTTGGAGGCCGCCCCGCGGCTCGACCGGCCGAACCGGCCCGGCGCGCCGCGGCTTGGGCCTGCGCCGGGCCAGGCCGCGCCCATCGTTTTGGACGCGCGCGGGGTGAAAGTGTGGTTTCCGGTGCGGGTCGAGGGCGGACCGTTCGGTCGGCGGCGGCATTTGCGCGCCGTCGATGGCGTCGACGTGACGTTGCGCGCGGGCGAAACCTTAGGCGTTGTCGGGGAATCCGGCTGCGGCAAGTCCACCTTGGCCCGGGCCGTGCTGGAGTTGCTGCCGCGCACGGCCGGCGCCGTGGCCTGGATCGGCCGCGGGACGGACACGCTCTCGAAAGCGGCGTTGCGGACGGCGCGCCGGGACGCGCAGATCGTGTTCCAGGATCCCCTCGCCTCGCTTGATCCGCGCATGACTATCGGCGGCTCGATCGCTGAGCCCTTGAGCACGCACCGTCGCGAGCTCACGGCGTCCCAGCGGGCGGACATGACGCGCGCGATAATGGCGCGCTGCGGCCTCGATCCCGCGCTGATCAACCGCTACCCCCATGAGCTGTCCGGCGGGCAAAATCAGCGCGTCGGCATTGCGCGGGCTATGATTATCGAGCCGAAGCTCGTGGTGTGCGATGAAGCGGTGTCAGCACTTGATGTGTCGGTTCAAGCGCAGATTCTCAACCTTCTGATTGATCTGCAGACTCAGTTCGGCTTGGCGATGATGTTCATCAGCCATGATTTGTCGGTGGTGCGCGAAATCTGCCATAGAGTCATGGTGCTTTACTTGGGACGGGTGGTGGAGAGTGCAGATCGCGACACCCTCTACGCGGGTCCGCGCCATCCCTACACCCAGGCTCTCTTGTCGGCGGCGCCGATCCCTGACCCGCGGATCGAAAAGACGCGCGCGCGCGTCGCTCTGAGCGGCGATCCGCCCAGTCCGCTGGACCCGCGTGCGGGCTTGCGCTTTATGCCCTCGCGTTTGCCGGAGGGGCCCGCCAAAAGCGACGGTGCGGCTGAGGCGGTCTATCGCCCGCAGCTTGTGGCGGTGGGCCCGGGCCATTGGGTCGCCGAGCATGACCCTTATCCCCATGGCGAGGGCCTGATGGTGTGAGGCGCGCGGACCACGCGACACTGTCCGTTGACGTCAGCCCTGGTCCGTGGCGTTTGCCACAAACAACCCCAGTGATACGGTTCGCGGGGTTTCGTCGTCAAAGGACAGGCTATGGCGGTTCGGGCTTGGATTCTTTTCGTGTCTGCGATGGCGTGCATGGGGTGTGGCGAGCCGGACGCGCCGCCGCCCGCGCCGCTGGAGCCAGCTGCGCCGGCGGAGGCGCCGAGCGTCGCGGACGCTGCGTCTGAAGACGCCGCCGTCGCGGCTCAGGAGTTAGCGGCCGCCGGGGCGTTTCCTCACGACGCCAGCGACGTGCCGGCTGACCCTCTCGTGCGCTATGGTCGGATGGACAACGGCTTGCGGTATGCGGTGATGGCGAACGACACGCCCACCGACACCGCCGCGCTGCGCGTGCGCATCGATATGGGCTCGCTTAACGAGGCTGAGGATGAGCGCGGCCTCGCTCATTTCATCGAGCACATGGCGTTCAACGGCACCACCAACATTCCCGAAGATGAGTTGGTGAAAATGCTGGAGCGCTTCGGCCTCGCCTTTGGCGCGGACACCAACGCCTACACCGCGTTCCATGAGACTGTGTATCAGCTCGATTTGCCGTCCACGGACGAGGAGACGGTGGACGCCGCGCTGTTCATCCTTAGCGAGATGGTCAGCGAAGCTCTGTTTGATCCCGAAGCGGTGGATCGCGAACGCGGGGTGGTGCTGTCGGAAGAGCGCGTGCGCGACACCTTCGGTCTGCGGTATTTGCGTGCGCGCAATCGCTTCTTGTTTCCGGATTCCCTGATTTCGGAACGCCTGCCCATTGGTCTGCTTGAGGTGATTGAAACCGCTCCGGCGCAGCGGATGAAAGCGCTTTATGACGCCTATTACACGCCTGAGCGGGCGTTCGTGGCTGCCGTCGGCGATTTTGACGTGGACGCGATGGAGACGAAGCTGCGCGAGGCGTTCAGCGGCTGGACGCCGCCGAGCGACCCCGGCCTTGATCCGGATTTGGGCGTGATCACGGCGCGACCGACCCAGGCGGGCTTCTTCACGGATCCAGACATGTACACCATCGCTGGCGTGTATCTCGTCAGCCCCTGGACGCCGCGGCCCGATACCCTCGACACGCGTCGCACAGCGCTTTTGGAGGCGATCGGCGAAGGCGTTCTGTCGCGCCGGCTGCAGCGCCTGTCCCGCGATCCCGACGCGCGCTTTCTGCAAGCGACGGTGTCGTCGGAGCCTGTGTTTGGCACTAAAACTGCGGATATGGCCGCGCTTGAGGTTGTCTCGCGGCCGGAGGATTGGCGCGCGGCGCTGGCTTTGGCGGAACAAGAGCTGCGCCGGGCGGTCGAGCACGGCTTCACCGCCGCGGAAGTGAATGAGCAACTCGCCAACATCCGCACAAGCCTTGAGAACGCCGCCGACCAGGCCGACACGCGTGAGACGCCCGCGCTCGCCAATGGGGTGACGCAAGCCTTTGGGGCGGGGGATGTGTTTTCCCATCCCGACGCCAACCTCGCCCAATTCGAAGCGGTCGCTCCGGACGTGACGCCGCAAGCGGTGCTGGATGCGTTTCGCGCGCGCTGGACTGGGCCGAACCCGCTCGTGTTTCTCGCCAACAACGCGCCTGTGCCCGACGCTGAACAAGCGATCATGGACGTATTTACTGAAAGCCAAGCGATCGCTGTCTCGCCGCCGACGGATCTCAGCGGCGGCGACTTCGCGTACACTGACTTTGGCGCGCCGGGCGTCGCGGCGGAGCAAGGTGTGTTCGAGCCTTTAGCGATCACACGCGCGCGCTTTGACAATGGCGTGCGGGTGAACGTCAAACAAACCGACTTTGAAGACGACGTCGTGCGCGTGAGCGTGCGCGTGGGCGGCGGCCTGTTGGAGACGCCGAAAGATCTGCCGGGTTTGCCGGCGCTCTTTAACAACGCCTTCGCCTTAGGGGGGCTTGAGGCCCACAGCGCCGACGATCTGCAATCCGTGTTGGCTGGGCGGACGTGGGACGTGAACAGCGCGGTCGCTGACGATGCGTTTGTGTTCACCGCCGCCACCACGCCTGAGGATCTTCTGCTGCAGCTCCAGATCTTCGCCGCTTATCTCACAGCGCCGGGCTTCCGCCCCGAGGGGGAGGCGCAGTACCGGCAATTGTTCGACATTGTCTACGACACCTTAGACGCGCAGCCGGCGAGCGTGCGCCGGCGCGACATGCCGCGCCTGCTGCGGTCTGGCGACCCGCGCTTCGGTTTGCCCGCGAAAGACGCGTTGTTGGCGCGCAGCTATGAGGATTTGCAGACCGTGCTGGAGCGCCCCTTCACCGCTGGCGCGATCGAGATCGGCGTCGTCGGCGATGTCTCGCCGGAGGCCGCGCTTGAGGCGGTGGGCGCGACCTTCGGCGCGTTGCCGGCGCGGTCGGCTGACCCTGAGCCCTTCGCGCAGGCGCGGCTGGTGGCGTTCCCTGAAGACCGTGCGCCGATCACCCTCACCCACGCCGGCGAGGCCGATCAGGCGGAGGCGAATGTGTATTGGCCCACCACTGACGACAGCGATGTCATGCTTGCGCGGCGCTTAGTGCTGCTGGAGCGGGTGATGGATCTGAAGCTCATTGCGCGCATTCGCGAGCAAGAAGGCGCGACCTATTCGCCGCGGGCCGGCGGCCTGACATCGCGGGTGAACCCAGGCTTTGGCTATTTCTTCGTCAGCCTCGCCCTCACGCCGGAGGATGTGGGCCCCTATTTCGCGATCATTGACGAGATCGCCGCGGAGATGGCGGCCGGCGCAATCACTGACGATGAGCTGGAGCGCGCCCGCCGGCCTTTGCTAGAACAACTTGAAGAGAGCCTTGAAGACAATGGTTATTGGCTCGGGCTTGCGAGCCGCGCGCAAACGCAGCCGCGCTATCTGGAGCGCAGCTTGTCGCGGGCGGAGGATTACGCCGCCATCACGGCGGAGGATCTCGCCGAAACGGCCGCGGCTTATCTGACGCCGGACCAGGCGCTGCGGGTGGCGATTGTCCATGAGACGCTGGCGACCCGCGATTACTTCGCCGCCGTGGAGGAGTCTGGGCGCGCGACCCGTGATGCGGCGGGCGCTGATGGCGATGAGTGAGCGCGGAGCGGGCGTCATCTTGGCGCGGTCGTGGACGCCGCTGGCGCCAAGCGCAGCGCCGGCGCCGACGCGGGGCCGCGCACGATGAGCCGGCCCGCGCCGTCGGACGCCGCTGTTCCGCCGTCGCATGCCGATGCGGATGATGAGGACGCGCTCGTCGCGCGCGCCGGGGCGCTGTCGGCGGACGATGTGCTCGCGGCCCGCGCGCGGTTGGGCGCAGCGACTGAGCGGACGCCGGTGCGGGTCGCCCCGGCTTTGGCGCAGCGGTGCGGCGCGCGGGATGTGTGGCTGAAGCTCGACACCTTGTTGCCCACCGGCGCTTTCAAGGAACGCGGCGCGCTTAACGCCCTGCTGATGCTCAGCCCCGAGCAAGCGCGCCGCGGCGTGGTGACCGCCTCCGCCGGCAATCACGCTCAAGCCTTGGCGTATCATGGCGGACGTCTCGGCGTGTCCGTGACGGTGGTGATGGCCACCCACACGCCCCAAGTAAAAATCGCCGGCGCGCGACGCTTGGGCGCGCGGGTGATGCTGGAGGGCGACGCCTTTGACGACGCGCTGGCGCAGGCCCGTCGCTTGGAGGCTGAGGACGGCCTCACCCTCGTCCATCCCTTTGACGACGCCGCTGTGATTGCGGGCCAAGGGGTCGGCATTCTGGAATTCCTCGAGGACGCGCCGGACATTGACACGCTGCTGATCCCGGTGGGCGGCGGCGGCTTGATCGCGGGCGCGCTCTTGGCGGCGGAGGCGGCGGGCGGGCCGCGGCGCGAGGTCCTGGGCGTGGAGCCGGCGATGTATCCCAGCATGCGCTTGGCGCTGGGCGATGCGGCGGCCCTGCTGGACATGGAGGGCGACCCGGAGGCGCGCCATGGCGTGCTTGGCGGCCACACCATCGCGGAGGGCGTGGCGGTGAAGCGCGCAGGGCTGTTGACCGCGGCGGTGTGTCGGCGGTTCGGCTTGACCGCCCAAGACATTGTGCTGGTCAGCGAGCCGGCGATCGAAGAGGCGATTGTCGAACTCGCAATGACGGAGAAGCTCGTCTCGGAAGGCGCAGGCGCCCTCGGGCTTGCGGCGGTGATTGAGCATGAGGACCGCGTGCGCGAACGCCGCGTGGGCTTGCATGTGTGCGGCGGAAACATCGACGCGCGGTTGTTTGCTCAAGTGCTGGCGCGGCATTTGGTGCGCACGCGCCGGCGCGCGCGCTTGCGCGTGGAGTGCTTTGACCGGCCGGGCAGCTTGGCGGACGTGACGGCGGCGCTGACGGCGGAGGGCGTTAACATCATTGACGTGTTGCACAACCGCATGGTGGTCGACGTGCCGGCCAAAGAGACGCGCGTCGACTTTGTGATCGAAACGGATGACGCTGCAATCACAGAGGCGGTGGTGGCGCGCTTGCGCCGGTCGGGGTTTCCGCGCGCGCGCATTTTGGACGAGCGGGAATAAGAGCGCCGGGGGCTTCAAGGCCCGCCGCGGGGCGTGCGCCTGGCCCTTTCGCTTTGGTCGGGCTCGTGAAAGGGTGGCGGCTAAAGCCGAACCAGCCGCCCCGGGCGGCGTTCGCGGTCTTGGGGATGGGGTGATGGACACAGGATCGACAAGCGCGCGGGCGCGCGCGGCCGCTGTGGCGACGATCGCGTTGGGCGTGGCGGCGTGTGGCGATGGCGGCGACCCGTCCGTCCCCATCCAAGACAACGTCACTGAAAGCGTGCGCGCCGCGCCGGGAACCGAAGCGCTTGAGCCGATCGACGGCGTTGATCCGTCGCTGGAGGCGCAAGCGCGCGAGGCCATCGCCGCGCGTGAGGCCGCAGAACAGCGCGCGGAAGACGAACGGGCCGCGCTTGCGGCGGCGAATTTGGCCGCAGCGGAGGCCTTCCTTGCGGAGAACGCCAGCGCTGATGACGTCGTCGTCACTGACAGCGGGCTGCAATACACCGTGCTCGCCACAGGCGATGATGCGGAGGCGGCGCGCCCGAGCGCCAATCAGTTTGTGTGCGTGCATTATCGCGGCACATTGACGGACGGGACGGAGTTTGACAGCTCTTACGCCCGCGGCCAGGCGGCGATGTTTCCCCTTGGCGGCGTGATCCCTGGATTTTCCGAAGCCTTGCAGCTGATGCGCGTGGGTGATCGGCTGAAGGCGTTTATCCATCCGGACCTCGGCTATGGCGCAGCGGGCGCTGGGGACGCGATTGGTCCGAATGCGGCGCTGATTTTCGAGATTGAGCTGTTTGACGCGTTGGATCGTCCGGGCGTGGCGCCGGGGGGCGATTGCTTGGCGAATAAGGCGTTGGCGGCCGCCAATCTGGAGCGTGCCGACGCTTACTTGGCCGAGAACGCCGCGCGCGACGGGGTGGTGGTCACGGATTCGGGCTTGCAGTATCGCGTCGTCGTTGAGGGCGATCCGGAGCGCGAGCCCCCGACGCCTGGAGAGTTTGTGTGCGTGCATTATCGTGGAACGCTGATCGACGGGACGGAGTTCGACAGCTCTTACGCCCGCGGCCAGCCGGCGGCGTTTCCCTCCGATCGTCTCATTCCCGCTTGGGTGGAGGCGCTGGCGCTGATGCGTCCCGGCGCGACGTGGGAGCTGGCGGCGAAGCCTGAGCTTGCTTATGGCCGCCCTGGCGCTGGCGCGGACATCGGCCCTAATGAAGCGCTGTTGTTCACGGTGGAGCTTTTGGACGTGTTGGATGGCCCGCCGTCGGATCCGTCCATCAATTGCGCCACGGGCGAACCGATTGACGCGGGCGAACCGGCCGCCGACGACTGATTGCGATCGGGGACGCGGTTGGGGGCGCGGTCGACATGCCGCCGCACCGGCGTATCATAGCCGGCATGACCCTTAATGCGGATCAACTGGCCCACGACGCGCGCGCCACGCTTGCAGACCTTGTGGGCTTTGACACCACGTCGCGGGGCTCCAACCTCGCCCTGATTGCTTACGCGGAAGCGAAGCTGCAAGCGGCCGGGGCGCGCACGACGCGCGTGCTCAACCGCGAGGGCACGAAAGCCAATTTGATGGCGAGCATCGGCCCGGATGCGCCGGGCGGGGTGATCCTCTCCGGCCACACGGACGTGGTGCCGGTCGATGGCCAAGCGTGGTCGAGCGATCCGTGGACGCTGACCGAGAGGGACGGGCGGCTCTATGGACGCGGAACCTGCGACATGAAGGGGTTTCTCGCGCTTGCGCTCAGCGCGGCGGAGGGCTTTGCGGCGGCGGATTTGGCGCGGCCGATCCATTACGCCTTGTCTTATGATGAAGAGATCGGCTGCCTCGGCGCGCCGGCGATGATTGCGCGCATGGCCTCGGATCTGCCGCCGGTGGACGCCGCGATTATTGGCGAACCGACTGAGATGAAGGTCATTTCCGCGCACAAGGGCCTCTCCGGCTTCGACGTGGAGCTGATCGGCCATGAGGCGCACTCAAGTCTGGTGGGTCAGGAGGGCGCGTGCGCCGTGACGCACATGGTGCCGCTGATGCGCGTGATGTTGGAGATTGCTGAGGAGCTGAGAGCCGCCGCGCCGGCCGACAGCCCGTTTGATCCGCCTTATGGCACGCTGACCATCGGGAAAGTCTATGGCGGCACGGCGGAGAACATTCTCGCCGGCCGCGCGGGTTTTGTGAGCTTGATGCGCCCGGCTCCCTGGGATGACGCTGACGCGGTGGAGGCGCGGCTGCGGGCCAAGGCCGCGGAGGTCGAGGCGGTCATGCGCCGCACGGCGCCGACGGCTGCAGTGCGTGTGACGCGGCTGTCGAACGTGCCGGCCCTTGCGGTGGAGGATGACGGCGCGGCTGAGCGGCTGGCGCGCGCGCTGACCGGCGATAATGAACGGCGCACCGCCTCTTACGGCACCGAGGGCGGCCAGTTCCAGCGCGGCGGCTTCTCTGCTGTAATTTGCGGCCCCGGCTCCATCGCCCAGGCGCACCAGCCGGATGAATATATTGCGCTCGAGCAACTGTCCCAGGGTGCGGCGTTTCTCAGCCGCCTTGGGACGCGCTTGGCCAGCTAAGCCGGGAGGCCCGGCGTCGAGGGAAAGCCATGGCGGAGTGGGCGGCGGCTGCGGCGGAGTTTGTGGCGCGCAAGCCGGCGATGGTGAGCGTGCACCTCGCGGCGTCGGCGGTCGCCTTTGCGCTGGGCGTCGCAGTTTTTTCTCTCGCGAAGGGCCGCCGCCTCCACCGCGCGCTGGGTTACGGCTTTGTCGCGGCCATTGTGGTCGCCGCGACAAGCGGTTTGTTCGTTTATGAGATCACTGGCGGTCTGAACCCGTTCCACGCGCTGTCGGTGTTCACGCTTATCACGATTGGCGGGGGCGTGGCGGCGATCCGCCGTGCGCGCACCCGCACGCACCCGCACGCGCGCGCGCGGGCGCGTGCGGCCCACGCCAGCCGGATGGCTTGGTGTTTCGCTGCGCTGGTGATTGCAGCGTTTGCGGAGGCGACGCGCCTGACGCCGCTTGTTCCTGATGACGCGCGGGCGTTCGGCTTAACGGGGGGTCGGCTTGACCTCGCCATCGTTGTGGCGGTCGTTGCGGTATGTTGGGCGGTGATTGCGCTTTTGGTGGCGCGGCGGGCGCATGTCGGTTCTGGGACTCGCGGGGCGCGGTCGTGAGGCTTAAAGGGCCGGCCGGGCCGCCGCTCGCGGCGCACCCACCGACCCTCCTCGCGCCGCGTGGCGTGATACTCCCGTGCAGCCCTTCGGCTGGAGGGCGGCCTAGAAGCTCAACCGCAAGCCGATATTGATTGCGGGGTAAGTTTCCAGAATGGCCAACTCGTCTTCGACTTCAGCGGCTTCGGCGTCCAAGTCCGCCAAAAAGGCCGGGTCGTTGGCGATGAGACCGCTCGCTGTGTACTGAACCTCCGGCGCACCCTGGAAGTAGACGCCGCCCTCCACAAACGTCTCAATCGGCGTCGCCGGGATGCGGCTCGTCAAGCCCAAGCCGGCGAAATAGGCGGTGTCGTCGAAGGTGACGTCGCCCACAAGGGTCCCGACTTCTTCCGGCGTGTAGACTGTGTCGCCGATTGCAATCCCTTCGCTTGGCGTCGCGGTGAGGGAGGCTTGGTTCTCATTTAAGAAAAAGCCGCCTGTGACATAAAATCCGCCAATGAATGGGTAGATGTCGGCTTGCACGCCCATGGCGCCAAGTTCGATCGAAGCGTCGTAGTCAATATCGTTGATGGTTTCTTCGATATTAATCTCAGCGCCGGTCACGCTGCCGCGCACCACAAAGCGCTTATGCAATTGAAGCCCGACTTCGCCGCCATAACCGAGAGTGCCGCCGCGGCCGCCGACTTTGATCAGGTCCGCGTGCGCGCCGGTCGCTGCGAGGGTCATTGCGGCCCCCGCCGCCACTGAACGCCAAATCGCCCAAACCGTCATGTTCGCCTCTTTCAGCCGCAAGGTGACTTGAGGCTAGGCGAGGCGGTTTCGATCGACGCTAAAGGCCGCGGCGCCCAGATTAACAGGGTCAGGATCAGCGAGGGTCAGG
>CAZMSO010000014.1:0-54248 GCA_964568975.1 uncultured Caulobacterales bacterium | reverse complement strand
AGGGTCAGGATCAGCGAGGGTCAGGGTCAGCGGGGGTCCGGATCAGCAGGCTCAGGATCAGCGAGCTCCACGCGGATGCGCAGCACCTCCAACGCGCCAAGGCCGCCGCTGGCGTCCGGCGTGATCCCCACCATCGAGGCGCGGTTGCGGTCATTGGCCGGCGGCGTCCACTCGAAACTGTAGTCAGCGAAACGCGCCGTGGGCGTGAACGCGCGCCATCCTGAAAAACCCACATGCTCGATGAAGTAGGCGACGGCGAACTCCGTCGATCCGTCCTCAGGCGCGCGCCGGGCGGTGATTGTCACGCGCAAGGGCGTTTCTTCAAACATATGCGCGACCGCCGCGGGCACCGACGCCAACACCCCGGCGTTTGATTTCAGCCCGCCCGGGGCTGGACGCAAATTCGTCATGCGCGCGCGGGTTAACGCGCCGCTTTCAATCACCTCGTGGGTGACGGCGCTGGCGTCCACGAGGTCAGCAAGGCCCGCGCCCTCCACGACATAGCCATGGGCGCGAATGTCCTCCAGCTCAATGGCGAGCTCGCGGCGGCCCGCCAAGCCCGGCGAGACCCCCATCCAAATCATCGCCGCTGCGAGCAAGAAGGCCGTGGGAAAGAACCATCCAATGCGCATGCTCGAGACCATCTTGGCGTGCGCGCCGGCCGTCAAGGGGGAGCCGCGCGGCGCCGCTGGGTTCGCGCGATGTTTGACAGCGGCTCGCACTGGGCGGTAGCAGATCAGATTAAACGCAAGAGATACAAGGGCGCGCGGGGCGTCCACGGCGGCGTCCGCGGCGCGCATCGGAGGTGGTTCGGTGAAGATTATCGTTCTGGGCGGGGACGGCTTTTGCGGCTGGCCTACAGCCCTCCATTTGTCCAATCGCGGTCACGATGTGACGATCGTCGACAATCTGTCGCGTCGGAAAATCGATATCGAGCTTGAGGTGGAGTCCCTGACCCCGATCCGCCCCATGGGCGAACGTTTGCGCGTGTGGAAAGAGGTTTCGGGTCGCGACATCAGCTTCCACAATTTCACGATCGGCGAGCATTACCATCGCTTGTTGACGCTCATTCGCGACGAACGGCCGGACGCCATCGTCCATTTCGCGGAGCAGCGGGCGGCGCCCTATTCCATGAAATCGTCCTGGCACAAACGGTATACGGTGCGGAACAATCTCAACGCGACGAATGATGTCCTCGCCGCAATTGTGGAATCCGGCGTCGATGTGCACCTGGTGCATCTGGGCACCATGGGTGTTTATGGCTATGGCACCGCGGGCATGAAAATCCCGGAAGGGTATTTGCGCGTGATGGTGGAGACTGATAACGGCGCCCATGAGCAAGAGATTCTGTATCCCGCAAATCCTGGCTCAATTTATCATATGACTAAAACACAGGACCAGTTGTTCTTTTATTTTTATAACAAAAACGACGGCGTGAAGATTACTGACTTGCATCAGGGTATTGTCTGGGGCACGCAGACGTCGGAGACGTCGCGGGATGAACGCCTGATCAACCGCTTTGATTATGATGGTGATTACGGCACCGTGCTCAATCGCTTCTTGATGCAGGCCGCCGTCAATTATCCGCTGACGGTACACGGCACGGGCGGCCAAACGCGCGCCTTCATCCATATCCAAGACACGGTGCGGTGCATTGAACTCGCCATCGACAACCCGCCGCAAACGGGCGAGCGGGTGAATATCTTGAACCAAATGACGGAAACTCACCGGGTCCGGGATTTGGCGCGCATGATCGCCGACATCACGGGCGCCCACGTCGCCACAATGCCCAATCCCCGCAATGAGGCCGATGAGAACGACCTTCATGTGGAGAATGACCGCTTCCTGAATTTGGGCTTGGATCCGATCACGCTTGAGCGCGGCCTCATGGAAGAGGTGACTGACATCGCGCGGCGCTATGCGGATCGGTGCGATCGGGGCAAGATCCCCTGCGTGTCGTACTGGTCAGCGGAACGCGCGGCCGCCCATTAAGGACGGCGTCAGACGCGCGCTGGCGAAGCATGCAGGTGCTGGGCTGTGGGACCGGTTCGCGTCGACCGTCGGCGGGGTCTGGATCGGCGTGGCCGGGGCGGGCGCACGCTGGCTCTGGGCGTGGCCGTGAAGGGCCTGGCGCTGCGACGCGCCCCGCCAGTCTTGGGGTGAGAGGAAAAGCGCCGTGACAACCCCCCATCCCGTCAGCCGGTCTGGCGAGCCGCCCCTGAGAGTCCTCGTCGTCGGCCACGCTGATCATGGTAAGTCCAGCGTCGTCGGGCGCCTTTTTGTCGGCCTGCAGGCGGACGTCGCCTCCCACGCCGACGCTGAGGTCGCCCAACGCGCCGACAGCCCCGGCGCAGTCCCAGCGTCCCCATGGGCGGTGAGCCTGCCCACGGCCCATGAAGTTCTGCTGCGCACGCCGCGTCGGTCTTACGCGATCGTGGACGCCCCCGATCCGGGTCCGGTCTTAAAAGCGGTGTTGTGTGACGGCCTTGACGCGGACGCGGCGCTGCTCGTGATTGACGCCTCGGAGGGGGTGCGCGAGCCCTCGCGTCGCTATGGCCGGTTTCTGCGCTTATTAGGCGCGCGCCAAGTGGGCGTGATCGTCAACAAAATGGACTTGGTGGATTACGAACAAGAGCAATTCGAACTTATTGAGGAAGAGTTTCGCCATCACTTGATGGGGGTGGGCGTCGAGCCGGCGGCGTTTGTGCCGGTGTCGGCGCGCCAAGGCGATGGCCTGGCGGGGCGGCGCGATCAGCATGATCACGACAACATGCCATGGTATGACGGCCCGTCCGTTCTGGAGCTGCTGGATCAGCTCGACCGCGCGCCGTCACGGGCGCAGTTGCCCGCGCGCTTTGTGTGCCTCGCCAGAGACAGTTCGGGGTCGGTCGAGGCGGCGGTCCACGCCGGGACCGCCCAAGCCGGCGATCGCGTTGTGGTGACCCCAGGCCACAAACTCGCGGCGGTTCAGGCCGTTGAGCCCGGCGCAGCGGCGGGGACGGTGCACGTGCGACTCGATCCGCCACTCACGCTTGCGCGGGGCGACGTGATCAGCCACGCCACGACGCCGCCGCGGGAAACGCAGCGGTTTCAGGGTCTGCTCTACTGGTCCCATGGGACGCCGGCTGCTGTCGGGGATGCGTATGTGGCGCGGATCGCGGGGGCCGACACGCCGTGCGAGATCGAGGCGATCGGTGACGCGGTGCGGGTGCGCGACCTCGCGGCGGTGACGGAAGGCGGCCTTGAGGCCGATTGGGCGGGCGTGGTCACGGTGCGCACCGCCGCGCCCGTGGCGGTGGATGATTACGCGGATGTGTGGGCGACGGGGCGGTTCACCCTTTTCGCACGGGATGAGGGGCCGTCGGGGTCGCCCAGACCCGGCGCGCGCTTAGGCGCCGGGCTGGTGCGCTTGCAAAGCTGAGGACGGCGGTTAAGCGCCGACTGGCTCCTCGAGCTTTTGATCGAACTCGCCCACTTCCGGGCGGGCCGCGAGACGGGCCTCAATGTCGGCGAACATGCCGGTGAGGTTGTCCCGGCTGACGGGGCTTTCCACCACGACCACCAGGGACGGCTTGTTGGAAGACGCGCGCACCAGGCCCCAGGTCCCGTCCTCCAACACCACGCGCACGCCGTTGACTGTGATGATGTCGGCGATTTGTTGGCCGAGAATGGTCGCGCCCTGTTCTTTTAAGGCGAGGTATTGATTCTTGATGTCCTCCACCACGCCGTATTTGAGATCATCGGCGCATTTGGGCGACATCGTCGGCGATGAGTATGTGAAGGGCAGCGCCCGGCGCATGTCCGCTAATGTCTGGTCTGGCGCGTTGTCGAGCATGCGCAGCACGGATAACGCCGCCAGAATGCCGTCGTCATAGCCGCGGCCGACGGGCGGCTGGAGGAAGAAGTGGCCGGATTTCTCAAAGCCGGCGAGCGCCCCAAGCTCCTTTGTGCGGCGCTTGATGTAGGAGTGGCCGGTTTTGTAATAATCCGTCGTCGCGCCGTGGCTCTTCAGGACGGGATCCATCGCAAAGATGCCGGTGGATTTCACATCGACCACGAATTTCGCGTTGGGAAACTTGGCTGAGAGGTCGCGCGCGAGCATCACCCCGACTTTGTCGGAGAAAATCTCCTCGCCCTCATTGTCGACCACGCCGCAGCGATCGCCGTCGCCATCGAACGCAAAGCCCACATCCGCGCTGTGGTCGCGCACGGCGGCCTTCAGCACATTAAGCATCTGCATGTCTTCAGGGTTCGGGTTGTAGCGCGGGAAGGTGAAGTCGAGATTGGTGTCGAGCTCCACCAGCTCCACGCCGGCTTTGGCCAAAGCCTCCGGCGCGAACGCGCCCGCTGTGCCATTGCCGCACGCAACGACCGCTTTGATTGTCCGCGACAGCGTCGGCGCGGCCGCGACGAGGTCGGCGATGTAGGCGTCCTTCACGCCTTCCACAAACCGATATGAGCCGCCGGAGCGCGTATGTTGCAGGCCGCCGAGCACAATCTCTTTCAGCCGGCTCATCAATTCCGGGCCGAAGGTGAGCGGCCGCTCCGCGCCCATTTTCACCCCAGTCCAGCCATTTTCATTGTGGCTGGCCGTGACCATCGCCACCGCCGGGCAATCGAGGTGGAATTGAGCGAAATACGCCATGGGCGACAACGCAAGGCCGATGTCGTGCACTTGGCAGCCGGCGTTCACCAATCCCAGAATGAGTGATTGCTTAATCGCGAGGGAATAGCCGCGGAAGTCATGGCCGACGGCGATTTTCGGCTCCACGCCCAGCTCATGCAGGAGTGAGCCGAGGCCGCCGCCTAGGGCTTGAACGCCCAGAAGGTTCAGCTCCGGCGCTTTGTCATGGCCTGGCGCGCCAAACCACCAGCGCGCGTCATACTCGCGAAAACCTTGGGGCGCCACCAGCGGCGTGGTCTCGAATTCTTCGGTGTTCGGGGCGAGATCGCCGCGCGGCTTAATACTCATTAAGAATCCTCCAAGAGTTTTGCGAACCTCGGTCGTCGCGGGCACTTAGCCTTGCTTGTCCACACTGTTCAAGGGCGGAAACCATACTGGCCCGCCGATTGTCGACTCGCGCATCAGCGCGTCAAGCGCGTGTCAAGGTCTGCGGCCGCATCCCATCCGCGCGCCCTTGTCGCTCGTCGAGCGCCGCGTTACGCCTGCATCATCGCCTCGTGAATTCGGACACGCCGCCCATGACCACCCTCACCTTTTTGCGCCACGGCCAATCCGCCTGGAATCTCGAAAACCGGTTCACGGGGTGGGTGGATGTCGACCTCACGGCTGAAGGCGAGGCGCAAGCGCGCGCGGCCGGCCGTCTGCTGCGGGAGGCGGGCGTCTTGCCGGATCGGGCCTATACCTCTGTGCTGACCCGCGCGATCCGAACACTCAATCTGGCGCTTGATGAGCTTGGCCGTGTGTGGATCCCTGTGGAGAAGGATTGGCGGCTGAATGAGCGCCATTATGGCGGCCTGACGGGGCTGAATAAGGCCGAGACCGCCGCGAAACATGGCGATGAGCAAGTGAAGATCTGGCGGCGTTCTTATGACACGCCGCCGCCGCCCATGCCCGCGGACCATCCCAACGCCTTCGCCCATGATCCCCGCTATGCGCGGCTGCCGGCGGGGGCGCTGCCGGCGACGGAATCGCTCAAAACGACGCTGGAGCGGGTGATTCCGTATTGGGAAAGCGCGATCGCGCCGAGGCTTTTGGCGGGCGAGCATGTGATCATCGCCGCCCATGGCAATTCCATTCGAGCGTTGATCAAGCATCTGTTCGCCGTACCGGACGCCGAAATTGTGAATGTCGAAGTGCCGACGGGCAATCCGCTGGTGGTGACCTTCGCGACGGGCGCGCTGACGGCGCGCGATGTGCGGTATCTCGACGCTGAGCGGGCGACGGCGGCGCCGGAGCCGGCTTCCGCGTGAGCGCGGGCGCGGGCGCTTGGACGGCGGCTGACCGAGACGCCATGGATCGCGCGCTCGCCCTTGCGCGGCAGCGCTTGGGGACCACAGCGCCCAACCCCGCCGTGGGGTGCGTGATCGCCGCGGGCGGCCACGTGCTGGCGGAGGGCGCCACGGGCCCCGGCGGTCGCCCCCATGCGGAGGAGGCGGCTCTCGCGCAGCTTGGCGGGCGCGCCCCCGGGGCGACGGCTTATGTGAGCTTGGAGCCCTGCGCGGCGCGCAGCGATCCAAGGGCTCTGTCATGCGCGCGTCGCTTGTGCGACGCCGCAGTTTCGCGGGTCGTGATCGCGTGCCGCGATCCCCACCCCAACGCCGCGGGCGCGGGCGTGGCGCTGTTGCGCGGCGCAGGCGTCGATGTCGTGGAAGGCCTGCGCTGTGGGGAGGCGCAGGCGCTCAACAGCGGCTTTTTTCATCGCGTGCGTACGGGCCGCCCCTTAGTGGTGGCGCAGACGGACGCAGACGGGTTCGACGCCGACGTCTCATCAGCGGGGATGCTCGATCCCGCCGGTGATTTGGCGGCCCAATTGGAGGCGCTGGGGCGGCGGGGGCTCAACCGCGTGCGCGTCGCGCCTGGCGCGCCCGTGACGCAGGCCCTGGCGCGGGCGGGCTTGCTCGGATCCAACGACCTGGGATGAGCCCCGAAAAAAGGGCCGCGCAGCGCGCGGCCCTCCAGTCGGGGGAAAGGGAGAACAACTCGTCACAAGCATGCAGTCACATGCGCCGGCGCTTAAGCCACTTCGCCGTGCAGCAGCTGAGAGGTCGTCGCGCTGGAGCGGATCGCGATGGTCCGCGGCTTTTGCGCCTCAGGCACTTCGCGCACCAAGTCGATCACCAACAGCCCGTCGCGCAAGGACGCGCCATTGACGGACACGTGCTCGGCCAGCGTAAAGCGGCGCTCAAAAGCGCGCTCGGCGATGCCGCGGTGAATGTATTTGCGTTCACCGTCAGCGCGGTCGCGACGGCCTTGGATCGTCAGCAAATCGCCTTGGACTTCGATTGTGAGATCATCCTCCGAGAAACCCGCCACGGCGAGCTCGACGCGGTAAGCGTCTTCACCGATTTCTTCGATGTTGAAGGGAGGATAGGTGGCGCCGGCGTCCGCGCGGGTGGCGGCGTCCAGCATGGAGATCATCCGATCGACGCCCACGACGGAGCGGTATAGGGGAGACAAATCAATCGTGCGCATGGTCACATCCTCTCAATGAGCAACATGTCCGACCGCTTCACACCGCCCGCCCCGCCTGATGGAGCGCCGGCGCTGCGGCCCAAAAAGCAAGAAGGCTGGCCCCGCTTGGGCGACCCCGTCTTCCCGCTGCGAACCCGCATCTGCGGCGTTCGACCCCGATGTGGGTGGCGCCCGACGGCGGCGCAAGGGCGGCGGTTCAAGGCGCTGATGCTTGTCAGTTGCCTGACGGTGCTGACCGCGTGTGGCGACGGCCGCGGGTCCCAGGCGGGCTCTCACGATCGCGCGCCCGATGACCGGGGGTTCGCGGGGGAGACGTTGAACGCGCCGCCGCCGGCGCCGGTGCGAGACGTCGTCGACCCGCCCGCGCCGCCGGCGGCTGAGGCGGGGCCGGTTGTGGGCACGCTGGCCTGGGCGGCTGCCGGAGCGTGGCGGCCGCCGGAGGAGCGGGCTCGCGACGGGGCGCGCAAGCCATTGGAGTTGTTCGCCTTTATGGGCGTGCGTGCAAGCCACGCCGTGGTGGAGGCTTGGCCTGGCGGCGGGTGGCACGCTGCGATTTTAGCGCCATACCTCCGCGCCGGCGGCGGGCGGTATGTGGCGGCGACGCCGCCGGCGCCGAGCCTCGACGCTGGGCGTGCGGTGTTGCGGGCCGGCGGCGTCACGCAAGGGATGGGCGCGGCGGCACTTCGTGAGGCGCTTGTCTTGCGTTTCGCAGACCCCCGGCTTGGCCCGCCGCCTCCGCTGATTGATCTCGGGCCGACGACGCCGACGCCGGTCTTGGAGCCGCCGGCGGACGCCGTGCTCAGCGTGAATGATGTGCATGTGTGGATGGCCCTCGGCATGGCGGAGAAGGCGTTCCGCGACCTTTACGCGCTTGTGCGTCCAGGCGGCGCGCTGACGGTTGTGCAATATCGCGCGCCGGAGAACGCGCCCCAAGACCCAAGCGCGCTGAGCGGTTATGTCCGCACTTCGTTTGTGGTGCGCTTGGCGGAGGAGGCGGGCTTCACGTTAGAGGCGCAAAGCGCGATCCTTGAGAATCCGAAAGACGACGCCGACCATCCGTTTGGCGTGTGGACGCTTGCGCCCTTCAACCGCACCAGCCCGCTGGGGGAGCCGTTTGATCCCGACTTTGACCGCGCCGCCTATGACGCCATCGGCGAGCCGGACCAAATGGCGCTCTTGTTCCGCAAACCAGCCGGCGATGAGTAAGCGGAGTTACGGCAAAGGTCCGGTCTGGTAGAGGCGCACCCGAAGTCCGCCATGGGGGACGGGCGGTCCCGGCGCGTGAAACGGCAAGCGCGTCGCGCGGGCAAACGTCGCCTCGCTGGTGATCACGCCGACGCGCCAGCCGGAAAAGCGTTCCCGCAGCACCCGCCCGAACGCTTCATAAAGCGCGGGCAAGCGCTGGCGGTCGCTGAGCCGCGCGCCATAGGGCGGGTTGGTCAGCACGAGGCCCGGCTCCGCCGTGGGCGGCGTCAACATGCTGACGGTCTGTTCCGTAAACTGAACGGCGTGCTTAAGGCCCGCGCGCGCCGCGTTGGCGCGGCTGAGGTCGATCGCGCGGGCGTCGCGATCATAACCAAACGCGCAGGCCACGGCGGCGCGCCGGGGTTCGGCCTTGGCCTTCAGCGCCGCCCAGGCCTCGCGATCGAAGGTCGCCAGGCGCTCAAACGCGAAGGCGCGCGCGCGCCCCGGCGCTAAACCTGCGGCGATGTCGGCGGCTTCCAGCACAATCGCGCCGGATCCGCACATGGGATCGACAAGCGGTTCATCACCTTGATACCCGCAAGCCTTCAGAAAACCGGCCGCAAGCGTCTCGCGCAGAGGTGCTGCGCTGACGTCGCGGCGGAATCCGCGCTTGTGAAGAAGCGCGCCGGACGTGTCGAGGCTCACCGTGCAGAGATTGGCGTCAATGCGCACAAGAATGCGCACGGCGTCGTGGTCGTCGCCATCCGCCTCGCCGTCGCCTATCGCCAGGCGGGCTCGCGCGCCTTCAGCGGCCGCACGCGCCACCCGTTCGGCGGCGGCGCCGGAATGGTAAATGCGTGAGCGGCGACACGTCGCCTCCACCCGGATCGGTGTGTCCGGCCGCAAGAGCGTCGCCCATCGCGCGCGGCGTGCGCGCTTATCAAGCTGGGCTAAGTGCGTCGCCGGAAACGTGGCCACGCGCACTAGGACGCGGCTTGCGACGCGCAGCCACAGATTGGCGCGCCAGACCGCCGGCCAATCGCCGCTCGCCGTAACGCCGCCTGCGGTGATGCGCGGCTCCAGACCGAGGGCGCGACAGTCCTCCGCCACTTGAGGCTCAAGGCCGGGCGGGGCGACGACAAAGAGCTCAAGCGGGGCGCCCGCGTCGCCGGGCCCTTGGTCCATAGGCGTCACGCTCAGGCCGCGACCCGCGCAAGCACAGCGAGGGCTTCCTCATGCACCCGCGCGTCGCCGGCTGCGACCACTTGGCCGCCATCATGGACAGCTTCGGGATCGCCGCGCCAAGTCGTGATGACGCCGCCCGCCCCGCGCACCACCGGGATCAGCGCGCGCACGTCATAGGGCTTCAGTCCCGCCTCCACCACCAAGTCCACTTGTCCGGCCGCGAGCATGGCGTAGGCGTAGGCGTCCGCTCCAAACCGCGCAAGCCGCGCGGCGTGGGCGATCATGTCGAAGCCGCCCCACTCCGCGCGCGTGAACATGTCAGGCGCGGTGGCGGCGACAATCGCGTCGGTCAGGCGCGCGCAGGGGCGGGTTTGCAGCGCGAATGTTTCGCCCCGTCGTTGGCGCGCGGCGCCCTCGGGATCGCCAATAAAGCGGTCGTCCAAGACCGGCGCGTCGATGACCCCGAGGATCGGCCGCCCCTGGTGGGCCAGAGCAATGAGCGTGGTCCAGGTCGGAAAGCCGCAAATAAAGCTGCGCGTGCCGTCCACGGGATCGAGCGTCCAGCTCCACGGGCCCGCGGCGGGGCGCGTCGGCCACTCCTCCCCGTCCACGCCGTGGTCCGCAGCGAGGCTCTCCAGCAGCGCGCGCATGGCCGCTTCGGCCTGGCGGTCGGCTTCCGTGACGGGATCAAAACGGCCGGGGCCGCCTTTATCGTCGACCGCCGACGCGCTGAAGAACCGCGCCAGCGTTTGCGTGCGCGCGCAGTCGGCGGCGTCAAGCGCGACAGCGCGCCAGGGCCGCCAGTCCAGCGGCGGGGGTGAGGGCGTCGGCGACGGCGACAAAGTGCTCATGGCGTCAGACGTACCAAACCGGCACGGCGCGCCAAAGCCTGTGCGACGATGGGGCGTCTGCCCTTAGGAATCGACGGCGCGCGCTGCGCCGTTCACCTCATGCAGCGACCGCGCGAGGTCCAACAGACGCCGCCGCGGCCCTTCCGCGAGACGGTAGTAGGCGCGCACCAGCTCCAGCGTTTCGTTTTGAGACAACACGTTTGCGTCGATGTCATCGCCCGCGGCGGCGACGTCCTGCCCGTCAATGACGTCCAAGCCCTCATAAAAGTATTGGATCGGCACATTGAGCGCCTGGGCGAGCTGAAACAGCCGCGCTGCGCTTAAGCGGTTGGCGCCGCACTCATATTTCTGGATTTGCTGGAAGCGGATTCCCACCGCTGCGCCCAGCTGTTGCTGGGTCAGGCCCAAGAGCCGCCGCCGACGGCGCAACCGCCGCCCCACATGAAGATCGATATCGCTGACCATTTTCGCCCTACGCCTGCGCGTCGCTGCGGGATTCGCCTAAGGCAGAGCAAAGCTCGCGCCATAAGAGGGCTTTTAGGTGGTCGTTTCACGCGCCTTTTGCAGTTGAAGCGTCACCCGCGCCAGATGCGGGTCATCGGCATCGACGCCGCGTACGAAGCCCAACGCTTCAGCCAGGGCCAGCATCGACCGGTTTTCCGGAAGCACGACGCCGAAAATCGCAGTCATGCCCGCGCGGCGGGCTTCGGTGATGATCACCTCCATCAGAACACGGCCGAGGCCGCGGCCCTGGAGGCGTGATTCCACTGTGACGGCGTATTCGCCCATTTCGTGATCGCCATTGCGCGCCAGCCGCGCCACGCCGCGAATGGTGCACTCGCCGGGGCGTCCGCCCTCGTCCACCAACACCAGGGCCATTTCGCGATCGTAATCAATTTGCGTCAGGCGGGCCGCGAATTCATGGCTGACATGGCGGATGGGCTGGAAGAAACGCAGGCGCAAATGCTCCGGATCGAGGCGCCCGATCAGCTGGATCAGAGCGGGCTCGTCCTCGGGACAAATCGGGCGCAGCAAATAGCGGTCGCCGGCGCGGTCCGTGACAGTGCGCTCGAGCGCGATGGGATAAGGGCGGATCGCCAGGCGGTCGGCGGGATCGGAGGACGGCGCGTCGCGCACCGCGATCACAGCGTCAGCGACCTGCGCCGCGCCGCCCGACACCCACACCGGGTTCAGATCAAGGTCCGCCACCTCCCCATGATCCGTCGCCAGCTGAGCGACTTGCACCAAAAGGAGCGCCAGCGCGCTTTGGGCCTCGGGCGCGTCGCGCAAGATCGCCGCCGCCGGCGACCGCGCCACCATTTGCTCCGCCAAAGCCAGGGTCAGCGGCGGCAGGCCCGCGACGCCAGGATCGAGCGCCCGGCCGACCGGATCGGCTAAGGCGAGGGTCAACACCGGGCCAAACACAGCGTCGACCGCCATGCGGACACGCAGCGCGAGCGCGCCGGCGCGCGGAGACGCGTCATCATCACGCGCGCGGCACACGATGTTGTAGGCGCTGAGCGCGCGGCGCGCTTCCTCCGGCGTTAACGCGTCGCGCGAGTCCGCCCGCGCGGCGGCGAAGACAGCGGCCGCCCCGTCGCGATCGAGACTAAAGGCCTCGTGTCGGCTGCCAGGCGTTTGCATCAGCATCGTTTGCAGGCGTCGGTATGCGAGCAGCCGGCCATAGGCGTCCATCGCTTCCGTCGGCGTATGGAAATGGGGGATCTGGGCGGCGTCGAACACAGCCCCCGCCTCATGGGCGTGGCCGCCGCCGGGCCAGCATGCAAACACCCACGGGCGCCGCGCCCCGGGCCGCGCACGGCGCGCATTGACCACCTCAGTCACGGTCTCAGCAATCACGCGGCCGTCGGCGACGCCAGTCGGCCCATTAATGACAAGTATTGCGTCGACCTCCGGGTCGTCGGCGACGGTCTCAACGGCGGTGCGGTAGGCGTCCGCGTCGGCTTCTAAGGAGAGGCTGAGCGCGGCATGGTTTGGGCCGGCGATAACCTCTGCGCAGGCGCGCAGGCGCGCGCGGCTCTTGTCGCTCAGCGTCGCCAGGCGCGCGCCGGCCGGTCCCACACGCTCCAGCGCGAACGCCGCTAAGGACGCGCCATTGGCGATGACCGCCAGGCGGTCGCCCAATTGCGTGACGCGCGCATCGGCTGGCGATCGCGCTGACAGCGCCTCGACGGTCGCCAGCACCTCCTCCAGCCGCGAAACTCGCAACATCCCCGCGCGCGCGAAGGCGGCGTCATAGGCTTGATCGCGCCCTGGCGGATCCCCCGGAGAGACGCTGCGCATCACGATCACGGGTTTCACGCGCGCCAACGCCCGTCCCGCGGACAAGAACCGACGGGCGTTCACCGCTTCATCGCGCATCACAAGGACGGCGGCCTCCGCCCGGTTCGACTGCGCCACAAGGTCTAACGCGTCTGCGTAATCCACGTCGGCCATGTCGCCGAGGGCGAGGATGTGGGAAAAGCCCACGCCGCGCGCTTTCGCCCAATCCACCAACGCACCCGCTGGGGCGGCGGACACGCTGATGAAGGCCACCCCGCCCGGATCCGGCCGCAAGGAGGACAAGCTTGCATACACGCGGCCCCATGGCGCCGCCGCACCGAGGGATCCCGGCCCAATGAGACGCATCGGTCCCGCCGCCGCCCGCAGAGCGGTCGCGTCCGGCGACGCGCGGCCATCGCGGCCGCGGCGCGTGTCTGTGACGACAATGGCGGCTTTGCATCCCCGGGCCGCGAGGCCGCGCACCGCCCGCGTGAGTCCCGCAGGCGGCGTTGCAATCACCGCGAGATCTGGCGACGTCTCCAGATGCTCCGGTTGCGACACGGTGTCCCGCCCAGCGATGCGGCGCTGCTTGGCGTTGACCAAACCCACAGGACCGTCAAAACTTTCAAGGATATGACGCAACAGGACGTCGCCGACGGATCCCGGGCGATCAGTCGCGCCGACTAACGCCATGGACCGCGGTTCAAACGCGTCGCTGAGGTTGTGACGTATGGCCAAACACGGCGCTCCCGGGCTGGCGCGCCGGGGGCGCGGCGCGCCATTTACTGCACTGCAGCATAAATGATTCGTTGCACGCGCTCACACAGCACCCCCAATTTTGTGAGGAACTGAGGCGCATTTTTGTCGGTGGGCGCGAAGTCGACGCGATTTTCTCGCCTGGTGGGCTTGCAAAATTGTGCGCCGCACGATACCTATTTGTGCGTTGCGACGGTTCGCCGTCGCCGCCCTTCCTGGGCGTTTCCTCCCTAACCTTTAGGCCGCGCTTGCGCGGCCTTTTTTTTGGCCGCGGCCCGGGGGATGAATCAGGGGCGTGGATCAGGAGCGTGGCTAGCGATCCCACGGTCCGCCGGTCGGGCGGGATCATTGCGGTGCAGCGTGCGGAGTGTGCGGGGGGATCAGGAGACCGGCGCGCGGCTTACGCGGCGAGCGTCAGCTCCGCAGCGAGCAGCGCCGTCATCATGCGCGTCATCGCTGTGCGCAATGCGGGGAAGTCCGCCCGCCGTTCAACTGTCGCCTCATGGAGATAAAGCCCGCGGTTAAGCTCGATCTGGATCGCGTGCCCGCGCGCCGCCGTGCGGCCATAGCGTTCCGTGGAGTAGCCGCCGGCATAGGGCGTGTTGCGCGTCACCCTGAGCCCCTCGGCGCGCAGCGCCGCCTCCACAAGGTCCGTCACATCGCCAGCGCAGGATGAGCCGAAGCGATCGCCGAGGACGACGTCGACATGGCCATGGCCCGCCGAAGGCATGGAATGGCAATCCACAAGAATGTGAGTGTGGAAATGGGCGCGCGTCTCCGCCAGCACAGCGCCCAAGGCGTCGTGATAGGGATAATGGCAGCGGCGCAATCGACGCTCGGCCTCCGCAGCCGGCAAAGGCCTGTCATAGAGGTCCAAACCGTCGCCGACGATCCGCGGCACCGCCCCCAAGCCCGCCGCCGCGCGCGGCGACCGCGGCTGCAGGCACTGGCTCAAGCGTCCGACGAACATGTCGGGGTCAAGCTCCAACGGGTGGCGGTTTACATCGACATAAGCGCGCGGAAACACCGCCCGCACCAGCGGCGCGCCCAAACAGGGCGCAGCCGCGAACAATTCGTCCACATACGCATCTTCAGAGGCCCGCACCAGCGGCGCGGCCAGCGCCGAGGCCTTTAAGAACTCCGACGGGTAGGCCCGCCCCGAATGAGGCGAGGCGAACACCCACGGCGTCGTTCGCACTTTCGGGCGCGAGATTTCCACCGGGGGATCCAGCGGATCCGACCTTTGGAAGCGCGAAAACCTCGCTTGCGCCTTGATCACACCTTGCATCGCGGTCACTCTTCACATCCGGCGGCGGTGGGTCAACAGCGGCGCGCGCCGGCGTTTATGGCTCGTTCACCAAGGCGGCGTACTGCTCGCGTCTGGGCGCAGGCGAAAGGTCAAGGGTATGGCGAACATTCTGCTGGCGGAGGACGATCCGTCGATGCGCGGCTTCCTCACCAAAGCGCTTGAGCGGGCCGGCCATGCGGTCACAGCGTGTGCGGATGGGGAAGCGGGCCTCGAGGCGCTTGAGGACCTCGATGTGGATTTTGACTTGCTGCTCACTGACATCGTCATGCCGGGCCTTGATGGAATTGAGCTGGCGCGGCGGGCGGCGGAAATCCACCCCGACCTCAAAATCATGTTCATTACGGGGTTCGCCGCCGTCGCCGTAAGCGCCCAGGAAAGCGCGCCCAGCGACTCCAAAGTGCTGTCGAAACCCTTCCACCTGCGCGAGTTGGTGGATGAAGTGAACCGGGTGATGGCGGCCTAACACGCGTCTTGCGTGGGTTTCCGATCTTCTTATCGCGACGCGTGCAGCGCCCGTTCGCTGGTCGCGCGCGCGGGTCGGAATGCGGTTCTCCCGGGAACGCCGTCCGGGTCCGGCTATGCGCGCGTTCGGCGCCGGTCGTGGTCCGCCCGACGCAGCGATGGCGGCGCAGCGATGGCGGCGCAGCGCTCATCAGTTCAGTCAGCGTAACCGGGGTTTTACGCAAAACCCGTAACGGTGTTGACATCCTTGCGGGGTGCGATCGCGTCGCCTCCGCGCTTTGTCCAGGAGATGCGGCATGATCGCGGCTCTGCGTCGCTTGCCGGTGACCGGCGTGGAGGCGTGCCTAGCGGCGGCCTTGGCCTCCCTGGCCGTGATTGTCGTGATGCATTGGAACGCCCGGCCGTTGCCGTTGGAGGCGTTGGCGGCGTTGGCGGCGATGGGCGCAGTCGGCCTGGCGCTGGCGCTCGGGCGGATCAGCAAAACCCCGGCGACGGACGCCGCTTCAGAGGCGCTGGCGCTGGTCCTGGAGGACGAGATCCTCGAGGCGCTGGACGCGGCGGCGCCGAACCCTGAACCGGTGTCGGAGGGGCCGCCGCCGGAGATCGCCAGCCTGGTGCGCGCGCTGCGCGCCGCCCACGCGTTTGAGCGCGAAGCCGTGACCCGCATCTCGAACGGCTTCGATCGTTTGTCGATCGGGATCGCCGAGGAAGCGGAGAAATCCGCGACGTCCTCCATCGGACAGGCGCAACTCAGCATGCGTTTGATTGAAGCGATTCAAAACGTCACCAAACGCATCAACGATATGTACGGCTCGATCGGGGACTTGCACGCCACGACCCAGGAAATGTCGAGGGCGACCGACACCTTCGCGCATGTGAGCGATTCCATCGCTGAACGCGCGCGGGAATCGAAAACCATCGCCGGGCAAACTGCGGAGACGGTCAGCGCCGCGGGCGATGTGGTGACGTCGCTGCAGAAGGCGACGGGCCGGATCGGCGAAGTCGTCACAATCATTAATGAGATCACCACGAAGACGCATTTGCTGGCGCTGAACGCGGGCATTGAGGCGTCCCGCGCGGGCGACGCCGGGCGCGGCTTTGCGGTGGTGGCCTCGGAGGTCCAGAAGCTGGCCGCCCAAACTCAAGACGCAACCACCCAGATCCGCAAGCACATCGACAATGTCCAAACGGCCGTGGAGGCGGTCGTGAAGAAAGTCGAGAAATCCAAGCAAAATATTGCGGAGATGGGTGCGGTGTCCGACGGCGTCCTTGAGACGATCGAAGAGCAAAAAGACAACATCGAGTCCATTTTGAACGCGATCTCCGCCGCCGTTCATGGCGCGCGCGAGGTGCACACCGCGATGGAGGCCACGAAAACCGACGCCGACGTTGCGGCTGGCTTGTCCGACGACGTGTATATGAACTCCATGACCATTGAGAGCGACGCCGACATCATGAAGTCGCTGCTTGAGGGCGCGGTGGGCTCCGCGCGAACCGCCGCGCTTGGCGCAATCGCGGGCCAAGACGGCTCGTTCGCCTGTCGCGTGGCGGAGGGCGAGGACAGTCGTGTCGTGCGTGTGGACGACGTGAGCGCCGTTGGCGCGCGTGTCGTCGGCGCGGGCTCGTTGCGCGATCGCGCCGCGGGCTCGCGGCTGGAGCTGCACTCCTATGACTTCAAGGCGCGCCTGATGGCCGTGGTCTGCTGGCCGGAGGAGGAGGGCGTGCGCGTGCGCTTTGAAACGCCCGCCTCCGCGGAGGTCCTGGAGGCGGTGTGCGCGTCCGGGGCCAATGTCGACGTTGAGGACATGGCCGCATGAGCGCGGCCGGCCGTTGCGATCATGGGGCGACTGTCGAGCCGGCGGTGTCGACCCAGGCGGACGGAACCGTCGTGGTGCGCCGGTCCGGCAAAGCGTCTCTGCGGTTCCAAGGCCGCATGCTCATGTCCGTGGAGGCGCTCGCCGGCGCGGCGTGCGGGTGCCGGCTTGCGGTGGCCGCGCGGGCGCGGGGCGGCTTTGTCGCCTCTGTCCATATTCTTGATTCCCAAGATCGCCATGGCGGCCCGAAAGTGGCGTGCGACGCGCCGGACCTTGATGGCGTCATCGCCTTCTTCGAACGCTATGATCCGGCCCCGGACGTCGCCGTGCGCGCCCGGCCCCATCGCGCCGGCGCCTCCCCGGCGGCGGTGGCCTTAGGCGCTGTCGGCCTGCGCCAGCGGATCGACGCCGCGCGCCGCGATTACGCCGCCGCAGTGGCTGACGCCTTTGAGCGCCTCAGCCCCGCCGCCGCGGCCGCCTGAGCGGAAGCGCGCCGCCTCAGCGCTGTTAACAGACATGTCGAATGAATGAAGTCCCGCCCCCGATGTCTCGGAGGTTTGCTTCAATGTTCGGAAATCTTGCTCTGATATCCGATGACAGTCAAATCAAAGGCGGCTCACCACAAGGCGTGATCGCAACAATTGACGAGACATCTCAAGATGGTTTGCAGTCTACGAGGAGTGGATGCCTATGTCGAAAGAGGCTATTGGGAGCCTGACAAAGTCGTCCGGCCGATTTGAGTTCGCCTATCCGGAGTTGGGCCTGGTTGTTCGTGGTCCGTATGCGGAGTGGGTGCTCGAGGCGGCCGCCGAGATTGTGCAGCAGACGGAGAAGCTCCGCAGCGATGGCACAATCGAAGAATTGTCGATGCTCCAGGAATTCGGCGAAGAAAGCGCGTCAATCGAGTTGGATTCCGCGAAATATGACGCCCGGTCGCGGTTCGAAGCGATGCCGCAATGCTTAGTGTCGATGGGTGACACTGACTATCGGTGGGTGTCGCGCGACGGACGCGAAGACAACCATAACCAATTCGTGGAGCGCGTGCATGACATGTCCATGACGCGGAATGACTCGTTCCTCGCTGATCAAAAGTAGCGCTCACACACATCTGTTTGTTTTGGCGTTGGACATCACCCACGCCTGCTTACACGCCAGGAGAGACGTGTCATGGAAATCATCCCCTTCGGCAGCCAAGACGTCGACAACATCCTTCAGCGCGAACCGAACCGCGCCGAGACCCTGCCCTTTGGCGCGATCCTTCTGGACCGCCAAGGCAACATCCAAAAGTACAACCAGGCGGAAGGCCTGATTGCGGGTCGCGACCCGTCGGATGTGATCGGCAAAAACTTCTTCAACGACATTGCGCCGTGCGCGAAAGGCAAGCGCTTTCACGGTGAGTTTTTGAAGTTTTACAAGAGCGGTCAAATCAATACCCTGTTTGACTATGAGTTCGAGTACAAAATGAAGCCGGTGCAGGTGCGCATCCACCTGAAATCTGCTCCGGACGGTCAAACCTGCTGGTTGTTCGTCAAGCGCGCGTAACCCACGCATCGCGGGCGTTTGGGATCGCCTCAGCTCGGATCACGGATCGCATGTCAGCTCAATCGGCGTTCAGCGTCAGCGTTCAGCCGGCTCTGCGGGAGCTTTATCGGGCCTATCAAGGCGCGAAAAAGCACGTGGAGCGGGCGGCGGAGCCGGATGCGCCTTCACCCGCGGTCGTCGCCCCGACGGCGGCGGCGGGCGGCGCGCCCCGGGTGAGCGTCTCGCCGACGCCGCGCACGCCGCCTTTGCGCGTGTGGCGCTTGCGGCGCGACGGCGCGCGTCCGTTGGCGTTTTACGGCATGGCCGTGGCGCGGCGCAGCACGCGTCGCCAAGCGTCGCAGAGGACGTGGTTTGAGCTGGCCCTCTATCTGGGGTCGGACGGGACGGCGGCGGCGAGCATCAGCCGGCACGGCGCGCTGGGTGTGCACTACACCGCGGCGCTGGTGCGCGATGGCGACGAACTCGATGCGTTCCTCGCGCGCTACGATCCTGTGTCGACGGCCGCACCGCCGCGCGCCCTCCTGGAAGGGGGGGTGACGGGCGAGGCGATGATGGAGGCGGCGCAGGCTTACGCCGGCGCGTGCGAGGCCGCACGGGCCGAGTTCGCCACCCTCATCCCTCACGACAACGCTCTGCAACGCGGCGGCCCGCCGGCGCAATGATCAGCACACACGATAAGGACTGACTTCATGTCTCAGATGACGGCCTATGACAACGCGGCCGCTGCCGGCGCTGACGCCGGAAGCGTGCCTCCGAGCCCGGTGAGCGCCGGGCCTTCGGGCAACTCCATCACGCTGCGCCGCACGGGCGGCCGGCCGGTGCGGTTCTCCGGGATCGAATTGTGCACGGCGATGAGTTTCGGCCCGGGCGCGCCCTTTTGGTACGAGCTCAACATTTTCCGCACGAGCAACCAGAAATTCGTGGTCGACGTGCGCCACTTCACAAAGCGCGATGGCGACAAGGACCGCTTTACGGTGTTCACCGTGGACACCTTCGACGACGCCATGCACTTGCTGGAGACGTATGACGCGGCGGTGGACATTCGCGTGGACTTGCCGGTCGATGATGACAGCGTGCCGTTGGCGGAGCTTGGCTTGCACGCGGCGTCGCTGCGCTTGCGGATCGGCGAGGCGCGTCGACAATTCCGTCAACTCGTGGGCGAGATCCTTTACGAGCTTGATCGCGGTTGAGCTCTCGCGGCCCTGGCCGCGGGACTGAATGATGACGCGCGCATCAGGGCCGCGTCGCTGGCGACCGCCGCGACGCGGCCATGACGCGTTGGGGGACGAGCGATGGCGATGTGCAACGACACACCGGCGCCGGCGCACACCGCCTGCGCCCTGGCGCAAGACCTCGGCGTGTTGGGCCGGCTCCTGCGCGCGCTGACGGCCGAGGAACTTGGCCTCCAGCGCGGACGCGCCGTTCCCGCCGCGGATGCATCCGCATGGCCGGACACCGCCACCGTTGACGAGGAGGCGGGCGGGCTTGGCGTGGACAGCCTTGCGCGCTTAGCCATTGTTGAGCGGGTCAACCAATTCTTTGGCCTCCACGAAACGGGGGCTGAGGATTACCTCCTTGTGCGCCGGAGTTTGGGGGAGTGGGCGGAGATTGTCGCCGCGAGCTTTCGGCCGCCCTTGCGCGACGCGTGGACGGCCGTGACGTTCCAAAGCTCGGGCAGCACCGGCGCGCCGAAAGCGATCACGCACGCCATGGCCGCGCTCGATGAGGAGGTTGCGGTGTGGGCCGGGCTCTTTAGCTCCGCGCGGCGCATCCTCGCTTGCGCGCCGCCCCATCACATCTATGGGTTCTTGTTCACTGTGATGCTGCCTGAGCGGCTTGGGGCGGAACTCGTGGACGCGCGGGCCTGGCCGCCGAGCGCCGTCGCGCGCCGGGCCGCAGCCGGGGATGTGATTGTTGCGACGCCGTTTGTGTGGGCGCATATGCTCAGCGGCGGCGCACGCTTCGCCTCCGGCGTGGAGGGGGTGAGTTCCGGCGCGCCGACGCCGCCGGAGCTGGCTGCGGCGGTGCGCGACGCCGGGCTGGCGCAGTTGACGGAAGTCTACGGCTCATCGGAGACGGCCGGCGTTGGCTGGCGCTGTGACCCGCAGGCGCCCTTCACGCTCATGGAGTATTGGCGCCGCGATGGGACGGACGGCCTCATCCGCTCGCGCCCCGACAGTGAGTGCGCGACGCCGACGCCCGATCACTTGGCTTGGGAGGGCGATCGCCATTTCCGGCCTCTGAAGCGGCGCGACGGGGCGGTGCAAATCGGCGGCGTTAATGTCTTTCCCGATCAGGTGCGCGCGGTGCTGTGCGACCATCCTGACGTGACCGCCGCAGCGGTGCGCGTGGATGAGGCGGGGCGCGGCGCGGGGCGTGCGCGCTTAAAGGCGTTTGTGGTGTGGCGTGATGGCGCGTCCCCAGACGACGCCGCGGCGTCCCTTGATGCGCATTGCGCAGCGCGTTTGCCAGCGCCGGCGCGCCCGGCCTCCTACCGCTTCGGTTCGGCTCTGCCCGTCAACGCGATGGGAAAGCCCTGCGATTGGTCCGTCGACGACGCAGCCGGCTGAGGCGCGTGTCCCCGCCATGCGACGATGTGGCTCTCGTGGGCCGGCTCCTGCGCCCGCCCGCGTGAGGGAGGTGCGCGCGATCGCCGCCGTTCCCGCCCCTGACCGCGCCCCCGACCTCGCCCCTGACCCCTGCTCCCGGGATCCTTCGCTGCGCGCGCAGTGTCGGCGGGCCGGGCCCAGAAGGGCTGCGCGGCGGGCCTATGAGGCGCGGCGGCGCTGAGTAATGCGCCGCTTAGCGCGCGCGGCGACGGCGGCGTGGGGCGTTGGCGCGGGCTCCTCGGTCCACGATGCGTCGCGGGCCTCGTCGAGATCACGGCTCAACGCCGCAGCAATGGCGAGGAATTCCGTGGTGTGGGCGCGCGCGTCGCGGGCGGCCCGTTCAAGCCGCTCGACCAAATGCTCGGCCTTGTCGCCGAGATTGTCCTCTGCGCCTTCGATCACCGACCGCAGCACCTCGCCTTGGCGCGCCACGGCGTCGTTGAGGGTGGCCGCGCGCGCGGACAGACGGTCAATAGCGCGCAACACCGTCGTGGTCGCGCTGGCGGCGAGCTCGCCATTCGCCTCGGGCGCTGAAGCGGCGGCGTCGGCTGTTCCGCCGGCGTTAGCGGCCGCTTGAACAGCTTTAAGGAGTTCGCTCAGCCGCTCTTCGAAGGCGGCGAAGGACGGGCCGGAGAGGCCGCCGGCGTCGTCGCCCTTCAACCGTGCAATGGTGTCGTGGAGCGTGTCCGTTTCTTCGTCCAGCCGGCGCAAAGCGTGGCGGAAGCCGATGACGACGCGCTGCATGGATGCGCGGTCCGCGGCGAAAGGTTCAAGGGCTGCAGCAGCCTCCTGATCATGGCCGCGCGCGTCGCTGGATGGCGCCGGCGCGGGCGGCAGCACTTCGCCCTCCAGAGCCTCAGGCGCAGCAGGGGCCGTGGGCGCGGCGGCCGGCGTGCGCGCGGCGTCGACGACGTCGCGCAACGCGTCGGCCTGCGCGCCGAGTTCTCTCAACACATGGCGGAACCCGACCACTAAGCGCTGGAAGCTGTCACGCCCCGCTTCAAAGACCGGGACGTCGGCGCACTCATCCTGGCTGGCGGCGTCGGCGGCTGCGTCCTGGGCGTCGTCGTCATGGCCGCCGGCGCGGGCGGGGGCGCGCGCGTCGCGTACGGCCTCGAGGAGACGGGCTTCCACATCCGCAATCGCGCTGCGCAGGGCGTCGAACCCTGCGCTGTCTTGGGCCGCCTCGGCCGACGCGGACTGCGCCGCGGGCGCGGGCGTTGCGCCTTCCTCGACGCGCCCCACCGCCTCCGCCAAGCGCGCGGCGTGGGCGTTGACGTCGCGCAGCACAAGTTCAAAAGCCACCGCCATGCGCCGGAAGCTTGAGCGTTCCGCATCAAAGCGCGGCGCAGCGTCCTCGCGCGCGGCGTCAGTGTGGTGTGCGTCGAGCTTGGCGGCCGTCGTTTGCAGAGCGCCAAGGGCGGCCTCGAGGCGGGCCTCCAACGCTTCGCCCACGCGCTGCGCCACTTCATCGGCGGCCACCGGCGCCGCCGGCGCGTTCAAGTGGGCGAGGCGGTCCTCAACAAGCTTCACTTGCGCGGCCAGGGCGTCGAGGCGCGTCAGCGGGGCCAGGCGCGCGTTCAAACGGCGCTCCAATTCTTCGGCGACGTCGCTGGGAGTCGGGGCCGCGGCGCGCACCGCGGACGACACTGTGTCGCTGACGGAGGCTTGGGTGGTCTTCATGAGCTGCGTCACCCTCTCGGCGGTGGTGGCGGCGGCCTGATCGGCGGCGTCCGCCAGGTGGGATTTCAGGCCGCGCGCGGCCGCAGTGAGACTGTCGTCGAAACTCGCGGACAAAGTCTTGATGACGTGAAGATCCGCTTGGAGCCCTTGGAGGTCATCGGGGGTGAGGCCGAAGGCGCGGGTCGACACCGCGCCGACCCCGTCAGCGATGCTGTCAAGGGCTGTCGTGATCGCCTCAAACCGGGCGAGGATCGTGCGCGTCATCGGCGCCACGACAGCTTCCAAGGCTTCCGGGCTCGCGGGCGCGGGGGCGCTGGCGAGGGTCTCAGCGATGGCGTCCAACCGCGCGGTCACCGGCGCAAACTGCGGGGCAAGGACGGCGTCAAGCGCAGACGCGTCAAGGCGCGCCGGCTCCCCATCCGCGGCGCTCAGGGACGCCATGAGCGCCTCCAAGCGTGCGATTGCGTCCTCTAAGCGCGGGTCGGCGTCGGCGGGGTTCGCGCCCAGCGCGGCGTTGAGCGTTGTGTCGGATGCGGACGTCACGCGGTCAGCCGCTGCAGCGAGGTTTTCCGTCAGCCGGCTCGCGGTGGCGAGAAGCTCCGCCAAGCGATCGGACTGCGCGACGTCGCCGTCCGCGGACGGCGACCCGGGGCTTAAGGGCGTGGCGGCGCTGAGGACAGTGAGATGGTCGGCCATCCGCGCGGCGAAGGCGTCGGCGTCTCCCGCCAACCGTCCGGCATGGGCGTCAGCGCTCGCGAGCGCGTGGGCGAGCGCGGTGGTGTGGTGCGCGGCGTCCTGGGCGTCGTTGGCGAAGGCGGCTGCTTGGGCTGTGAGGGCGCGTGCGGCGTCGGCGCTGGCTTCAGTTTCGCGGGTGAGCGTCGCGGCCAAGCTTTCGAGCGCGGCGACGGCGTCGTCGAGCGCGTGCGCCGGCGCGCCTGTCGGCGTCCCCGTCGCGGTCCCCGCGTCATCGCTCTCAATGTGAGCGAGGGTGGCGTGATAAGCGCGCTCGACCGCCGCTGAGGCGAGTTCGTCCGGCTCAGGCGCCGCGGGCGCGGGCTCGTCCCCAGCGCGCGGAGCCGCGGCGGCCAAATCGTCGGCGATGACGCGCAACGCCGCGATCGCGTCATTCATGGTGTCGCGTTGAGCTGTCGCGCCGTCCCAGGCGGCGTTGGAGGCGAGGTTGAGCGCTTTTTCCGCGCGATCGAGCACGCCCTGGAAATCATTGCAGGTTTGGGAGACCGCCGTGACGCTGCGCGACAACGCGTCTTGGATGCGATCGGCTTTCGCGGCGGCGCTGGTGAGCGCTTCGGCTTGGCCGTCATGGCCTTGGGTTTCGGCGGCTTCGGCGGCGGCGAGCGCGCGCAAGCGCTCCCATTGCATCACCTCCACCGTGCGCGCGATCACGCCGAGAGGATCGGCCCGCTCGCGTCCCCAAACCGCGGCGGCCTCGTCAGTGCGGCTGGTTTCCACGACGGAATCCGCCAAGTTTTGGAGAGATTGCGCAAGAACGCGCCGGAACAGGGCGTACAATCCGATGGCTGTGGCGATCAACGCGCCGGCAAGCGCAAGAGCGGCCCAATAGGCCCGCGCGACGGCGGCGTCGGCTTGCGCGACGCGGTCAATCACGGCCGCGACGTCCGCGCGGCCGGTGACGGCGCGCAGCACCTCGATGTCAGCGACGGGGGTCAACGTCGTCAGCGCTAAGCCGGCAAGCGCGACGCCGGCGATGGCGGGCGCAAGCGCGGCGGCCGTCGGCGCGACGTGCACGCTCAGCCCGCGTCGGCGTCGGCGGGGGGAGGCGGCGGCCGTCATGGCCGCCCTCGTGGCGTGGATGCGCGCGCCGCCATCACACCAACCGCCCCAAAGGCCCGAGATGAAGCGTCAAATCCTCTTCCGACAGACCGAACTCACCCGCGAGATCCACAATCTTCCCCCGCGCGCGCATCAGCGTGAGGCCCACGGCCTCCTCTTGGTCTTCCGTCAAGCGCCCCGCGTCCATGCGCCGGATCGCTTGGGCCTCCATCAGTTGGCGGAGGAACTCCATCAGCGCCAGGACGAGCTTGGCCAAGTCCTTCTCCACCGTCTTGGGATTGATCTGAAGGTGATCGCCGCCCTCGCCGTTGAAGCTTGCGCGCGCGGCGGCCATCACCGCTTCACCGCAGACCTCCGGGTCGAGGCTGATCGCGAAGGCGTCTTGGCCGGGCGTCGTTAGGGGATCGGGACCGGTCATGCGGCGCGCTCCTCCACAGGGCGGCGCCCAGCGGCGGGGGTTTGGCGCGCCGCGGGTCGCGCGCGCGCCGGCTCAGGCCGCTCCAAGGGCGTGTCGAGATCAGCGAAGCTGTAGGGCGGGTAAGGCCCAGTGGCGGTCACGCGCACTCCTGCGCGGGCGGACTGCACCTTGGCGATGCGCGTCATCATGGCGGCGGCTTGATGTGCTGGCGTGAGCACAGCGCCCACAAGGGCCACGCCCCCTGCGGCGGCGGGCGTGGCTCGCCAGCGTTGAGTGACAGCGCGCGCGTCGCCCGCCAACGCGTGCTCGAGGCGCGCGGCGGCCGCGACAATCTGAGCGTCCGCGGAGGCTTCGCGGTGCAGGGCGGCCCGGCGCGTGCGGAGATAGCGCGCGCCGTCCGTCAGCGCCCCTAAGGCGTCAGCGCCGCGCACCGCCGGAGGCTCAGCCGCCGGCGCTTCGTGATCGTGAATGGGCGTGAGCCGGTAGCCCACCTCCACGCAGCCGGCCACGGCCTCCAACCGCGCAAGGATCTCGTCATGGCGGGCGTCGAGCCAGCGGCGCGCGGCGCTGACGCCGCCGTCAAAGCGGCTGTTGAACCGCGCGGGCAAGATCGGGGCGGCTTGGAACAGGGCGAGCACCATGCGGTGATGACGCAGCATCGCGTGTCGGCCCTGACGGGGTCCTGGGCCGTGGTCCTGGTGGCGCGTTGGGGCGTTCGGCTCCCGTGCGGCGTCGTGCGACACGCCCTCGTCCAGTGAGCCAGGGCGACTTGGAGCGACGATGGCGCGCGCCGCGCCGTGGGTGATCGCAAACCAGGGCGACGGCGCGGCGGCCGACGCCTCCGGCGCGAGGAATGGCGCGCTTGCGTTTTGAACGCCGAAAAGGACCAGGCCGCCAATCATTCTTCGCCCCGATTGCGTGAAGACGGTCCCGCGTCGGCGATCGCCGGCTGGGCGTCGCGCGCCGCGCTGCGCGCCTCTTCGATAGTGTCAACAGAGGAAACAAAGAGTTTCAGGCCGACAAAGATCAGGTCGACATCCGCGATGGAGATCCGCACATCTCCGGTCACCACGACGCCTTTGTCGAGCAAGCGGTCGAGCAGATCGACCAGCGTGTCTTCGTCCTGGGGCTGCGCCTCCATCATGGAAAGCAGGGACGGCGGCGCGGGCGCGCTGGCTGTCGCCATGGCGAGGCTCCTTTGCGGGGGTTACGCGGCGCGCCGCGGCGGCGCGTCGTCCGCCTCCACAAAGCTGTAGGCGGGCCATGGGCCGGACGCCTCAATCGCCAGGCCAAGGTCGTGGGCGGGCCCGGTCATGGACGTCACAAGGGCCTCAAGGCGCGCGGCGCCGTCGGCGTCTGCAAGCACCGCGAGATCAAGGCGACGCGCAGGCCGCCCCGGCGCGGAGGGACTCGGCGGCGCTGCGACGACCGCCCGCGCGAGCGCTGCAATCTGGTCCGACAGGGCGTCCAAGAACGCCTCTATGCGCTGGGCGGCGGCGTCGCGAGCCCGGCGGCGCGCGCCGCGGGCGTGGAGATAAGCGCGCCCGCCGATCGCGGCGGGATCGCACGCTGCAGCCTCAACCTCAGGGGCGACGCGGCGCGCGCCGGCGGGCGCATCCACGACGCGCACCGCATACTCCCCCGCGCCGTCAATGTGATCCAGCGCGCGGCGAAACGCCGCTTCGCGGGCGGTGACGGCGGCGCGCGTCGCCGCGTCATCGGCGAAGGCGGCGCCAAGCTTCACCGGCGCGACGGCGCCTTGGGCGCTGAGTTCTGTCAGGATGCGGTTGTGGGCGACCGCCAGAGCCGCGACCGTCTCCTCGCTTTCCAGAAGCGCGGCGCTTGCGCGGCCATCGGCGAGGCGCGGCGGGATCGGCGTGACCATGGCGCACACCCGCCCCGCGACGATGATCTGAACAGGTCCTGCGTCCAACGCGTCCCGGGGCGCGTGCGCGGTGACGCGCACGGCCGCGGCGGCGTCCATAACTCCGTGAAGCATCATGAAAGCGCAAGGCATGGCTGAGGTGTCCATGGTCGCTACGCGGCCTCCGTCATGGGCGCCGATCCGGCGTCGCCTTCGCGGCGCATCACGGCGAGCACAGGCGCGTTTTGGGCGGCGTCGGGGCGGAAGGCGCGCAAGGCGGCGTGGGCTTCGCTGATGCGCATCATGAAGCGGTAATCTGCGATAGCGCCGCGTGGATCGATGGCGGGGGGCTCGACGGCGGCCGCATCGTTGTCAGCGAGGGCGGTCACGTCCGGATGCACCCGTTTCATGATGGCGTGGTAGGCGTCGCGCACGCGCGTGGGCTCTGCGCTTGCGTCCACGCCCAGGCGCGCGCAGGCGGCGGCGATGGCGTTGGGATCGGGCCGCTCAAGGGCGACGCTGGCGAAGGACAACGCCGGCAAGGGACCCACGCATTTGATCGTGAGCGCTTGCGCCCAGGACGCGTCAATCGCCTCTAAGGCGCGATCAAGGCGGGCCTCTCCAGCGCGATCGACCATGACGGCGGCGTTCAACACCGCGTCGGCGCTCTCAAGGGGCAAACGGATGAGATCAAGCGCGGCGGCGGCGAGCATGCCGGCGTAGCGGTCGCCGCGGGCGGCGCGTTCGGCCTCCATGGCGCTTTGGATCGCGCGCCCCAACGCTTTGCGGTCGTCGCGCTCAGCCAGGCGGCGGATGGCGCCGAAGTCGTCGCGCCGTCTGGCTTCCGCCAAAGCGGCCACAGGATCCCACGCGATGGAGACTTGGAACTGGAGTTTGTCGCCATACGCGTTCAAGGCGCCGCGCAGCGAGGTGATGTTGGCCGCGATGAAACCCAACGCGTCGCGCGCGTCGCGCAAACACGCACCCGGCGACGCCGCCAGGAGCGGTCCATGGGGCAAGATCGCCTCCAGGGTCTGTTCGAAATCGAGCAAGCGGCGCAGCTCGCGGACTTTGCCGCGTTGCAGGAAGGGCAGCTTCGCCGGCGGCCCGACCAGCGCCGCAACGCCCAGCGCCTCGACGCTGCCGATCTCACGGCGCGTGAGCGCGCGGTCCTGAGCGACGGCGCGCGCGGTGTCGGCGCTGGTGAGGCCGTAAAGCTGAAGTGTCATCGCGGCGTTCCTTCGGCGGATGCGGCGGCCGTTTGGTCCGGCCGTGGGACAAGCGCGCGGGCGTGATCGCTGGCGGCGCGCGTCGCCAGGGCAGTGGCGAAATCCGCCGCCGACACCGCCAGGGCGGACACGTCAGGCGATCCGGCGGCGACGGCCCGGCGCAGCGCCGCGCGCCCGGCGGCTTGGCACAGCGCCTTGAGATCCGCGCCGAGCAGGCCCTCGGCGTTTTGGGCAAGTGCGGTGAGGTCGACATCCGCGGCGAGCGGCGTTTCTTTGGTGTGGACGTCGAGGATTTGGCGGCGGGCGTCGACGTCGGGCGCGGGCGTCTCCAGCAAGAGGTCGAACCGCCCCGGGCGCAAAAGCGCTTGATCGACCGCCCATACCCGGTTCGTCGCCGCCAGCAAAAACACCCCCTTCAACTCATCCACGCCGTCGATTTCCGTCAGCAGCTGGGCGACGACGCGCTCCACCACCCCGTCGCCGCCAACGCCCGCGCCGCGCGCCGGGGCGAGGGCGTCGATCTCGTCGAAGAAAAGGATGCAGGGCGCGGTTTGGCGCGCTTTCGCGAACACGCGCCGGACATTGGCTTCCGCTTCCCCGACATAACGGCCGAGGAGCTGGGGCCCGCGCACAGTGATGAAGTTCACTCGTGCTTCCGCCGCGAGGGCTTTGGCGATGTGGGTCTTGCCGGCGCCCGGCGGGCCATACAGCAACACGCCCTTAGTCGGCGGCAGCGCGAGGCGCGCAAACGCCTCCGCATGGGCGAGGGGCCAAAGCACGGCTTCTGTGAGGGCGGCTTTCGCCTCCTCCAACCCGCCGACATCCGCCCACGAGACGTCAGGCAGCTCCGTGAACACTTCGCGGATGGCGGACGGGCCGACTTCGCGGCGGGCGGCGTCGAAATCACCGGCCGTGACTTGGAGGTCGTCGGGCGTGACCGCCGCCGCACGGCCGACATCCAGCGCATCGGCCCGGCGCAGCGCAGCCATGGCGGCCTCACGCGCCAGCGCCGCGAGGTCTGCGCCGACAAAGCCATGCGCGCCGGCGGCCACGGCGTCGAGGTCGACATCCTCTGCGAGCGGCATGCCGCGTGTGTGGACGTCGAGGATTTCCCGCCGACCCGCCCGATCCGGCGCTGAGAACGGGATTTCGCGGTCGAAGCGGCCCGGACGCCGCAGCGCCGGGTCGAGGCTGTCGGGCAAATTCGTCGCCGCCATCACAATCACTTGGCCGCGGGGGTCCATGCCATCGAGGAGAGTAAGAAGTTGAGCGACGACGCGCCGCTCCACCTGGCGGTCGCCGGCGAGCTGGTCGCGGGCGGGGGCGATGGCGTCGATCTCATCAATGAAGACAATCGCGGGCGCGGCGTCTTGGGCTTTCTTAAAGACTGCACGCAGCTGGGCTTCGGAATCGCCGTAGTGTTTGGTGACAATCTCCGGGCCGTTGATCTGGAAAAAGCCAGCTTGTGTTTCCGCAGCGACGGCGCGCGCGAGCAAGGTCTTGCCGGTGCCCGGCGGACCCGTGAGCAACACGCCCTTCGGCGCCTCCACCCCCAAATGCGCAAACAAATCCGGCCGGCGCAGGGGCAGCTCAATCATCTCGCGCACGCGCGCAAGCTCACGACCCAGACCGCCCAAATCTTCATAGGCGATAGCGCGGCCGACGGGGCTGGCGGCGGACGCGCGCGGCGGGTTCGGCCGCGCCAGGGCGATCTCGGTCTCGGCCGTGATGAGGGCCGGCCCCGCGGGGCGCACCGTCTCTACAATCGCGCTGAGGGCGCGCCCGCCCAAAAGGCGCAGCCGCACCCGGTCGCCCTCGCCCACGGGCAAGCTCTCAAGGCAGTCGCGGATTTGGGTCAACAACGCCGCGCTCGCGCCGCGGGCGCCGAAGCGGCGGGTGTCGAGGCGCAGCGTCACCATCTCGGCTGCGGCCGCAGCAGCGGGCGTGATGGTGACGGCGTCCTCCAGATTCACGCCGGCGTTGTCGCGCTGGGCGGCGTCGAGGTGCGCCGCGTTCGCGCCGCGATCGCGCTCCAGGGCCGGCATGGCGCGGGCGTGGGTGGTGCGGGCGGCGCCCAACGCCACGACATCCCCGGGCGCGACGCCCAACGCGGTCATGTCCGCCGGGTCGAGGCGCACGATCCCCCGATCCGCATCGCTCGGCCTTGCGCTTTTGACGGTGCGCGTGAGGGCGACGGCGTCGTCCCCGCGCGGCGCAGCGGAGTCAGCCAGGGGCGCGCGCGCGGACACGGCCTTAGTCCTCACCCGCGGACGCATCGACTTCAGCGTCTTTCAGGCGGGTCAGCAAGACCAATTCAATCTCTTCAAACTCGTCTTCAGTCAGCGCGCCGGCCTCAAGCTGAGCTTCCAGTTCAGCCAGCTGTTTGCGGATGAATGCGGGGTCGCTGTACTCGCGTTTCGCCAGATCGTGGATTTCCTCCACCACCCATTGGGCGGCCTTCATGGGGCCGCTGACGGGAAAGGTCAGCAATGTGGAGAGGATGCCCATGGCTCAGGCGGCCTCGCTGTTGAGAGCCGTCGCTGACGTCACCGGGTGTGCGGCGTCGCGCGGCCCCTGATCGTTATCGGCGGCGGGCGGCGGCGCGGCTGCGGCGGGGCCTTCCGGCGGCGTCCAGCTCAGCCGCGTGTTGACGAAATTGTAGGGCGGCACGGGGCCGACATATTTCAGCGTCAGCGCCTCGCCATAATCAGCGTCGAGCGCCTCGACCCGGGCGAACAGCGCCGGCTCGTCCTCCCGCTTCAGCAAGAACGCGGCGTTGAAGACGAGCAAATCGTCATCATCCGGCTCATGGACGACAACGCGTTCGGCCACATCCGCGAAGCGGGCGATGAGGCGTTCACGCTCGGCGTCGCGCCACTCCGCCCGCAGCCCCGCGACTTCGCGACCAAGGTCGACGCGCTGGAATTGGGTCGCGGCGGGGTCGCCTTGTTTCAGCGCGGCGTAGCGTTCGGCGATGTCGGGGCGGTCAGCGACAATCGCGCGCATCACCGCAGCTTCGTCACACACCGCTTTCACGCCCATCTCCACGCGGCCGTCGAGCTCGTCCAGCAGCGCGCACAAGCCGTCGGCCTCCGGCGCGAGGGTTGCGTGCAGATCCGCGGCCGTGGCCGTGATCACGCCAAAGCGCATAGGCAGGATCGGGCGCTCAGCCATCACCGCCTCAAGCACTTTGGCGTGGGCGAGCATGTGGCGGCGCGTCGCCATCACATCCGCGGCGTCGATGGGACTGGCGATCGCAGCCAACGGACCGGACGCCAGCGCGATCACCGGAGCCTGCGGCGCGGCGACCGCGCGCAGGCCGGCGAAGGCCTCGGGGTCAGCGGGCGCGTCGCCCGCACGGATCAGGCCATAAACATAAAGGCGTCCGGCGAGGGCGGGTTCGCCAAGCGTGGGGTGCAGCGCGGTGTCACTCATCGCTGTCGCCCTCCTGGTCGGGCGTCGCGCCCGTTTTGGGGAAGCGGATCTCCAACACGCCGTTGCGCAAGGCGTGACGCGCGCCCTCGGCGTTCACGCCGTCTGGCAGAGTTGCGACATGGCGGAAGCGTTTGGGACCGAGGGTTTCAAACACCACCTCGGCGTCAGTCACGTGGAGGCTGAGCTGGTCGTCGCGCACGCCTGGCAGTTCCGCGGTGATCACCCAGGCGTCGTCTTCGTCGAACACATCCACAAGGGGATCGCGCACCGGGCCCATGGCCTCGGCCGTGTCGCGACCGGCGTCCGCGCGGGCGGATGCGCTCGATCGCGCGGAGGACCCCGGCGCCACGGGCACGCCGCCGACGCGCACACGCACCTCTGAGGTCGCTTTGATCCGGCCATCACCGTCGCGGGCGGCCTCGTCCACCGCGTCAGCCAGATTTGAGAGCGCGCCGAAGGCTGATTTCAACGTCGCCGCGACGCCGCCCAGGCGCGCGCCGATCTCATCAATGGCGTCCACGCCGCGCAGGCGAGCAGCGGGCTCGTCCGGAGACGGATCGCTCGCCCTGGGGTCGTCAGATCGGCGTTTGGTCATGCTTTCCTCCAGCCGGGTGGGCTTGCGGGCCTAAGCGCCGATGTCGGCGACGCGTTTTTCGAGAATCGCCAGGCGTCCGCGGAGTTCGCGGTTCTCATCCGTCAACGCTTGGGCGTCCGTGGTGAGCGCGGGATCGGCCTCCCACCAATTGATGCCGAGCTCGAGCGCCTTATCCACGGTGCACACCAAGAGGCGAACTTTGATGGTCAACAGCTCGATGCCGACGAGGGAGATCGCCACATCGCCCGCAATCACGACGCCCTTCTCCAGCACGCGCTCGAGCACGTCGGGCAAGCTGTCGCGGTGAATGGGACTTTGGATCGCGCCGGCCATCGGAGCTCCGGGAGTTAAAGACGCACGCGGCGTCAGTCAGATCAATCGGCGTCGACGCCGCCTTGATTGCGGAAGTAACGGCGCACGCGGGCGAAGCCGGCGACTTCGCCGGTTTTGTCGAAGCTGATTTGATACGTGGACAGAAGATCATTGTCGTCGAGACGCGCTTTGGATTCCACCACGTCCACTGTGGCGATCCAGGCGTTGTCGCGCCGTTCGCAACTGGCGATGACATCAGCCGGCGAGCCGGTGATTGTCTCCGCCGCAGCGCGGGCTTTTTCGGCGATGTCCATCATGTTCATGACGGGGCTCCGGGTTTAGGTGTCCGCCTCAGAGGTGACGCAGGGCGCTCGGCCCCTCGGTTTCGGCGCGCATCAGCGCCTTTTGAATCAGGCGCGCGCGGGTTTCGACTTTGTTGAGGAGGGCGCGCGCGGCGTCGCGGCGTTGGTCGAGCATAGCCAGGTCGCGCGCAAGACGGTCGCGTTCATACTCAAGGCGCACAAGCTCAGCGGCCGCGGCTGGACGCGAGCGGCGCACCCGCGGCGCGCCGCTGTTGGGCCGGGGGCGATGAATGATCCGTGGACGGTTCATCGAGACGCTTCCTCCGCTACGCCGCGCCGCGTTGGGGCTGGGCCGGATCAAACGCGGTCGGATGCGCCGGCGTGACGACGCTGTGGGCGCGCACCAGCTGGGCGAGCTGAGCGAGGCGCTTGACCCGGGCGGCGTGGTCTTCGCCGGCCGGCGCGCCACGCGAAGCCAAGGCGTCCAGGCACAATTGGACATATCGGGGATCGTCCGCGTTCGGCGTGAGGTTCTGCGCACGCGCGACCCGCGCGATCATCACCGCGCTGCGCATGGAGGGTGGGACGCCGCCTTCCGGCGTTTGGGCGCGCAGGGCCCGGACAAGCTCGACAATCGGCGCGCACAACTCCGGATCAAGGTGTGAGCGCGCGGCGACAATGCCTGTTTCCGTCGCCGCGTCATGCCACTCCAAATCGAAGGTGATCATGCGATCGATCAGGGCGTCTTGGGGCGTGGTCACGCCGGCGTAATCGCTGGGATTAGAGGTGAAGATCGCCCGAAACTCGCAATGCGCCTCCACATAACGGCGGTCGCGCTGGGCGGTGGTGAGGGGCAGCACCCCTTCTTCAAGGACCGGCAAAAGCGGGTTGTTGGCTTCCGCGGATGAGCGTGTGAACTCGTCATAAACGAGGGTGTAGCCGCGCGTGACCGCCTTTGTGAGAACTTGATCCTCCCACACGCGGGTGGTCTCGCGCTCGCTTTTGCGCACATTGTGGATGAAATTATCCTCCACCTGACGAATTTTAACGCCGGTTTCGGAGCCGATCAGATTTTGGGCGGTGAAACTCGCATCGCCAGTCAACAGCACTGTGGGGCGATTGAGTTGCGTCGCGATTTGCAGAGCCAGCGTCGTTTTGCCCGCGCCTGCTGGACCACGGAAGTGCACGGCGACGCCAGCGCGGAGATAGGCGAGCGCGCGGCTTTTAATCGATCGCAGGATGTCATTTTCAAACAGGTCTTCGCGATGCGCCAATTCAATCAGATTGGCGTCTCCGCCTTCGACGGCCCGAAAACGCACATCACGATTTTCATGATCCGGCGGCAGGGGTGCGCTGTGTTTTGTGCTCATGTCATCCCTACTTTGGCGCAACCTGTATGAACGCGATCGCTTTAAACTCGACGTTTCTCAGTGTTGAGCGTTAGCCTTAACATGCCGTGAAATCGCCATAATATTGTTTCGCCGCCCATGGCCCGCTGAGGGGGGCGGGCGGCGTCCGCCCGGCGTCGGCCGGTCGCGCGATAGAGGATCAGTGAACTGAAGAAAGCGTTAGGAGCGCGCGTGGGCGCGCGCAAACGCAATCCAGCCGTCGAAATCGATCAGGGATCCGATGAAGCCGATGTCAGCACGCAGCTGATCAGCGTCGGCGGCTGCTAAAGCGGTCAAGTTGGTGAGGCCGCGTTGCTCGAAAAACCAAATCAAACCCGGTCCGATGCCGGGCAGACGCTCCAGGGCGTCTGTCGCGACTGCGCCGGCGTCAGGGGCCGCCGCAGGATCGTTGGCGACGTCAGCCTCCGTCGCGGTGAGGTCGGGCGCGCTGTCATGCGCCGCGCTCGCGGGGTCTGCGGCCGGGATGTCGGGCCCCTTGGTCTCCGCCAAGGTCTCCGCCAGGGCGAGCCCATCCGTCTGGGGCGGCGCGGCGTCGCTTGTCGGCTCCGCGGCGTGATCCGCCGTCAGGGGATCTGGCGGGGCCGCTTCGGTCTCCGGCGCGCTTTGGGGCGTGTCGTATGAGGCCGCATCATAATGCTCCGGCGTCGCAGCCGTCGGCCCCACAGCGGTCGGCGGCACGAAGATGCCATCGTCCACCGGCGTGTCCGCCGTTTGAGCCGCAGCGCCGCCCGCGCGCCGCTCGCCCCGCTCGCCCCGCCGGGCCGCCCGCAGCGCCGCCAGATGCGCGCGCGTCTCCTGACGCACCGCGCGGGCGCGATGGCGATAGGCATCGCTCATCGGAACGCTCCTTTAAGCCCGGTCGTGGAGGATCGCGGCCCCAGCGCAGGGCGGCGCGCCATGCGCGACGCCCTGCAGCGGCGGGGTGGGCGCGGCGTGGCTTAAGCCGACGCCGGCTCGACGGTCAGGCCGACAGCTTCGGCGTATTTCAGCCACGTCTCCACGGACGCGATCACGGCGCGCGCTTCAATCGCGATCAACTCGATCCCGACGAGCGCCACACGCACAAACGCGTCCACGACGACGCCTTTGTCCAAGATGCGGTCCACGACTTCAGCCAGACTGCTGGACGCCACGCTCTTTTGGATAGCCATTGTTCCACCTTTCGCCAAACCGGTCCGGGGCGGCTGCCCGTCACGCCCGCCGCCGTCGACGACGGGGCGCAACGCCAACACAGTCGATCGACAGAGGCGAGAACGCGATAAACCGCTCCCGACGCGGACACCATGACGGCAAAGGGTTAATGTCCGGTTTGACTTGATCAAATAAAAAGTTTCGATCGTGTAAACTGGTATAATTTTATCTAATCTTTTATGAGCATTGATGAATCCGACGTTCAAGGGAGGGGCTTGTTAACTCCTGTTTGCTCACTTGGCGACGGCCCGATCGTCGGCCGCTTGCGCTGCAAGGGTGAGGAACGCGCTTATGGTCGAGCCTGCGACAGTGAGTTTGGATCACGCGGTGTCCTTGGGCGACGCCGCGCGCCTGGCGGAGGGCGATGCGCGCCTGGCGTTGTCGCCGTTTGCACGCTCGCGCATGGCCGCCGCACACCAGCGCCTGACGCGATGTGTGGACGAGCGCCGCATTGTCTATGGCGTGACCACGGGCTTCGGGCCGTTGGCTGATCGGCTGGTGAACGCCGCCGACATTGAGACGCTGCAGCGCAATCTCATTTATCACTTGGCGTCCGGCGTGGGCGCGCCTTTGTCATGGCGGGCCGCGCGCGCCGTCGCGGTGGCGCGGCTGAGCTCGCTCACGCAAGGCTGGTCGGGAGCGTCAGAGGCGCTGATCGGCGGGCTGACCGCCCTCATCAATTCAGATCTTGCTCCCCTCATTCCGGAAAAGGGCACCGTCGGCGCCAGCGGCGACCTCACGCCTTTAGCGCATTTGGCGCTTGCGCTGATGGGCGAGGGAGCCTTCATCGATCCCCAGGGCGATATGGTCAGTGCAGAAGCGGGCCTAGCGCGCCTTGGCGTCGCGCCGCTGACGCTGGCGGCGCGCGACGGTCTGGCGCTCGTCAACGGCGTCTCAGCAATGACCGGGATTGCGGCGCTCAACGCCGTCGACGCTGAGCGGATGATCGCCTGGTGCACCGCGTTGACGGCGCTGACGGCTGAGCTGTTGTGCGGGCGGTCGGAAGCGTGGAGCGCGGAGTTCGCCCAGGCCCGGCCCCATCCCGGCCAAGCCCGCGCGGCGGCGGATTTGCGTGAGCGCGTGCGCGACAGCGGCCGCATCATCGCCGCGCGCGCGGCGGAGGGCCGGTTGCCGAAGACAGTGAAGGCGCAGCGGCCCGAGCGAGCGGACCGCCCGCTCCAAGACCCCTACTCAACTCGGTGCGCGCCCCAAATCCTCGGCGCCGTGCGCGACGCCGCCGCTTTTCACACCCAAACGGTGGAGCGCGAGCTCAACGCCGCCAGCGACAACCCCCTGTTCGGGTCTGAGCCGCCCTTCGCCCTTCATGGCGGCAACTTCATGGGACAGCATGTGGCGTTTGCGTCCGACGCACTCAGCAACGCCGTCATCATGACCGCCATCCTCAGCGAGCGCCAGATTGCGCGGCTGACGGACGAGCGCGTGAACGGCGATTTGCCGGCCTTTTTGAGCGGTGAGGCGACCGGCCTTCACAGCGGCTTTATGGGCGCGCAAGTCACCGCCACAGCGTTGGTGGCGGAACTGCGCGCGAAAGGCTCGCCCGCCTCAATTCAATCCATCTCCACGAACGCTGACAATCAAGACGTCGTCAGCATGGGCACGATTGCGGCGCGTAAAGCCCGCGACGCCCTCGCGGATGCGTGGCGGGTGTTGGCGATTCACGCCCTCGCCGCCGCCCAGGGCGCGGACTTGCTGGCGCGCGCGCAGCAATCGGACGACGCTGAGGGTGCGCCGCGGGCGGTGTCGCCGGCCGGCTGGGCGGTGCGCGGCTGGGTGCGCGCGCGGGCGGAGTTTCTCGCGCAAGACCGTCCGCTGGCCGCCGACATTGAGCGGGTGGCGGCTGATCTTGCGCGCGAGGATCCCCCCGCCTCCCACGATGTGGGCGTCCACACAGCGCGCCCGAAACGTCGCCGGGCGGTCGCCGCCGCTGGGCGCGCGGCCTCGGCGTGACGGATGGCTGGTCGCGTGCGTCCTGTGCAGCTGGCGGCGGGCGCCGCCGTTCTTGCGGCGGCTCTGTGCGGTGGGTTTGGGCTGGAGGCGGCGCAGGCCTTTGTCATCGGCGACGCGCGCCTGATGATCGCCCCCCGTTGGCCGGTGGCGACGGCGGTCCTGGGCGTCGCTGGGATCGCTTTGGTTCTCGCGGGCGTGTGGTGGGGACGCGGGCGGCGTCGCGCGCGCGCTGAGCTGGCCGAACACCAACGGACGTCGGGAGCGGTCGTCGATGATGGGGCGCGGTTGATCGCGCATTTTGATGACGATCCGACGCCGACCCTTGAGGTGGATGTGTCGTCCATAGCGACAGTGATCCGCTGGCGGCGGGCGCTTGCGCCGCGCGCCGGCGGGCCCGCGGATGAGGGCTTGCCGCCGCCTACGGCCTCCTATGGTCCGACAGCGCGGGTGCTGCAGGCCAACGCCGCGGCGCTTCAGTTTTTCCGGTGCGCGGATGTGGACGCGTTGCGCGCGGCGGCGACGACGATCTTCACGACTGATGTGTGGGCTGCGCTGACGCCGCTGCTGGCGCGCGAAGGCGCGCGCGAACCGGTGTTGTGTGAGGCCGTGGTGCGCGACATGTGGGGAGTGTACACGCCCACAGTGCTGTCGGCGCGGCCCGTTCGCGGGGCGGGCGACGCGCGCGATGTGATTGTTATGACCTTCGCGCTGGATGAGCGGCCGGTCTCCGCGGTCGTCGCCCCACCGGCCCTCGGCGTTACTGCGGCGTCGCGCCGGGCCCAGGCGTCGGCCTAAGGCGGAGAGCCTACGACCACAGCGACGGTCACAGCGTGCGGCGACCTCAGATCAGAACAGTTCGACGTCGCTGGGCGCTGGCGCGTGGCGCGGCGGGCCCTCCTCGCGCTCCAGCCGTTCGACCAGCCCATCAAGCTTCAGCGTCGCGGCGAGGTCTGCACGCTGGTCGCGCGTGACAGTCTCCGCCGCAATGGCCAGGCGTTCGAGCCTTTGCTTCAGCGTGTCCTGCAATTGAAGCCCGCGCATGGCGGCCGTACGCTGCGGGCCCGTCGGCGCGGCCTGCACGACCGGGCCGACATCTGCCGCGAGGGCGTCGCTGAGGGTCGCGAGTTCGCGCAGCACGCCGGCCAAAAACCGTATGAACGCGTCGCGGCTGTCGTGGCCGCGCGGGTCGAGGTCAGCGTCAGACGGTCGCGCTGCGCGCGGTGAAGCGTGTTCATCCATGAAATCGCAACCCTCCTGGCGTTCAGTTATGCCATGCGCGACACTTCGACAGCGTTACTGGATGCGGCGTCCTTGGACCGCGAGGCTCTGAAGCTGGAGTTCGTGGCCATGGGGGAATCGCGGGTGACGGCGGACCCCGCCGTCGGCTTCAACACGGTGTTGGGGTCGTGCATCGCTGTGTGCGTGCGCCACGCCGCGACCGGTGTGGGCGGGCTCAACCACTTCTTATTGCCCGGCGATCCGGAGGGGCGCGTGAACGCCAGCGATCCCAACGCGCGCCGCTATGGCGCGTTTGCGATTGAGGATCTGTTGAACCGCGTGGCGTCGTCCGCCGGCGGCGTCGATCGGCGTGCGCTGGAGATCAAGGCGTTTGGCGGCGCCCGCGTGATGGCTGGGCCGTCGGATGTCGGGCGCTCCAACATTGTCTTCTTGATGGAGATGCTCGGCCGTGACGGGCTGGGCCTGGCGTCGAGCGATTTGGGGGGCGAGCGGGGGCGCAAGCTTGTTTATCACCCCGCGAGCGGGCGGGCGTGGTCGCGCGTGGTCGGGGGCGTTGATGAGACCGTCGCAGCCGCGGAAGTCGCGCGCGTGCAAGAAGCGCCGAAGGGGCGCGGCGACATCGAATTGTTTGATTAAGCGCTGGCGCGTGCGGCCGCTGTCGCGCGTGTCGCGCGCCCTGGGCGCTTGGCTCGTGAGTGACGCGGCGTTAACAGCCGCGCGCCTATGGTGCGGGCTGATGAAAGCCGCCGATTGAGGATTGGATGACGGCGATCGCCTTGCCGACGCGTTTGGCCTTGACGGAGGCGCAGGAGGTCTTGGCCGAAACGCGTGCGCGGCTCAGCCAGGATGGGCCGATTGTGTGCGACGCCGCGGCCGTCGAGCGCCTCAGCGCTGTAGCGGCGCAAACGCTGGCGGCGATTGCGGCGCACACATCGGCTAAGCCTGGTTTTGCGCTGATCAATCCGAGCCCGGCCTTTACAGCGGCGATCACGCGTTTGGGCCTGGAGACGCTGTTTGACGCCGACAACGGCTTGGCGGATCTGGCCGCCGCCGCGACCGCAGGCGGCGAGGCCGAGACCGAAGACGCCGACGCAGGAGAACCGTCGCCATGAGCGCCTTGAAAGTCCTCACTGTCGATGACAGCCGCACCATGCTCGACATGCTGCGCGCCACTCTGGAAGAGGCGGGCTTTGAGGTCTCCCAGGCCGAAAACGGCCAAGAGGGCCTGGAGCGGGTGGCTGAAGACACCTTCGATTGCATCATCACCGACATCAACATGCCGGTGATGGACGGGTTTGAGTTCACCCGCCGCATGCGCGGCGGCGCGGGGCCGGCCAGCGTCCCGATCCTCATCCTCACTACGGAAACCAGCCGTGAAAAACGCGATCTCGGCCGTGAAGCCGGCGCGACGGGGTGGATTACGAAGCCGTTCGACGGCGAAGCCGTCGTGGGCGTCATCCGGCGGGTGTGCGGTTAAGCGACGCCAGGCCCTGAGGGCCCGCCTTACAGACGGGAAGGGGTCGCATGAGCGAGATTGATCGATTTAAAGAGACTTATTTCCAGGAATGCGCCGAGCTTCTCGAAGAGCTTGAGCAGCAATTGTCGGCGGCTGAAGAGGCGGGCGGCGATCAAGACACAGCCAACGCGGTCTTTCGCGCCGTCCACTCCATCAAGGGCGGCGCCGGCGCGTTCGGCTTTGACGACCTGGTTGAGTTTGCACATTTCTTTGAAACGCTGCTCGATAAAGTGCGCGAGGGCGAGATTGCGTTCACCGCAGAGCTCGCGGCCGTGGGTTTGGCGGCGTGCGATTTGCTGGGTGATTTGGTCGCAGCGGCGCGGGAGGGGCGCGCCGTCGATCCCCAGGCCGCCCAAGCGGTGCGCAATGATCTCGCCGCCCTCAGCGGCGGCGCGGTCGATGCCGACGCCACCCGCGAGGACGAGGACTTCGAAGTCGATTTCGCCCCGGTTCAAGTGTCGTTGGACGACGACGGCGATGATGATGGGGGCGATGGCGGCGGCTTCGGCGCGATCAGCCTAGACGACGCATTGGGCCCGCCCCGCTGGCGCATCCAGTTCACGCCCCATGCGGCCCTGTTTGCCCGCGCGGTCGATCCGCTCCTGATTTTTGAGGAGTTGGCTGGCCTTGGCGTGTTGGAGACGGAGTGCGATTGGTCGAGGCTTCCAGATCTCGACGCGTTTGCGCCGGATCAGCCGTACCTCTCCTGGACATTGACGCTGGAAGGGCCGGACGACGCCGCCACGATCGAAGAGGCCTTTGATTTCGCCATTGGCGATTGCGATCTCGACATCGCGCGCCTCAACGCCGATGGGGACGCGAGCGAGGGCGATGATGATGGCGAGGGGGTGTCGCTGATGGACCTCCTCGCGGAGGTTCAGGCGGAAGACGCCGCCAGCGGCGCAGACGCGCCGGAACCCGACGATGGCGATGAGGCGCACACAGACGCCGACCCGTCGGCGCCGCCCGCTGCGGCGGCCCCGTCCGCGCCGCCGCCGTCCGCCGCCGCTGAAGACACGGGCGAGGCCGCCAAGGCCGCGGCGCCGGCCGCGCAGAAAACGATCCGCGTCGACCTTGATCGCGTCGATCGCGTCAGCGACATGGGCTCAGAGATCGTCATCACCCAAGCCGGGCTGATGCAGCAGGTCGACGACGCCCTGCGCCACAGCCATCCCGACCTCGCACGCGGGCTGGAAGTGCTCGCCCAGCAGACCCGCATGCTCCAAGACGCGATTATGTCGATCCGCGCCCAGCCGGTGAAGACGGTGTTCTCGCGCATGCCGCGCCTGGTGCGCCAACTGGCCACTGAGACAGGCAAACAGGTGCGCCTGCAAATGGCCGGCGAAAACACCGAGATCGACAAGACCGTCATCGAACAATTGTCAGACCCCTTGACCCACATGATCCGCAATTCGGTGGATCATGGCGTGGAGTCGCCGGAAGAACGCCTCGCCGCAGGCAAGTCGGAACAAGGCACGATTAAACTCTCGGCCGAGCAAGTCTCTGGGCGCATCCTCATCCACATCATTGACGACGGCGCCGGCATTAAGCGCGACAAGGTGCTCAAGCGCGCGATCGAGCGCGGTCTTGTACCGGAAGACGCCCAGCTTACTGATGATGAGATTGATCAGATCATCTTCATGCCGGGCTTTTCGACAGCGGAGGTCGCCTCCAACATTTCCGGTCGCGGCGTGGGCATGGATGTCGTGCGTCAGAACATTGAGCATATGGGCGGACGCGTGACTGTCCGCTCCACGCCCGGCAAGGGCGCGCACATCACGCTGAGCTTGCCGCTGACATTGGCGGTCCTTGACGTGATGCTGGTGGTGGTGTCGGGCCAGCGCTATGTGCTGCCCTTGTCCAGCGTGATTGAGAGCATGACGCTGTCGGACGCGCGTATGGGGCGGCTGCCCACTGGCGAGACGCTGGTGAATTTCCGCGGCGAGTTCGTCGAGGTCTTAGATTTGCGCGTCATGCTGCCTGGCGCGGGTGAAACTGGACGTGACCAATTTCTCGTCTTCTGCGAAGCTGAAGGCGAGCGACGCGTGTGTTTGATGGTGGACGCCGTCCTCGGCCAGCAGCAAGTCGCGATTAAGAGCCTTGAAGCGAATTTTGAACGCGTTGAAGGGCTTGGCGGTGCAACCGTGCTCGGCGATGGGCGCGTGGCGCTGATCCTGGATGTGATCGGCCTCGACCGCATGGCCAAGCGCGGCGGCGTGATCCAGGCCGCGTGATTGGAGCGATCCCGGCGTTCTGGCCTTCTGGCGTCCGCACGGCGACGCGGGCGCAGGGCGACGGAGCCCGCGCCCACGGACCGTTAAGGCTGCGTGCGTAAACTCGTCGCTCAGATGAGGCCGTTGCGGAGAACTTGATGACCAGCGCGACGATGGATGTCGAGCCGGCGGACGCCGGCGGCGGCGGCGGCGATGGCCAGTGCGAGCTGATCGCGTTCACGATTGACGGCGAAGTGTACGGCGTCGACATCCGTATTGTGCGCGAAATCCGCGCCTGGTCCGGCGTGACGCCTCTGCCTAACACCGCGCCGTTTGTGCGTGGCGTGATGAATTTGCGCGGCGCCGTAATTCCGATTGTCGATATGCGCGTGCGCTTTGGCCGTGACTTGACGGATCCCACCTCCACTCATGTCGTGGTTGTGATTGCGATTGATAACAAGTGGGTTGGCCTCCTGGTGGACGCGGTGTCGGATATTGTCTCGATCCGCGACGACCAGATCCAGCCTGCGCCGGACACGATGGGCGACACAATGCTGTTTCGCGGCGTGGCGGCGTTGGACGAGGAAATGATCGCGCTCATCGACATTGAGCGGCTCCTCGCCGGCGCCATTGAGCCGACGGAGTAATGGGTCCGCCGCCGCCGCGCGCGCTCGCGGGCTCTGGCGCCGCGCGGCGACGGTGAGACCCCCTTAAGCGCGGCGCGTTACATCGGTTTGAGACGCGCCCAGTACGCATCGAACAGTACGCATCGAACAGTACGCACCGACGCTCCGCATCGACACGTCCGCTAACACGAAAGCCATAGCCATGAGATTGCGCGTGCGACTTCCCTCCAGCCTTGGCGTCACAGGCGCTATGGGTTCGGCTGTGGTCGTGATTGCGCTGTGTGTCGGCGCTGTCGCGGCGGCGTGGGCGACCATCGCGCTTTTGCTGCAAGGCGCTTATGAGGAGCGCAGCGCCGCTGCGCGCGCGGCGGCGCTGAACGCCATCGCCGCGGACGTGGCGGCCGCGCGCGGCGCTGCGTCGGCATACCTCGCGGAAGAGGAACCGAAAGCGGCCGCCATCATCGCCGACCGTATGGCGTCCGTGGCCAGGCATTTAGACGTGGTCGCGCGCTCCATCCACGTCGATGACGCAGGAGTGTCGCTGCGGGCGTTCGCGGATGAGGCGGGCGCGTTTGTGGACGCTTTCGACCATGTCGCTGCGCGTACGGAGGATCGCGATGCGGCCCTGGCGGCCATGCGGCGCTCATTGGTGGCGTTGGAGTCTGATTTAACGGCGTTGGCGGTCATCGCCTCCGCCCAGGGCGACGCGAACGCGGCCTATCGCGCCAGCGCGGCGTTGAGCGCAGGCTCCCTCGCTCACATGCATATGGAGCGTTACGCCACGGCCGGCGCGCGCCGCGATTTGGACGCCGCCGACCGACGGCTCACGGACGCGCGCGGTCATGTGGACGGCGTCGCGCGGCGGTTGGCGAATGCAGACGGGCGCCGGGCGGTGGCGGAGGCGGCCGCAGCGCTCGACGCCCATGAGGCGACGTTTAAAGTTTTGCGCGACACGCTCGCGGCGCGTGACAGCCTCATGCGCGACCGGCTGGCGGTCTCTGGGGCGGCGTTGGACGCCCTCATTCGTGAACACACGCAGGGTGCGGCGGTTCACGCCGCGACGGTGCGTGCGGGCGTCGGCGGCATGATTGCGCCGATTGCGGTTTTTGGCGCGGTGGTGAGCGCGGCGCTGATGGCGGCGGCGGGCTGGCTGGCGTTCCGCGGCGTCGGGCGCATGACGGCGGCGGCCACGGCTCTCAGCGCCTATGTGCGCACGCGCGCTGAGAGCCCCGCGCAGGACGCCGCGTTCGCCTCGCCGGTTCGCGAGCCGGCCTTCGATCGCGCCGCGGACGCCGCCGCGGCGATGGGCGCAGCACTGGCGGCGGCGGAACACAGGGCGCAGGCCGCCGAGACGGCGGCCGCGCGGGTGGAAGCAGACCGTGAAGCCCTGCTCGCGGCCATTCATGAGACCGTCGGCGCGCCCTTAGTGGCCGCCGGTGAAGGCGATTTCACCGCGCGCGTCGACGCTACGGAGGCGGCAGGGCCGATTCAGCGTCTGGCGGATTTGGTCAATGCGGTCTTAGCGGGAACTGAGACGGCGTTTGAGGATGCGTCGCGTGTCATCACCGCCGTGACGGCCGGCGACCTCAGCCAGCGGATCGATGTGACGGGCGAGGGCGCGGTCGCGCACTTCACCCGCGACGTCAATCGCCTCGTCAGCCAGCTGTCGAACCATGTCGGCCAGCTGAAAACCGCCGCGCGCTCCCTCGACCAGACGAATGGCGAGCTGTTGACCGGCGTTGCGGACCTGTCGGATCGCACGGCGAAACAGGCGGCGACGATTGAAGAAACCTCCGCTGCAACCGAACAGCTCGCCGACACGGTGCGCCAAAACGCGACCCGCGCTGGTCAAGCCCGCGAACGCGCCGCGAAAGCCCAATCCACCGCCGAAGAGGGCGGCGCCGTGATGCGCGACGCCACTCAAGCGATTGACCGCATCGCCACCTCCTCCTCCCGCATTTCTGAGGTGATCGGCCTCATCGACAACATCGCCTTCCAAACCAACCTCCTGGCCTTGAACGCCAGCGTGGAGGCCGCGCGCGCTGGGGAGGCCGGCAAAGGGTTCGCCGTCGTCGCCGCGGAAGTGCGCCGTCTCGCCCAATCCGCCGCGGAGGCCTCCCAAGAAGTGAAGGCGCTGATCCAAACCAGCGTCAAAGAAGTGCGCAGCGGCGTGGACCTCGTGACCCGGGCGGCGGAAAGCCTCACCGGCATTGTCGAGACTGTGCGCGACGTGACGCAGTTGATGAACGACATCGCGGACGACAGCCGCGAACAATCCTCGAGTTTGGAAGAAGTGAACGTCGCGGTGCGCCATCTTGATCAAATGACTCAGCACAACGCCGCCTTGGTGGAGGAAACGAACGCGGCGCTGTCGCAAACGTCGGCGCAAACGCAAACCATCGCGGAAGTGGCCGGCGCGCTCTCCGACGGGGCCGCGGACGCCGCCGCTGATGGGGCCGCTGACGCCGCTCTCGCGGCTTGATCGCCTTCGCCCTGCGCGCCGCCCGTTCCGGGTCGGCGTGTGCACGCCGGCTTAAGATTGTACCGTCAGTGTGGTACTCGGAGCCGACACGATGAAACCGACCGCGCTGATCGTTGATGATCACCCCGTAAACCGCTTGGTCCTGCAAGCCGCCCTTGAGGGGGTTGCGGATGTGCGTCATGCCGAGGACGGCCTTGAGGGACTGGAGGAGATCCACGCCCACAGGCCGGACGTGGTTTTTCTTGATTTGATGATGCCGCGGATGGACGGCTTCGGCGTGATTGACGCGCTGGAGCAGGAAAACAACCCAATACTCTCGCGCGTGATCGTCGTCACCGCCCGATCCGACGAGAACACCCGGCGCGCGCTGCTGGCGCAGGGCGTGCGTGCGTTCGTGCCGAAACCGGTGGTGATCCGCGAGGTGGTGGATCTCTTTAAAGAACTTACGCAGGGCGGCGCCGCGCGCGATGAAACCCGCGACGATGCGTCCGGCGGGCCGTCGCGAGCCGCGGCCCCGGACGCCGCCGGCGGTCAGGCCTAGGCGGGAAGACCCGGCTGCGGCCCGCCACGCCTTATTCTGCGGCGGCCGTCTGGTCCGTGGCGGGCGGCACCGCTGAGCGCGAGAGCCCGTGCTTGCGCAAGACCCCCCTGAATTGATGGTACGTTAATCCGAGACGTTTCGCAGCTCGCCCTTGATGGCCGCCGCACGCGGCCAGCGCCTCTTGCACGAGGCGAATTTCAAGCCTGGCGACGCAGTCTGGGAAGGTCTCGCCGCTCTGCAACGCCTCAGCGTCTGCAGGAGGGGCGGTGTGCGCCGGCAATGATGTGGGCGCATCGGCGGCGTTGGGGCTCGCGTCGTCGTCGGCTTCAGGGCTGAGGCGTTGGGGCGCGGCGGTCAAGGCCGCGCCCGGCCGCCAGGGCGAGTCAAACGGATCAAGCGTCACAGCCTCAATGGGCGTCGCGCCTGAGGGATCGCCGGAGATGGCGCGGTAAGCCGCCCGTTCCGCCACGTTCTTCAGCTCCCGGACATTGCCCGGCCAGGGATGGGCGAGGAGTTGCGCCACCGCGTCGGGCGTGAAGCCGCCAAAGTGCTCCGCCCCGAGAGTGACCGCCATGCGCCGGCCGAAATGCTCCGCCAGCAGAGGGATGTCCTCACGCCGGGCGCGCAAAGGGGGCAAGGTCACCACGTCGAACGCAAGGCGATCCAGCAAGTCCGCGCGAAACTCGCCTTGGGCCGCGCGGCTCGGCAAATCGACATTCGCAGCCGCCACCACGCGCACATCCGTCATCAGCACGCGATCGCCGCCGACCCGCTCAAACTCGCCATACTCGATCACGCGCAGGATCTTTTCTTGGGCGCGCAGGGACGCGCTGGCGATTTCATCTAAGAACAGCGTGCCGCCGTCGCCGCGCTCAAACCGCCCGATGTGACGCTTTTGCGCGCCTGTAAAGGCCCCCGGCTCATGGCCAAACAGCTCGGAGTCCAAAAGCTCTTCCGACAGGGCCGCGCAATTGACTTTGAGATAATCCCCATTCCAGCGCGGCGACAGAAAGTGCACTCGCGCTGCGACCAGCTCCTTGCCCGAACCGCGCTCGCCCACAATCAGAATCGGCCGGTCGAGCGCCGCCGCCGCGGAGGCGTGCTCCAGCGCCGCCAACCAGGCGGGCGCGCGCCCGATCAGCTGGGGCGCGTCGTCGGGGGTGCGCATCCGGCGTGTCGCCATGGTGAGAAAGACTAATCGGGGTCGTCAAAATTACCAAATTTTGTGTCTCCCCACCAAAGCGCAATCCTGTCTCCGGGAGCGCCTCGCGATACTTATCTCGAGAATTCAATATGTTACGTGGCTTGGCTCAATTTGGCACGCTGGCTGCAGTGGGGAGTGTGAGCCGGTCGGTCGAAGGCTCGCGACAGGGCCCACAAGAGGCCCATCACACACACGGCGCGGAGGCCGCTGATGACGACGAACGAGAGCACAACCCAAGATGCTTGGCGCCGGCGCGCGCGCACAGCCACGCGCTGGCTCGCGCAACGGCCGTCGGAAAGCTGGCTGTTCTTTGCCGTCGGCGTCGTCATTGGCGGCCTGTTGTTGTAACCGCGAGAACAAAGGAGAAGAAGGCGATGGGTATTTTTTCCCGCCTGGGCGATATCATTAACTCTAATCTCAACGCACTGCTTGAGCAGGCGGAGGATCCGGAAAAGATTGCGCGCCTGATTATTCAGGAAATGGAAGACACGCTGGTTGAAGTCCGGACATCCGCCGCGCGCGCGATCGCCGACAAGAAAACGCTGATGCGGCAGTTGGAAGAGTACCGCGCCGCGGCGGCGGAATGGGAGACCAAAGCCGAACTCGCCATTGAGAAGGGTCGCGAAGATTTGGCCCGCGGCGCGTTGACCGCGAAACAAAAGGCGTTGCGGTCTGCGGAGGTGATTGAGCGCGAATTGCGCTTAATCGAAGACGCGATTGCAAAAGCTGATGATGATTTGGGTAAGCTGCAAGCGAAGCTCGATGAAGCAAAAGCTAAGCATAAAGCGCTCGCTATGCGCCGCGATACCGCGGAAAGCCGGATCAAGATGCGTGAACGGGTCGCGGACACCAAAGTGGACGATGCGCTGAACCGCTACGCCTTGGTGGAACGCAAGGTCGATGAGCTGGAGGCGCGCGCGGATTCCTATGATTTGGGTAAGCCGCCGTCCTTGGAGAGCGAGTTCGCTGCGCTGGAAGCCGCGGATGCGGTCGAGGAGGAACTGACGGCGCTGAAGAAGCGTCTGGGCGGCGGCCGCGCGGTGACGGCGCGTCCTCTGTCTGGCGGCGACGATTGAGCCGAAGGTCAACACAAAGACTGAATACGGACAGGGGGCGGCCATGTTTTTTGAGAGCGTGTTTTTGCCAGTGGTGGTGGTCGCCATCATTTTTGTCGGTGCTCCAGCGGTGATCCTTCATTATGTCACCAAATGGAAGTCGACGGGCGGTCTGAAGCCTGATGAAGAGCATATGTTGGAAGATGTGTGGCGATCAGCGCGATCCATGGAACGTCGGATCGAAGCCTTGGAAGCGATCCTTGACTCCGAAACGCCGGAATGGCGGGGCAAGGAGAAACGCTGATGGATGAGACGAATGTCGTGGCGTTGACCGTGGCTGTTGTGGGCGCAGTTGCAACTCTCTTCGTGATATTTGTCCTGCCGATCTGGGTGTTTGGACACTTCTGGGCGAAGAGCCGACAAAATCGTGGAGTCACGCCGGAGATGGAGAAAATGCTCGAGGATATGTGGCGGCGCGCGCGCGATATGGATCGGCGCATGCAAAGCTTGGAGACCATCCTCGACGCGGAGACGCCCCATTGGCGGCGCGACGTCGCACGGGCGAATGCTGATCGGACGAGGGACACGCAATGACGGATGATGTCACTGGATCGCCGAACCCGCGGCGGTTGTATAAGTCAAAGGACCGCAAAGTCATCTCGGGCGTGTGCGCGGGTCTGGCGGATTACTTCAATGTCGATGTGACGTGGGTGCGGATCGCGGCGATTTTGGGTTTTTTCACCTTCCCGGGACCGCCTTTCATGATCGTTGGCTACATCGTGGCCGCGTTTGTGATGCCGGAGCGGCCGCTAAGCTTTCGCGAGCCTTTGTCGGCGGAGGAAGACCAGTTTTGGCGCGGCGTGTCGCGGCGGCCGGAGGTCACGTTCTCCAATCTCAAATACCGGTTCCGGGATTTGGACGAGCGCCTGATCGACATCGAGCGCGTCGTCACCTCCGATGAATGGAAGCTGCGCCGGCAGTTTCGCGAAATCGAATAGACCGGCCGCCGACGAGGTCGGCGCGCGTGGGCGAGCAAAAGGGAGTTTGGCCATGTCTGGTGTGTGGGCGGCTCTGAGGGCGGATAAGATGGGACAGCGGGTCGCGGGCGTGGCCGCAGCGGGCGTCGGGGCTCTGGCTGGATTGATGGCGACGGCGCAATTGGGCGCCGCCTGGGGCGCGCATTTGATCGATGGCGGCGCGCCGTCGGCGCACCATGCTGCGGAGAGGCGCGCGCAGCCCGTCGCCGCCGGCACGACGCAGACCCTCGTGGCCCATAGCCGGGCGGACGCCGCCGCTTTGATGATTCCTGTGGTGGCGACGCCGGGGAGTTGGCGCGCGGCGGTGCTCGGGCCCTGGGGCGCGCGGGTGTGCATTGGGCCGGTGCGCATTGATGTGCCGCGGCATGCGCCGATCCGCGTGAGCGTCACCGAATCGGGTTGTGAGGCCGGCGTGATTACGCTGACCCGCTTGCCTGCGCCGCCCTCCTGGGATGGAGTGGAGCCGGAGCGGACGATTTAGAGGCGCGTGCCTTCGGCCTTGCTCACGTGTCGTCAGTGAGAACGACGCCCCGGATGTCCCAGTGCGCCAGCATCGCCGGAGGGTCCGTCGCCCTCCGGTTTCACAGAGATCCTCGCCGAGGGCGGAGCGACGCTTAAAGCGCGCATGACGGGTCAGCCCGCACCTCGCGCGCTATCCAAAGATGCGCGAGAAGAACCCTTTGCGGGGCGCGCGTCCGTTTGACCGCGCTGGGCGGTCTGCCTCATCACTGTCGAGCATTTCGACAAGCAACAAGGCGTGGTCGCTGAGTTCATCGACGAACGCGGTGCGGGACTTGCCCGCAAGTTCCGGCCAACCGCGCACCGCCACTGTATAAGGCGTGTTATCAGGTCGACCCCCGAACGCGCGCAAGCGCACCGGACCGCTGGTTAAGACGTGGTCTAAGTCCGCTTCCCCGCGCGAGCCGGTCCAGGTGTGGTCAGTGCTTTTCGGCATCAATGTCAGGCGCGTGAGGGATTCCAGGCTGTCAATCTCGGCCTCAGACGTCACGCGCTGGTCTGATTTACGATCGCGGGGATAGCGCAAACCGGCGGTGTTGAGGTCGCCGAGCACAATGAAGCGCGCTTCGCCCTCTTTCGCGCCGTCACGCTCTTGCTTCATCTTGTCGAGGCCGCGCTTCATCTTCGCGACTTTCTCAAACATTTCCGTGCGTGCGCCGAAGCCAGTGGAGTCGCTCATCGCCGCGGTGTGTAAGAACAGAATGTGGGTGAAGTCATCATCCCCGTGCGGGCGCACTGAGACCAGCGAGCCCGGGCGCATGTGTTCGTTGGCGCCTTTGAATTCCCGTTTTTGGGTGATGGTGAACTGCTCAAAGGCGCCGCGGCGCACGCCGACCAGGATTTCTTTGTTCTGACGCCCGTCCGTCAGGTGAAAGTCGTAGTCTGGGAAATGGTCGCGGGCCAGGGTGTCGAGGTCAACGCCCTCCACTTCCATTATTCCAAACAAATCCACCGGCTTTTCTTCCGGATGCGCATAACCGAGCCACGCGGCCATGGACTCAAGCCGCTTCGTCGATCCCCGGAACGCTTCGACGTTCCAACTGGCGATGGTCGTTCCCATGGCCTGAAGCCATGCCGTGATTCGCTTGTTTGCGGGAGGGCGCGCAAGGAGTGTTCAGCGCCAAGGGAAACTCAGGGCCCAAGGGAAACTCAGGGCCCAAGGAAAACTCAGCGCCCAAGGAAAACTCAGCGCACAGGGACGCCGCGGCAATCGGGCTCCGCCTCAGGCCAGAAAATTGCGTGATACACGCGGGCGCTGGCGTTCAGCGAGCATGAGACTTTACGCATAAGCTCGAGGTCTTGGGGGGTCGCCGCACCATCTAAGGCTTTGCGGAACCGGTCGGTGTTCCACGTCGCCAGGAAACGCTGATGGACGCCCTCAATGCAGGCGGCGTCGTCGGCGCACGCGCGCGCTGCGACGGTCTCAAACAACCGTTCAAGAAAGTCGGCATCAGCGCGTCGCTGCATGAAGTCCTCAAGATTGCACGACCAAAAGGGCGGCGGAAAGCCATGCCGCGCCACGCTCGCGACGTGCGATGGCGCGAGCGTGGCGCCAACGAGGCGCGCGGCGCCGCTCTGCAGAGACGCCTGTGAATCGACGTAGGAGAGGCGACGCTTGCCCTTTCCGTAGCGCACGCCAAAGGAGGCTTCGGAAAACAGATTGGCGCATTGCCGCCCTTGGGTCTCGAATTCTGCGGAGATCACCCATGCGTCTTTGAAGGCGCGGAAGGCAGTGTCACAGTAATCGCTGTCAGCTCCAGCGATTTCATAGCACATGTCATGCGCTTTGCAGGCGCGATCGATGGAGTCCCGCGGCTCAATCGCCGCTAAGCGATAAAGAATGCTGTGGGTGTTTTCGGGCGTGCGGGTCGTGAGCACGGCGGGGTGTTCTGGCCCGCAGAATTCGCCGTATCGGTAGGCCACACCCTCTTCAGGTTGGAAGTAAGGGCTTGTTTGCATCGTGCTTTGGCACGCCGCGAGCCCACCGATGGCGAGAAAACACAACAAAGCGCGCATGATCCCCCCTTCGCGCCTGCGCCGACGGTGATGTGTTGTGGCGACCACCGGCGTGGACGACACGCCGCACAGGGGCGGAGGCGCTGCGCCATCACCGCACGGCGCAGCCCCGAGCGGCGCCGGAACGCAACACCACGCCCTGCGGTGTATAGCATACTCAACCGGCGGCGTTCGCCCGTTACGGGCCGCACGCGGGATACTCGACATCCTGAGGGGAGGCGGGCGCGCACGCGCCCGCCGCCAGCCGCGTGATGCGCCGCACCCGTGCGGCCAGGGGCGCGGTCCCGTCGAGGCGGCTGTAAAAAGAAGGGTTCAGCGGTCGGGCGGCGAGGTTGATGAATTGCGCGTCGGACAAGCCTGTGACGGGCGCCTCGAAATAGGCGCGTGCGGCGGCGTCATAGCCCGTGAGCCAGCGTCCGTCCTTCGCGCCCATGCCGGCGGTATTTAAAAAGAGCGTAAGCTGCGCCGGTTTTGGGATGGCGCGATGTATCTCAAACGCGAGGATCGCGCGCCGCAACTCTGACAACCCCGGCGGCGCCTCTCCCGGCGCGAGAACGTCAGCGAGGTCTTGGGTGATCGTCGTCGGGCCGACGCCAGGGGTGATCGGATCGAGCCCCGGATGGCGGAAAAATCTCGGATCTTCGACCGCCAACACAATGTCTTGTTGACGCGGGGTGAGCGCGCTCCAACCGAGACCTTGTTCTTCAAGGCGCGCGGCGGCGGCGCGGGCCTCCGCCAATGTGTCGCGCGCCGCCCGCGCTTCTCCTGCGGCGTACAGGAAGCCGGCCCCCGCCAGACCCATCAGCAGCACAAACGCCCAGCTCACCACGCGGCCCATGTCGCGACCCCTCCCTCGCCCGCCGACTGTCCGCCCCGCCGCGAACGCCGTGCGTGCTTTGCTCACGCGCGCCGTTTTGACCTGTCGATCGGGCGCAAAAGCGGCGAGCCGCCGCCGGAACTGCACGCCATGGCACCGGCGGGCGCTGCGGCGCACGCGCCAACTTGACCTTAGGTGCTTCAGGGGTAACGTCCCCGACGACAGGTGGGGCGTCGCTGGGTGTGGCGCGCCGGCGACAGAATCAACAGCGGCCGCGCGCAAGCGTTGGCGGCGCACTCGGAGCGCGTGGGCATGGCGAGCGAACAGACCACCCCGTCACGGCCGGCGGCGGCGCCGCTGTCGCCACATTTGCAGGTGTGGCGGTGGCATCCGACGATGGCGACATCGATTCTGCACCGCGCGAGCGGCGTGGCGAATTACGCCGGCGCGTTCGTGGTGGTGTTTTGGCTGATGGCGTTGGCTCTTGGACCCGACGCGTACGCCGCGGCGGAGGGGCTGCTGTTGTCGCCCCTGGGGCGTGTGGTGTTGTTCGGCTTCACACTATCGGTGGTGTATCACCTGCTGAATGGCGTGCGCCACTTAGTGTGGGACGCCGGCAAAGGGTTCAGCCCCGGCGTGGCGAACGCTGTGAGCGTGCTCATTCTTATTGCGGCGGCGGGTCTGTCCGTGGGGATCTGGCTCGCCGCGTATGCGGTCTAAGACGGGGGCCCTTGGGGTCTCCCTGCGGCCTCCGCCGGAGGCCTCAAGGCGAAATGCTCTGACGCAGCGGCGGACAAGCCAGGATCCGCCGCGTCGCCGAGCACGGCATTATCGGGACGCATCACGTTTTGGCGTGTGCTTGAGGAGGCGGAAATGGACACAGCGAGCCTGCGCACGCCGCGCAAAGCGGCGAAGGGCCTCGGCGCGGCGAAGGAGGGCGTCGGCCATTGGATCGCGCAGCGGGTGACTGCGCTGGCGCTGGTGATCTTGATCCCGTGGTTCTTCGTGGCGTTCATCAGCGCCTACCGCGCCGGCTATGACGACGCGCGCGCTTGGCTCGCCGAGCCGTTGACGGCGGTGGCGATGCTGCTGCTGGTTAGCGCGGCGTTTTATCACATGCGCCTTGGGCTGCAGGTCGTGATCGAGGATTACATCCTCAAGTCCGGGACGCGCGTGATGCTGTTGGTGGCGAACACCTTTGTCGCCACGGCGTTGTGGGCGGCCGCCGCCTTTGCGGTGTTGAAAGTCGCGCTGTGAGGTCAATCATCGTTTTTGGCGAGACACGCAGTGGGTGTCGTGGAACGGTCGCGGGTCATAGGCCTGACGGTCACGCGGCGGATGCGGGAGAGGTGCGTGATGAGCGCGTATGAGTGGATTGATCACACCTTTGATGTCGTGGTGGTGGGCGCGGGCGGCTCCGGCTTGCGTGCAGCCCTCGGCGCGGCGCAAGCGGGTTTGCGCACGGCCTGTGTCTCGAAAGTGTTTCCCACCCGCTCCCACACCGTGGCGGCGCAAGGCGGCATTTCCGCCGCGCTCGGCAATATGGGCGAGGATGATTGGCGCTGGCACATGTACGACACCGTCAAGGGGTCGGACTGGCTGGGCGACCAGGA
>CAZMSO010000013.1:55028-77258 GCA_964568975.1 uncultured Caulobacterales bacterium | reverse complement strand
GTTGGCGCGGGGTGGAGCAGCCCGGTAGCTCGTCAGGCTCATAACCTGAAGGTCGTAGGTTCAAATCCTACCCCCGCAACCAGCGTGTCCTGCTGCAGAAGATTCTGCAGGTCTTGGGAGGTGCGCCCTCCCGCAACCAGCGTGTCAGCCCACGGCGTTCTTAAGGGGCGCGAGGCCCGCGCCGAGGCGCGGCCGCTGATCTGCGGCGCGCGCAATGGCCGCGTAACGAGGGTGCTAAGCCGCGCCAGCATGACGCAGCCTTACGCAACGCCGCGATGGCGCTCATGCGCGCGGGCGATCCGCGAGTCCGGAGGCGCCTCAACATCAATCCCAAAGCCGACGCATTAATCCTCCCGACGCGTCCCAGCCCGCTTCAGAGCCGAACCGTGGGGGTGTTCTGATGACAGCGATCAGCCGTCGCTAGTCCTGCGCCGCCAGCTGCGTCTCGATGAACTCGGCCTGACGGCGGAAGTAAAACAGCCGGTTTTTCAGCTTCCGCCACCCATGACCTTCATCGGGGATGCGGATGAACGGCGCCTCCACGCCATTCGCGCGCAAGGTCTTCACCATGGTCTCCGTCTCAGCGATGTCGATGCGCGGATCCATCACGCCATGGGAAAAGAGGACGGGGACACGAATCTGGTTAGCTTGGCGGATCGGGGAGTTCTCCGTGTAGAACGCTTTCCAGCGTTCTTCGGTAATGTCGCCATACTCGATCCGGTCCGACGCTTTCAGGGCCGGCGATGCAACTTCCAAGGCCGTCACCCAATCGGCCACCCCGAACAGCGAGACCCCCGCCGCGAAGGCGTCCGGATACGCCGCCAACACCGCGTTGACCATGTAGCCGCCATAAGATCCGCCGGCGACGGCCGCCCGCTCGGGATCAATCAGCCCGCGCTCGCCCAACGCCTCCAGCATGTCGACCAAGTCCCGCACGCTGTCGAGGCGCTTTTCCTGATCATCCAGGCTCACATAAGTCCGCCCAAAGCCCGTGGAGCCGCGCACATTGGGCTCAAACACCGCCACGCCGCGATCGACGTGATACTGCACAATCGGATCGAAACTCGCTTGAGATTGCGCCGTCGGTCCGCCGTGCACCAAAAACAGCGCCGGCGGCGGGCCGTCGCCCGCGCGCGAGGCAGCGTCCGGCGCGTAGAACAAACCCTGCAATTCAACGCCGTCGCGCGCCGTCATGCGGATTGACTCCGGGCGCACCAGCCGTGCGGGATCAAGCCCCGCATAAGTTGGCGCAATCACTTCACGCGCTGCACCCGTGTCGAAATCCCACACCCACACGGCCCCGGGCGTGCGCCAGCCGCTGACGCGGATCGCCATGCGCGCGGCGTCCGCGGCGCAATCGAGGCCATAGACGCCCTCCGGCAATGCCGGCGTTTGCAGCATGGCGTCGTTTTGGAGGTCGCGCACCATGACGCTGTGGAAGCCGTCGCGATTGACGGTCCAGGCGAGATAACGGTCGTCCGCGCCGCACAGCGTCACCGCGCCAATGTCGTGGGCGGTCTCCTCCACGACAGTCATGTCGCCGGACGCGATGTCATAGCGCATCAGCGCCGCAAACTCCCGATCGCGATTGCTCGTGAAGTAAAAGGCGCCGCCGTCTTCAGTCCACGCAAAGCCGCCATCGCCATGGTTTGCGCGCGGATCGGGTTGAGACACCGTCGTCAGCTCCCCACGCGCCATGTCGAGCAGGTACAGGTTGTCGGCGTCCTCGCCCACGATCTCAGTGACGATCGCCGTCTGGCCGTCAGGCGACAACGCCCGCGCGAAATACCCAAACGTACCCTCAAACACCCGCGTGCTCTCGCCCGCGAGCGTGCCGCGATAAATGTCGAAGTCCAGGCCGTTGCGCTCTGTCGAGGCGAAGACGAAGCTTTCGCCATCGTCGGCGAAATCGCCGAAGGACCGAAAGCCGCCCTCCGTCGCGGGCAGCACCACTTGCTCAGCCGCGCCGTCGGCCGTGACGACATAGTAAGACTCTTGCTCATCGCCGTCATTGTCTGCGCCGTAAAGCAGGCGCGCGCCGTCCGGCGTCCAGCGGAAAAACGTCACGCCATTGCCGAAGGTGAGCTGGCGCGGCTGGCCGCCCGCCGCCGGCGCGATCCAAATCTGCGGCTGGCCAGTGACGGACCACACATAAGCCAGGCGTTCGCCATCGGGGGAGAGCTGGGCGCCCCGGGGCCCGGTTGCGAGGAGATAGCGCCCAATGTCAGCGGGGTCTGAGCCCGCCAGGCCCACTTGAGCGGGCTCTGCGGTCGGCTCCATCGCGTCGATCGACAGGTCCGCGCCGCCGCCGCCGAACTCATTTGTTGTTTGCGCCGCGGCGCTCGTCGCGCCCAGCATCATCACCCCAACAACCACCATTGCGTCGCGTGACATGATCTCTCCCCTGTGCGGCTGAGAGAAACGATAGACCTTGGCGGCGGCCTCCGCCAAGGGCCGCGTTGAGCGCCTCACGCGCCGCGGTGCGCGCCGCCCCCCAATCGCGGCTTCCAATCACTCGGCCCAATCACCTTGGCGCGCCATCCACAGCGTCAGCGCCGCCAAGGCCGCGGTGTCGGCGCGCAGGATCCGCGGGCCAAGGCTCACCGCCATCGCAAACGGCGCTGCGCGCAGCCGCGCGCGCTCCTCGGGCGCAAAGCCGCCCTCGGGTCCAATTAGGATCGCCGCTGGCTCGTGACGTCCTGGGGTCGGCGCCAGGGCCTCCAGCGCCGGGAGCGCGACCGCCGCGGGATCATCCCAGCTCGTGTCGCGGGCCGCGCCTTCATCGCAAAAGATCAGCCGCCGGCCGGCCTCCCGCTCGGTCCATGCATCCAAGACCGCTTCAAGCGGTTCCGGCGCGGCCACGCGCGGCGCGTCCAACCGCTCGCACTGCTCAGCCGCCTCGCGGGCGAGCGCGCTGAGCCGGTCAGTGTTGACCCGCTCAGCGTTGGTGCGGCGCGTGAAGATGGGCCGAAGCGCGGCGGCGCCAAGCTCAGTGCTTTTCTCCACGACGAAGTCCGTGCGCGTTTTTTTTAAGGGCGCGAACAACACATGCACGTCCGGCCCCGCCGCCTGCGCGCGCACGCGCTCCGCCAGCGCAAGGGCCGCGTCGCGCTTGCCGGCGAACTCGAGCGTGGCGCGCCATTCGCCATCGCGACCGTTGAACACGCGCACATGCGCGCCCGCTTCCAAGCGCAGGACTGCGCGCAGATACCGCGCGTGTTCAGGGACAAGCGTGATGGCGGCGCCGGTGCGCAAGGGCTGATCAACCATCACCCGTGGGATCGCCATGGGCGCGCCTCCGCTGGGGACGCGAACGCGCGCTTCGCGGTCGCGCGTCCTTGAAATCGACGCCGAAAACTGGCGGGGTCCCTGCCAGTGATCAAGATCTTTAGATCACGACCGGGTCACGCTGACGTCGGTCACACCACACATGAGGCGAGCTGTGGCGCACCGCGCGGACCATGAAACCCCGAGCTCTAAGGCCGCGCGCGCGACGGCGCCGGCGGCCGACTCAGCGACGGGCGCGTCGGCGGATCGGCCCGTGCCTGATTCCCTCACGGACAGTTGGGTGGAGCGGGCGCCGGCGCGCGCGCGGCCTTATCTGCGGTTGGCGCGCTGGGACCGCCCGGTGGGGTTTTGGCTGCTGTCGCTGCCGGCGCTGATGGGGGTGGCGCTGGCGCGCTTGGACGGCGCGTTGGCCTGGCCGGACCTGGCGTGGGCGGCGGTGATGCTGTTCGGCGCGGCCGCCACCCGCGGCGCGGGCTGCACCTACAACGACATTGTCGACCGGGATTTGGACGCCGCCGTCGCGCGCACGGCTGATCGACCGCTGGCGGCTGGGGTGGTGAGCGTGCGCGCGGCTTGGGTGTTTTTTGCAGCGCAAACGGCGGCCGCGTTTCTGGCGTTTCTGGTGTTGCCGGGTGCGGCGAAACTCGCGGCGCTGGCGGCGATCCCGGTCATCGCAGCCTATCCCTTTATGAAACGCCTCACGGCCGCGCCCCAAGCGTGGCTCGGCTTGGCGATGAGCTGGGGCGCGCTGGTGGGGTTCGCCGCCGCTGCAGGGCGGTTTGAGGCGTCTGTGTTTGTCCTCTTCGCGGGTCTGTGGGCGTGGACCTTCGGCTATGACACCATTTACGCGCACATGGACCGTGAAGACGACACCCTCATCGGCGTCGGCTCCACGGCGCGTTTGTTCGGCGACAAGTCGCGCGTGGCGGTGGGCGCGAGCTACATTGCAGCGGTCGTGCTGGTCGGCCTTGGCGCGTGGACGGCGAGCGGGCCGCGGCCCGTGACGGCGCTGACCGCCGGCATGGCCGCCATTGCGTTTGGCGCGCCCTTGCTGCGCCAAGTTCGAGCGGTGGATTTCGCGTCGCCGGCGCAGTGTCTGGTGCAGTTCCGCGCGAATGTGGCCGCGGGGGCGCGTCTGACCGCCGCGCTCGCCTTTGGCGGCGTGCTGGCGCGGCTGCTGTGACGGCCTGACGCGCACTCGCGGGCTCTCACGGCGGCATCGCGAAAGTCTGAGCGCGCGCGAGGTGCGCGCCGCCCGCTCGGCCTCCATACTCTCATCAGCGGGGGGTTTTCACGCACACGCGGAGGAAACCATGAGACGCAAAGCCGATTTGGTCGATCAGCAGTTCAAAGTGTGGGAGCGGGCGCAAAACGTCACGACCGGCGCGCAACCCGTGCTCGCCTGCAGCACCCACATTTGGTGCGCGACGCCGCCGGGCGGGCGCGCGGCGGAGGTGGAGGGCGACGTCGCCTCCCGCGGCCGCGCGTCCTAGCAAGAAAAAGCGCTCTCAGCGACGCAGCGTCGGCGGACGCGCTGGGCCGCGCAAGCGGGCCTCCGGTGGGCTAAGGCCCGCAGCCTCGGGCGCGGCCGGCGCGGATCGGCCAAGCCCAGACGCGGGTCGCAGCGCGGGCGCAAGCGAAGGCGCAGGCGCTGCGCCGCATGTCGCAAGCGCCGAGCGCTCAAGGCTTGCCGCCAAGGCGTCCATGCGCAGCGGGGAGGGTCGCGGCGGCAACACCGCGCGCACCCGGGCGGCGTGATCGGCGATGGGCGCGGCGGCGTCACGCAGCGCTGTAATCACGTCCGCCAATGTTTCGCGGGCGGCGTCCACCCGTCGCCGCGGCGCAGACGCACACGCCGGCCGCGCGGTGTTCAAGGCGTTGAGCGCCGCAGACAGCGCGAGCATGGCTGGGGCGGTGTCGTGCGCCTCAAGGGCGTCAGCGCCGGCGGCGCCGCGGCGCGCGGCGGCGTCCATCAGCCACGCGCATTCGGCGTGACGCGCTGATTGGACCGCGGCTTTGAGCGTGCGCGCACCGCCGCCGCCGAGGGAGACGGGGCACAGCTGGGCTGGCGCGCTCGCCAACAACGCCACGCGTCGGCGCGTGGCGGCGAAGGCGTCAAACAGCACGCCTTGGGCTTCCGCCGCGCACGTGCCCGCCGACGCCGCCAACGTTCCCACATCCCCGCGTTGCGCGCGCACGCCGGCGATGTCGGCGGCCTCATGGGTGAGTTGGGCGGCTTCAGGCCAGGCGTCCGCAGCCGCGCACGCATCCGCGGCCACGCGCAAGGCCGTCTCCGCCTCCGCAAGCGCCTCGCGTGATCCGCCGCGCAAGGCCGTGCGCGCCACTGCGCCGCGGGCGTCGGACGCCAAGACGCGACAGCGCTGGGTCGGCGGCAAATCGAGCGCGCGGCACGCCGGCCCCCGCGCCAGTGTCGCGGCGTCCAGACCGCCGCCGGTGGCCATCGCCACCGCCGCGACACCAAGAAGAATCGTGGCCGCCATGCGTGCGAACCGTACCATGTGCGCCCCTTCGCCCTGCGTCGCGCGCCGCGCCTGCTGAGCCTTCATCACGTGAGCCTCCATCAAGCAAGGGGCGGGCCAACCGGGCGGGCGCGCCCAGCGCCTTGCGACGTTTACGGAGGGTTTACGGTGGCGCGACGCACTCAATGGTCTTGCGCGGGAAGCGTGGCGTATGGTTGAGCCATGAACGCTGCTTTGACCGCCGCCGCCTCTGGATTGCAGCAAGCGGCTGACTCATTCGCGCGCCGAGCGAGCGAGATTGCGCGGGCGCCGATCGGGGAGGGCGCCGCCCCTGGCGCTGCGCCGTCGGTTGCGGGGGCCGCCACGGGCCCCGACGCGCCGCCGCCGGTGGTCGAAACCGCAAACGCGGACAATGACGTGACCCGCAATCTCGTCGGCGTGATCCGCGACGAGATCGCGTTTAACGCCAACGCCGCTGTGGCGCGGCGGGTGGACGACCTCACGGGCGCGCTCCTCGACATCACCGCGTGACCGCCGCGGGATGCAGCTGACGCGCGCGCGGCGGCGCGGTAGTGTCGCGCATGGCTGAAATCCGACTCGATGTGGTGTCTGACGTGGTGTGTCCCTGGTGCTGGCTGGGCAAGCGGCGCTTAGAGGCCGCCATCGCCGCTGCGCCGGAGCTGACCGTGGAGGTCGCCTGGCGGCCTTTCCAACTTGATCCGGACATGCCGCCGGAGGGCCGTCCGTATAAAGACGCCATGCGCGCCAAGTTCGCCGCAGCGCCCGATCGCGACGCCCTTGACGCCAGTGAACTCGGCGGCGGTTTCGCGGCCATGCGCGCTCATTTGGAGGCCGCCGCTCCGGCGGCAGGCGTGCGCTTTCGCTTTTCTGACATTCCCATCCGGCCCAACACGTTTGACGCCCACCGCCTGATTCGCTGGGCCGAGGGTCAAGGCAAGGGCGCTGAGGCGGTCGAGGCTCTGTTCCGCGCCTTCTTCGACGAACTGCGCGACATTGGCGGCCACGACACGTTGGCCGCAATCGCCGGGGAGGTCGGGCTGGACGCTGCGCTTGTAAGCGACCTCTTAGCGCGGGACGCCGACCGCGAGACGGTCCAGGCCGAAGAAGCGTTTTTCCGCGGGCTTGGCGTGCGCGGCGTGCCGACCTTCATCGCCAATGGCGCGCTGGCGATCACGGGAGCGCAGGAGCCCGCGGTGCTCGCGGCGTTTCTGCGCGAAGCCGCCGGCGAAACCGCCGCCGCTGCTGCGTCCTGAGCGCCGCCCCTTGATCGCGGAGAGCGCCCAGACGTAAGAGCACACAACGATGTGAGCGCCCATCGCGACGCCGCGCCGCGCAAGGAGACCGCCATGGCTGACGCCCCTGAGCCTCAATTGCTGCATCTCGTCATTGGCGGGGAACTGCTCGACGTGTCGGGGGTGACGTTTCGCGATCTCGCGCGCGTGGATTTCGTGGGCGCGTTTCCGAGCTACGCCGCCGCGCATGACGCATGGAAGTCGGCCGCCCAACGCACCGTCGACAACGCGCATATGCGCTATTTCATCATTCACGCCCACAAGCTTTTGGACCCGGCCGCCTCCTCGGGCGCGGCGACGCAGGCGTGAGCGCAGTTGAGCCGACCGCGTCCGCGCCTAAGGTCCGCGAGGCGGCGGCGTCCGACGCCGCCGCCGAACGCGGGGCGGAACATGGGGCTGAATATGGGGCCGAACGCGAGGCCGCCACCTGGCCGCTGATTCGTCGGTTTGTCGGGCGGTTTTGCGCGCCGCACGCCGGGCTGGCGGCCGCTGGTTTCGTGCTGACGACGGCGGTCGCGGCCGCCAGCACCAGCTATGCGCTCCTGATGGGCTGGATCGGCCAATATGTCGAAAGCGGCCGCTTGGCCGAGGCGTGGCCTGCGCCCTTGGCGATTATCGCCGCCACCAGCGTGCGGGCGTTCTTCTTTTACGGCCAAGTGGCGACCACCCAAACCTTCGCCGCGCGGGTGATCGAAGACGTGCAGAAAGCGATGCACGCCCACATCCTCACGCTCGACTTCGCGCGCATGACAGCCGAGGCGCCGGGGCATTTGGTGGCGCGGTTTACCAGCGATGTGGAGCGTTTGCGCGGCGGTCTCGCCCGGGCGGCGACCAATCTTGGGCGTGATGTGTTGACGCTGATCGGCGGGGCGGCGGTGATGTTATGGGCCGATTGGCTTTTGGCTGTGATTGTCTTGGGCGTTTATCCGATCGCGGTGCAGCCGGTGCTGGGGGTGGGCAAGCGGTTGCGCCGCGCCTCTCGGGACGCGCAAATGCAAATCGGGCGGTTGACGGCGTTCTTGGACGAAAGCTTCGCGGGCGTGCAACTCGTGAAGACCTATGGGCTCGACGCGTATCAGACGGGCCGCGCGGACGCCGCCTTCGCTGAGCGCCGGCGTATTGAAACGCGCATGGCCCGTCACCGCGCGAAGGTGGAGCCGATTATGGAGGTGGCGGGCGGCCTTGGGCTCGCGGGAGTGATCGGTTTTGCCGTTTGGCGCGCGAGCGCGACGGGTTTCGGTTTTTCGGTGCTGATGACGTTCATTGGCGCGATTGCGGTGATGGCGCCGGCGGCGCGGTCGCTTGGCGCGCTGAACGCCTTTGTGCAGCAAGGCTTGGCCGCCGCGGCGCGGATCTTTGAGCTGTTGGACGAGCAGCCGCGGGTGGTGGCGTCGGCCGGCGCGCCGGCGTTGCGTGTGGGCGAGGGGCGCGTGGAGCTCGACGGCGTCGGCTTTGCGTATGCGGCGGGCGTGCCGGCGTTGAACGATGTGTCTTTGAGCCTCGCGCCGGGCGCGACGACAGCGCTTGTGGGTCCCTCCGGCGGCGGCAAGTCCACGATTTTGAACCTGATCCTGCGCCTTTATGATCCATCCGCCGGGCGGATCCTGATTGATGGCCAAGACATCCGCGCGTGTGATCTGGCGAGCGTGCGCGCTGCGATGGCCTTTGTCAGCCAAGACCCCGTGCTGTTTGAAGACACGATCGCGGCCAATATCGGCTTCGGCCGTGCGGGCGCGTCTATGGAGGCGATCCGCGCCGCCGCTGAACAGGCCGCCGCCCTTGATTTCATTGAGGCTGCGCCGGCGGGCTTTGCGACGCTTGTCGGTCCGCGCGGCGTGAGCCTCTCCGGCGGTCAACGCCAGCGCATCGCGCTTGCGCGCGCGTTTTTGAAGGACGCGCCGATCCTTCTGCTCGACGAAGCCACCAGCGCCCTCGACGCGGAGTCTGAAGCGCGTGTGCAAGACGCCCTCGCGCGCCTTGAAGCCGGCCGCACGACCCTTGTCATCGCTCATCGCCTGGCGACGGTGCGCGCGGCGGATCACATTTACGTTCTCGAGCACGGCCGCGTGGTGGAGGAAGGGCGCGACGCCGACCTCGCCGCACGGCCTGAAGGCCTCTACGCCAAGCTGCGCGCGCTCCAATTCGAGACGTGACGTCCGCGCGGCCAGCCGCGCCATCCAGCCCGCCTGACCGACTCGCCGGGCGCGCCGGCCCTTGAGCTGAGCGACGCACCCCCATATCGGTGAAGGGCGCGCGTGTGAGGCGCCGTCATCGCTTGCGTCCCGGCCCGCGGCCTGGCGCGCCGCCGTTTCGCTTGGGGAGCCGCACCATGTCCACCGCCGGCGCGTTCGACGCCACGCCTCTGGAGTCGCTGGATCAAATCACGGCGTGGTTTGAAGCCGGCTGTAAGCCCAAATCGCAATGGCGCATTGGCGCAGAGCACGAGAAATTCGGCTTTCGCTTAGCCGATCACGCACCCCTGCCGTTCGGCGCGCCGGCGCCGCAAGCGAGCATTCAAGCCATGTTGCGCGGCTTGCAACGCTTCCAATGGGCGCCGATGGAGGAGGATGGCGAGCTTGTCGGCCTCAAGCGCGACGGCGCCACGATTGCGCTCGAGCCCGGCGGTCAGTTTGAGCTGTCTGGCGCGCCCCTGGAGACGCTGCATGATGTCTGCGCGGAGGTGAACGGTCATCTGCGCGAAGTGAAGACGGTGGCTGATGAAATCGGCGCGGGCTTTTTGAGCCTCGGCGCAGCGCCCACCTGGTCGCTTGATGACATGCCGCGCACGCCCAAAGCGCGCTATGCGATTATGCGCCGGTACATGCCCCGGGTCGGTAGGCTCGGTCTGGAGATGATGCATCGCACCTGCACGGTGCAAGTGAATCTCGACTTCCACAGCGAAGCCGACATGGCCACGAAGCTGCGCGTGGCGCTGGCGCTGCAGCCCTTAGCGACGGCGCTGTTCGCGAATTCGCCTTTCTTGGACGGTCGCCCGACGGGCTGGCTGAGCTATCGCGCCCATGTGTGGACAGACACAGATCCCGATCGCACCGGCACGCTCCCATTCGTGTTTGAGGACGGCTTCGGCTTTGAGCGCTACGCCCGCTGGGCGGTGGACGCGCCCATGTACTTCCTGCGCCGTGAAGGGCGCTTCCAGGATGTCGCCGGCCAGCCTTTCCGGCTTTTGATGGAGGGGCGGTTGCCTGGCCATGAGGGCGAGCGGGCGTGCATGGGCGATTGGGAGGATCATCTCTCGACGCTTTTTCCGGAGGCGCGGATCAAGCAGTATCTGGAAACCCGCGGCGCGGACGGCGGCCCGTGGAACCGCTTGTGCGCGCTGCCGGCGTTGTGGGTCGGTCTGTTGTATGACGAGGCGTCGCTGGAGGCGGCGTGGGAGCTGGTGCGGCCGTGGACGGCGGCTGAGCGCGAGGCGCTGCGGTTAAGCGCGCCCATGCTTGGTCTCCATGCGCCGACGCCGTCGGGGTCCCTGCAAGATGTGGCGCGGCGGGTGTTGGCCTTGGCGCGCGACGGTTTGGCCCGGCGCGCGCGCCTGAACGTCAACGGCAATGACGAAACCCATTTCCTCGATGATCTCGACGCCATTGCGGAGACCGGCCGTGCGCCGGCCGCGGACTTGCTCGAGCGCTGGCGAGGCCCATGGGCGGGCGACATCGCGCGCGCGTTTACAGAGTGCGCGTACTGATCCGCGCGCGGGTTGCGGACACTCAGACTGCGGGCATGCGGCGCAACCGCGCAGTCGGCCGCCTGACAGCGCCCCGGCGCGGGCGCCTCGGGCTCTAATGCCCTATGGTCTCGCCGCAAACGCGCCCCACGAATCGTTGACGAACAGTTAACGTGTTGTGGCTGAGCGGCGACGCGGCTGTGGTACGGGGTTGTGAGTTTATGATTTGTTCTGCATACTTCCAGAGAACCGTGGGCGTGTGAGCGTTTCAGCGACGCCGGCGTAAAGGAGGGGTGTGTGGCTGAAACCAATCGGCGCCGGGATGGCCGGTCGCCCCAAAAGCGACGCGCGGCGGCGGTGCGCTCGGGGGCGGATGATCTTTTGCTGGGCTGGCGCGGGCCGGGCGACACGGCGCGTCGGGTGGGCTTTCGCGATCCGGCGGCCTCCCCGGGGGCGGAGGCGGCTGAGCGCGCGGAGGGCCCCCGCGATCCCGTGACGGTGGATGGCGAGGGACATTTGTTGACAGTGGCGCCCACGGGCGCGGGCAAGGGCCGCGGCGCCATTATTCCCAATCTCTTGCGCTATCAGGGTCCCGCGATTGTGGTCGATCCCAAGGGCGAGAATTGCCGCGTCACCGCCCGCGCCCGCCGCGAGATGGGCCAGCGGGTGTATGTGATCGATCCGTTCCAGCTGACGGGCGAGCACACCGACGAGCTCAATCCGCTGGACGTGCTGACGCCTGAAAGCATGGATTTCGAGGGTGAGTGCCAAGCGCTCGCGCACATGCTGTCAGGCGGTGCGTCGAGCTTGAAAGAACCATTTTGGGACATTTGGGGGCGGGCGGTCTTGTCGGGCGTCATCGCCTATGTGGCCCAGTGCGATCCGCCGGAACAGCGCCATTTCGCGCGTGTGCGCGAGCTCTTAAAGAATGACGACGTCGTCTACAATTTGGCGAAGGCGCTTGACGACGCCGCGGAATTGGAGGGGCTGGCGCGCACGGAGATCGCGGCCTTCCTGCAGCTGGTGGAGCAAACCCGCTCGGGCGTGTTGGCGACGGCGCAAAGCTACACCGACGTCGTCAATGCGGAGCCGGCCCGGCGCACCCTTTCGCGCACCACGATTGATTTGGACGCCATCGCCAGCGGCGCGCCGGCGACGGTTTATCTCGTGTTGCCGCCGGACAAGCTGGGCTCCCACGGGGCGCTGATGCGGCTGTGGATCGGCGTGCTGTTGAAGACGATTATGCGCCGCGTGATCCGTCCGGCCCGCGACACGCTGTTGATTGTCGATGAGTGCGCCCAGCTCGGCCCCATGGAGGATTTGCGCGTGGCGATGACGCTGCTGCGCGGGTATGGGCTGAAAGTGTGGGCGTTCTTTCAAGACTTGTCGCAGCTGCGCCGGCTTTATCCCAATGATTGGCAAACGATCGTCAACAACGCGGCCGTCTTTCAAACCTTTGGCGTCACAAACCATGTCATGGCGACGGAAATCGCCGACATGCTCGGCGACGTGGACGCGTTTGCGCTGCGCGCCTTGCCGCGCGACGCTCAAGTCGTGGCGCGCGCGCGCGAGCACGCGCAGATTTGCCAGCTTCCGGATTATTTGAGCGATTCTGTATTCGCGCGCCGGTTCGATCCCAATCCCTTGTTCAGCAATTTGTCCGTGGTGCGCGCGGCGCGGTGAGGCGGCCTTCATGGCCCGCCATGGCGCGCCCCTGCGCCGCGCCTCGTTCAAGTCCGCCCCCCGGTGGTCCGCCCTCTGCAGTCCGCCCACTGCAGTGCGCCCCCTGCAGTCCGCCCTCTGCAGTGCGCCCCCTGCAGTCCGCCCTCGGCATTGGCGCGGCGCACAGCGGCGTGTGGCGTGACGGGCTTTCATCGGCGGGCGCGCGCGGGCTAGGCTCACCTTGACGTCGGTCGCGCAGTCTCAACCGACGCATCGCCGTCCACCGCGCGTGCGCCGCATGCGCCGCCGCAGCCAGGGAGCTCGCGAAAGCCGATGACCATGAGCGTCAGCGACACAGAGGCGCGCGCCGCGCGCGCGGGCGAAAAGCAAGTGTTGGGCCACCCGCGCGGCCTCATCATTTTGTTTTTTGCAGAGATGTGGGAACGGTTTTCGTTCTACGGCATGCGGGGTATCCTCGTACTCTATCTGACTTGGCACTTTTTGTTTGAGACACGTGAGGCCTATACTTTGTATGGCGCGTATGCGGCGCTGGTGTATTTGGGGCCGTTGCTGGGAGGCTATTTGGCCGACCGCTATTTGGGCTTCCGCAAAGCGGTGGTGTTCGGTGGGATTTTGTTGGTCGTCGGTCATGGCCTCATGGGCTTGCATGGCCGCCCGGCCCAGGAAGTGTTCACCGCCGAGGGCCAGGCTTATGAGCTGGTGCGGGCGGAGCGGCGTGATGAATCCGGCTTCCGTCAGATTGTCGTCGCGGGCGAACGCCTGGATGTCGAGCGGATCGAGGCCGTCAATGGCGGCGAGGACGGCGCGCGGCGGGTGGCGTTTACGCGCGTCGACGGTGCTGTGGAGGAGCTGGAAGGCGTCGTGACTGTCGTGCGCTCGCCGCTGCATGAGACGCTGTTGTTTTTGGCGCTGGCGTTCATTGTCAGCGGCGTGGGCTTTTTGAAGCCAAACATCTCCACCTGCGTCGGCGCGCTTTACGACCAAGACGATCCCCGCCGCGACGCGGGTTTCACCATTTATTACATGGGAATCAACACGGGCTCGCTGCTGGCGTTTGTGACCGTCGCGGGCGCCGCCTACGCCTATGGCTGGGCCCCGGCGTTCGGCTTGGCCGCGTTTGGCATGGCGCTCGGGCTTGCGGTGTTTTTGTGGGGGCAGGGATGGCTGGAGGGGCGTGCGGAGCCGCCGGATCCCGCCCTGCTGACGCGGCCCATGGGCGGCCTGATCACGCGAGAGCACTTAGTCTACCTTGGGGGATTCGCGACGGTGGTCGTGGCGTTCTTGATGCTGAAATCCGCGGCGTTGCTCAATGAGTCTTTAAAATACGCCTTTGTCGCGGTGTCTGGCCTTTTGGTGTTTTACACGCTCGCAAAACTCGAAGCCGTCGAGCGCGATCGCATGATTGCGCTGATCATTTTGACGGTCGCGTCGGTGCTGTTTTGGACGTTGTTTGAACAAGCGCCCACGTCCTTGACTGTGTTTGCGACCGATTTCGTGGCGGACTCCTTCTTTGGCGTACCCGTCAACGCTGGCCAGCTGCAAGCTTGGAACCCCGCCTTCATTCTCGTCTTCGCGATCCCGGTGACGTTGTTGTGGACATTCTTAGGTCGCCGCGGCCGCGAGCCGTCCTCGGCGGTGAAGTTCGCCGGCGGGCTCATTCTGGTCGGCGCAGGCTTTTGGGCGCTGAACCTGGCGATTGCGCGAAGCGGCGTGGACGCGGCCGGCTCCCCGGTTCCGATCGCCATCGGCTGGGTGGCGCTGATGTATATGCTCCACACCTTGGGTGAGCTGATGCTGTCGCCTGTGGGCCTGTCGGCGGTGACGAAGCTCTCCGTGCCGCGGCTCGTCAGTTTTATGATGGGCTTTTGGTTCTTCGCCATTTCCGCTGCCCAAGTGTTGGGCGCTCAAGTGGCGCGCTTGACCGTGTCGCCGGAGGGCGCGACGCAGGCGGAGGCGCTGGCGCATTTTAGCGCGGTGTATTTTTGGCTCGGCGGGTCGTCTGTCGCGCTCGGCGTCGCGTTGCTCGTCGCGAGCCCCTTTGTCCGCACGCTCACTCACGGCCGCGGGTAACGCGTGTCCGACAGCGCGCGCCGCCGCGACACGCCATCGCCCTGGACGTGCGGCGGCGCGCTCTGTTAAAGCGCCTGCAACTTTGGTCGGGCGTAGTCGGCGCCTGCGACAAAATAGCGGCGGTCGCGCCCTGCCCATGGTCGTCGCGGCGTCTATATGTCGCGCTAAGACCTGGTGATGGCCACCCGCGTAAGAGGGCGAGAGCATGCGGAACTGGAATTGGAGTGCGTGTCTGGCGGTCGTGTGCGCGGCGATGCTCGCGGGCGCTCCCGCGTCGGCGTCAAAGCCAGTGGACGGTCAGCTCGGCTTCCAGCCGGCCGCGACCCCCGTAATGGCCGACATCCACGCCTTTCATAACTTTGTGCTGCCGATCATCACCGCCATCACGATCTTGGTGCTGGGGCTGTTGGCGGCCGTGATCGTTCTTTATAACCGCCGCTCGCGTCCGCAGGCGGCGACCTTCTCCCACAACACCGTGATCGAAGTGATTTGGACCGCCGTGCCGGTGGTGATTTTGCTCGTAATCGCGATCCCGTCCTTCCGCTTGCTGTATTTCCAAGATGTGACGCCGGACGGGGAGACGGTGCGCGCGGGCGAGGCGATCCCTGCGCCGGCGCTCACGATTAAAACGGTCGGCTACCAATGGTATTGGGGCTACGCCTATCCTGACGATGGGCTGGATGAGTATTTCAGCAACATGGCGCCGGCGCAGGACACGACGCCGGAGCTCTATCGCCTGGCGGTCGACGCCCCGATGGTCGCGCCGGCCGACACCACGGTGCGCTTGCTGGTGACGGCGGCGGATGTGATCCACAATTGGGCGATGCCGTCCTTCGGGATCAAAATGGACGCGATCCCCGGCCGCACGAACGAAACTTGGTTCCATGTGGATGAACCGGGCGTGTATTACGGGCAGTGTTCAGAGTTGTGCGGCGTGCGCCACGCCTTCATGCCGATTGAAGTGCATGTGGTGCCGCGAAACGTTTATGACGCGTGGGTGGAGGCGGCGGCGGCCGATCCCCTGGGCGGCGCAGGCGCGGGCGCTTTGGCGGTGCTGCGCGCCTATCAGGATGAGGCTGGCGACGGAGTGAACGTGGCCGCCCTGAGTGTTGACGCGCGTATGGAGGATCAATAATGGCGGCGGTTGAGCACAGCGCAATGGACGCCCATGTGGCGGCCGGAGATCACGATCACGGCGCTCCGTCCTTCTTCACACGGTGGTTCTACTCCACGAACCACAAAGACATCGGCACGCTTTATTTGATCTTCGCGATCATCGCTGGGCTGATCGGCGGGGCGATGTCGTGGTTGATCCGCATGGAGCTCGCCCAGCCGGGCGTGACCGTGCTCACCGCCTTTACGGGCGGGGATGAGAACGCGGCCTATCACTTCTACAATGTGCTGATCACGTATCACGGCTTGATTATGATCTTTTTCATGGTCATGCCGGCGTTGATCGGCGGCTTCGGCAACTGGTTCGTGCCCATCATGATTGGCGCGCCGGACATGGCGTTCCCGCGCATGAACAACATTTCGTTTTGGCTTTTGGTCGCGAGCTTCGCGCTGTTGCTGTTGTCGCTGTTTGTACCCGGTCAAAGCTATAACGGCTTCGGCGGCGGCTGGGTGATGTACCCGCCCCTGTCGACCAGCGGGCACACAGGACCGGCCTTCGACTTGGTGATTTTGTCGCTGCACGTGGCTGGCGTGAGCTCAATCCTTGGCGCGATCAACTTCATCACGACGATTTTCAACATGCGCGCCCCGGGCATGACGATGCACAAAATGCCGCTGTTCGCCTGGGCGGTGCTGGTGACGGCGTTCCTGTTGCTGTTGTCGCTGCCCGTGCTTGCGGGCGCGCTTACTATGCTGCTGACTGACCGCAATTTCGGGACGACGTTCTTTGATCCGCGCGGTGGCGGTGATCCAGTGATGTATCAGCATTTGTTCTGGTTCTTCGGCCACCCGGAAGTGTATATTCTGATTTTGCCGGGCTTTGGCATCATCTCTCACATCGTCTCAACCTTCAGCAGGAAGCCGATCTTTGGCTATCTCGGCATGGCCTACGCCATGGTCGCTATTGGCTTCATCGGCTTCATTGTGTGGGCCCATCACATGTACACGGTGGGGATGAATGTGAACCTCAAGGCGTATTTCGTCGCCGCGACCATGATTATTGCGGTGCCGACCGGGATTAAAATCTTTTCCTGGATTGCGACCATGTGGGGTGGGTCGATCGACTTTAAAACGCCGATGCTGTGGGCCCTCGGCTTTATTTTCCTGTTCACGGTGGGCGGCGTCACGGGCGTGGTGCTGGCGAACGCCGGGATCGATCAGTCATTGCATGACACGTACTATGTCGTGGCGCACTTCCACTACGTACTGTCCCTTGGCGCGGTGTTTGCGATTTTTGCGGGCTTTTACTATTGGTTCGCGAAGATGTTTGGCGTGACATACAATGAACTGCTCGGCAAAGCGCACTTCTTTGTGACGTTTATCGGGGTGAACATCATTTTCTTCCCGCAACACTTTCTCGGCCTGGCGGGCATGCCTCGGCGCTATGTCGATTATCCGGAAGGGTTCGCCTTCTGGAACGCGGTGTCATCCTTTGGCAACTGGATTTCCGTTGCGGGCGTGGTGATTTTCCTCGTGGTGTTGGTGGAGGCGTTTGTCCGGCGTCGCCAAGCCGTGGCCAATCCGTGGGGCGAGGGCGCGACGACTTTCGAATGGTCGCTGAGCTCGCCGCCGCCCTTCCACCAATTCAATGAGTTGCCGCGCGTTCGGTAGCTCTAAGTCTGGTGATGGCGCGTTGCGTGGGCGCGGCGTCGTCGCGGGTCGCTGGGCGTGGGCGCAGGGCCTGCGCCGGCGACGGCGCGGGGGCCGGGACGCGGCGGCGCGTTCTGGCGAAGCGAGGCGCGACGCCTTTGGAGACAGGTGAGACCACAGCATGAGCGAGTTGTCCCAGGTCACAGCCGCGGCGTTTGCAGACGCTCGGGCGGCGGCGCGGCGCGAGGCGGCGCCGGCGGCGGAGTGGCGCGACTATCTTGCGCTAATGAAGCCGCGGGTGATGTCGCTGGTCGTCTTCACCGCCGTTGCCGGGCTTGTCGCGGCGCCGGCGGCGCCTCATCCGCTGATGGCTCTTGTGATCATCGCCGCCATCGCTGCGGGCGCCGGCGCTGCGGGCGCGCTCAACATGGCCTATGACGCCGACATTGACGCGACCATGCGCCGCACGCGCGCACGGCCCGTGCCCGCTGGGCGCGTCAGCCAAACGGAAGCCGCGACCTTGGGCGTGGTGATGGCGAGCTTGTCGGTGATGACCTTAGGACTGGCGTCGAACGCGCTGGCGGCGGGGCTTTTAGCGTTCACGATTGTGTTTTACGCGCTCGTCTACACGCGGTGGTTGAAGCGCGCGACAGACCAGAACATTGTGATTGGCGGCTTAGCGGGGGCGTTGCCGCCGGCGGTGGCGTGGGCGGCGGCCGCTGGCGGGCTGTCCCTCGAGCCGTTGCTGCTTGTGCTGATTATTTTCATGTGGACGCCGCCCCACTTCTGGGCGCTGTCGCTCTACAAAGCCGGCGATTACGAAGCCGCGGGCGTGCCCATGCTGCCCGTGACGCAGGGGCCCGCCGCCGCGCGCCGCCAGATTTTCGCCTACACGCTCATCCTCGCGCCCTTAGGCGTTGCGCCGGCGGCTCTAGGCTTTGCGGGGCTGACCTACGCCGCGGTCGCTGGGGCGGGGGGCGCGCTGATGCTGGCGTTGGCGTGGCGGGTGCTGCGCTCGGCCGCGGGCGAGGGCGCGCCGAGCGCCGGTGGGCCGGCGGCGGCCGCCTCGGACCAGGATCGGCTCTACGCCGTGGCGCGGGGCGATCGGGCGGCGCGCAATTTGTTCGCCGCCTCGATCCTCTATTTGTTTGCGGTGTTTGCGGCGATCATTGGCGAGCATGTGGCGGGGACAGCGCCATGACCGAGCCTGGGCGTGAGACCAGCGGCGCCCCCAAAGCGGCCTCCAAGGCGGCGTTCGAGGCGACCTCTGACGCGACGCCGCGCACCACCGCGCGCGCGCAGGCGCAGAAGCGTCGCAGCCTCGCCCTGGCGCTCAGCCTTGGCGCGTTCGCGGTGGTGGTGTTTGTGATCACGCTTGTGCGCTTGCGTGAGCAAGTGCTGGCGCGTCCGCTGTGAGCGCGCGGCCATCCGCCGGCGCGCCCCGTGGGACGCGCGCGACGGTGATCGCGTGCGCCGCGGCGGCCCTCGCGATGCTCAGCCTCGCCTTTGCGTCAAAGCCCCTTTACGACACCTTTTGCCGCGTGACGGGCTTTGGCGGGGAGACGCGGGTGGCGGCCGCCGCCGCGCCGGCGACTTTGTCGCGGGAGGTGAGCGTGCGGTTTGACTCCAATGTCGAGCCCGGCCTGCCTTTTCGCTTCGAGCCGATGGAGGTCGCCCGCTCGGTGCGCCTTGGCGAGAGCGCGCTCGCGTTTTACCGGGTCACGAACACCTCGGATCAGACGGTGCGGGCTGTGGCGACCTACAACGTCACGCCCCACAAGGCCGGGCCGTACTTCGCGAAGCTCGAGTGTTTTTGTTTCCAAGAGCAAGACTTCGCGCCAGGCGAAACCGTTGAGTTGCCAGTGGTGTTTTTTGTCGATCCCGACCTTGATGATGACCGCGCGTTAGACGATGTGCGCGCGATCACGCTGTCTTATACGTTTTTTCAGGCGACAGGGTCCCAGTCTTAGAGGCGGCGGCCGCAGCGCGAGTGACAGGGCGCGCTCTGGCGATCGCGCGCCGAGGACGGACAAAACGCCGCGCCGTCGCGGGAGGCGCGGGCGGCGGATGACGATGGCGCGCGCGGGCGCTAAGACGACGATGCACGCTGGCTCAGCGACACAGCCAGCGCGATCACAGTGGCGGGAGGGTGCGCTATGGCGAGCGGCGCGGTGAAACACGACTATCATTTGGTCAATCCAAGCCCCTGGCCGCTGGTGGGCTCCGCCTCGGCGTTCACCCTCGCGGTGGGCCTTGTGATTTTCATGAAAGGCTTCGTCCTCGACGACAGCCATTGGAGCTATTTTTTGCTCGGCGAAGGACGGCCGGTCGTGCTGAGCCTCGGCGTGTTGGGCTTGCTCTACACAATGATTGGCTGGTGGGGCGACATCGTCAAAGAGTCGCGCATTGGCGACCACACGCCCGTCGTGGAGATCGGCCTGCGCTACGGCATGATTTTGTTCATCGCCTCAGAGGTGATGTTCTTCGTGGCGTGGTTTTGGATGTTCTTCGAAATGGCCCTCTTCCACGAGGTCCGCATGCAAGAGGGCTGGATCGCGCAATTCGGCCTGTTCGATGACAACGCCGCGGTGTCAAGCGGTTGGGGCTCGTGGCCGCCGCCGGGGGTGGAGACGTTTGATCCGCTCCACTTGCCGCTCCTAAACACGCTGATTTTGCTGACGTCAGGCACGACCGTGACGTGGGCGCACCACGCGTTCGAGCATAAGAAACTCGGCGAAGCCAAAGTCGGCCTCGCGTTGACGATTGCGCTGGGTATGTTTTTTACTGCAGTCCAAGCGGTTGAGTACAGTCACGCCCACTTCTCGTTCGGCGGCAATCTCTATGGCGCGTCATTCTTTATGGCGACAGGCTTTCATGGCTTCCACGTGATTGTCGGCACAATATTTTTGGCGGTGTGCTTGCTGCTGATGATGGGCGGCGAGTTGAAACCGGAGCGCCCGTTCGCCTTTGACGCCGCGGCGTGGTATTGGCATTTCGTTGACGTGGTGTGGTTGTTTCTGTTCGCCTTCATTTACGTTGCTTACCAGTGACCAAGGACGGCCCTCCGCCAATGTGGGGAGACGGATCGGACGCCCGGCCGAACCCGCTGGCGGCGGGACTGCGCGCGCGGTGTCCACGCTGTGGTCAAGGGCGGTTGTTTCGCGGATTTCTGACGCTCGCGGACCGGTGCGAGGTCTGTGATTTGGATTTCGCTGGCGCGGACTCCGGCGACGGGCCTGCGGTGTTTGTCATGTTTCTGGTGGGGGCGTTGACGGTGCCGGCGGCGCTGTTTTTGGAGCTGGTTGTGACGCCGCCGCTCTGGCTGCACATGGTGATTTGGATCCCTGTGGCGGTGGGCTTGTCGCTGGCGTTCTTGAGGCCGTTCAAAGCGACGCTGATTGCGTTGCAGTTCCGCCACGACGCGTCTGAGGCGCGCTTTGACGCGTGATCGCGCCGGCGTCGACTGGCGGCTGCTGGTCGCGGCGGCGGCGGGCGTCGCCGTCCTGATCAGCCTCGGCGTGTGGCAGCTGCAGCGTCGCGCCTGGAAGGCCGACCTCCTCGCGGATCTCACGGCGCGTCAGGCCCAAGAGCCGCTCGACATCACCGCCGGCGCGCCGCCTGCAACCGGCGGCTCTGGCGCGGCGCTGTGGGCGGCGGACAATCTCGACCGCGCCCGCTTCACCCCGGTGACGCTGCGCGGCCGCTATGACCACGCGCGCCAAGTCGGGGTCCCGACAACGAAGGATGGCGTGGCGGGCTGGCGGATTGTGACGCCGCTGCAGGTCGCGCGCGCCGCGGCCGCGCCGAGGGCGGTCTTTGTCGATCGCGGCTTTGTCGCGCGCACGCCGCAGACGGTGGAGGCGCCGCCATCGCTCGCGGGCGAGGCCGCCGTCGTCACTGTGACGGGGCTTGTGCGTCCTCAAGCAGGCGACAGCTGGTTTACACCTGGGCCGGACGGCGCGCGGCGGGTGTCCTACAGCCTGGATCCTGCGCAATTAGCCCAGGCGGCTTGGCCCGACGATGGCGCCGACGCGCCTGTGATTGCTGGCTTTACAGTCGCCGCCATTGCGGAAGACCCCGCGCCGGCGGGGGCGACGCTGACGGCCAACCCGCCGCGCGTTGCGGACATCGCTAATCGTCATCTCGAATACGCGCTGACGTGGTTTGCACTGGCGGCGAGCTTAGCGGGCGTGGCCGCGGCGCGGTTCGTCACGCGCGGTCGGGGCGGCTCTCGATCCTGACCCCACGCGGCGGCGTCCGACATCGAGGCTTGTCGCGGTCGCGAAAGCGTTGGCATGCTGGGAGGTGAAGCCCGAGAGAGCGCCGCGATGTCGATCGTCCGCAGCCAAGAACGTTCTGAAATTCCCAGCGAGATTGTGGGCCAGGGCGTGGTGCTGCGACGACCGCGGCTGAGCGATTATGCTGAGTGGGCGCGTTTGCGCGGCCGGTCGCGGGCGTTTTTGACGCCCTGGGAGCCGACATGGTCATTCGATGAGCTGACGCGCGCGGGCTTTCGTCGCCGCTTGCGCCGGTATGGCGAAGACGCGCGCCTGGGTGTGTGCGCGCCCTTTTTTGTGTTCCGCGAGGCCGACGGCCTTTTGGTGGGCGGCTGCAATCTCAACAACATCCGCCGCGGCGTGGCCCAAAGCAGTTCGCTCGGCTACTGGATCGGGGAGCCGTTTGCGCGCCGCGGCTACACGCGCGCGGCCGTACGGGCGTGCGTGGGCCTGGCGTTTGAGACGCTGCATCTCCACCGGGTGGAGGCGGCGTGCATTCCTTCCAACGCGCCGTCGCGCGGCTTGTTGGAGCAAGTAGGCTTCCACCATGAGGGCGTGGCGCGCGCGTATCTTAAGATCAATGGCGCGTGGCGCGATCACGTGCTTTACGCGATTGTGCGCGGCGACGCTGTGCGGTGACCCAATGCTCTGGCGTTGCGCGCTGGCGTTGCGCG
>CAZMSO010000013.1:0-54928 GCA_964568975.1 uncultured Caulobacterales bacterium | reverse complement strand
GGCGTTGCGCGGGGGCTTGAAGCCCTTTGGCGCGTCGTCACTGCGCGCCTGGGAGGACACGCAGTGTCTCAGCGACCAGCAGGTCAGTCGCGTTGAGCCCCGCCGCTGCGGCCAGGTCTAATGAACGCCCAACACCGCGCCGGCCAGGTCGAACAGGCTTTGGCTCCAGATGTTGTAGCCCCGATGCCAGCTTGGCGGCTGGGGGCCTTCCGCCGCCCCCGTGACGGCGAACGCGATCTCAGCGTCGAGGTCCGGCAGCCGCCACGCGCCGGAATAGAGGCCATAGGCTTCGCCGTCATGGCCGACCATGCGCTGGCCAGGAATGGGGGAGCGTTCGGCGTCCCACCAAAAACACCCCAGACCCGACATCACAAAAAGCTCCGAATCATCGCCGTTGGGCGCGGCCGGATCCCAGCGCCAGCGCGGCTTCCTCAGCATCGGGGCGTCGGCCACTGCGCGCGCCAGGCGCGCCATCTCCTGCAGCGTCGCGCGCAAGCCGCCTTGGGGCGAGAAAATCGTGCCGTTGGATCCCAGAGCATAATCACGCAACGCGACGCCGTCCTCCAAAAGCGCGGCCGGGGCGTCGTCGCGCAGAATCTCGGGCCCGTCCGTCGCGACGCGCCATGCGCCATCATGGGGGCGATAAAGCGTCGCGCCGCGCGCCCGTTGGTCGGCGGGGACGCCTGACCAGTTAAAGTTTCCCGCAATCCCATGGGGCGCCAGCGCGGCGGCGGCCAGGCGATCAAAGCGCTCGCCGCTGGCGCGCTCAAGCAGCGTGGCCGCGATCCCGAAATTGAGATTGCAATAATGAAACCAGGCGCCCGGCGGCGGATCCGCGAAGGTCTCCGCCGTCACTAGCGCCTCAATCCGTCCTGGCGCGTTGAGCCAATATGTCGGCCCGTCACGCAGGCTGGAGGTGTGGGCGAGCAGGTGGGCCATCGTGATCGGCGCGGCGTGGCGGGGGTGGCGCAAGCCGGGCCAGAACGCCTGGACGTCCGCCTCCACGTCGATCGCGCCGTCCGCGGCCGCGCGCTCCACGGCAAGCGCGACCGCCATTTTCGACACCGACGCCACCCGCATGGGCGTCGTCGCCGTGAAGGGCCGAAGCGGCGCGCCGGCGGCGCGTTCTTCAGGGCTCAGCCCGCCCGCGACGCCGACCGCGCCCTCAAACACGACATCCCCGCCCCGGCGCACGACCAGGCCGGCGGCCGCCACAGCAGGGGCGTTCTCATCGCCTGGCTCGGTGAGGGCGCCCAGGCGTTCGTCCCACGCCTGGGGCCCGGGACCGGGGTGCGCCCAGGCGCTCGCGCCCAGGGCCGTCGCCCCGATTAAGGCCGCGCGTCGCGATAGAGGCGCCGCGACGGTCGGGCGACGCCACGCCACCGCCGCCTCAGGCCTGGCCGGTTTGGCCGGAGAGCTTCTCCGGCGCGACGCCGATGGAGTTCAGCGCATCGGCCCATTTGGTTTTGAGGTTGGTGCTGAAAATCAAATCCTCATCCGCGCAGCAAATCAGCCACGCATTCGCTTGAATCTCGGATTCCAACTGGCCCGGCCCCCAGCCGGAATAGCCAAGGGCGAGGATGGAGCGGCGCGGCGCGGTGGGCGAGACAATCGCCTCCAGCACATCCTTTGTGGCGGTCAAGCCAATGCCGTCCCCGACGTCAATTGTGCCGTCGCCCGCGCCGTAATCGTCGGAATGGAGCACAAAGCCCCGATCGCGATCCACAGGCCCCCCATTCAGCACGGGATGATCAGGGGCGTTGGTGATGGGGCCGATGTCCAATTGCTCCAACAGCCCCGGCAAGCGCAGGCCTTCCAGCGCGCGATTGACAATGATGCCCATCGCGTAATCGGGCGTGTGCGAGCAGACATAAATCAATGAACGGTCAAATCGCGGATCCCCAATGGCGGGGGTGGCGATAAGCATTTGCCCTTGAAGTCCGGGCTCCGGCGGCGACTGCGATCCCATAGGCGTGAGTTTTGGGGTTCGCGGCGCGTTGGGCAAGGGTTGATTCGTCCGCGCCTGGTCGCCAACGCCCTCACAGCGCATCCGCTGCGGCGTGGCTCCGCGGCGATGCGCAGACACGCGATGGAGGCCCTCCGCCGGCGACGTCGCGGCGTCACCGCGCTGGCGTCCGCACCTCGGCCATGCCCTCATTCGCCAACGCGTCCGCGCGCTCATTGCCGCGATCCCCGGCATGGCCTTTCACCCAGCGCCACTCGACCTGGTGCGTGTGCGCGAGCTCATCGAGCCGCCGCCACAGATCCTCATTTTTCACAGGCTTTTTGGCCGATGTGCGCCAGCCGTTTTGTTTCCAACCGTGGATCCATTTCGTGACGCCGTCGCGCACATAGGTGGAGTCCGTCACCAGCGTGACGACGCTCGGGCGTTTGAGGGCCGCCAGCGCCTCAATCGCGGCGGTGAGTTCCATGCGGTTGTTGGTGGTGTGGGCCGCCCCGCCTTTGAGCTCTTTGACGTGGTCGCCGGCCTGCAGCACGGCGCCCCAGCCGCCGGGGCCGGGATTGCCGGAGCATGCGCCGTCGGTGTGGATCACGATCGGTGAAGCCATAGGCTCGTGTCCGCGGCTTTGGGCTTGCGGTCAAGGTCGGCTGAGGCGCGGCCGCGCGCGCGCGGGCTCGGCCTCTTCACCGCGCCGGCGCTTTGGCTTACATACCGCGAAACGGCGCAAGGACAGGACCCATGGAGATCCGCGACGGGATCACCTTTGATGACGTGCTGCTGCAACCGGGCGCGTCGGAGGTTCTGCCTGCCCAAACGGATGTGTCCACGCGCTTGACGCGCGACATCACCCTGAACATCCCGATCATTTCCGCGGCGATGGACACCGTCACCGAGGCGCGCCTTGCGATCGCCATGGCCCAGGAAGGCGGTCTTGGCGTGATCCACCGCAATTTGTCGGTCCAAGAACAGGCCGATGAGGTCCGCAAGGTCAAACGCTTTGAATCCGGCATGGTCGTGGACCCCGTGACCATCCACCCCGATGCGACGCTCGCGGATGTGCGCGCGATTATGGAGCGCTACGCCATCTCCGGCATTCCGGTGGTGGAGCCGCAAGCGAACGGCTCCGGCGCGCCTGGACGGCTGGTGGGCATCGTCACCAACCGCGATGTGCGGTTTGCGGAAGATCCCCATGAGCGGGTGTCGGCGCTGATGACCCGCGACGTCGTCACTGTGCGCGAAGGCGCCAGCGAAGAAGACGCCCGCGCCCTTCTTCACAAACACCGCATTGAACGGCTTTTGGTGGTGGACGAGGCGTTTCGCTGCGTCGGTCTGATCACGGTGAAAGACATGGAGAAGGCGCGCGCTTATCCCCGCGCCGCGAAAGACGCCGCCGGGCGTTTGCGTGTGGGTGCGGCCACGAGCGTCGGCGACGACGGCTTTGCGCGCACGGAGGCGTTAGTGGACGCCGGCGTCGACGTTGTGGTGGTGGACACCGCCCATGGCCATTCCGCCGCCGTGCTGGAGCAAGTCGCGCGCGTCAAGCGCGCTTCCAACGCTGTGCAAGTGATCGCTGGCAATGTCGCGACGTATGACGGCGCGCGCGCGCTCATCGACGCCGGCGCGGACGCGATTAAAGTCGGCATCGGGCCGGGCTCCATCTGCACGACGCGGGTGGTTGCGGGCGTGGGCGTGCCCCAGCTCACCGCCATTGAGGACGCGGTGCGCGCGGGCCACGCGGCGGGCGTGCCTGTGATCGCGGATGGCGGCATCAAGTATTCTGGGGACATGGCCAAAGCCTTGGCGGCGGGCGCGGAGTCCGCAATGCTTGGTTCGCTCTTTGCGGGATCTGAAGAGGCGCCGGGCGAGGTGTTTCTTTACCAGGGTCGATCTTACAAATCCTATCGCGGCATGGGCAGCGTCGGCGCCATGGCCCGCGGCTCGGCCGATCGCTACTTCCAGAAAGAAGTGTCGGACACCATGAAGCTTGTGCCCGAGGGGGTGGAGGGGCGCGTGGCTTACAAAGGCCCTGTGAGCCCGATCATTCACCAACTCGTCGGCGGCGTGCGCGCGGCGATGGGCTATCTTGGGGCGCGCACGCTCAAGGATTTGCGTGAGAACGCGGTCTTCATCCGCATCTCCGGCGCGGGCTTGCGCGAAAGCCATGTGCACGACGTCTCCATGACCCGCGAAGCGCCGAATTACTCCCTACCGGGCGGGTGAGGGTGGAGGCGCGGGCGCTCTCGCCGTCATGGCCGCGCGGGCGCGGCGTGGGCGCGACACCCGGCGTCGGCGGCTGTGTCCGGCAGCGCCCGAGCGGCTGCAGAGGGATAGGCCGGTGACGTTAAGCATAGATCATCACGGCATGAGCCATGCCAGCGTCGCGCGGCGGTATTGGAAACTCATCGCCGCGACCTTGATGCTCTTGGGGGTTGAGAATGTCTTTACCGTGCTTGAGCCCTGGCTGCTCGGCCGCGCGATTGATGGACTGATTGCTCGCGATTACACCAACCTCTGTGTGTTGATTGGGGCCTCCTTGGCCGCGCTTGGGGTGGGCGTGGCGCGCCGTCTTTATGACACCCGCGCCTATGGCCGCATTTACCGCGAAACCGCGAGCGCCATGGTGGAGCAGGAAAGCGCTGCGGAGAAGCCGGTCAGCCAAATCGTGGCGCGGGCGAGTTTTGTGCAGGAGTTCGCCGACTTCTTTGAGCAGATGGTGCCCGCGGCCTTAGTGTCTGCGCTCACGCTGGTCGGCGCGGTGGTGATGATGGCGGTCCTGTCGCCCTTGTTGTGCGCCGCGACCATCGCCGTGGCGGCGCTGATCGCTGGGATTTTCCTGTTGAGCCGCCAGCGCATGATGGCGCTCAACACCCACCTGAACGACGAAATGGAGCGGCAGGTTGAAGTCCTGACCCAGCGCAACCGCGCCACCACCATCACGCATTTTTCCTCCATCGTCCGGTGGCGCATCGCCCTGTCGGATTTGGAGGCGCGCAATTTCGGCGGCGTGTTCTTCCTCACGATCACTTTAACAGCGGTCGCCGCGGTCATTATGATTGTGGTGGAGGAAAAGTCTGAGGGACAGATCTTCGCCGCCTTGACCTATGTGCTGCAGTTCAGCGAGGCCCTCGTGATCTTGCCTTACACCTACCAGCAGTATGTGCGCACAAGCGAGATCAGCGCGCGCCTGGCGCCGCCTGGCGCTGAGCACACGACACTGGGATAAACGGCCATGGCGCGTCCGCCGCCTGAGGCTGACGGGCGTAAGGAGATGGCTGCGTCATGGCGCGTTATGTTGTGGATCTCGCATGCGCGCTCACAATACTTGAAGAGGGGTGGAGCGCGGTCAACGACCACGAGATCCTCGCACCGACGCTTTTGCGATCTCAAATGCTTGATCACCTCTTCCGCCAAGCGCGCCTGGGCGAAGTCGACGACACCGAGGCGCTGTCGTTGAACACGCGGTTTGGCAAGCTGAAGTTTCGCTATCTTGGCGATGCGGTTCTCCGGCGACGGGCGTGGGCGATCGCCACACAGCTGGCTATGACGTCGACATTCGACGCGGAATACATCGCGCTGACGGAGCTTCAAGCCGACGCCTTGGTCGCGGGGGACCCACAGCTCGCGCACGTCGCAAAACACTGTGTGCCGGTTGTGTCCTGTGACGCGTTGAGACGGGCCGGCGACTGACGCGCGTCCGGCGTCTCGTGGGTCATGTTACTGCGCGGTGACGGACCAGCACGCTCGTGACTGTGACCTGGCGCGCCGCGCATCGGCGTCGTTCGAGCGCGTCCAAACGCCGATGTTCCGCCGGATACGCGCGCGCAGGCGGGCGCAAAAAATATCGAATAGCGATAAAAGGTTTGTGTTTTTCGGTAAGGCGTGCTTCCTTTGCTCAGGAATTTCGGAGGGTTCGCGATGCCGCAAGACACCAGCCGCCAGACGCACACAGCGCTCGCCCGCAGCGTGGGCCTGTCGCTTCTCGCCGTGATTGTAATTGGGATCGCGACATCAATCCTTATCAGCCCCGGCCTCGACATTAATCTTTCCGCTGACGTCGCGGCGACGGCGGAGGCGATGCTGGGCGCAGAACAGCGCCTGCGCGCCATGGCCTACAGCGGCGTCCTCGGCTTTGCGTTGGAGGCGTTTGTCGGCATTGGGCTGTTCGCCCTGCTCCAGCGGTATGGTGCGGTTCTGGCGGCGTGGTGCTTGGCTCTCAGCCTCGCCGCCGCGGGTGTTGGGCTGGCGGGCGCTGTGTTTGCGATGAACGCAGCGGAGCTGGCGAGCAACGCCGCCTACGCCGCCCAGAGCGATGAGGCGCTCCGCCGTGCTTTGCTGAGCCTTCAAGCGACATCGGATTACACATCATTTCATGTGGGGCTTGTTGTCGGGTCTGTGGCGAAGGCGGGGTTCTTTTCTCTCTTTCTGCGCTCGGGCCTGATCCCGGCGTTGATTTCGGGCTGGGGCGTCTTTGCGTCTCTGTTTGTGGCCTCGACCATTGTCGCGCGGGATTTCATCCCTGTCCTTGGGCACAGCGGCGTGACGCTGGCCTTCATACTGTCGAACCTTGTGGCCATTGCGTCCACAGCTCTTTACTTGACGGTTCGCGGCGTGCGGCCGAGCGCGGCGGCCGACGGCGACGCGCTGGCGACGACAGACGCGCCGCTCACGGCGCTCCGCGGATGACGGCGAAGACGCCGCCGAGGATCAGCACGCTCGCCAACACAAGGCGCAGCGTAATCGCTTCGCCCAAAAAAACCGCGCCGCCAAAGGCCGCGATCGCGGGCACTGAAAGCTGGGCGGTCGCGGCGGTCATGGTGGGCAAATCCCGCAGCGCCGCGTACCACACCGCATAGCCCAGGCCTGAGGTCAGCGCGCCGGAAGCGACCGCGAGCGCCACGCCGCCCGGCGTCGCTGCGCTCCAGTCCGGGCCCGCCGCAAACAGTAGGAGCGCAAACGGAACTGCGAGCCAAAAGTTGCGCGCCGTTGCGCGCGTGGGGTCTGCTTCGCCTTTGCCGAGCAAGGTGTAAACGCCCCAGGCCGCCCCCGCGAGCGCCATCAGCGCCACGCCCCATCCCGGCGGGGCGGGAACGTCGGCCATGCCGCTCGGCGCCACCAGATACCCAAGCCCCGCAAGCGCCGCCGCGACGCCGGCCCACTGCGCCGCTCGCGGCCGCACGCCCTGAGCGACGCCTGCGCCAATCATCGTCAGCTGCACCATGGAGAACAGGATCAGAGCGCCCACGCCGGCGTCGAGCGCCACATAAGCGAGCGAAAAGCCCAGCGCGTAGGCGAACAGAGCGCCCGCCGCGATCCACGCCCGCGGCGCGGCGACGGCCGCGCGCGCCCAACGCCGCGCCTCCGCGCTCCGCGCGCCCATGAGCCCAAGAACGGGCGCAAGCATCACCGCGCCGGCGACAATCCGGATTTGCGTGAAGCTGACAGGATCAATCAGCCCCGCTTGGAGCGCCGCGCGGTTCAGCACGGAATTGCCGGCGAACGCGATCAGCGCCACCACAGCGAGACTTGCGACTCGAAGGGCCATGTCGGATCTTTCGCACAGTTTGCAGACGCTTGGCGTCACATCCACAACACGCGTGCGTCACCCGGCGCGAACGCGCCGCTAAGGGGGCGTCCCATGCGCGATTCTGGGCGCATCGCTGCGGCGATGGAGATCCTCGCCGACATTGAGGACGCACGCCGGCCGGCCAAGCTCGCGGTGAAGGACTGGGGCCAGGCGCACCGGTTTGCGGGCTCGAAGGATCGCGCCTGGATCACGGGGCTGGTGCTTGACGCGTTGCGCCAGCGGCGCTCCCTCGCCTGGCGGATCGACGTGAAGGGTCCGCGCGCGCGCGTGCTTGGGGCGCTGCGGTTTCTGTGGGGCTGGGAGGTGGAGCGGATCGCGCAGGCCTGTGCGGAGGAACCCCATGGGCCTGGCCCCCTGTTTGACGATGAACGCACGGGGCTCGCCGCGCCGCGTCCGCTGCATGACGCGCCGGCGGCCGTGCGCGCGGACATTCCCGATTGGCTCGAACCGCTGATGGTGCGCGCGTTCGGCGAGGCGGCCGCGGAGGAGGGGGCGGCGCTCGCGGCCCGCGCGCCGGTGGACTTGCGGGTGAACGCGCTTAAAACGGACGTTGCGCGCGCTGAAAAAGCTGTCGCGAGCGTCCACGCGCAGCCGCCGGGCCTGGTGGCCTGGGCGCTGCGCACGCCCGCGCCGGCGGCGGCTGATCGCGGCGCGGCGGTGGAAGCGATTCCCGCTTACTCTAAGGGGTGGGTGGAGGTTCAAGATGTGGGCTCCCAGCTCGCGGCGGCGGCGGCGGGGTCCGTGGACGGCGCCCAAGTGCTTGATTATTGCGCTGGCGGCGGCGGCAAGACCTTGGCGCTCGCTGCAGCCATGAGCAATTCCGGTCAGATATACGCCTATGATTCCGACGCGCGGCGGCTCTCGGCCACGATCCACCGCGCCCAGCGGGCCGGCGTGCGCAATCTCCAGGTCCGCAGCCCCGCCGGCCCGGATGCTGCGCCCTTGGCCGACCTCACGGGCCGCATGGATGTCGTGTTCGTGGACGCGCCGTGCAGCGGCTCGGGCGTGTGGCGGCGGCGTCCGGACTCCAAATGGCGGCTGCGCGCGGGCCAGCTGGAGAGGCGCTGCGCGGAGCAGGACGCGATCCTCGCGCAGGCGGCCGCTTTTGTCCGGCCGGGCGGGCGGCTTGTGTATGTGACGTGCTCTCTGTTTCGAGAGGAGAATGAAGACCGCGTGGACGCGTTCCTCGCCGGCGCGGCGGGGGCGGACTTTGCGCCAGTCTCCGCCCGCGCCGCGGTGGAGGCGTCGGGGCTGCTGGCGCCGGGGGCGGAGGCGGTGTTGGCGCGCTGCGCGGCGGGGTGTGAGGGCTTGCGGCTGTCGCCGGCGCGGGCGGGGACGGACGGCTTCACGGTGATTGTCTTAGAAAGCCAAGGTTAACGTGCGCTGCGGCAGCGTGGCGCGGAGGTTCGCCGCGCGCTATGGGCGCAGGGACCCGTGCGGGGAACAGCTATGTCGGTGCGCCTTCTTGTGGTGGCGACGGTGTTGGGCTTAGCGACCAGCGTCGCCTTGCACGCCCTCCAAGCGCTGGTAAGCGCGGACGGCGTGGTGCGCGCCGCCAGCGTGGCGATTGGGGCGGCGTCCCTCGTCAGTCTCTACGTCGTGTTGAGCCTGATGGGCGTGTTTGTGCCAAAACAAAGCCCTGAGGCGCTGGCCGCGGCGCTGGCGCCCCATTTCGAGGTCGTGAAGCCCCCGGGCGAGGGCCCTTTTCCGGTTGTGCTGCAATTCCATGGCTGCGGCGGCCAAATCGGGCCTGATGGGGACCGCAACCCGATTATGCGCGATTACGCGGAGAGGGCTGCGGCCGCAGGGGTGGCGGCGGTGATTGTCGACAGCTTGGAGCCGCGCGGAATCAGCCGCGCTGAGGCGCTCGCTCGCGTGTGCAAGGGCTATCGGTTGCGCGGGGGCGAGCGCGCCGGCGATGTGCTGGTCGCCCTCGATCTTGTGCGCGGCTTCGCCTGGGCCGACTGCGATCGGCTCGCCGTCGCCGGCTGGAGCCATGGCGCCTGGGCGATTATGGATTTGCTGTCGATGGATTTGAACCGCGTGCGGCCCCACAATCTCTCCCGCCTTCCCGAGGCGCGGCTCAGCGGCCTGAAGGCGGCCCATCTCACATACCCATTTTGCGGTTTTCCTGCGCGCACCCGCGATGTCGGCTGGGCCTGGCGACCGCGTGCGCGCGTGGTGTTGGCCGGTGAGGACGAGTTGGCGCTGGAGCGGGACGTGCGCGCCGCTCTGGCGCGTATGGAGGCGAGCGGCGTCGCAGTGGAGGCGGTGGTGACGCCCCACGTCACTCACGGCTTTGACGAGCCGCGCCATGAGCCCGGCGCGACGATGCGCCCGGATCCCGACGCCGCCGCCGCCGCGCGCGCGGCTTATGGCGCGTGGCTGGCGCGCGTCCTGGCGGCGTGAGGGCCGCGCACCCGCCGCGGCGGCTTTAGTCCATGACGAAGAGCTGCAACACATCCGCGGCGATCGCTTGAGGCTCGGCCAGCGCAGCCCCGGCCGACGAGGCGCCCGCGCCCGCCACGGCGCCCATGTCGCCGGGAAACGCTTTCATGCGCACGCGCGTGGCCATGGGCGGGGGTGTAAACACCCGCGCACGCACGTGATTGGGCGCAGACTCCGCGTCATAAGCGCGCGCGAGGGCCGCAAGCCCCGCCTTTGCGGCCGCGTAGGGCGCCCAGAACACGGGCGGATCCGGCGGCGTGGCGTCGTCAATCACGACCGCCGTCGCGCGCCCCCGCGCCGCCGCGCCGGCCCGCAGCAACGGATCAAACGCGCGCAGCAGGCGATACGCGCTGGTGAGGTTAAGCGCGATCACGGCGTCGAAGGCCTTTGGCGCGACATGGGCGAGGGGCGCAAGCCCCTGATGCCCGCCCGCGGCGTGGATCAGGCCGTGGACTGCGCCGAAGCGCTCATAAAGCGCGGCGCCGAGCCGATCGAGCGCCTCGCCATCCGTCACGTCCGCCGGCACAAGCACCGGCGGCGTCGCGCCCGCCGCGCGGACGTCATCGTCCAGCGCTTCAAGCCCGCCTTGAGTGCGCGCGACGGCGACGATGTGACCGCCGGCCGCCGCCGCCGCCAGCGCGCACGCGCGCCCAAGCCCGCGCGACGCGCCGGTGACCACAAGGGTCTGGCCGCGAAAGGCGTCGGCGGCGAGGGGCGAAGGGGCGGTCACAGAAGAGGCGGTCACGTGAAACTCAGCAAAGTGCGGGGCGGCGGGACGCCCATGGCGAGACGAACCCTGTGGACGGCGCGCGCGGCGGCGTTCGTTCACCCCGCGTCAAGGAAGGACATTTGCCGCTCTTGCTCGTCGCCGGGACGTTCAAGGTCGGTAAGGGGGGTGGGATACTCCCCCGTGAAATAATGATCTGTCAGCTGCGGTTCATGGCGGTCGCGCGGCGCGTCCGTTACCGCGTGATAAAGGCTCTCGACAGATAAGAAATCCACGCTGTCGGCGTGCAGTTCATCGGCCATGGCGCGCAAATCCGGGACCCGCCGCGCTAAGAGCTCCTCCGCCGCGGGCATGTCGATGCCGTAATAATCCGGATAGCGGATCGGCGGGCTGGCGGAGCGGAAGTGCACCTCCGTCGCGCCGGCGTCACGCACGAGCTGCACGATTTTGCGTGAGGTGTTGCCGCGGACAATGGAATCATCAATCAGCACGACCCGCTTGCCCTGCACCACGGCGCGGTTGGCGCTGTGTTTGAGGCGGATGTGGGCGGTGCGCCGCTCCTGATTGGGCTGGATGAAGGTGCGGCCCACGAAATGGCTGCGGATGATGCCAATCTCGTAAGGCAGGCCGCTCACCTCCGCATAGCCGAGCGCCGCCGGCGCGCCGCCGTCCGGCACCGGGATCACGATGTCGGCGTCCGCGGGGGCGTCCATGGCCAGACGCCGGCCCATGCGCCGGCGCGCTTCATAGACGCTCACGGAGTCCATTACGGAGTCCGGGCGCGCGAAATAAATAAACTCAAACGCGCAAGGTCGCGCGCGCCCAAGGGGCGCGCGATGCACGCGCACGCCGTCGGCGTCGGCCACCACCACTTCCCCGGGGCCGATGTCGCGCACGAATTCCGCATCGATTTGATCCAGCGCACACGTCTCTGAAGCGAGAACCGGCGCGCCTTTGCGCCGACCCAGCACCAGCGGGCGAATGCCCACCGGGTCGCGCGCGCCGATGAGCATGTCGTCAGCGAGCGCCACAAGCGCATAACCGCCTTCGATTTGGTCCAGCGCGTCGACAAAGCGGTCGATCAAGCGATCCGCGCTCGACGCCGCCGCCAAGTGCAGGATGACCTCCGTGTCGCTGACGCTTTGAAAAATGCTGCCGCGGGCCACCAACTGCTCGCGCAAGGTGCGCGCGTTCGTCAGATTGCCGTTGTGGGCGATGGCGAGCCCGCCGGTCTGCAAATCCGCATAAAGCGGCTGGACGTTGCGCAGCACATCCTTGCCCATGGTGGAATAGCGGCAATGGGCGATGGCGCTGCGCCCGGGCAAGCGGCGCGACACCTTGCCGTCGCCGAAATGGTCGCGCACCAGGCCGGGATGGCGCTCATAGGTGAACGTCTCGCCCCCGAATGCGGCCACGCCGCAGGCTTCCTGGCCGCGATGCTGGAGAGCATGCAGGCCGAGCGCGGCCACATCCGCGGCGTTGGGGATGCCGAACACGCCCACGACGCCGCAATTCAATTGCAGAGACGGCCCATGCGCCGCGGCGTCCGTCGTCAGTTCCCGCGTGGCCGGATCATCCGACGCCGAATCGGCGTCGCCATGTGTGTGACCGTCCTCGACCATGGCGACTGTCCTTTGCGGTTGTCGGCGACGCGGCCCGAACTGCGCTCCTGCACCATATATAGAATTGCGTAAGATCTGTGACATCACGGCTGCGTGGCGATGCACAATCGTCCGTGTTGTGGCGCTTAAGCCGCGCCGCGCGCCCTAAGGGGACCCGGGCGCGGCGTTCTCGTTAGTGGTCTGGGCGGCGGTCTCGTCAGTGGTGTCGGCGCCGGCGTGGGCGGCGAGGCGGTTCGCCCGCCAGCGGATGGTGGCTTTGTGGATCTCCTCCGCCACCAGGAAGAGAAGAGCGACCTCCACCACCATGGCGAACTGTCCCCATGTCACGGGCTCAAAACCCAACACGCCGCTGAGGCCGGGCGTGTGCATCGCCAGCAAATGGGTCATAAGCGCCGCCGGCGTCGCCACCGCGATGAACCGGTTCGCGAAATAGGGGATGGTGAACACAGAACGCGTTTCTGAGCGGCTCGACAGAGCGTGCATATTGCCGAACAACACCATGGTCAGCAGGGTCAGGTTCTGCGCGGCCGCGTGGTCGACGCCGTTGGCCATCGCGGTTGCGAAGACGCCGAACGCCAGCGCGCCCATAATCGAGCCGGCGATGAGCACGTGTTCAATGATGTGGCGTTCAAAAATCGGCTCTTGGGGATCCCGCGGCGGGCGGTTCAGCTCATCGCCCTCGCCGGGCTCGAAGGCCAGCGCGACATCTTGCAGGCCATTGGCCACCAGATTGAGCCACAGAAGCTGGACAGCCGTCAGCGGGATCGGCAGCCCTGCGCCGACGCTCAAGAAAAACAACACAATGGCGGAAAAGCCCGTGGCGGTGAGCAGGCCGATCACTTTGCGGATGTTGCTGTAGACGATGCGCCCTTGCTCCACGCCCGCGACGATGGAGGCGAAATTGTCGTCCGTGATGATCAAGTCCGCGGTTTCCTTCGCCACGTCTGTGCCGGACTTGCCCATGGCGACGCCGGCGTTGGCGCGTCGGATCGCGGGCGCGTCATTCACGCCATCGCCCGTCACGGCGACGAAATGGCCGGCATCCATGAATGTGCTGACAATGGTCTCCTTTTGCGCGGGTTCAATGCGCGCAAAGACCCGCGCCGGCAGGATGGTCTCTCGCAAGCGGTCCGGCCCGGTCGCTTCCGCCTTGCGGATCATCGCGCCCGTGACCACGAGCGCATCCGGCGCGCACAGGCCCAGCTGGGCGCCGATGGCGCGTGCGGTCGCGGGATGGTCGCCCGTGACCATCGCCACGCCGATCCCGCCGGCTCGGCAGCGCTCGATGGCCTCCGCCGCCGTCGGGCGCATGGGGTCGATCATGGCGACCATGCCCAGGAAAGTGAGGTCTTCCAGACGCTCGGGATCGTGATCGCCGGCGTCGTTCGGCGGGGCGCGATCCGCCGGCGGGAAGGGCCGCTGGGCGAGGGCGATGACGCGGTAGCCGTCCTGGGCCAGGGCCTCGAATTGCGTTTCCAACGCGCGCGCGTCAATCGGGGCGTCGGCGTCTTTCACACGCATGCGGGTGGAGGCGGCGAGAATTTTCTCCGGGCTTCCTTTGACGTGCAGAACCGGGGCGTCGTCCTCGCGGCCCGCATTGAGGCTCGCGCTGAAGGCGCGCTCGGACTCATACGGCACAAGGTGGCGGCGCGCGAAGCGCGCGCGCGTTTCTTTGAGGGACAAGCCGAACTTTTTCGCGAACACCAAGAACGCAACGTCGACAATATCGCCGTCAGAGGTCCAGTCGCCGCCGGCGTAATCAAGCTGACTTTCATTCGCGAGCACGCCGGTGAGAATCAGCTCGCGCAGCCGCTCGCGCTCCTCGCCATGGAGATCGCCGGGCGCGACGCCCGCGCCAGTGGCGGTGTACGTCAGACCCGACGGCAGCACCGCCTTCGCGATGGTCAGCTCATTAACGGTGAGCGTGCCGGTCTTGTCGGAACAAATGAAGGTGCATGAACCCAGCGCCTCCACAGCGACCAGCTTGCGGATGATCACATTCGCTTGGGCCATGCGCCGCATGCCGATGGCGAGCGCCACCGTCAGCGCCGCAGGCAGCCCTTCCGGGATCGTTGAAACCGCCAGGCCGATGGCCATCATCACCATTTCCGGCGCGCTGTAGCCGCCGCGCACTGTCATCAGCGCCACGAGCGCGAGGATCGCCAGCAAAATCGCGCCAGACACCTGATACGTGAACAGCCGGATGCGAATCATCAGCGGCGGCTCGGATTCCCGCTTGCCGGAGACGCGCTGGGCGATGGTCCCGATCTGAGTGTCGAGGCCGGTGGCGATGACGATCCCGCGGCCGCGGCCGCGCACGACCATGCTGCCGGCGAACACTTCATCGCGCCGGTCGGCCGTCGGGGTGTCGGCGTCGGACCGTTCGCGCGCGTCCTTCGACACCGCAAGCGATTCCCCGGTCAACATGGATTCATCAAGGGTCAGGTCTTGGGAATCAAGCAGTCGCGCATCCGCTGGAACCCGATCGCCGGAGCCGATCAGCACCAGGTCGCCGGGAACCACCTCGGCGATGTCGATCACATGCACGGCCCCGTCGCGCACCACCCGCGCCACACCCCGCACCATAGCTCTCAGCGCCGCGGCCGATTGTTGGGCGGAATACTCTTGCGCCGTGCCGATGCCCGCATTGATCAAGAGCACAAGGGCGATGAAGACCGCGCTCGGCGTTTGGCCAATGACGAGCGACACCACGGCCGCGATGATTAAGATGTAAATGAAAGGGCTCAAGAACTGCCGGGCGAATGTCATCGCAAGGCCGGGCGTTTTCGGCTCCGGCAGCGCGTTGGGTCCGATGTCCGCCAGCCGGCGCGCGGCCTCCTCCCCGGTGAGGCCGTGATCAGACCCAGCGTCTGGCCCGGCGACCGACTCCGCTTCGGTCGCGTTTCCGCCGGCGGGTCCGAGCGCGCTCTCCGGCTGGGTGTCGGCGGCGCGGGCGTGAGGCGGCGCAAGCGGGGATGAGACGGACACGGGCGGTCTCCGGTCTGGGGCTCGAACGCGGCGCATCGGGAAAGCGGCGAGCGGACTGTGAACGCCTGAGCGCCGCCGGCAAAGTGTTGAGGACGCGGTCGTTTGTCGCGGTGCGGCGCCGCGCGCGTGCGTTGGCGTCGGTCTAGGGCAAGAACGCGTTTTCACACGCCGCCAAGATCGCCTCCGCGGAAAGGCCATAGGCGTCGTAGAGATCTGGCAGATCCCCGGTTTGACCGAACGTCTCCACGCCGAGTGCGGTGGTCTTGTGGCCCGCGACCCCGCCCAGCCACGAGAGGGTTCCCGGCGCGCCGTCAATGACCGTCACCAGCGCGGCGTCGCGATGCAACGGCGCAAGCAAGCGCTCGATCGGCGAGGGCCGCACGCGTTCGTCACGCACCGGGGTTGTGCGCCCCCGCGTCCAGCCATGATGGGCGCGGTCCGCGGACGCCACAGCGAGCAGGCCGACGCGGGGATCAATGGCGCGCGCGCGCTCCCAAGCTTCCAGCGCTTCGGGGGCGAGCGCTCCAGCGAACGCGATGGCGAGGCGCGCGCCGTCGCCCGGCGGGCGCAGCCAGTACGCGCCATCGTTGATTGCGCCCGCGGGAACGGCGTCGCGCGCCTCTTGAGCGATCGCGCGGGTGGACAAGCGCAGATAAACAGCGCCGCCGTCCGGGGCTTGCATGTGCGCGAAGCCCCACGCCATCGCGGCTGCAAGTTCATCAGCGAACGCGGGTTCGATGTACGTCAAGCCGGGTTGGGCCATGCCGATCACCGGCGGGTGGATGGACTGATGCGCGCCGCCCTCCGGCCCGAGCGTCAGACCCGACGGCGTCGCGACCACCATAAACCGCGCGCCCTGGTAACAGGCGTAATTGAGCGCGTCCAAGCCGCGATTGATAAAGGGATCGTAAAGCGTCGCCACGGGCAGAAACCGGCGGGCGAAGAACTCATGGGCGAGCCCCAGCTGCCCCAGCAGCAAAAAGAGATTGTGCTCAGCAATGCCAAGCTCGATGTGTTGGCCGTCCGGCCCGCGCCGCCAGAGCTGGGCTGAGGGGATTTGCTCGACCTTAAACACGTCCTCCATCGGCGCGCGGCGAAACAGCCGACGCTTGTTCACCCACGCGCCGAGATTTGTAGAGACCGTCACGTCCGGCGAGGTGGTGATAATCGCCTCCGCCAGGGGACCGTCCTCACGCGCGATCTCCAGGAGGATCTTGCCGAACGCGTCTTGGGTGGAAAGCCGATCCCCCGGTGGCGTCGCCAGCGGCGCGATGGAAACGGCGGGGGCGGTGGTGGTCCGCGATCCGGCGGTGAAGAACGGCGCGGTCTCCACGACAATGCGCGCGGCGTCCTCCAACGGGCCCAGCGTCGACCACGGCGCCCACTCCGCCCCTGCGGGAACGCCGAGAGACGCTTGATAGGCCTCAAGCTGTTTGGGCGTCAGCAGGCCCGCGTGATTGTCTTTATGGCCCGCCAGCGGCAGGCCGAAGCCCTTGACGGTGTAAGCAATGACACATTGCGGCGCGGGATCGTCGCCAATCGCGGCGAACGCCTCAAGAATGCTCTCCATGTCATGGCCGGCGAGGTTGGTCATCAGCGCGTGCAAGGCGACGTCGTCGCGCTCGTCAAGCAAGGCCGCCACGCCGGCGGTGTCGCCAAGATCGGCCGTGAGCCGCTCGCGCCAGCCGGCGCCGCCTTTAAAGGTCAGCGCGGAATAGAGCTGGTTGTCGCAGCCGTCGATCCAATCGAGCACCGCCTCCCCGCCCGGTTGGCGGCGCAGCGCTTCCAAGCGGCGGCCGTATTTCAACGTCGTCACCCGCCAGCCAAGGGCGTCGAACACGCCGCTGATCTTCTGAAACAGGGCGTCATTGACCACGCCGTCGAGGCTTTGGCGGTTGTAGTCAATGATCCACCAGAGATTTTGGACGTCGTGCTTCCACCCGTCGAGCAGGGCCTCATACACATTGCCTTCGTCGAGCTCGGCGTCGCCCACGAGGGCCACCATGCGTCCCGGCGGCGCGCTTGCGCCGGCCCCGCCGCTGCGCGCCCGCGCGAGATCCTGCACCAAAGACGCAAACAGCGTCGCCGCAACGCCGAGCCCGACAGAGCCCGTGGAGAAATCCACCTCCGGCACGTCTTTTGTCCGCGAAGGATAAGACTGCGCTCCGCCGAATCCTCGAAAGGCTTCAAGATTGGCCCGCGTTTGACGGCCGGCGAGATACTGGATTGCGTGAAACACAGGGCTCGCATGGGGTTTCACCGCCACCCGATCGCGCGGGCCGAGGATCTGGAAGTAAAGCGCCGTCATCAGCGTGGTCAGTGACGCGCATGAGGCTTGGTGGCCGCCGACTTTGAGCCCATCGCGCTTCGGCCGCACATGGTTGGCGTGGTGGATCATCCACGTCGCAAGCCACAGGACCTGGCGCTCCAGCGCCTCCAACACCGTCAGGCGCGATGTGGCCGGCGCGTCAGAGGCGGAAGCGTCGGGGAAAGAAGCAGCCATAGCGGGATGTCCTGTGCGGCGGGCGGAGCCCTGAACCTACCGCAGGGCGATCATGTGCAAAGCCGCACGACTGCCATCGGTCGGCGGCGCGCCCTGCGCCGCAGGATCTGTCCGCACTCACCCAAACACCAACCCCGGCAGGCCGGTGGCCAGCACGGGAAACGCTGCGACCGCCAACAGCGCAAGCAGCTGGATCAGCACAAAAGGCGCGGCCCCGCGGTAAATGTCCGTCGTCGCGACGCTCGGTGGGGCGACGCCGCGCAGATAAAACAGCGCGAAACCGAAAGGCGGCGTCAAGAAACTCGTTTGCAGATTCAGCGCCATCATCACGCCGAGCCACACGGGATCCGCGCCAAGCGCTAAAAGCGGCGGCGCAACCAGCGGCACTACCACGAAGGTGATCTCGATAAAGTCGAGAAAAAAGCCAAGCACGAACATTACAATCATCACAATGAACACGCCCGCGGCAGCTTGGGCCGCGCGGCTGTCAGCCAAAGGCGCGTCCGCGCTGGCGAACCCCAAAGACGACAACAGGCCGTCCAGCGCCGCGAGGACGCCGCCGGCGGCGGTCTCCAACACGGCCGCGACCCGCTCATCGCCGCCCAACCCACGGAAAACCAACGCGAAGAGTGTCGCTCCGATCAGAATCACAAACACCATCGCCGTGATCCGCGCGGTGTCGCGGGTGACGGCTTGAAGACACCGCGTCATCCAGGCGCGGTAAAGCGCGGCCGCAAGACCCGCAACGGCGACGCCTATGAGCAGCGCCGCCGCGATGGCCCCGCCTTGTTCCACGCCCGTCGGGCTTTCGCGGCCGAGACGCAGATCCACGAACGCCGTCAGCACCACCAGCAAACCCGCCGCGGCGAGCCCCGCCGCCGCCGCGCGCCGCGCGCTGCGCGCCCAGGGGATGGAGGGATCATCCTCCCCATCGCCCAAATCCCGCAGCCCCGCCAGAAAGACCGCGCCCGTCGCGCCAAGGGCTGCAGCTTCCGTCGGCGTCGCCAGCCCGGCGAGAATGGAGCCGAGCACAGCGAAAATCAGGAGCAGCGGCGGCGCTAACGCGCGCACAATCCGCGTGACGCGCGCGAGGGCCGTCGCTCCCACGGCCTCGCTGATGGTGAGTGCGGGCGCTGCAGCCGGCCGCAGCAGCGCGACCGCCATCATGTAGCTGGCGTAGAGCCCGACCAGCATGAGGCCCGGGATCAGCGCGCCCGCGAAGAGGTCGCCGACCGACACCGTCTCTGGCGCGAAGATCCCCTGATCGAGCTGGGCCTTTTGATAGGCCGAGCCCATGACGTCGCCGAGGAGCACGAGCACGATGGAGGGCGGAATGATTTGGCCGAGCGTGCCGCTGGCCGCAATGGCGCCGGTGGCGAGCGGCTTCGCGTAGCCTTTCGCGAGCATGGTCGGCAGCGACAACAGCCCCATGGTCACCACGGTCGCGCCGACAATGCCGGTGGAGGCCGCTAAGAGCGCGCCGACGGCGACGACGGCCACGCCAAGCCCGCCGCGCAGCGGACCGAACAGGCCGCCCATGGTCTCGAGAAGCTCTTCAGCGATCTTCGACTTCTCAAGCATCACGCCCATGAAGACGAAGAGCGGCACGGCCACGAGCACCTGGTTGGTCATCACGCCGAAGATCCGGCTCGGCGCAAGCGTCAGAAGCACGGGGTCGAACGCGCCGAGCGCGACGCCCAGGCCGGCGAACGCGAGCGCCACGCCGGCGAGGGTGAAGGCCACCGGATAGCCCGACAACAGCGCCGCAATCGCGATGAGGAACATCACGACATCGAGATTCTCCGCGAGAAACGCGACCAAGCCCGCCATCACACGCCCTCCCCATGGGCGGGCGCCGCGCGGCCGCCGGGTGTCTGACCCGTCAGGCGCAAGGCGGCTCGGGCGGCCAGGGCCGCGGCTTGGATGAGGAGCAAGACCGCGAAGATCGGGATCAGCGTCTTCAGCAGGAACACAAGCGCCAAGCCGTCGCTTTCCGGCGATCCTTCGCCCACCCGCCACGACCGGTCGAGATAAGCCCGCGACACGAGAAGCACCGTCACCGCCGTCGGCGCGAGCAACAGATACGCGCCCACAAGATCCACCGCCGCTTTCGCCGTCGCGCTCAAGCGTCCGTAAACCACATCGACGCGCACATGCCCGTCATCGCCGAGGGTCCAGGGCCCGCCGAGCAAGATCACGCCGGCGTGGAGGTAGAGAATGCTCTCCTGGAGCTTCGTGAAGGCGAGGCCGAACACATAACGCTGCACCACCACCACCAGCACGACCGCGACTAAGCCGAGAGTCGCCCAGCGCGCCAGCGCGCCAGCGGCGTCACAGACCCCGTCGGCCAGATCCGCAGCGCGCCGCAACGCGGCTGCAGCCCGCGTCACCTGCGTGCGCGCCTTTGATGAGATCAGCCGAGCGCCCCCCGCCGCGAGAAGATAAACGAGCGGCGCAAGCGCGAAGGGCGTCGCGGCCCAGCCGAGCCAGCCCAGCGCCGTCGCCGCGCTTTGGGCCTTGGCGTAGAGGTCCTCGCCCGGGAGCACGAGGCCGATAAGGCGCGCGGGCAGGGTGAGACCCCACAGAACCACAGGCCGCAGCCCCGGCGCTGCGGCCGCGGCTGTCGCCATGGCTGCAACGCCTAAGCCCATGGCGAAGACGCCCACGCCCGGGCGCGCGCGCGTCGGCGCGGTGTGTTCAGCCGGCTCCACCCCCGAGCCCTCCCCTCAACGGCGCGGCAGCGCGCGATCAGCGTGGTGCGCTTAAGTGTTCAGCGCGTCTTCGCGCGCGCGCATGTAAGCCGCCTCCGATTGGGCGCCCCAGCCCGAAAGCGCGCGTCGCGCAGCGATGTAGCTGTCGTAAACGCGCCGCGACAGGCCCCCGTCCTCACCCGCGGCGTCGGCCACGACCTCCTCTGACACGCGCGCGGCGGCGGTCCAAATCTCATCGGAGAAGCGCCGCAGCGACACCGCGTGATCGTTCACAAGGCTCGTGAGCGCTTCCGCGTTGCGGTGGGCGAACTCGCCAATCGTAAGGTCATTGACGCTGCGGCAGGCGTGGACCAGCACAGCTTTGTGATGCGCTGGCAGCTCCTCCCACACGCCGCGATTGATCCCCAGGCTCAGTTGGGTGCCGGGCTCGTGGAAGCCGGGGCCGTAATAGAACTTTGCTTCGCGATAAAGACCGAAGGCGAGGTCGTTCCACGGACCCACCCATTCGGTCGCGTCGATCGCGCCGGACTGGAGGGCTGGATAAATCTCAGAACCCGGCAGCGCTACGGGCGCGCCGCCCAGCGCCTTCACCACCGCGCCGCCAAGGCCTGGAATGCGCATCTTCAGGCCGACGAAATCATCGAGCGTCGCGATCTCGCGCTTGAACCACCCGCCCATTTGGTGGCCGCTGTTGCCGCAGGCCAGGGGCTTAATGTCGAAGTCGGCCGCCAATTCATCCCACAGCTCTTGGCCGCCGCCGAAGGAGAGCCAGGCGGTGAACTCCGTCGCCGTCAAGCCGAAGGGGACGGCCGCGAAAAAGCTGAAGGCCTTGGATTTGCCCTGCCAATAATACTCCGCCCCGTGATAGGCGTCCGCGCCGCCGCCGGAGACTTGATCAAACGCCTCAAACGCCGGCACCAACTCGCCGGCGGCGTAAATCTTCATCCGCAATTGGCCGTCTGTGAGCGCGTCTACGATTTGAGCGACCCGTTCCGGCGCGGTCCCGAGGCCGGGGAAGTTTTTCGGCCAGGTCGTGACCACACGCAGCTCGCGCGTGTTTTGCGCGATAGCCGGCGCGGCTAAGGCGCTTGCGCCTGCGCCGGCCGCCCCGGCGGCGAGAAATCGACGGCGATCCATGGTCTGAACTCCTCCCCCCTCTGCGCCTGGCCACGGCGCGTTGGTGTGTGTCTTTGCGCCGCCGCGCGCCTCCGCAGGGAGGCCGCGTCGCGGTCTCGCCGGCGTCCGCGCCCCCGCGTCATGGGTGATCGGCCCGCGCGCTAGTCGTCGTCCTCCAGGAGGCGCCAGCCGCTCGGCCGCAAGACCTCCATCGGCCGGTATTGGGCCTTATAGTCCATCTTCGCGCTGCCTTTGATCCAATAGCCAAGATAGACATATGGCCACCCTGCGGCGGCGGCCCGGCGGATGTGATCGAGGATCATGAACGCGCCTAAGCTGCGCCGATGTTCGTCGGGCTCGAAGAAGGAATAAACGAGCGACATCCCGTCGTGCAGCTGATCTGAAATCGCAGCAGCCAGCAATGGTCCGCCCGCCCCGCGCCGATACTCCGTCAAGACCGTCGCCACCGGGCTGTCGCCCACCATGACGGCGTAATCGCCGAAGGTCATCTCCGTCATGCCGCCATCATTGTGGCGGCTGTGCAGATAGCGCGAGAAGAGGGTGAATTGCTCCATCGTCGCGGGCGCCCGCCGGGTCGTGGCCACCAGGTCGCTATTGCGCTTGAGCACCCGCCGCTGGCCGCGCCCAGGCTCAAACGTCCAAGCGCGCACCCGCGTGGAAACGCACAGATTGCAGGTCTCACACGCCGGCCGGTAAGCCACATTTTGGCTGCGGCGGAAACCGGCGTGGACCAGTGCGTCGGCGATCTCCGGCGCGTCCGGGCCGCTTAAGTCTGTGAAGACTTTCCGTTCAAAGCGATCGGGCAAGTACGGGCACGGGCCCGGCGCGGTCATGTAGAACTGCAAATCGCGCGTTTGAAACGGCTTCGACACGCTCGCCCTCGCAAAGTCACGGTATCATCGCTGTGTCGCCCCCGCGGCGCAAGGCCGTTTAGAGGTCGAAGAAGAATGGCGAAGCAATGGTGAACACCGCCCACAACAACAACACCAAGGGCGCGCCGATCCTCATGAAATCTGCAAAGCGGTACCGTCCAGGGCCCAGCACTAACAAATTCGTCTGATACGCGATCGGCGTTGCGAACGAGCAATTGGCTGCAAACAACACCGCCAGCAAAAACGCCGTGGGATCCGCGCCCGTGAGATCCGCGGCGCTGAGCGCGACGGGCGCGAACAAAATCGCCGTGGCGTTGTTGGACAAGGCGTTGGTGATCACGGCCACAGTCAAAAACAGGAGCGACAACAACCCCCACGCGCCGAAGGGCGCTGCAAGCCACACCGCGCCCGCCGCAATCATGTCCGCCCCGCCCGTCACCTCCAGCGCTCCAGCAAGCGCGAAGGAGGACCCTGCGAGCAAGAAAATGCGAAAATCCACCGCTCGCGCCGCTTGCCGCGGCCGCAAGCACCCCGTGGCGACCATCAGTGACGCGCCGGCGATGGCCGCGTGGGCGATGGGCAAAAGCTGCGTCGCCGCGGCGGCGACCACGGCCAGGAAAATCAGCCGCGCAATTCCCGCTTTTTCGGTCTTCGGGAGCTCATGGCTCGACCATTCCAGCGGCAGCACGTCGCGCTGGTCGCGCAAGGACCGCAAGTCTTGGGGCTCGCCGAGAATAAGCAACACATCGCCCGGTTCTAAACGGATGTCGGCCACGCCGTCGCGGGCCATGCGGCTGCTGCGGCGCACCGCCAAAACGACAGTGCCCGGTGGAACGGAGTACGAGGTGTGCGCCAGCGTGCGCCCGACTAAGCGCGAGCCGGGCGCGACGGCGGCCTCGACAATCACCAGCTCTTGGGGCGCTTCATTGGGCAAAGGCCGCGCGCCGGTGAACATTGTCGGGCGGATGCCGCGCGCGGCGGTCAGCAAATCCGCCAGCTCGCTCTTTGTCGCGCTCACAATGACGATGTCGCCGGCTTGCAAGGTCACGCCGGCGAAGGGCGGGCGCAACGGCCGGTCGTCACGCATAATCAAGCGCACCGTCACGTCTTTGAGGTCGTCAAACCGGCCGTCATGCGCCCGCGCGCCGGCCAAGCGATCGCCAAACGCAACCTCGATTTGAGCGATGAACTGGCGCGTCTCCGCTTTCGCGCCGCCATTCTCGGCCGCCACGCGTTTCGGCAACAACAAGGGCCCCGCGACGCTGACATACACAAGCCCCGTCGCCGCCAGGACAAGGCCCATGGGCGCGGGCGAGAAAAACCCAAGCGCCGCCTCAGGGTGCTGGGCGGCGGCTTCCGCCACTAAGAGGTTCGTCGACGAGCCGATCAGCGTCGTCATGCCCGCCAAAATGCTCACAAATGACAGCGGGATCAGCACGCGCGACGGGGCCGCGCCGAGACGGTCTGCGACCATCGTCAACACGGGCAGAAACATCAGCACCACAGGGGTGTTGTTCATGAACGCGCTGATCACAAACACCGCGCCCAACACCCACACCAGCGTCGTCGCCGGACGCGCGCGCGCCATGGCCGCCAGCCGCCGCGCCGGGCGATCCAGCGCGCCCGTTTGGAACACCCCTTGGGCGACGACAAGCAACGCCATCACCGCAATCAACGCCGGACTGGAGAAGCCGGACAAGATTTCGTGAGCGCCGTACGCAGGGTGCGGCGTGACGTGAAACAGGATCAACAGCCCTGCAATCAGCCCCGCGCTGATGATCTCCATCGACCAGCGCTCAAGGCAATACAAAGCCACCACGAGCACGGCCAAGGCCAAGATGACCCACACTTGCCAGTCCGGCGCCGCCGGCGCGGCGGTGACAGGGGTGGTGAACATGGCTTGAAACCCGACCTCTTCGACCGCGCGCGCCGCCCGTGTCCGCGGGCGCGACGTGGGCGGCGCGCGTTTCCCGCGACGCCCACGACGCGTCAGACGCGGTGTTCAGTGTGGGGGCTCGCGGGCGAACCGCCTAGGGGCCAAATCCAGGGCGGTTTAAAACTCCAAGTCCGGCGGCACCACCGGCGCCTCACGCATCAACGTAATCGACACGCGCCGATTGCCGGGTTGATAGGGATCGTCCGGGAACAGCGGGTCGGAATCAGCCTTGCCGGCGACCTGATAAAGTCGCTCTTCGCGCAACCCGCCGGCTTGCAGCACGCGGCGCGCGGCGTGGGCGCGGTCTGAGGACAGCTGCCAATTCGATTGGTTGGGGTCGAAAGACGGCGCAGAATCCGTGTGGCCCGCGATCGTGATCCGGTTGGACAAGGGCGCAACGACCCGCACCACCGCCTCCAGCAGAAGCCGCGCGCGCTGGGTCGGCTCAGCGGACCCTGCGATGAACATTGGGCGGCCCTCTTGGTCGATCAACTGAATGCGCAAGCCTTCCGGAGTCTGATCCAAAATGACGTTCTTCGACAGCTCTGCGAGTTCGGGAAGCTCCTGGAGCGCTTGGCGCAGGGACAACTCGGCGCTGCGCAACACCGCCTCATCGCGCCGCGCCAAGGCCGCCGCCACGGCGTTGTCGTCGTCGTCAGGCCCAGCCCCGGATCGGTCAGACGCGCCGCCTTCGGACGTGCTTTTGTCGACATCGTCCTGCTGTTGGGGCGAGGGGCGTTCGACAACGGACTGGGCGCCGCGTCCGCGCACGCCGTCGCGACCGAACTCCGTGCCCGCTAAAAGCCCCCCCGATCCCGAGGTCGTAGGGCTGACGCTGGCGGGCGCGAAGTAGTCGGCGATGCCGCGGCGTTGCTCCGGGGACGTGGTGTTGATCAACCACATCAACAGGAAGAACGCCATCATGGCGGTCACGAAGTCGGCGTAGGCGACTTTCCAGGCGCCGCCATGATGGCCGTGGCCGCCGCCCTTCTTCACCTTTTTAATGACGATCGGTTGATCTTGGGCCATGAGCGCGTGTCGACCGGCGGTGAAAGAGGCTTGTGTCAGCGAGCAGAACCGACGGACAAGCGTCACGCGCCGTCGTTAAACTGACGCCATGGCGGCCGCGGCGTCGGCGGCGCAGGGAGACGGTCTCAAGGCGCGGCGGGATAGGGCTGCTGAGGAGGAGGCGAGCGTGAGCGAACGGCCAAACGACGCCGACGGCGCTGCGGCGGCGGGCGGCGGCGGTGAGGCCGCACCCGCGCCCTCTCCGGCCGCGTCGCGGGCGTTTCGCGACGCGCTGGGCATGTTCGCCACGGGTGTGACCGTTGTCAGCACGCCCATCGGAGCCGGTCCTGGCGTGGCGGGCGTGGGCATTACGGTGAACTCCTTCACATCCGTGTCGCTCGATCCGCCATTAGTGTTGTGGTGCATCGGCAAAGATTCCCAGCGTTACAGCGCCTTTCGCGACGCTGCGGGCTTCGCCGTCAATGTGCTGAGCGCCGCCCAGGAAGCCCTCGCGCGCCGGTTCACGACCAACCCCGACATACACCTCGACGATCCGGGCTTTGCTCGCGGTCCCGCCGGCGTGGTGTGGCTGGAGGGCGCGGCGGCGCGCTTTGCGTGCGAGACGGTCGCGCGCCATCCCGGCGGCGATCATTTGATCCTTGTCGGTCGCGTCATCGCGTTTGAACACGGCCCGCCATCGCCGCTGTTGGGCTATCGCCGCGGCGGCTTCGTGACCATCGCCTAGCGCGGCGTCCACACGCCGGCCGTCACCGCGTTCGTGAGCCGTTTGCGGGCCGTGGATGATGGGTCCGTCGCCCTGCGGGACACACCGGCCACAGCCAAACCGAGCCCCCGAGGAGCCCCGGGGAGCCCCGGGGAGCGAACCTTAAAGCGATCGATGAGGTGATTTGGGGGAGCGGATCCGCGACGCGCGCCTCCGTCGTGAACTCTCAAAGCCGTCACGGCGCCGGCGTCAAGGTCAGCAGCCGCGTGCTCGGCGGGGCGTACTCCGCCACCCATTCGCTTAAGGGTTCGTCGGGGCCGCGCGGCGCGCCCGGCCAGTCGGCGCGGATCTCCACATACTCTCCCGCCGCCCACAGCGGCGCGAGGTCGCGATAATGGGGCGACAAGGGGTGGGCGGACTGGCCTGGCGCGATCACAAAGCGCGAGGCGTCGAGATCCGCCAAGTCATGCAGGCTGCGCAGGCCGGGGCCGTGGCTGGCGTCAAAATTCCCACTGCGGAACCGATAGGCCGCCACATTGATCGTCGCGCCATCCCCGCCGACGGGAACCGACACTCGAAACATCGGGCCCAGGACGGGCAACGGGTCCAACAGCGGGTGGCGGAACACCGCCTGATGCGCGGCGCCCCAGGTCGCCGGCTCATCGCCCGTCATCAGCGCCGTCAGCAAACGCTCAGGATCGGCGGCGTCGATCTCGAAATCCGCCGCCAGCGTCGCGGCCGCGTCATCAAGCGCAAGACCGAGAGTGTCCGCGCAGGTGTCGCGCAAATCCGTGGTGACGTCGTCGCACCAATGGGACAGCGCGCCGTTAAGCACGCGGTCGACAAACACGCGCCGCGCAGTGTTGAACTGGCTAAAGGCCGGGCCGAGCTCGTCGCCCCACAGCCGCGGCGCCAGCGCGCGCATCCAATAGGAAAACACGAGGGGTTCATGGCGGTCGGCGGCCATGCGCCCGTCCCAGTCCTCCAGCATGGCTAACAACAAGCCGCCGGCGGCCGTGCGCGGCCGCGCCCGTGACAACGCCACCTTCAGCCGCAAGGCTTGGGTGGAGGTGACATCCGTTTGAATGTCGGCGAAGCGATCCAAATCGTGCAGCCGCGTCTCGCGCAAGCGTGCGTCGATGCGTGTCGCGCGCATGGCCGCATACCGTCCCGGCGGCGCGAAGGGCGCGTTCGGCGGCGTGACTTGATTGTTGGCGTTGACGATGACGCCGTCGCTTGGATTGACGACGCCGGGATTGTCGTCCGGATCAAGGAGCGCCCAAGGCGCGGACGCCGCGGCCACGCGCACCCGGCCGAGGACGCGAAACGCCACCAAGTCCTCCCCGCCATCGGCGCCGCGCTCCACATATGTGAGGTTCTGCGACGGCGAGACCCAGCGCGCGAACAGCCCCTCCAACTCCCGCCACGGCGTCCCGCGATTGAGGGCGTGGACCACATCGGCGATGGCGTTGTTTGGCTCATCCACCAGCGTGCGCCGCACGCGCACCCGCTCCGGCGTCTGAGACGCGGCGAAATAGGGCGGCTTCAGCACCGCGCCGTCAGCCGTCACCTCCGGCGTCACCCGCACCGGAGCGCTGAAGCGCACTGAAATCTCCTCCTGCGGCAGCGGCGAGGCGGCGCTGGGCGCGCGCTCGACAATGTCGGCGCCGTCGATTTCGGTGTTCGTGAAGCCCCAGGCCGCGCGGGCGTTGCGCCCGATAATCACGAAGGGCGCGCCGGGCAAGGTCGCGCCCACGACGTCGCCCGTCGGCAAGGACAAGCGCGCCAGATACCACGTCCCCGGCGCTGCGAGCCCAAGATGAGGATCATTGGCGAGCATGGCCCGACCGCTGGCCGTGCGCGCCCCGCTCACCGCCCACGCGTTGGAGCCCGGCTGAACGGTCTCCTCACTCGTCGCGCCGTCGGGCCCGACGGGCGCAGTCTCGGCCGCCGCGGGGCCTGCAGCCGGCCAGTCCTCAGCCGCGATCGTCGTCGGTGCGAAATCCGTCGGAAAGGGCGGGAAAAACTCCGCGCGCTGCTCCCGCGTCAGCACGCCCTCCACCGCGGCGGCGTCGCGGTCTTGGCCAAGGCCTGCGGTGAGCGTGCGCGCCATAGACACCCACACCGCCGCGCTGTCCTCCACCGTCCAAGGTTCGACCTCGGCGAACAACAACGCGTGCTCCGGCGGAGGGGCGTAATCGGGTGCGGTGATCAGGGCGTTGACGCCGGCGGCGTAGGCTTCAAGGGCCGCGCGCGTTTCCGGGGCAATCGCCTCCAGGCCCTGACGCGCGACGCGGTGATAGCCCAGCAAGCGCGCGCGCGCGTCGATCGCCACGGTGCGCGCGCCCACCAGCTCCGACAACCGGCCTTGAATGCTGCGGCGCAAGCCGTCCATTTGAAACATGCGGTCTTGGGCGTGGGCGTAGCCCAATGCGAAAAACACCGCCTCAGCGTTGTCGCCGAAAATGTGGGGAATGCCAAAGCCGTCTCGGGCGATCGCGGCCGCGCCGGGGCCGGCGGCGGTTTGCACGTCGCCTTCGAGCGTGGGCTTTGAGGCGTGGAAGCGCCACGTCATCCACCCCGTCAGCCCCCCAGCGGCGACCGTCGCCAGGATCACTAGCCCCACCACAAGCGACACGACGACGCGCACAACGCCCATCTCGACACCCTCTTGGATTTTCGCGCTGGCCCGCGACCCGCTGTTCCGGCGCATTTTGGCGTTTTCGTCCCCCGCTTGTACCGTGCATACCCTTGACAGAGAGGCAAGCCGTTCGCGGTCGTACGCGCGCGCCCCGACGGCTAGTCCATCCCGCAACAGGAGCGTTCGGCTATGGCCGCGATCGCGTTTATTGGGCTCGGCGTCATGGGCTTTCCCATGGCCGGCCATGGGGCGGCGGCCGGTCATCAGGTGTGTGTGTGGAACCGCACCCGCGCCAAGGCCGACGCCTGGGCGGCCGCGCATTCCGGCCTCGCGGCCGCCAGCATTGGCGAGGCGGCCGCGCAGGCCGACGCGGTGCTGATGTGCGTCGGCGATGATGCGGATGTGCGCGCTGTCGCAGCCCCCGCTTTGGCCGCGATGCGTCCCGGCGCGGTCTTAGTGGATCACACAACGGCCTCAGCGGAGCTTGCGCGGGAGTTGGAGGCGCAGGCCCACGCCCGCGATGTGTTCTTCCTCGACGCGCCGGTGTCGGGCGGACAAGCCGGCGCGGAAGCCGGTCAGCTCTCGGTTATGTGCGGAGGCGCAGAGGCCGCCTTCGCCGCCGCGCGACCGGTCATGGAGGCTTACGCCAAAACGATTGTGCATGTGGGGCCGGCGGGCGCCGGTCAACTTGCGAAAATGGTCAACCAGATTTGCATCGCCGGCATCGTGCAGGGTTTGGCGGAAGGCGTGCATTTCGCGCAGAAGGCCGGCTTGGATCTCGAGCGTGTGTTGGCGGCCGTCGGCCAAGGCGCGGCGCAAAGCTGGCAAATGGACAACCGGGCGCGGACTATGGGCGACGGGCGTTATGACTTCGGCTTTGCTGTTGATTGGATGCGCAAAGATTTGCGTATCGCCTTGCAGGCCGCGCGTGAGTGCGGCGCGCGCTTGCCCGTGACCGCGTTAGTCGATCAATTCTACGCCGAGGTGCAGGCCATGGGCGGCGGTCGGTGGGACACGTCGAGCCTCGCAGCGCGCTTGGCCCGCGACGAGTAAGCGCCGTTTGCCACGCGGCGTTCGACTCACTCGTCCACGACCACGGCGGTGCCAGAGACAGACACCAGCATCATTGAGCCGTTTTCGCCGATCACTTCATAGTCGATGTCGACGCCAAGAATGGCGTTCGCGCCCAATTTCTCGGCTTCGTCCTGCATTTCTTTGAACGCGATGGTGCGGGCTTCGCGAATGGATTTCTCATAAGCCTCCGACCGACCGCCGACAATGTCGCGAATGCCGGCGAAAAAATCCCGCAAGATGTTGGCGCCCAAGATTGCTTCCCCGATCACGACGCCGCAATGGGCGCGCACGGGACGCCGCTCAATGCTGGGGGTGGTGGTGATGATCATGGCGCGCCCTCTGCGTCTCGACCCTCGTGCGGTCGAACGCAGTATGGCGCCGATTCACGAACGCGTCCTTGCCTGACGCGGGGATGCGGTCAGGCGAGACCCTCAAGGTCGGCGAGCCGGAGCCTGAGGCCGTCGATGTGATGCGCCTCGGCGGTCTCTTCCGCGCCGATGACGGCGGGAACGCTATAATCGCTGGTCTCTGTGAGCCGATGGACGAGCACGCGCCGGCTCGCGCAGTCCACGACCCAGTGTTCGCGGACGCCCGCGCCGCTCGAGATCCGCGCTTTGAGACCGAGATCGGTCGAAAGCGACATGTCGGCAACGTCGATCAGGAGCGACACCTCCGGCCGGTTCAGGTCCTCCAACGCAATGGCCTTGGGGACGACGTAGAAGTCCGGGCTTGGCGCGTTTATGGGCGGCAGGTTCAGCACTTTGTCGACGACGATGTTGAACGGCGAGCTCAACAGGGTTTCGTGAAGCCACGCGCTGATGCGCATGTTCCACCGGATGTGGCGTGGGCCGTTGTTCGGCGCGTCATCAATCTGCCCCGCCGGCGGCTCAATCTTGGTCATGCAGCCGAAAAAAGCCCTGCCGGCTCAGGGTGATCACGTCCTCCACCGTGAAGGTGTAACGGGCGTGGGAAGTCAACGGCGCGGCCATGGGGCCGCTCTAGTACAAATCGCTTGCGGCGCGCGCGCTCACTGCGCCGGCTCGCGGGTCTCAAGGCGGGGGCCGAGGATCTCCAGAAGCGCGACAGCCGCCTCTGCAATGCTGGAGCCGGGGCCGAACACAGCCGCGGCCCCCATTTGGCGCAGCACGCCCACATCGTCCGGCGGGATCACGCCGCCGACAATGGTGGTGATGTCCTCACGCCCCAAACGCCCGAGCGCGTTGCGCAACGCCGGCACCAGCGTCAAATGCCCCGCCGCGAGGCTGGAGGCGGCCACGACATGCACATCCTCCTCCACGGCTTGGGCGGCGGCTTCCTCCGGCGTTTGGAAGAGCGGACCGATCACCACCTCCCAGCCCAGATCCGCATAGGCGGAGGCGACGACTTTTTGCCCGCGGTCATGGCCGTCTTGACCCATTTTGGCAATCATGATTTTGGGCGCGCGGCCATGGCGTTCGCGGAAGGCGTCGGCGCCGGCGCGCGCGGCCTTTACGGCCTCGGTCTCCCCGCTCTCCCGGGCGTAGACGCCCTTGATGGCCGCAGGCGCGGCGCGATGGCGGGCGAACACCGCCTCCATAGCGCCGCTCATCTCGCCCACGGTAGCGCGCGCGCGCGCTGCGTCCACGCACAGGGCTAAGAGATTGCCGTCGCCGGCGGCGCCGTTCGTCAGCGCTGTGAGCGCGGCCTCCACAGCCGCATCGTCGCGTTCAGCGCGCAGGCGTTTCAGCCGCGCGATCTGGGCGGCGCGAACCTCGGCGTTGTCGACTTTAAGGACCGGCACGTCGTCATCCGTGTCGGGCTGGAACACATTGACGCCGATGATGGGCTGGCGCCCGGAGTCAATGCGCGCTTGGGTGCGCGCGGCGGCCTCCTCAATGCGCTGCTGGGGCAGGCGCTCATCGATGGCGCGCGCCATGCCGCCAGCCGCCTCGACGTCTGCGATGTGCGCGCGCGCCCGCGCCGCGAGGTCAGCGGTCAGCCGCTCCACATAAAAACTGCCGCCCCAGGGATCGATGGTGTCGGCCATATGGGCTTCAGTGTGCAGCAAAAGCTGGGTGTTGCGCGCAATCCGCGCCGCGAACGCGGAGGGCAACGCCAAGGCTTCATCCAAGCTGTTGGTGTGAAGGCTTTGGGTCCCGCCATCGACGGCCGCCATCGCCTCCACGGCGGTGCGCGCGACATTGTTGAACACATCCGCGGCAGCGAGGCTCCAGCCGGAGGTTTGACAGTGGGTGCGCAGCATCAGCGACTTGTCCGACTGAGGCGCGAAGTGTTCAGCCACAAGCGCGCACCACAGCAGGCGCGCCGCGCGCAGCTTCGCGACCTCCATGAAGAAATTCATGCCGATCCCGAAGAAGAAGGACAGGCGCGGGGCGAAATCATCGACCGCGAGGCCCGCGTCGCGGCCGGCGCGGATGTATTCCAGGCCGTCTGCGATCGTGTAGGCGAGTTCAAGGTCGGCTGTCGCGCCGGCTTCTTGCATGTGATAGCCGGAAATCGAAATCGAGTTGAAGCGTGGCATGCGCGCAGCGGTGTAGGCGAAAATGTCGGCGATAATGCGCAAGGAGGGCTGCGGCGGATAAATGTAAGTGTTGCGGACCAGAAACTCTTTGAGGATGTCGTTTTGAATTGTGCCTGACAGCGTTTCGGGCGCAACGCCTTGTTCTTCTCCCGCGACGATAAACAGCGCCAGTATCGGCGCGACGGCGCCGTTCATAGTCATCGACACCGACATCTGATCAAGCGGGATCTGATCAAACAGAGTTTGCATGTCGAGAATGGAATCGACCGCCACGCCCGCCATGCCGACGTCGCCGACGACGCGCGGATGATCGCTGTCATAGCCGCGATGGGTCGCGAGATCGAAGGCGATGGAGAGGCCCTTTTGGCCCGCCGCCAGGTTGGCGCGATAAAACGCGTTGGACTCCTCGGCCGTGGAAAAGCCCGCATACTGACGGATGGTCCAGGGCCGCTGGACATACATGGTGGGGTAGGGCCCGCGCACGAAGGGCGCTGCGCCGGGCATCGCCGTCGCCGCCTCCGCCGGCGCGTCATCCGGGCCATAGGCGGGCGTGACCGCGATCCCTTCAGGCGTCGCCCAAGGCTCGACGGCCTGGTCGCGCGCCCCCGATGCTTCACGCCCCTTGGATGCGGCCAGAGCGCCCGCGGCATCGTAATCGAGCGTGGTGAAATCCGGCGATGGTGGTGCGGAAGGATTAGTCGTCATGGGCGCGTCCTCAACCGTCCCGATCCTCGGGGCGTGCGACCGGTTCATGGGGCTCAGCGAGCCGGCGCGCCGCCAGCGCGGCGACCTCCGTGCGCGCGCCGTCTGACGGACGCAACGCCGCCCACGCCGCCCCCTCGAGAGCCATCGGAATCAGAACCTCCGGCGCGCTTGACGCTGGCGGGGCCGCCCCAGTCGCGCCGGGCGCGGACGGCGCCGCCGAGGGGGCGGGCGTCGGGGCCGGGTGGCGCGGAACCGGCCGCGGGTCAGCGTCGCGGTGGAGGGTCACGCCAATAATCGGCTGCGCGCCCTGCGCGATCCGCGCCGCGCGCCGCGCCGCTGTGGTCGCGATGTCCGTTTGCAGGCCACCAGACGCAAGCGCCGCGACCGCCCCGCCCGCCCGCTCGATTTCTTGGAAGCCGCGCCAGGCGGCGCGCGCGAGCCCATCAGTCACGGCTTCATGGTGGAATGCTCCCGCGGCGGGATCGGCGACGCGGGCCAAATGCGCCTCATCTTGCAAAATCAGCTGTTGATTGCGCGCGATCCGCCGGGCCTCGGCCGTGGGCGGTCCCCAGCGGTCGCGGCCCGCCTCTGTCCAGGCGGGAAGGGTGATGACGTCGGCCCCGCCCACGGCTGCGGCGAAGCCCGCGACGCTGGTGCGGATGATGTTCGTCCACGGATCGTCACGCGTGAGCATGCGCCACGCGGCGAATGCGTGAACGCGCGCCGGCGTCGCGGCGCTGAAGGCGGCGCAAAGCCGGGCCCACAGACGGCGCAGCGCCCGCAGTTTCGCAATCGTCAGATGCACATCCGTATCGGCCGTCACAGCCAGCGTGATCTGCCCCAGCGCCTGATCCGCCGTCAGGCCCGCAGCGCAGCCGGCGCGCGCATAAGCGGCCGCGCACGCCAGCGTCCACGCCAGCTCTTGGGCTTCGGTCCCGCCGGCGTCATGCGCCACGCGGCCATCCGCGCGCAACGCCGTGGCGTCAAGCGGCGACGCCTCAGCCCATGCGGCCCACGCGCCGGCGTCCGCGAGATCCGCGGCCGGTCCCCGCGCGCTCGCGCCCGCGCGCGCCAACACGCCAAGCGGATCGAGATTGAGCGCCGCGCGCGGCGGCGCATCCGGCGCAGCGTTCTGAGTCAGCTGCGCGCTCACAAGGGCCGCCGCCGCGGCGGCGTCGCGGAAATCCGCGTCGGCGGAAACGGCGAGCGACACCGGCGCGATGGTAAGCACAACCCCCTTAAGAGCGCGCGCGACATCGCTCAGGCGCGCCACCGCCGCGCCCTGGTTCCCCCCGGGGTCGAGCGTGAGCTCGACAGACGTCGCGCCCCCCTCCAACGCCTCCAGTATCAGCGCGTTTGCCAGCGCCGCATCGCCATGAGCAATATCTGCGCGCACATCCCAGCGCCACGCCAGGCCCGCTTGGCCCGGGTGGGGGGTGCGGATCGCGGCGTCGGCGTCGGCGGCGCGGGGTCGGTTGCGGATGGTCATCAGCGGGCCGCGGACAAGCCCATCATCGGTGTGGCGCACAAGCGTCGCGAGCGCTGCGCCCTTCAGCGCCCTCGCCGCAGAGGCCTCCCACGCGGCGTGGGCTTTCTCCCACTCATCCGCACGCGCGTTCACATGCGTGTCCGGGGCGGCGGCGTCGTCTGACATCGGAGGTCCTTCAATCACCTCGGCATAGAGAGGGGCCGCGCGGCGGCTCGCGTCAAGACCTCCGTCCGCGGGGGCGTGCGGCGCGCGCGATCCCTGGCGCGCGCGCTTAAGGCTTTGGGGCGCTCGGCGCGATGGCGTCCCGCAAGGGCGGCGGCGTCACAGGCGTCGCCGCCGCGAAACCGCTGACGGCCGGGCTGAGCCGTCGCCAAAGCTCCGGCGTGCGCGGTGCGGGCGTGGTCGGGTCGCCGTCAATTTCAAGAAGCGAGACCCCCGCCTCGCGCGCGTCCAGCATCCACGCCGCCGGCGATGCAGACGCTGACGCGTCCGCGCCGCCGGGGTCCTCAGCGACAGTGACCACAGTCACGATCGTGGCCATGTCCGCCAGCGCGCGCAATCGGTCCATCCGCCGCGCGGGTGGGACATCGGGCGCAATCAGCACAGTGTGCAGCACGGGTGGCGGGGCCGGCGCAGCGTCCGCCGGCGGCGGTTGGCGGCGCGCCCGCAGCAGCTCTAACGCGCCCAAAACACTCCGCGCGCCCACGCCGTAACCGGCAATGTTGAGTTCCCCCGCGTCGGCGGCGCGGACCGCGTCCACCAGCTCCGCGAGGGCGGCTGCGGCCTGTTCCGCCGCGGCGGCGTCGCGCCGGCGCGCGACGGCGGTGCGTTCGTCCAAAGACGGCCAGGCAAACGCGATCGTGCGTCCGCCCAGGCCGACGCCCGCGGCGAAATCGCCAGCCTCTTGGGCCGCCGCGCGCAAAGACGTCCCTGAATCATGGACGTAAATCATCACGGCCGCGCCGCGCAGCTCGGCGCGAAACGCCGCCTTCCCAATGAATTCAACGCCGTCGGCGCGCGCCCATCCCCGGCTGGTGAACGCGTCGGCCTCCGCCGTGAACACCACCGCCCGCGCGCCGGCGACGGCTTCGCGCCCGCGCTCGGCGGTGTGAGACGCCACCGGCGGCGCTGGCGCGGCCACGCGCCGCGTGGTGACGAACAAGACGTCGCGGGCGGGCGCGCGCGGCTCGCCCCGAAGGCTCGGCGTCGCGGGCGCGGCGCTCAAGCGCATCCGCGCCGGCAGCCGGCCGCTGATCCATGGCGACCGCCAGCCCAGACTCTCTTCATAGACGCGTTGGCGAAACGCCCGCAGCGCCGTACGCGGAGGCTCCGGCGCGACGAGGAGCGCCGCCGTCGCTGACGCAAAAGGCGACACGCCCGCGCCCCGGCCCGGCGCGGCGGCGCCGGGCGCGTTGTCGAAAATCACCACCCCCCGCGGCGGCGGGTCGAACGCGGCGAGACCGCGCGGCAAACCCAGCGGCTCGCCGGCTCGGTGGCGGGCGCTGGCGTCGATGAGAACCAGGCTCGCTGCGTCAGTGTCGCTCAGCGCGCGTGCGAACACGTCCGCGGGCGTTCCGCTCGCCGCCAGGGCGCGCGTGGAGACCGCCGCTGCGTCGCGCCCAAGGAGGTAAGTGCGGTTGTTCACCACTGCCGCGTGGCCTGTGAAATAGGCCGCGCCAAGAGCGTCCGCGCCGGCGGCGGCGAGGTTCTCCGCCAGCCAAAACGCCGCGCGCCGCACATCCCCGGCTGTCGCGTCGGGGAACTGGCGCACCTGATAGCCGGCGTCCGCAAAGGCATCGCCCATGAACGCCCCGTCCGCGGCCGCGCCGCGCGCGGGGCCTAACGCCGCGTCGTAGTCCTCCACGCTGATCACAGCCGCGAAACGGCCTGGCGAGGGGGGCGGCGTGGTTTGAGCGGCCGCTGCGTGGGCGAGCGCGCTGAGCGCCGCGATGAGCCCGAAACCCGCAAGCGCTGGAGACCGGAGGCCCGCCCCGCGCGCCGTCGCGCGCCGCGCGCGCATCACGCGCCGACCGCATGCGGCTGCGCTTGCTCTTGACCGCGCATCGTGATTGTTCCTCCGCCAGGCTGTCGGTTGCTCACGCACGTATCGGGGGCGATTTGCGGGCATAGTTCAATGGTAGAACGAAAGCTTCCCAAGCTTTAGATGCGGGTTCGATTCCCGCTGCCCGCTCCATCGGCCGCGGCCGCGTCGACGCCGCGCGCTCACCCGCCCCGCGCTCACCCGCCGCGCGCTCACCCGCCCCGCGCGCGCCGCCACGCCGCATCAGATGTAAGGTCCCCACATAAAGGCGATGGTTCCGAACACGCCCACGGCCGTAATCAGCGTCATCACGGCGAGCAGCCCCGCGGCGACGTGCTTCGGCGCGGCTGTCTGGCTGCGTTGCGCGGCGAAATAAATCTCGAGCATCGCCAAGGGGATCAGATAGCACCCGAAGACAAGCCCGATGTCAGCGGGGCCCGACAGCGTTCGGTCCATCCACCGCGGGCCTTGGTTTAACAGCACCCACGCCATAATCCCCACGCGCAAGAACCACACGCCGTTGACCGCGAGAAACGCGCGCATGGCCCAGCGGCGGTGGGCGTCGATTTTGCGGGCGAGAGCGAAGCGCCACGCGACGCCGACGAACCACAGGATCAACAGCGCGTTGAGGGTGATGGCGATGGCGGAGACATCGGACAAGCGCGTGCCGCGCACCCAAGCGAGCCAGATGCCGCCAATCGCCATGAAAATCGCGATGACGGCGAAGACGCGGCCTGTCCACCGGTGAAACCAGGGCGCGCGCGCGCGGATCTGCGGGATCAGCTGCAGCAGGCCGCCCAGCGTGATCACCGCCGCCAGCAGCGCATGGCTGATGAACATGACGTTGCCTGGGCCATCGCCCTCAATGTGGCCGTCGATCAGCGGCTTTTCGTTCCAACGGGCGAAATCCCCCGCCACCGTGCGCCGGCCGAAATAAGCGATGATGAAATAGACAAAGCCGATCTGCCCGATGGCCGCGACGGCGAACCAGACCACGCCCATCCGGCGCAGCAAGCGGTCTGCACGCGCGGTCCGCTCCGGCCGGCTCGGATCAGGCCCGGCCCCTAACGCGGCTCGGGACGCGGCTCGGGACGCGGCTGGGGACGCGGCGGCGTTCTCCGGCCCGCGAACCGGCGCGTGAGACGTGTGAAGGGTCGGTTCTGCAATCATACCCATACTCCGTGCGTGAGGTCGGCGACGCCACGACGGGGCGCGGAAACCGCTTGGCGCGTCTTGCCGATTTGGAAATCGGCGATCATTTTGACGCGTGGTTGCCAGTGGCCCGGGAGCGCCGGCGATGGTCGACAAAGCGATGGCCCCTGTGTGTGAGGGCGCGCCCTGGCGGCGCTCTGTGGCGGAGGCCATGGCGCGGCCGCGCACGGTGGCGCGGGCGGTGTTCGTCGTGTTCGCCGTCGCCATCGTCGCGTTCGTCGCACGCGCGACCATCGGGCCGCATATCGGCGCTGCGGCCACCACTGTCCTCGCGCTGCTGGGCATGACGACCTGCGGCTGGTCGTGGCTGCTCGCGCGGGCGCTGTTTCACCGCACGCCGTTCGCCACGCCCTGGCCGCTGGTGGTGGTGGCGGTCTTAGCGCTCTCCGGCATGGGGCTCTACGCCCTCAACGCGCTGGCGCCGGCCCTGGCGGACCAGTCTGGGTGGCGTGTGGTCGCCAACATCCATGCGCTGACCAGCTCGGCTGTGTTGTTCTTGGCGTTTGTGGAGACGTTTGATCATTACCGCGATTATCCCGAGCCGAGGGAACGCCGCTTTCGGCTCGTCTTCGCCGGCAGTTACGCCATCCTTTTGTTGGTCTCGGTGGTGTGGGTGAGCGGCGCGCCCGAGGGGACGTTGGCGGCCCAGTGGGCGGATCGGATTCGCGTCACATGCGCGGTGCTGGCGGTCGTGGCCGGCGCGTTGGCGTTGCGCTTTCGCGAAGCCCATCCCTTGCCCGAACGCGCGCGCACAGCCTCGCGGGCGCGCGTGGCGACGGCGGAAGACACAGCGTTGGCGGCGCGGCTCAAGCAAGTGTTGATTGACGAAGAACTCTACACGACGCCGGATCTCACGGTCTTAGCGCTCTCCAAGCGGTTGGGCGCGCCGGATTATAAGGTCACGCGGGCGGTGACGGGGCCCTTGGGGTACGCAAACTTAAATCGGTTGCTGAACCACCACCGTGTGGAGCGTGCGAAGACGCTGCTGCGCGAGCCGGCCCGGCGCGACGACACGATCCTCGCCATCGCCCTCGACAGCGGTTTTGGCTCCGTGGGGCCGTTCAATCGCGCTTTCAAAGAAGCCACCGGCGTAACGCCGTCGGCCTTCCGCACGGGCGTTGAGGCGTCTTAGCCGGGCGCGCCACGTGGTCCGAACAGCCTGCGATATCGACAATGGTCGCCTTGGCGATCGCGCCCGGCGCCGCCATCACGCCCTGGGCGCAGTGATATCCGCTCAAGGAGACAGGCATGGACGCGACGTGGCGCTTGGAGATCCGCCGTGACGACATCGCTCAGGCGCGCATTGAGCGCAGCGAGCCTGCGCCCTTAGCGGAGCGCCAGGTCCGCTTTCGCCTGCGTCGGTTCGCGCTGACGGCCAACAATGTCACCTACGCCGCGTTCGGCGATGTGATGAAGTATTGGGAGTTTTTTCCCTCCGACAGCTCCGCATGGGGCGTGCTCCCGGCCTGGGGCTTCGCGGATGTCGTGGAAAGCCGCGCTGACGGCGTGGCGGCGGGCGCGCGGTTTTACGGCATTTGGCCAGCGGCGTCGCACGCTGTGCTGACGGCGGCGGATGTGAAGCCCTCCGGCTTACGCGACGCCAGCCCCCACCGCGACGGTCACGCCATGGCGTATCGGCGCTATATCCAAAGCGCGCAGGACCCAACGTACACGCGGGATCGCGAGTGCGCGCAGATGACGCTGCAACCGCTTTACAACACGGCCTATCTGTTGCACCGCCACATCACACGCGAAAACGGCTTTGGCGCTCAACGGCTTTTCGTGACCAGCGCGTCCAGCAAGACCGCCATCGCCCTGGCCGAATTGCTGCAGACAGCGCCGGTTGGCGGACTGGCCGTCCACGGCCTCACCTCCGCACGGTCTGAAAGCTTTGTGCGGGGCCTCGGCCTTTATGACGCGGTGAGCCTGTACACCGATATCGAGAGCCTCGATCCCGCGACGTCCTCTGTGATCGTCGATTTCGCCGGCAGCCGCGCCGTCAATCGCGCGCTCCACACCCGCTTAGGGTCGGCGTTGGCCGTCAACATCCGCGTCGGCGGCGCCCATTGGGCGGAGAGCGCGCCCGCGTCCGACTTGCCCGGCCCGAAGCCGACCTTCTTTTTCGCACCGACGCATTATGACATCGAGCGCGAGGCCGAAGGCCCCGCCGCCTTTCACGCGAATCTCGCGGCGGCCTGGGTCCGCTTCGCCGACAAAGCGCCCAGCTGGTTCGACTTCGTCCACCGCGACGGCCCCGACGGCTGTCTCGATATTTATCGCGCGCTGGTCGACGGCCAAGCCGACGCCAAGGCCGCGTGGTCAGTGGCGGTGTAGCGGCGCGGGCGTCCGCGGCGCGCGCCAGTCCAATCAAATTCAGGCTTTCGCCTCGGTTTAACAACGCCCCGCGAGGCTAAGCCTTGTCCGCCCCCGCGCGTCCCGGCGCTGCTTCTGGTCGGACATCAACCGCGGAAGGGGCCCGTGCATGGTGCTTGATGGCGTAATGTCGGTGGCGATCCTCCAACAGCGCATGGATTATCTTCAAGCGCGCCAAGCGCTGATTGCACAAAACGTCGCCAACGCCGACACGCCTGGCTTCCAGACGAAGGATTTGCGGCCGTTTGCGGAAAGCTTCGACAAAGCGCTTCTGCGCGCCCAAGAACTCGCGCGCACGAATGTCGCGCATATGGAGCGGTCGCCCAGCGCGGCCGGCGACCCGCGCGAAGACCGCCAATATGACGGCTGGGAGCAGGGGCCCGACGGCAACGACGTCGTGCTTGAGCAAGAAATGATCAAAGCCCAAGAGACGCGCGCCGGCTATGAAATGGCCAACCTGCTGGTGTCTAAGCACGTCACGATGACGCGCATGGCCTTCAGCGTCCGCGGCTAGGGGGCGCGCCATGACAGATCCCATCCAAGCCGCGATGAATGTCGCCGCCTCCGGCCTTGAGGCCCAAGGCTTTCGCATGCGCGTGGTCGCGGAGAACATCGCGAACGCCGACACCACGGCCGCGGGTCCCGCCGGCGAGCCGTTCCGGCGCAAAACGATCGTGTTCAAGCCGGAGTTTGACCGCGCGCTCGGCGCAGCAATGGTGCGGGTGAAGGAGATCGGCGTCGACGAGAGCGCGTTTCCCCGCTCTTACGATCCTGGCCACCCGGCGGCCGACGCAGAAGGCTATGTCGAGCGGCCGAATGTGTCGGCCATCATTGAAGCGACCGACATGCGCGAAGCCATGCGCTCCTACGAAGCCAATTTGAGTTTGATCGAACAAGCGCGCGCCATGGCCGCCAGCGCTCTCGATCTGCTGCGCCGCTAAGGGAGACGGGCATGATTGAAGCGATTTCAAGCCTCACGCCCGAATTGGACCGGGCGCTGACGGCGGAAGTCACGGGCGCTGGTCCGGCCGGCGGGCCGAACGCCGCGACGCCTGCGCGCGCGACCGTCGCGGGAGCTGGGGCCGCAGCGGGGCCGAGCTTCGCCGACACAGTGCGCGAGACGCTCCACACCGCCATGGAGGTCGTCCAGACCGGCGAGCGGATGAGCATCGCCGCCGCCCGCGGCGAAGCCTCTCTCCACGACACCGTCCACGCTGTGATTCAGGCGGAGCTGACGGTCCAAGCCGTCACCAGCATCCGCAATCAGGCGGTCCAGGCCTATCAAGACCTCGTGCGCATGCCGATTTAAAGGGAGAGGTTCGCCAGCCTCCTCCGCGCGTGCGCGCACGCCTTACGCCCGGGCGGCGCCGCCGCGGTACCGCATCGCGACATTGCAGCGGCTGTAACGGGCGCCGAAGGTGTCCATAATCGCGGCGTCGTGGACGAAGCCATGCTTTTCATACAAGTGGATGGCGGAAGCGCATTTTGTGTTGGTCAACAGAAAGAGCTTGTCAGCGAGGCCGCGTTCTTCGGCTTTCGCCAGGACCGCCTTCAACAGAAACTCGCCAGCTTTACGCCCGCGCGCCGATGGGCGCACCCCCATTTTCGTTAATTCGGTAAATCCGCCCTCGCCCGGCTGCAGCGCGCATGTCCCCACGACACCCAAGCCGGCGGCGCGCACAAACAAGATCTCGCCGCCTTGGTCGAGGATCGTCTCGCGCGGATGTTTCAGCACATGCTCGTCATGGGGCTCCAAGACAAACATGGCCGCGATCCATTCCGCATTAATGTCGTAGAAGGTTTCCGCAAGAGAATCGCGAAACGCCACAATCTCCAAATCCCGGTTAAGCACCCGATCCGCCAGCGACCGCTCCGCGACGCCGCGCTCCACGGCTGTGATTGCGCTCAGGAAATCTCCGTCCACGCCCGCGCACAAGGCGCGCGCGGCGGCCTCCACCCGCGGCCACATGCCCTCAGTCATCCGCGCGACCGCCGCGCGCCCGTCGGCGCTGAGCGCGATGGTCTTTTGCCGCTTGTCCACCGTCGACGGCGTCGATTGAGCAAGGCCGGCCTTCACCAGCTCCGAGGCCGCGCGGGTGACGGCGGGTTGGCTTACGCCCAACACCTCCACGGCCTGGTTCACAGTGAGCGGGCCATAGCGATCAAGCGCAGCGAGCAGCGGGAATTGGCCAGGCTGGATCGCCTCGCCGCTTTCCGCGTGGATGAGCGCGGCGTCGTTCAGCAGCCGTTCCGCCAGGCGTTTCAGCCGGCTTCCGAGCCCGAGATAACCTACATCCTGAAGGATATCGCGCATGGTCGGCCTCTAATCCATAACACCTTATGTATAACGTGTTATGCATTGGCGCACCGAAGTGCGTCAAGGGGGGGGGCGAGGCCGCCGCGTGCGTTTGTGGAGCTGAGCGCATGGACGCACTGGCGGCATTTTCGCGAAATGCCGCGCCTGGGCTTGCGGGAATCTTGAGTGGGGCGCGCGACACTTGCGACTGCGCCCACGCGGCCCGTCGCCGCGCCGTCGCCGCGGGATCGGCGCGCCCGCCGGAAGGCCGTCAGAAGCGAGGCCGCCATGAACGAAGCCGATGTCGTGGAGGCCCTACGCGCGGCCCTCTCCGCTGCGCTGGTGATCTCAGCGCCGCCCCTGATTGTGGCCACGGTTGTGGGCTTGGCGATCGCGCTGATCCAAGCGCTGACACAGATCCAAGAGCTGACGCTGACATTCGTGCCGAAATTCGCCGCCGTCATCGGCGTGGCCATTGTGGCGGCCCCGGGGTTTTTCCTGTCGCTGGAGCAGCTGTCGGACTTTGTGTTCGACCGCATCGCTCAAGGCTTGTGAGGGGGCGGTGATGGCGAGCTCAGTCGCAGCATCGGTGTCGACATTCTTTCGCCGCGCGCCGGGCGAGCGGGGCGCGGACCTGGCGTTCGCCACCGGGCTTTTGCTGATCCTTGCTTTGTTGTTCTTGCCGGTGCCGGCCTGGGCGCTTGATTTGGGGCTCGCCGCCAGCATCGCCTTCGCCGTCGTCATCCTCATGACCGCGATTTGGATCGACAGGCCGCTTGATTTTTCCGCCTTCCCAACGGTTTTGCTCGTCGCGACGATGCTGCGCTTGGCGCTGAACATCGCCTCCACGCGTCTGATTTTGTCAGAGGGCCACAGCGGCGCGGACGCCGCCGGCGCCGTGATTGAGGGCTTCAGTCAAATCTTGATCGGCGGCAATTTCGTCATTGGCCTGATTGTGTTCATGATCCTGGTCGTGGTGAACTTCATCGTCATCACCAAGGGCGCGACCCGCATCGCCGAAGTCGGCGCCCGCTTCGCCCTGGACGCTGTGCCGGGCAAGCAGATGGCGATTGACGCCGACCTCTCCGCCGGCCTGATTGACGACGCCGAAGCGCGCGCGCGGCGCAAGGAGCTGGAGGATGAAAGCTCGTTCTACGGATCGATGGACGGCGCCTCTAAGTTCGTGCGCGGCGACGCCATCGCCGGCCTGGTGATTGTCTTCATCAACGTCGTCGGCGGCATGATTGTCGGCGTTGCGCAAAACGGGCTTGGCGTCGGCCAAGCCGCGGAGGCCTACACCATTCTCACCGTCGGCGATGGGTTGGCGAGTCAAGCCCCGGCGTTGATTGTATCCCTCGCCGCCGGCCTGGTGGTGGCGAAGGGGCGCAACGCCGGCTCTGCGGACCAAGCCGTGATGCGCCAGCTCGGGGCGCATCCGAAAGCCGTGGCGATGACGGCGGCCCTGCTGGGCGCGCTGGCGCTGACGCCGGGGGTGCCGATCGCGCCCTTCATCGCGCTGGCGGGCGGGGCGGCGTATCTCGCCTGGCGCGCGGAGGCGAGCCGCCGCCAAGCCGCCGACACCAAGGACGCCGCCGCCAAAACAGAGCCCGCCGCAAAGGAGGAGACGCCGGAGGAGGCGTTGCGGGTCGAAGATGTGCAGATGGATCTCGGCGCGGGGCTTTTGACGCTGATCCGCAACCCCAAGGCCGGCTTGGCGGAGAAAGTGAAATCCTTGCGGTCGCGCTTCGCGCGGGATTTCGGCTTTCTCACGCCGCCGGTGCGCATCCGCGACGACGTTTATCTCGCCACGGATGAATACCGCATTCTGGTCCAAGGGGTGGAGGCCGCCCGCGGCCGGGTCAAGCCCGAGCAGGTGATGGTCATCAATCCAGGCGGCGGACCGCCGCCGGTGGAGGGTGAAAGCGCGGTCGAGCCGGCCTATGGCCTGGCGGCGGTGTGGATTGATCCCACCCGGGCGCCGGAAGCGGAGGCCTTGGGCGCGACTGTGGTCGATCCCGCAAGCGTCATCACCACGCATTTGGCGCGGGTGGTGAAAGACCATCTCGACCGGTTGCTGACGTATGCGGCGCTTCAAAAGCTGATTGATCGTCTGGAGCCGGAGTATCACAAGCTCCTCACCGACATCATGCCGAGCCAGCTGCCGCCCGTGGCGTTGCAGCGGGTGCTGCAAGGTTTGCTTGCTGAGCGGGTGTCGATCCGCAATTTGCCGGCGATCCTTGAAGCCATCGCAGAGGCGGCGGGCTTCACGCGCAATGTCGCATCGATCGTGGAGCATGTGCGCGCGCGCCTGGGCGCGCAAATCATCGCCGACATCGCCGGTCCCGACGGCGCTGTGCGCCTGGTGCGCTTGACGCCGGACTGGGAGCAGAAATTCGCAGAAAGCATCCAGCACCGGGGCGAAGACAAGCTCTTCGCCATGCCGCCGAGCCAGGTGCAGGACTTCATCACCACCGCTGGAGAAATCTTGTCACAGAATGTCGAAGGCCCCCATTGGCCCGCGATTTTGTGCTCAGGAGAGGCGCGTCCGTTTGTGCGCGCGTTGTTAGAACGCGCCGCGCCGGCGGTGGCCGTCATCAGCCACCAAGAGCTGCCGCCCACGGCCAATTTGCGCCATGTCGGCCAGATCTGAGGCGGCGCGGCGGCGGCGGGCGGCGGCCCCATGACGCTCGCCCTCGACGATTGGCTCTCCGGCGGGCTTTACGCCTATTTGCTGGTGTTTTGCCGGGTGGGCGCGTTGATGATGACCGCGCCGGGCTTTTCTGAAGCGTTTGTGGCGCCGCGGGCGCGGTTGGGCGCAGCGCTTTTGGCGAGCTGGCCGATCGCGCTCGTGGCGCCGGGCTTGCCGGCGGTCGCGCCCGATCAACCGGCCATGCTGGTCCAACAGATTGTGGCGGAGCTGTTCACGGGCGCGTTGCTCGGCTTCGGCGCGCGCTTGTTGTTTGTGGCGGTGCGCATCGCTGGGCAAATTGCTGGCCAATCCATGGCATTGTCGAACATTTTCGCGACCCCCGGGTCGGGCTTTGACGCAGGCTCTGTGCTCACGACGTGGTTGAGTCTTGGCGCGCTCGCGCTGTGGTTCGTCACGGGTCTGCACTTGCTGGCCATTGACGCCGCTGCTGCGAGTTTCGCCACAATCCCCGCGGGGCGCTTCGCCAATCTCGGCCCCGCCGCCGAGGGGCTCGCCCAGCTCGCCGCCGACAGCTTTGCGCTTGGGGTGCAAGTGGGCGCGCCGTTTTTGTTTCTCGGCTTCATCGCTTATCTCGCTCTTGGTCTGGTGAACCGGCTGATGGCGTCGCTGCCAGTGTTTTTCGTCGGCATGCCGGCGGGGATTCTCTTAGGCATGTGGCTGTTCTCTGCAGTCGTGGGCAGCGGTTTGACGGTGTTCGCGGCGGCCATGGAGACGTGGCTGACGGCCCCTTATGAGTGAGGGCCGATGAGCGATCAGCCGGAAAAGTCCGATAAGACGGAAGAGCCGACGGAGCGGAAGCTCCGCGAGGCGCGCTCTAAGGGCGACACGCCCGCCTCGCGCGAGGTGGGGGGCTTTGCGGTGATTGCCGCTGCCGCCCTTGCGGCGGCTTTGTTCGGCGGCCACGCCGCCCAGCTCCTCGCTACGGGCCTTGCGCCTTACATAGATCGCGCCCACGCCGTGCGTCCCGCCGCCGCGCCGGAGGAGACGGCCGCCGTTCTTGAGCAGCTTGGCTGGACGATGCTGGGCGCGTTGGGCCCGGTCTTCGCTGCGTTCATGGCCGCCGGCGTGTTGGCCGCCTTCGCGCAAAACGCCGTCGTGTTCGCGCCGGACCGGATCACGCCGAAGCTTGAGCGCATCTCGCCCCTGAAGGGGCTGAAGCGCCTGTTCTCCTCCGACAGTCTGATGGAGTTCTTGAAGGGCATGATCAAGATCACCGCCGCCGGCGGAGCCGCTGCGCTGGTGATCGGGGGCGAATTGGAGCGGTTCGGCGCGGCTGCGGCCATCGACATCCGCGAGGCGCCGGGCCTGCTGCGCGACGCGTCCGTGACGTTGTTCGTCGCGATCCTCGTCGTAATGGCGGTGATCACGACGCTTGATGTGCTGTGGCGCCGCCAGCGCTGGACGGAAGAACAGCGGATGACGCGGAAAGAACTCAAAGACGAAATGAAAAACGCCGAAGGCGACCCCCACATCAAAGCGCGCCTTGACTCCATTCGTCGCGAGCGGGCGCGCAAACGCATGATGCAAGCGGTGCCGAACGCGTCCGTCGTCGTCATGAACCCCACGCATTACGCCGTGGCGCTCCAATATGATCCAGGCGTGACGCCTGCGCCCATGTGTGTCGCGAAGGGGGCCGACGCTGTGGCGCTGAAGATCCGCGACACCGCCCGCGCCGCCGGCGTGCCGGTGGTGGAGGAGCCGCCGACGGCGCGCGCGCTTTATGACGCGGTGGAGGTTGATCAGATGATCCCCCAAGAGCTCTTTTTAGCCGTGGCGGAGATCATTACGCGGGTGATGCGCGCCGACGCCAAAGCCGGCGGGCGGTCCTAGCTGATCGGGTCGTCGGCGGCCGTCGCCAAGGCGGGCAGCGCCTCCGCGTGGTGGGCCGCCGCACGCAAGGACGCGCGCACGAGCTCGCGGCAAATGTCGCGCGCCACCACGTCATCGTGGAGCTGCGGCCAGGCGCGCATCAGCCCGCCGGCGAGCGCGAGGGCGCCGCGCTCGGGATCGGCCATGGGAGCGAGGCGCTGGGCGGCGCGGTCAAAATCCTCGCGCCCGATCTGCGCCAGGAGCGTCAGCGCGTTCTCCACCTCCGCGGCGGGAACGCTGAAGCGCTCGATCCAGATCTGGAGGTCGTGCGCGGCCGCGCGCGCCGCGCGCGCCAGGGCGCGCGCCGCCGTCCGCTCGTGCTCGACGCCGAAAAGCTGATCAAAGGGTTCGCCAGACCCCAGCCGGTTCATCGACTGAGCGAAGGCCGCGCCATCGGCCGCGGTCGCCGCCAACAACGCGGTCTCCACGACCTTTTGGCCGCCATAGCCGATGCTGTCAGTGTACGCGTGCGCGACGGCGCTTTTCATTGTGGAACTCATCGCCGGCCCCGGGCGCTCCCATCAGGGGCGCATCCGACGACCCTTTTCAGCCATAGCGCGAAACGCAGGTTTTGTCTCGGCCGCCGCGGCCGCGACCGCGCGCGAGAGCGGTTCCTCACCGGGTTGCGAGCGCGGCTTCAAGGGTCAACGGATCAATCGAAAAGGCGCGTGGGCCGACGCCAAGCGGGGTGAACAGCGCCGTGCGCCCGACCTGGCCCTGATTGGCGACGCCGTTTTCAATATCCCAGCGGATGGCGAACGTGCGCAGGAATTTTGACAGGCGCTCGGGGTCTTGAAGGTCTTCAATGGGAAATCGTTCCGCAATGCGCTCAGCATACCGATCGATATCACCGGCGGCGGACGCTTCTGAAAACCCAAGCCCCACCCGCACCACCTCCGCCAAGGCGGGATCGGCGAGGGCTTCAAACCAATTGTCGATCTCAGGGGCGTTGCGCTCGAAGTAAAGCGCGAGCCGCACCCCCTCGTTCACTTGCTCTTCTTCAAGACGCACAGCGGTATACTTGTTAAGCACCTCGACCACGAACGCCGGGTCGGACGTGCGCGCGCCGCCGACTTCCGCGAATTGAAACGCTGCGGCGATGTCGCGAAAGCGCGCATCGCCCATGCGGTTGGCCCGCGCGGTCGGCTCAGCGACGCCCTCCTCAAAGACCTTGCGCATCAGGCCTTTGGCGAAGATTTGGCTTTCCAGGCCAAAGGCGCGCATGGCGAAACGGTAAAGCCGGTCGTCGTCGATCAACTGATCGCCGGTGGTCACCGAGCCGATGTTCTCGATGAAATAGTCGATCTCCCGCTGTTCTTGCTCGCGCGTGATGATTGCTTCGCGGGCGCGGTCAATGTTGCGCGTTACGACCTGATAATCGACGAAGGTGGAGATGCCGGTCATGGCGCGGGCTCCTCAAGCGGGATTTTCAGGCGGGATCTCAGGCGGGATCTTTAGGGGCGGGCGGCGGCGGCGCGTCATTCGCGCCTAAGCGCCGCTCGGCCTCCTCCGACAATTCCGCCCCCGGAGGAACGGTGAACATCACCTCGCCGGTTTCTGGATCACGGACCTGGGCGACGGCGCGCAAGGTCTCGGGATCGAGGATCACGCGATACGTGTCGTAACGCGCGCGAGCTTTCGGTTCGGCGTCGCGCCGGCTTTGCGCTTCGGCGTCCCGGCGCGTCTCGCGCTCCGGCGTCAACGGCGTCAGCCGCGCGCCCGCGATGGGACGGATGGCGTCGTCACGGTCCGACATCACGCCGCCTCCTGCTTTGACGTCGCGCCCGCGCCGCCCGGCGGTTCGTTGGCGCGATCGGTGTCGGGAAAGGCGAAGCCGCGCAGTTCCGCCAACGCCCGATACGGGTCTTGGGTGTGGACGTAATCCATGGCGCGCAGGATCGCGTCTTCCGCCTCCGGCGCGGCGCGTGTCTTGAGGATCCGCGCGGCGCAGGCGTTGACTTTCTCCACGCGACTGTAGTCGCGGGGCGCTTCGATCAACAGCGCTTGGATCTCCAAGTAAAGCTTCTGGACCGGCGTGCGCGCCTGTTCAGGCTGCATAATGTCGCGCGACTTCAGAATTTGACCGAAGCTTGAGACCGTCAGCGTGTTGCGCCGATCGCCGTTTTCCACGACACAGCCGTTGATGATCAGCTTTTCAAAGGGTTTAAGCCGGATGCGCAGCCCCATGGACCCCTCCTTGGACGGGCGCGGACGCTGGCGCGCCCCGCGCGTCCTCGGCCTGGTCCGGGCGCACGCCCGCCAGCCCGAGCATGATGCGGCGATTGAGGTCGATCAGCGGCCGCAGCGGCGCGCGCTCGGCCATCGCCTCGACGGTGTGGCGATCCACGAAGAGCGCAAATGAAATCAGCCGCGCGCGCAGCGCCTTCGGCAGCTGGTTCTTCGGATCGGCCAAATCAAACAGCACATAATTCCAGAGCTTTTGGTTGCGCCCCAGCGCGTCATTAACAGCGCGGGTGCGCTGAGGGCCCCGTTCAGTCGCCTCGGCCGCCTCAAGCTCGGCGGTGATCTGAGCAAACACCCGTCGCTCCATCGCGCGCGGGTCGTCGGTTTCGCGGAGAGTTTGTTTGTAGGCGTCTTCGAACGCAGCCGCGGCCATGGGAGCTCCTTCGGGTGTGAGAAGGGCGGGGATCGCGCCCGACCGCGTCGACCGCGATCCCCAAGGTGATCAGCCTTACCGGAACAGAGACAGGATGTTCTGGGGCTGCTGGTTGGCGATGGTCAGGGCCTGAATGGCCAACTGCTCTTGGACCTGGAGCGCCTGCAGACGGGTGCTTTCTTCGTCCAGATCCGCTTCCACCAGCGAGGACACGCCTTGCTCCAAGCTGTCGGAGAGGTCCGACAAGAAGTTTTGGCGCGCCTCAAGCGTGCGCTCGAACGTGCCGAGCGTAGAGGCCGCCAGGTTCACACGACCAATCAAGGCGTCCGCAACCACGAGGCCGGCTTGGACATTGCCGCCGGCGCCATCGACTTGCACCGCGCGCGCCGCGCCAGTGAAGCCGGAGCCGGCGACCGCCGTGCGCAGAGCCGCATCGCCCACGACCGCAAAGTTCACCAAATCGCCCAGCGTCGCGACGGTTTGCACCGAGCCGTCCGCCAAGGTCACGTCGAATTGCTCTGCCGCGATGATCGCTTCCGCGGCGTCGAATTCGAAGAACCCGTCATTGCCGGCCGTACCGTCGGCGAGTTCCGCATCCGCCAGGGCGGCGTTCGACAAGCCAAAGGCCGTAATGGCGGCGTTGATCGCATTGGCCGCCTCCGCGGTCACCTGGAAGGAACCGCCGCCGGCCGCACCGTCGGCGTCGTCATCGCTGCCATTGGCGAAGTCCAACGCGCCGTTGGAGCCGATGCCGGCGGGGCTGGCGCCGTCAATCGCGTCAAACACGTCCGGCGAGTAGGCGGAGTAGGCGTTCGCCAACGTGAACGCGGCGTTGTTGGCGTCGACATAGGTCGACACGTCGCCCAAGTTCTGCTCCCGCAGCGTGAAGGTGGAGATGTTGAAGTTGCCGCCGTCACGCGTGACGGTCGTGGTCACGGTGCGGGTGCCGTTGCCGGCCAGCAGGTTCACGCCGTTGAACGAGGTCGCGTCAATGGTGCCTTCGATCTCACCCACCAAGTTGTCGAGGGTGAATTGCAGCTCTTCCAAAGCCTGGCCGCTGTCGGCGGTGGTCAGGGTCGTTTGGATTTCGTTGAGCGTGCCGTTGATCGAGTTAATGCCGTTGGTGGCGGTCGTGGCGGCGTTCACCGACAAAGTCAGGTTGTCGTTGAGGCCGTCGAGCACGGCCTGGTCGCCGCGCACTTGTTGGGAAACCAGGAAGAAGGCCGGGTTGTCCCGGGCGCTGCGGACTTCAAGGCCCGTGGAGATGCGCTGTTGCGTCTCTTGCAGGTTCGAGGAGACGTTGCGCAGGGTTTGAAGCGCGGTTTGCGCGGACACATTGGTCAAGATGGAGGTCATTGTTCACTTCCCACGTTCTCAGGGTCGACACAGCGCCTTCTGACGCGGGGCGCGAAAGCGGTGGCCGCTTCCGGCGATCACTAGGCTGGCGGCCCGCTTTTAAGCGCATGTCAAAGGTGTGATTTGCACGGCATTTGAAGGAATGGCCGGCGACGGGGGCGCGTCGTTGCGAACGAGAGGAGGACGCGCGTCGCCCGGCGCGCCCGCGGCGATGGTTTGCGCGTCTATCTCCGGCGCAACGCGTCGGGGTGTCATGACGCCGGCGTCAAGGCTCGCGGCTCCCCACACCAGGCCGAGCGCGGCGTCGGCCGCGACATAACCGCCGGTATCGTCGCCCTCAACGGGATGGAGGGGGTGGGTCACTGTGACGCGAAACACGGTTGCGTCTCGCATGACACCCCGCCGCGCTGCAGGATCAAAGCTGGCCGAGCAGCCGTCCGCCCGACGCCGCCACGCGCCCCGCCGCCCCGCCTTCGGGGGAGTAAAGCCCGCCGCCGGCGCGTTTGACGTGCTCGCGCTTGGCTTGGTCGGCGAGCGCGCGCGCCGCGCCTTGAAGGCTCGCGACTAAGCGGGTGTGGCGCGCCAGCGCCGCTTGAAGGCGTGCGGCTGGATCCGCGAGCGCAGCGCGCGCGGGCGCAGCGGCCTCGCTCGCGAGCGTCGCCAAAACCGGGTGAGCGGCGGCGTCGAGCGCCCCAGCGCGCTCAGAAATGGCGCTGGCGTCGGCGCTGACCTGATCGGTGCGCCCTGCGCGCAAGCGCCGGCTGGCGGCCTCCACGGTTGTGGTCAGAGCTTCGAGTTCAGCCAGCAGCGGGGCCAAGCGAGGGTCGTCGAGCCCTTCAGCCGACGCTCCGTCTCGAGGCGATGCGTCCGCGGGCGTTTCGTCCGCTAAGGCCGCCTCCGCCGTCATGGCGCCGGCTGTGGATCGAGCGCGCGGCGTGATCATCACCCCTCCTCCTCAGACAGCGTCGTCTGCGGCGTTGCGCCGGCTGCGTTCAGCATCGCAGCGCGCACCGCGTCAGCGAGGCCGAGGCCGCCGTTTTGGGCGACCTCCTCGCCGAGCGCCTCCACCATGAAACTGCGCCACGTTTTCTCCGCGTGACCGCCGCCAAACGGGCCGTCCGTGGAGAGGCCCTCAAACATCGGCTTCAGCATTTGCCCGATGAACACCGCTTCAAATTCCGCCGCCGCGGCGTCCACACCGCCGGGAAAAGCTGCGTGCGCGACGCCGGCGTTCAGGGCGTGCGCGCGGTTCAGCGGCGACGCCGAGGCCGCCAGGGGATCTGCGGCCACAAGAGGAAGGCTGGAGGGAATGCTTGGGGTCATTTGACAATCAGCTCCGCATGCAACGCGCCGGCGGCCTTCGCGGCTTCGAGGATGGCGATGATGTCGCGCGCGCCCACGCCGAGCGCGTTAAGGCCGTCCACCAACTCCTGCAAAGTCGCCACGCCGCCCACCACTTCGAACCGGCCCGATTGGCCCCCTTCCGCGACTTGCACATTCGTGCGCGGCAACACCACCGTCTCGCCCTGCTTCGATCCGGGCGAGGGCTGGGAGGCCACCGGCGTTTCGCTGATGGAGATGGTGATGCCGCCTTGCGTGATCGCGACCGCGCTCAACCGCACAGACGCGCCGATGACGACTGTGCCCGTGCGCTCATCCACGACCACGCGCGCTGCGGCGTCGGGATCGACCAGCAGGCCCTCGATCTCGGCGATGAAATAGGCTTCGCGCCCGCGAAACTCCCGCGGCGTCTCCAAATCCACCGTCGTCGGATCAATCGCCGCCGCCACATCGCCAAACGTGTCGTTGATGCGCTCAGCCACGCGCACGGCGGTCGTAAAGTCCGGGTGGCGCAAGCTGAGGCGCAGCCGCTCAAGGTCGGCGAACTGGAAGCCCAGCTCCCGCTCCACTGTCGCGCCATTCGGGATCCGCGCGGAGGTCGGCACGCCGCGCTGGACGCTGGCGGCTTCGCCCCCGGCTGCGAAACCTTGAACAATAAGCGGGCCTTGGGCTTGTGCGTAAATACGCCCGTCGCCGGCGCTCAACGGCGTCGGCAACAGCACGCCGCCCAGAAGACTGTTGGCGTCGCCGAGGGCCGACACCTCCACATCAATCGCCCCGCCGGCGCGCGCAAAGGGCCCCAGCCGCGCCGTCACCATCACCGCGGCCACATTGCGCGTGCGCAGCTGATTGGCCGCGCCGCCGCCGTCGGGGGGCACCGCGACGCCGAAGCGCTCAAGCATCGCCCGCAAGGAGCGGTCCGTAAACGGAATATTCTGAATGCGATCGCCCGTCCCCGCAAGGCCGACCACTAAGCCGTAGCCGACAAGCTGATTGTCGCGCACGCCCTGCACCTCGACGAGGTCTTTCACCCGCGTTTGCGCGTGCGCCGCCGTTGACGACAGTGACGCCAGCGCGAGCGCAGCGATGATGGAGGAAAGACGCGAGAGCCAGACCATGCTCGCCAGTGGGCGTGCTGGCGGCTAAGCGCAGGCAAAAGTCTGTGTTTCGATCAAAGATGGGAAAAAATTTACACAAGAGACGCTGTAACATTAATGAAATGGCGCGTTAGATTTAACAAGATTTGTGGGTCGTGCGTTGGGTCGTCTTTAAAAGGTCCTCGGGTTTCTTAGCGTCATCCCCGCGCCGGCCAAACGCCGGTTCGCCGAGCAGAAGCAAGGTGACGCCAAAATGCGTGTGTTGTTGATCGAGCCTCAAGAGCTCATCGCCCAAGCCCTGTCCTCCGTGTTCGCCCGCGAGCGCATCGCGTGCGACGTGATGAACCAAGAGGACGCCCGCTCCCTCGCCCCCGCGGGGAGCAACGAAACCCTCAATTACGCCGCCATTGTCATTGGCGAGGTGGATGATCCCGTGGATCTCACCCGCTGGGCGCGCCGGCGGTTTGAAGATTTGCCGGTGTTGGCGCTGTTGCCGCGCCGCGCGCCGGAAACGGCCGCCGACATTCTCGACGCCGGCGCGGACGACGTGCTGGTTAAGCCTGTCAATGACCGCGAAGCCGCCGCCCGCATCCGCGCGGCGGCGCGCCGAGCCGCAGGCAAAGCCGACGCGACGGAAACGATCGGCGCGATCACGGTGCGCTTTGACGGCTCGGACCCGGAGATTCGCGGCGAGCGCTTGAAGCTGTCGGGCCGTGAGCACGCCATCTTCATGCATCTGGCGATGAACCGCGGCCGCGTGGTCGGCAAAGAGTCCCTTTATGAAGCTGTCTACGGCCTGGATGGCGAGCGCCCGCTCGGCAAAGTGATCGACGTCTATATCTGCAAGCTGCGCAAGAAACTCGCCCAAGCGTCCGGTGGCGAGAACTACATCGAGACGGTGTTCAACCGCGGCTACAAACTCGACGACCCGGCGCGCACGGAGCAATTCCGCGCTCTGCCGGCCGTGCAGGCCTGCGCCGCATGAGCGCGCCCTCTGTTCCGTCTCAGCCCAACGCGGCGGCGTCTGCGGGCGCTGGTGCGAAGGCCGCGCCGGGCGTTGACGGCGCCGCGCGCCGCAACGGTCCAGACGCGACCGCCCCCGGGGGTGAGGCTGAGGCCGGGACGGAGGGCTTCGCGGCGGCCTTGAGCGCAGCAGCGACGTTGGCGGACGCCGCGCAGGCCTCCGCCGCCGGCGCCGCCCAAACGCCGGGGCGCGGCGCGGGAGGCCTGAGCGCTGCAGGCGCGCCCACCCCCAGCCAAGGCGGTCCGATTTCCGGCCCGCCAGCCCCAGCCTCCCTCATCCCAGGCCCGTCGGGGACCGCCGTGCGGGCCCCGGGCCCCAGATCGGGGCCAGGATCGGGGC